>NZ_JBIGHX010000005.1:0-357426 GCF_043555885.1 Pelomonas lactea | reverse complement strand
CTAATCCGCCTTTCGCTTCGTCGTCAAGCGTTTTTGAAAATTTCTTTTCTCAAACACCGCGCTGATATTCAGCGACCGACTCGGCGATCTTTGCTGTTTTGAATTGCTTCGAAAGCAGCAAAGAGGCAAGATTTTGATCAGCTTTCGCGGCATCGTCAAGCACTTTTTGAAAATTCTTTTCAAGAACTTTCCAGCACCTGGCGGCCTCTCCAGCTCGCCTGAAGTCTTTCGACCTCAACCTCCGCCAACTCCTGCTGCGCCGTCTCCGGCAGCGCTCTCATCAGCGAAGCCCACGACTGTAGCACAGGTTTTTCCGTAAGTGAAAGCCCTCGCCGGCATTTCTTTCCTGCCAGCGCTTGTTGCAGCCTCCTGCCACCGCGTTCTGCTGGAAAACAGAAGGGGGCCGGTGATGCTGCGCATCACCGGCCCCCTTCTCTTGTCGCAGCGACTATCAGTCAGCGGGTGCAGCGGTCAGCCCTCTTCCTGGAAAGCCTCCTCCCGCTTGTTCTTGATGGAAGGCAGCATCACCACGACGATCATCAAGGCTGCGGCGATCAGCAGGCCGGCCGACAGCGGTCGCGTGAGGAATGTGCTCCAGTCGCCACGCGCCAGCAGCAGTGCGCGTCGCAGGTTCTCTTCCATCATGGGGCCCAGGATGAAGCCCAGCAGCAGCGGCGCAGGTTCGCAGCTCAGCTTGTAGAAGATGTAGCCCAGCAGCGCGAAGCCAGCAGTCAGGTAGACATCGAACGCGTTGTTGTTCAGCGAGTAGGTGCCGATGCAGCAGAAGACGACGATGGCCGGAAAGAGGAAGCGATAGGGCACCGTCAGCAGCTTGATCCAGATGCCGATCAGCGGCAGGTTCAGCACGATCAGCATCAGGTTGCCGAGCCACATCGACGCGATCAGCCCCCAGAACAGCTCGGGGTTGCTGGTCATGACCTGAGGGCCGGGCTGGATGCCCTTGATGGTCATGGCGCCCACCATCAGCGCCATCACCGCGTTGGGAGGAATGCCCAGCGTCAGCATGGGGATGAAGCTGGTCTGCGCGCCGGCGTTGTTGGCGCTTTCCGGGCCGGCCACTCCCTGGATGGCGCCCTTGCCGAACGGGACGCGCGGATTGCGGTTGATCTTCTTTTCCAGCGTGTAGGCGGCGAAGGATGCCAACAGCGCGCCGCCACCGGGCAGCACGCCCAGGATGGAGCCCAGTGCCGTGCCGCGCACCACGGACGGCCAGGCGTCCTGGAAGTCCTCCTTGGTAGGCCACAGTCCCTTGACCTCCTTCGTGAACACCTCGCGGTGCTCCTCCGGCTGTCCGAGGTTGGCGATGATCTCGCCGAAGCCGAACACACCCATGGCGATGACGACGAAACCGATGCCGTCCGTCAGTTCCGGAATGTCGAACGAGAAGCGGGCCGTACCGGTGATGACGTCGGTGTTGATCTGCCCCAGCAACAGGCCCAGCACGATCATCGCAATGGCCTTGACCAGCGAGCCGGAGGCCAGCACGACGGCACCGACAAGGCCCAGCACCATCAGCGAGAAGTACTCGGCCGATCCGAACTTGAACGCCAGCTCGGTCAGCGGCGGCGCGAAGGCGGCAATGATGATGGTGCCCACACAGCCGGCGAAGAAGCTGCCCAGGCCGGCGGCGGCCAGCGCCGCGCCGGCGCGGCCGCGGCGGGCCATCTGGTAGCCGTCGATGGCGGTGACCACCGAGCTGGACTCGCCCGGCACGTTGATCAGGATGGCGGTGGTGGAGCCGCCGTACTGCGCGCCGTAATAGATGCCGGCCAGCATGATGAGGGCGGGCGTCGCGTCCAGCGTGTAGATGGACGGCAGCAGCATGGCGATGGTGGCCACGGGACCCAGGCCGGGCAGCACGCCGATCAGCGTCCCCAGCACGGTTCCGAAGAATGCGTAGAGCAGGTTCTGTAGCGTCAGCGCCGTCTGAAAGCCGAGCGCGAGGTTGTTCAGCAGGTCCATGTCGCGCGCCTCAGCCGTTGAAGTAGATGGGCCAGACCGGAATCGTCAGCTTCAGGCCCAGGATGAACAGCGCCCAGCTGCCTGTCGTCAGCACGACGCTGCTGAACAGCACGTCGCGAAGGCGGAACTCGCTGCCGGCCAGCGACGACAGCAGGATGGTGATGGGCAGCGTGATGATCAGACCCAGGCGCGGCAGCGCGACGCCGAACACGACGATGGCCAGGATGATGACCACCAGCGGCCGCCAGGCAATGGCACCGACCGGGTCGCCGCCCTCCGACTCCAGTGTCAGCGCCTTGAACAGCACCATCGCCCCCAGCAGCGCCAGCAGGATGCCAAGGCCGAACGGGAAGTACCCGGGCCCCGGTCGCGCCGAGGTGCCAAAAGAGTAGTCCGTGGCGCCCCATGCGAACGCCACGCCGACCACCAGGAACATCAGCCCGGACCAGAAGTCCCGCTGGCTCTTGATCTTCATTGCTCTTGTCTCCAAACGCCGCGGGAGGGCGCTCTGTTAGGTGCAGGAATTCTGTCAGCCGACCTCTCGCGCCGTGCTGTGGATTACACGTATCAGCCTTCCCAGGCCGGGGTGCTGCGCAGCACCTCCTCGATGGTGGTGACACCCTCGGCCACCTTCATGGCGCCGGCCAGGCGCAGGGGCCGCAGGCCTTCCTGTGTGGCCTGGCGGCGCAGTGCGGGCAGGTCGTTCAACGTCGCCTTCACGCCCTCCGTCACTGTCAGCAACTCGTAAAGGCCGGCACGGCCGCGGAAGCCGGTGTTGCGGCATTCCAGGCAGCCCACCGGTTTGTAGGGCTTCACGCCGCCGCCGAGGCGCCAGTGCTTGACCAGCTCGTTCAGACTCTCGCGCGTGACGGTCGGGTCGGGCTGCTTGCAGTGCGGGCACAGCGTGCGCACCAGGCGCTGCGCCAGCACGCCAATGATGGTGGCGCTGAGCAGGTAGCTCGGCACGCCCAGGTCCAGCAGGCGCGTGATGGCCGACACCGAGTCGTTGGTGTGCAGCGTGCTGAACACGAGGTGACCCGTCAGCGCGGCCTGGATGGCCATCTCGGCCGTCTCCAGGTCGCGGATCTCGCCGACCATGATGATGTCCGGGTCCTGGCGCATCAGGGCGCGCAGGCCTTCCGCGAACCCGAAGTCAAGCACGTTCTGCACCTGCGTCTGGTTGAACGCAGGCTCGATCATCTCGATCGGGTCCTCGATGGTCGTGACGTTGACCTCGTCGGTGGCCAGGCGCTTCAACGTGGAGTACAGCGTCGTCGTCTTGCCGGAGCCCGTCGGCCCGGTCACGAGGATGATCCCGTGAGGCTGCTTGACCAGCCCCTCCCAGCGCTCGGAATCATGCTGGCCGAAGCCCAGCGACGCCAGATCCTTGACCGCCGTGTCGGGGTCGAAGATGCGCATGACCATCTTCTCGCCGAAGGCCGTGGGGAGCGTCGACAGCCGCATCTCGACTTCATCGCCCGCCGGGTTGCGCGTCTTGATGCGGCCGTCCAGCGGGCGGCGCTTCTCGACGACGTCCATGCGCCCCAGCAGCTTGATGCGCGAGGTCATGGCCGCCATGACGGTGGGCGGCAACTGGTAGACCGTGTGCAGCACCCCGTCGATGCGGAAGCGGATGACGCCCATGTCGCGGCGCGGCTCCAGGTGGATGTCCGATGCGCGCTGGTCAAACGCGTACTGCCAGAGCCAGTCCACCACCTGCACGACGCCCTGGTCGTTGGCATCCAGCTGCTTGTTGCTCTTGCCCAGCTCGACGAGTTGCTCGAAGCTGGCCACCTGGCTCTGCTCGCCCGCCTTGGCGGCCTGGCGCACCGAGCGGGCCAGCGTGAAGAACTCGGTCGTGTAGCGCGCGATGTCCAGCGGGTTGGCGATGACCAGCTTGATGGGCTTGCGCACATGCGACTCGATCTGCGCCACCCAGCCGGTGTCGAACGGCTCCGAGGTCGCGATGGTCACGTCATTGATGCCGAACTGCACCGGCAGGCAGCGCTTGGCCTCGGCGTAGCCAATGGACATCACGTCGCCCACGCGGCCCACGTCGACCTTCAACGGGTCGATGCGCAGATAGGGCATGCCTACCCGCGTGGCCAGCCACTCGGACAGCGCGTCCACGTCCAGCGGTTTGCCGGTGGCCAGGTGCACCAGGCTGGCATGCCCCAGGCGCACCAGCGGGTGCAGCGAGCTGTCTCCCGCCGCGAAGCGCTGCTCGGTGCGCTGCGACTGCGCCTCGTCGATGAGGCCGTCGCGCAGCAGCCATTTCAGCAACTGGCGCCATTCCAGGCGGCCTTCGGGCTTGGCGGACGACGGGGCGGCAGCGGTTTTCGGCTTGGGAGTCATCTTGTCGGTCGTCAAAGCGCTTGGATGATGCTCATGGGCAGCGGCCGCACCAGGCGCAGCCACTTGCGGGCGGGCAGCTTGAAGCGCGATTCGATGGTAGCCGCGCGCTGCTCCAGCACCTCGCGGTCCGGCACCTGCACGCCGCGGCCCGCGACGACCACCGTGTTGCCCTCTTTGGTCGGCGCCAGGCTCCAGACCTGACTGGAGCCAAACGCACGCGCGATGCGCTGCGCGCTGCGGGCGAAGCTGGCACTGCGGCCGAACAGGTTGACCGTCATCAGCCCACCGTCGGCCAGCACGCCGCGGCAGGCCGCGTAGAAGGCCTCGTCGTCCAGCACCGGTGATGCAGCGTCGTGGTCATACAGATCCACGTTGAGCACATCCACGGTCTGCAGGTTCGCGTCGTCCGCGACCCAGCGGCCGGCGTCCGCGTTGACGACGTTCAGCCGCGCATCGTTGGCCGGCAGGCGGAACCACTGCCGGCAGGCGGCGATGACCTCGGGGTTGATCTCCACGGCGGTCGTGCGCATCTTGAGCTGGCCGTGGCAGAAGCGCGTCAGCGCCGCGGCCCCGAGTCCCAGCTGCACCGCGTGTCCCTCGCCCAGCGACGCCTCGTCGCGCCACAGCATCCAGGCGCACATGCGCTGGATGTATTCGAGCTCCAGCTGATCGGGCTTGCGGATACGCATCGCGCCCTGCACCCAGATCGAGTCCAGGTGCAGGAAACGCACGCCGTCGAACTCGCTCAGCGTGGCGGGGCCCCAGGTCGGTGTCTTGGTTTTCATTGGCGGCGCATCCTAGGCCAACGCCGCCCCGGCAGCGGTGCCGTGACTTGCTACGACAGGTAAAGCTGCACGGCGGCGCGCCAGGCATCGACCTTCATCGGCAGGCTCTGGCCGGCATGGGCCGGGCTGGTGGACGGCAGGCGCAGCACCGGCAGTTGCTGAGCACCCAGAGCCAGCAGCGTCTGCCTGTGCGCCAGCGCACCATTGCAGGCGATGGCCCGCAATTGCGGCAGGCGCGCCACCAGCTCGCGCAGGTCACTGGGTTCGGCGGCCTGGATGGCCGTGTCCAGGCTGCCCTCGCGGCGGCAGGCGGCCACGGCGTCCCACAGCGCGATGCGGTGGCGGCGCAACGCCTGCAGCCGCTCGGCATACGGCTGCGCGGCCAGCCCGGCCTCGCCGGTCAACGCCGCCATGACGGGCCAGAACGCGTTGCGCGGATGCGCGTAGTACTGCGCCGCCTGCAGAGACGCCGCGCCGGGGAAGCTCCCCAGCACCAGCAGCCACGCGCGCGCGTCGAAAACCGGTGCCAGGCCGACCAGCCGTCGCTCAGGCTCGGGGTTTGCGGGGTTGGCAGCGGGTCGCTTCGGCTGAGAGGATGCGGAAGAATTCAATGGGAGTACCTGACATGATGAACACCGAAGCCGTCTGGCAGTTTCTCAGCACCCAGGGCGCCGACTTCGGCCTCAAGGTGCTGGCGGCCATCGCCGCCTGGGTCGTGGGCCGGTGGCTCATTTCATTGGCGCTGCGGCTGTTCTCGGCGGCGCTGCTGCGCGGCCGGCACATCGACTCGACGCTGGTCACCTACCTGCGCTCCATCCTCAGCGTGCTGCTGAACATCGTGCTGATCCTGTCCATCCTGGACATCTTCGGCGTCAAGACCACGTCTTTTGCCGCGCTGCTGGCCGGCGCGGGCCTGGCCATCGGCACCGCCTGGGGCGGGTTGCTGACCCACTTCGCCGCGGGCGTCTTCATGCAGGTGCTGCGACCGTTCAAGGTGGGCGACTTCGTGCAGGCCGGCGGCGTGACCGGCACCGTCACCGAGATCGGTCTGTTCGGCACGACCATCACCAGCCCCGACAACGTGCACACCATCGTCGGCAACAACACCGTCTTCAGCGGCTCCATCCAGAACTACTCCACGCTGCCGCACCGCCGCGTCGACTGCGTCGCCAAGGTCGCCAACTCGGTGGACCCGCTGGACGCCATCGCCCGGCTGCGCCCCGCCATCGCCGCCATCCCCAACGTGATGGCCACGCCCGCGCCCGACATCGAGATCCTGCAGTTCACGCCCGAGGGTCCGCTGCTGTGCGTGCGGCCCTACTGCCACACCGACCACTACTGGCAGGTCTACTTCGACACCCACAAGGCCATCGTCGCGACCTTTGGGGCTGCCGGCTACCCGGTGCCGGAGACGCCCATCACGCCGCGAAATCGTTGAACCCCTCGCCCAGCCTCGCCTCGTTGAACGCGGTCCAGTCCGGTCGGTCCCCCGAGGGGACGGCTTGGGATCGGCCCGGCGCTTGGCCCGCCAATCTCGGAATGCACCATGACTGACCTGACCGCCCGCATCGCCAGCCTCTGGCGCTACCCCGTCAAATCCTGCGCCGGTGAGGCCGTCGACACGCTGGTGCTCGACGCCGAAGGCTGGCCCGCGGGCGACCGCGGCTGGGGTGTCGTCACCGCCGATGGCGAACTGACGTGGATGGGCGCCTTCCCGCGACTGGCGCTGCTCCACGCGTCGCTGGCGAACGGCGGGCTCATGCTGAGAACGGAAGGCCACGAACTGACGCTGCCCGTGGAGGGCGGCGACGCGGTCACCGTCAACGCATGGAACGACGGCATCAAGGGCTTCGACCGCATCCAGGCCTGGGACGCCGGCGACGCGGCAGCCGCACTGCTGCGCGCATGCACCGGCGAGCCGCTGCGCCTCGTGCGCCTGAGCCACGCGGCTCAGCGCCGGCCCATGCTGAACGCGCTGCACCTGGTGGGCGATGCGTCGCTGCAAGCCTGGCGCGACGCCACACCCCAGCCCCTGGCCGGCGCCGCGCAACGCGCACGGCCCAACATCGTGCTGACCGCCGACGACGGTGGCGACCTGCCGCCGTTCATCGAGGACTTGATGACCCAGGCCCGCATCGGCACGCTGACGCTGACCCGCACGAGCGTCTGCGTCCGCTGCGTGATGCCCACCGTGGACCCGGCCACCGCCGAGCCGCAGCCGCCGGTGATGGACGCGCTGGTACGGCTCAGCGCCGAAAGGGCACCAGGCGCGCCGGTGCAGTTCGGCATCTATGCGCGCGGCAGCGGCGCCGGCACGCTGCGCGTGGGCGACCGCGTGGAGCTGAGCCTGGATTTCGCCTGACTCCTGATCCCGCTTCACCCGCATGAAACCCCTGCTCGCTACCGTCCTCCTTGGCGTCACCCTCGCCTGCCAGGCCGCGGAACCCACCGTCGCCGAGCCCGCTGCAGACGCGCCGCCGGCCGCCATCAAGCTTCCCCAGGGGCGCTGCCCAACCAGGCCGGCGCCGGAGATGGTGCCTACGAGGATGACCGGCAAGTTCCAGTACATCGCCCACTTCCTGCTCAAGGCCGACGGCAGCATCGAGAACATCCGTGTGCAAGGCCGAGGCCCTCAGGGTCAGGGACAGAACATCCGGGCGGCCATCGCAAGCTACCGGTGTCTGCCCGCAGACGCTGATCAGGAAATCGTCTCGACGTTCGACTTCAAGGTCGATTGAGAGCGGCCAGCCGCGGCAGCGCCGCCAGCGCGTTGGCGCTCGTCACCGCGGCCGCCTGCTCGCCCGTCCAGCCGCGCACGCAAGCCAGGCTGCCGGCAATGCGTGGCAGTTCGCCCGGCTCGTTGCGCCCCTGCCCTGGGCTCGCGTCGCGCTCGGCGGCCGTCCGGTAGAGCCACTGCGGCGGGATGTCGGGCGCGTCCGTCTCCATGACCAGCGCCGTCTCGGGCACCATCGCCGCGAGGCGGCGGATCTGCAGCGAGCGCTCAAAGGTCAGCGTGCCGCCGAAGCCCAGCTTGAACCCGAGGTCGATGAAGGCCTGTGCCTGCTGCTCGCTGCCGTTGAACGCATGGGCAATGCCGCCATGCGTGAAGCCCACGCGGCGCAGGCCGGCCAGCAGCTGGTCGGCGCTGCGGCGCACATGCAGCAGCACCGGCAGGCCGGCACGCTTGGCGAGCTTCAACTGCTCGACGTAGAAGCGCTGTTGGACGTCGGCATCCAGCCCGGGCACGAAGAAGTCCAGCCCGATCTCGCCAACCGCCACCAGCCGCGGATCGTCCCGGTGCTGCTGCAGCGCGTCAGCCACGCGGTCCAGATCACCCGGGCCGGCGTTCATCACGTACAGCGGATGGATGCCCAGCGCGTAGGTGAAGCTGTGTTGATGCGCCAGTTCCCGCACGCGCGCCAGGTTGTGCGCGTCCACGGCCGGAATGACGATCTGCGCAACGCCGGCGGCTTTCGCGCGGGCGACGACGGCGTCACGGTCAGCGTCGAACTCGGCGGCGTCGAGATGGCAGTGGGTGTCGATCCATGACATGGCGCGATCCCAGCGATGCTCTGCTCTATTTCAACAGGATTGATCCGACGGGAGCGCCGTCGGGCAGGTCCATCACCTGGCGATGGATCTGCCCCTGGATCGAGAAGTGCACCGCGAGGTCCGTCGGCTCGTAGTTGTCGGTACTGAAGGTGCCTCCAAGCACCGGCGGCTTGATGAAGCCCCACACCTGCCCCGGCTGCAAAGTGCGGCCCGCCACCTTCATCTCCGCGATCGCTTCCACTTCGAAGAAGGCGCGCACGAAGTCCTCTTCGTCGATGAGGCCGCGAAATTCGTCCACAGAATCGGCCACCCGGACGAGCTTGCCTTCCCCCGCGTCAAGCAGATGGATGGAGCCGTCCTGAATGTCCTGGACAAAGGCGTTGCCGATGGCGGCGAACAGGATGGGCAGCCGGTGTTCACCGATCAGCCAATGCCACTCGGACAGCAGGTCGGCCCGCTGGTCGGGGTCGAAGGCCGTCGTCAGATCGGCGAATGTGATGGCCATGGGAACTTCGCGTGCCGCGTCAGCGGAACACCACGGTCCGGTTGCCATTCAGCAGCACCCGATGCTCCGCATGCCACTGGATGGCCCGCGCCAGCGCCACGCATTCCATGTCGCGGCCGATGCCGACGAGCTGCTCGGGCGGCATGCTGTGGTCGATGCGGGCGACTTCCTGCTCGATGATCGGGCCCTCGTCGAGGTCGCTGGTCACGTAGTGGGCCGTGGCGCCGATCAGCTTCACACCGCGCTCGTAGGCCTGGTGGTAGGGCTTGGCGCCCTTGAAGCTGGGCAGGAAGCTGTGGTGGATGTTGATCGCACGGCCCGACAGGTCGCGGCACAGCTCGGGCGACAGGATCTGCATGTAGCGCGCCAGCACGACGAGGTCGATCTTGTTCTCGGCGATGACCTCGCGGATCTTGGCCTCCTGGGCCGCCTTCTGCGCGTCCGTGCCGCCCAGCAGCGGGAAGTGGTGGAACGGAATGTTGTGCGACGCCGCGAGCTGATAGAAGTCGCGGTGGTTGGACACGATGGCCGGGATCTCGATCGGCAGATGCCCCGTCTGCACGCGGAACAGCAGGTCGTTCAGGCAATGGCCCAGCTTGGAGACCAGCAGCAGCACGCGGGTCTTGCGGGCGCGGGCGACGAGTTCCCAGTCCATGCCGAACTCGCCGGCCAGCGGCGCAAACGCGGCCTGCAGCGCGGCTTCCTCGGCCGTGGCCTCGAACTCGATGCGCATGAAGAAGCGCCGGTGGTCCGCATCGCCGTGCTGGTGCGACGTGATGATGTTGCCGCCCTGTTGCAGCAACACGCCGGTGACGGCGTGCACGATGCCGGCGCGGTCGGGGCAGGAGAGCTTGAGAACGAAGCGAGGTGCGGTCATGACTGGAATTGGCCCTTGACCAGGTGCAGCTGCCGGTCGCAGCGTGCCGCCAGGTCGCGGTCGTGGGTGACGAGGACAAACGCCGTGCCCAACTCGCGGGCACGTTCGAGCATCAGCGCGAACACGGCGTCGGCGGTGTCGCGGTCGAGGTTGCCGGTGGGCTCGTCGGCCAGCACGCAGGCCGGGCGCGTGACGAGTGCGCGGGCGATGGCCACGCGCTGGCGCTCGCCGCCGGAGAGTTCCGCCGGGCGGTGCTGCACGCGGTCCTGCAGGCCCACGCGGGCCAGCATCTCGGCGGCCGCCTCGCGCGCCTGCGCCGGCGTCTGGCGGCGGATGCGCAGCGGCATGGCCACGTTGTCCAGCGCCGAGAACTCGGGCAGCAGGTGGTGGAACTGGTAGACGAAACCCAGGTGCTGGTTGCGCCAGCGACCGCGCTCGGCTTCGTCCATGGACGCGAAGGACTGCCCCTTCAGCGTGACGCTGCCGGTGGTGGGCTGGTCCAGCCCGCCCAGCAGGTGCAGCAGCGTGGACTTGCCCGAGCCCGACGCGCCGATGATGGCCAGCGTCTCGCCGCGCTTCACGGCCAGGTCCACGCCGCGCAGCACGGTGACGTCGAGGCTGCCTTCCTTGAAGCGGCGGGTCAAGCCGGTGGCCTGGATGACGGCGTCATTCATAGCGCAGCGCCTCCGCCGGCTGCACGCGGCTGGCGCGCCAGCTCGGGTAGAGCGTGGCGAGGAAGGCCAGGCTCAGCGAGCCGATGGCGATGGGGACGATGTCGCCGCTCTGCGGGTCGCTGGGCATCTGGCTGATCAGGTAGATGCTGCCCGGCAGGAAGCTGACATTCAGCAGGTGTTCGATGGCGGGCACGATGACGTCGATGTTGAAGGCGATCAGCAGGCCCAGCACCACGCCGGCCAGCGTGCCGATGATCCCGGACGCCGCGCCCTGCACGATGAAGATACCCATGACCGAGCGGGGGCTGGCGCCCAGCGTGCGCAGGATGGCGATGTCGCTCTGCTTGTCGGTCACGGTCATCACCAGCGTGGAGACAAGGTTGAAGGCCGCGACGGCAACGATGAGCGTCAGCACGATGCTCATCATGCGTTTCTCGATCTGCACGGCGTCGAACCAGGTCGCGTTGGAGCGTGTCCAGTCGCGCACGAGGATCTCCGGGCCCATCTGGCCGGCCAGGTCGGCCGCCACGCGGCGGGCGTCATGCACGTCGCGCAGCTTGAGCTGTACGCCGGTCGGGCCGTCGGTGCGGAACAGCTTGGCCGCGTCGTCCACGTGCACCAGCGCCAGGCCCGAGTCGTACTCGTAGTGGCCGGAATGGAAGACACCCACGATGTTGAAGCTCTTCAGCCGCGGCACCACGCCGGCCGGCGTGACCTGGCCGCCCGGCGCGACGACGGTGATCTTGTCGCCCTCGCCCACGTTCAGCTGGCGGGCCAGCTCGGCGCCCAGCACGATGTTCCAGGCGCCGGGGACGAGCCTGGCGTAGGTGTCCTTGAGCTGCGCGCCCAGGCCGGTGACGGTGGCCTCCTCGGCCGGCGAGATACCGCGGATGACGGCGCCGCGCATGTCCTCGCCGCGGGCGATCAGGCTCTGGTTGGCCACGAACGGCGCCGCACCGATGACGGCCGGGTTCTGGCGCGCCTTGGCGGCGGTGGCCTGCCAGTCGGGCAGTGCCTGGCCCGAATAGTTCAGCAGCTCAACGTGCGCGATGACGTTGAGCATGCGGTCGCGCACTTCCTTCTGGAAGCCGTTCATGACCGACAGCACGACGATGAGCGCCATCACGCCCAGCGCGATGCCCACCATGGAGGCGCCGGAGATGAAGCTGATGAAGGCGTTGCGCCGCCCGCCGCGGCCGGCGCGCACGTAGCGCCAGCCGACCTGGAGTTCAAACGGCGAAGGCATGGGGCGGGGCGAAGGCAGGCTGCATGGGGCCGGGATGGTAACTGGCCGACTCCGCCGAGAATGCTCGCCACCCCGGTACCCGGGCTTCTGGAGATGCGATGAAGCGCTTGTCCTTCCTGTCGGCGGCCTGCCTGCTGACAGCGTCCCTGGCCTTGCCGGCGCGGGCGGCGCCGGATCTGGTCATCGTCGTGCGCCACGCCGAGAAGGCCGCCGAAGGGGGCAGCGACCCCGCGCTGTCACCCGCCGGGGAGCAGCGCGCGCAGGCCCTCGCCCAGGCGCTGGCCGGTCTGCGCGTGAACGCCATCGTGACGACGCAATACCAGCGCACCCGCGCCACCGCCGCGCCGCTGGCGCAGGCGCTGGGCTTGCAGCCGCAGGTCATCGAGACGCGACGCGGCGACATGCCGGGCCACGTGCAGGCCGTGGCCGACGCGGTGCGCGCCCAGACCGGCACGGTGCTGGTGGTGGGCCACAGCAACACGGTGACGCCGCTGCTGGCGGCATTGGGCGGGCCGAAGTTGCCGGAGCTGTGCGAGACCAGCTTCCATCACGCCTTCGTGCTGCAGCCGGCGGCCGCGCCATTGCGCTGGGCGCAACTGAGCTATGGCGCGCCGAGCGCGGCGCCGCCCGAGTCCGGCTGCCTGTAGCGCGCCGGGGCAAGCGCGCCCAGGGGGTCAGTGCAGCAGTTGCTCCACCTCGGCCGCCGGGTCGCCAGCTGCGGCCACCTTCGCGGCCAGCATGTCCAGGTCCAAGTGCAGGTGTTCGATGAGTTCGGGCACGGCCACCTTCAGCGCCTGCACCGGCTCGTCGCGATGCTCGGCGGCGTCGGCCAGCACCTCGGCCAGGTGCAGCACGGCGGCAAGCAACGAGAACGGTCGAACCTCCAGTGGCATGTTGGCGTCCTTGAAAGCCGCCACCATGCGATCGGGGAAGTGCCAGTGCGCCGCCAGCGACGCGGTCACGTCGGCATGCGTGCAGCCGAAGCGGTGCTCCTCCAGCGAGAAACGGCTGCCGGGCTCGGCGGCATGGGCCTCCACGTCGGCCACCAGTTGCGGCGCATCGGCGGCCATCAGCAACTGGCCGGTGCGCAGCATCAGGCCGGCGAGGTAGGCGGTGTCGGTGGTCGCGCCATCGGCGCCCAGCATGCGGGTCAGGATGCGCGCGTAGTTGGCGGTGGCGATGCTGTGGCGCCAGAACAGCGTGCGATCCAGGCCCTGCACCTTGGGGAAGGCGCCGCTGAGGCAGGCGGCCATGGCCAGGTTGCGCAGCGTCTCAAGCCCCAGTGCGTGGGCGGCGTCGATGACGGTGGCGATCTGGTGCGAGGGGCTGTAGTGCGCCGAGTTGGCCAGCCTCAGCACCTTGGCGGTCAGCGCGCCGTCCTTCTCGATGAGGGCCGCGATCTGGGCCAGCCCCACGTTGTCGTCGTCGAAGCTCTTCAGCAGCCGGGAGGCCACCTCGGGCATGGTGGGCAGGGCGTTGTGCTTGACGAAGAAACGCTCGGCGGCTGCGGTCATCGTGGACTCCTTCGGGACGCTGAAGTGCGACCCAGTCTAGGGCGGCAACACCAGCATTGCGCGGAAATCGTTCACGTTCGTGAAGCTCGGGCCCACGCTCAGTAGATCCCCCAGCGGCGCAAAGAAGCCGGCGCTGTCATGGCCGTCCAGCAGGGCCTGCGGGTTCAGCCCGAGCGCGCGGGCGCGGGCCAGGCTGGTGGGCGTCAGCAGCGCGCCCGCGTGCGGCCCGACGCCGTCGATGCCGTCGGTGTCGGCGGCCAGCGACCACACGCCCGGCTCGCCCTGCAGCGCCAGCGCACAGCCCAGCAGGAACTCGGTGGCGCGGCCGCCCCGCCCCGCCTGCCGGGCGGCGTCGACGGTGACCGTCGTCTCGCCGCCGGACAGGATGACGCACGGGGCCGTGAACGGCTCGCCGCGGCGCGCGACGGCGCGGGCCAGCGCCGCATGCATGCCGCCGATGACGCGCGACTCGCCTTCGATCTCGTCGCTCAGGATGTGCGCGGCCAGGCCCTGGGCGCGCGCCGCGTCAGCGGCGGCCTCCAGGCTCATCTGCGGCGTGGCGAGCAGGCGCAGCTCATGGCCCGCCAGGCGGGGATCGCCGGGCTTGGGCGTCTCGAATGCACCGGACGTCAGCCCCTCGCGCGCCGCCGCGGGCAGGTCCAGCCGGTAGCGGCGGCAGATGGCCAGTGCGTCGGCGCATGTGCTTGCGTCGGCGACCGTCGGGCCGGAGGCGATGACGGCGGGGTCGTCGCCGGGCACGTCGCTGATGGCCAGCGTCAGCACGGCGGCCGGCGCGCAGGAGGCGGCCAGCCGCCCGCCCTTGATCCCCGAGAGGTGCTTGCGCACGCAGTTCATCTCGGCAATGGACGCGCCGCTGGCCAGCAGCGCACGGTTGATGGCCTGCTTGTCGGCCAGCGTGAGGCCCGGCGCCGGCAGGCTCAGCAGCGCCGAGCCACCGCCGGAGATCAGGCAGATGACGAGGTCGTCCGCCGTGAGGCCGCGCGTCATCGCCAGCAGCGCCTCGGTGGCGGCCAGGCCGGCGGCGTCCGGCACCGGGTGCGCGGCCTCGACGACCCGCAAGCGGCGCGGCCGGTACCCCGGCGGCACATGGCCGTAGCGCGTGATGACCAGTCCCGACAGCGGTGCGTCGGCGGGCCAGGCGGCCTCCAGCGCCTGCGCCATCGCGCCGCCTGCCTTGCCGGCACCCAGCACCAGCGTTCGTCCCTTCGGCGGCGGTGGCAGGTGCCGGGCCAGCACCCGCCCCGGCAGCGCCCGCGCGACGGCCACGTCGTAGAGCTGGCGCAGCAGCGCGCGCGGGTCGAGCGTCATGGCTGCAGCGCCCAGCGGCCGATCAGCGCGCGTTCTTCGTCGGTGATCTGCGTCGCGTTGTTCAACGGCATGGCACGCTGCACGACGACCTGCTGGTAGATCTGCGCCCTGTGCGCCGTCAGCGCCTCGGCGGAGTCCAGCCGCACGCCCTTCTGCGCCGCCTCGCCCGTATGGCAGGCCAGGCAGCGCTGCGTGGCGATGGCCTGCACCTGGGCCAGCGTGACCGGCGCGGCGGCCGCCACCGCGGGGGCGGGCCTGGGCGCCATCCACGTGATGAGCCCGGCCAGCAACGCCAGCGCGAGCACCACGGCGCCCCAGCTGTTGACGCCCTTGTGCCGCTTCACGAAGAACACGCGGATGGCCACGCCCGCGGCCATCAGCACGCACAGTACCGCCCAGTTGTGCGGGTGCTGGTGCAGCATGCCGTAGTGGTTGCTCAGCATCGCGATCAGCACCGGCAGGCCGAACCAGGTGTTGTGGACGCTGCGCTGCTTGCCACGCTGGCCAAAGATCGGGTCGGGCTTCTGACCCGCGCGCATCTGGGCGATGACCTTCTTCTGGCCCGGGATGATCCAGTGTGCGACGTTGGCCGTCATCATCGTCGCCAGCGTGGCGCCGACGATGAGGAAGGCCGCGCGGCCGGCGAACAGCTGGCAGGCCAGCCAGCTGGCGAAGACGACGAAGGCCGCGACGACGGCCAGCACGCGGTCGTCGTTGCCGATCTGGCCGTCCCGCGTGCGGCCCAGCGTCAGGCAGGCGATGTCGTAGACGGCCGTGCCCACGACCAGAAAGCCCAGCGCCGCGCATACCGCCTGCCACGGCGCGCCCCAGGCGTGCACGCGCGGGTCGATCAGCATCTGGCTGGCGTTGAACAGGTAGAGCACAACGAACAGCGCGAAGCCGCTCATCCACGTCCAGTAGCTCTCCCAGTAGAACCAGTGCAGATCCTTCGGGAGATTGCCTGGCGCGACCAGGTACTTCTGCGGGTTGTAGAAGCCGCCGCCGTGCACGGCCCAGAGTTCGCCGTCCACGCCCTTGGCCCTGAGGTCGTCGGCGGTGGGCTTGACGAGGTGGTTGTCCAGCCAGACGAAGTAGAAGGAGGCGCCGATCCAGGCGATGACGGTGATGACGTGCAGCCACCTCAGCAGCAGGTTGGCCCAGTCGAGCAGGTAGATGTCCATGACGCGGTGGAGTTCTCGAGCAGCCCCACCACGGCGGGTGCTGTGGGGCCCATGGGTCGCGTCCGCAGACCTCACGAGGCCTGACACCGCTGCGACTGGCGACGGAGTGTATGCAGCCGCCATGCCAGCCGTGGCACTCGTCACGCGCGCGCCCCGACGATGCGGCACGAGCGGGCCGGCGCGCACACAATCGCGCCATGCCTGCCCGACCGCTCCGGCCGACTGCCGCCCTGGCCCTGCAGTGGCTGGCGGCGCCGCCGCCCGCGCTGGCGCAGGAGGCGCCCACGGTGAGGCTGGCCACCAACGTGGAGCGCAGCTACTTCCCACCCGCCGAGGCGCTGTTGCGCAAGGCCTATGCGAGCCTGGGCCTGCGGGTGGAGTTCGTGCAGTGGCCGCTGAACCGCGCCCAGGTGGAGCTGGCCGCCGGCCGGCTGGATGGCGTGGCCATGCGCACGGACATCTTCTTCACGCAGCTGCCCGCCGTGCGCAAGGTGGACGTGCCGCTGCTGACGCTGCACGTCTACGCCTTCGCGCGTCCGCCCTGCCCGGCCGCGGTGCGCCTGGAAGACCTGACGCACCGCCGCATCAGCCACCAGCGCGGCATGGTGGCCGTGGAGGCGCTGGTGCCCGAGGCCGTGCGGCTGCCGGCCAACACGCCCAGCGACGCCTTCCTGATGGTGGGCATGGGTGCGGCCGACTATGCGCTGATGCTGTCCACGCCGTGGATGTCCGAGCTGCCGGTGCTGACCCGCCAGGGCAGCCTGTGCCGCGTGGCGACACCGCTGAGCCAGACGGTGCTCTATCACGGCGTTCACGAATCGCAGGCCGGCCGCGTGGCGGCGCTGGAGCAGGCGCTGCGCGCGATGCGTGAGCGCGGCGAGATCCAGCAGGCCTGGACGGCCTACGAGCGCGAGATCGCCTCGCAGAACAGCGGCCTGCAGGCGCAGCCCGGCCGCAGCCTCACGCTGACGCCGGCGGCAGCGCCAGGATCTGCGCCAGCACAGCCACCGCGATGACGGCCGGCTGCTTGCCGGCGATGCCAGGCACGCCGATGGGGCAGACCACCCGGACCAGGTCGTCGTCCGTGAAGCCGCGCGCCGCCAGCCGCTGACGAAAGCTCGCCCACTTCGTCTTGCTGCCGATGAGACCGATGAAGGCCAGGTCGCCACGCTCGCGCTGGCGCTTCAGGCAGGCGGCGACGAGGTTGAAGTCCTCGGCATGGCTGTAGCTCATCAGCAGCACGGCCGCGCCGGGCGCCAGGTCCGCCACGGCGTCGGCGATGGGGTGCACGGCCTCCTGGCGCCAGTGCGCCGGGGGTGGCTCGGCGGGGAAGGCGTCCTCGCGGCTGTCCACCCAGTGCAGCGCCAGCGGCAGGTCGCGCGCGATGCGGGCGATGGCATGGCCCACGTGACCCGCCCCGAACAGCGCCAGCGGCCGCAGCGGCCCGGCGGGCAGCCGGGCCTGCAGGTTCTCGCCGGCCGCCACACGTTCGAAGCGCAGCCAGACGACGCCGCCACAGCACTGCCCCAGGCCCGGGCCGAGCGGGTAGCGCACCTCGGCTTCCAGTGCGTCGCCGGCCAGCGCGGCGCGGGCGCGGGCGATGGCGTCGAACTCCAGATGCCCGCCGCCCACCGTGCCGGTGAAGCCATCGGGCGTGACCGCCATCCACGCGCCCGCTTCGCGGGGCACGCTGCCCGACGTGCGGGCCACGGTGACGAGGATGCAGGACCCGTCAGCCACGCCGGGCTCCTCGCTTCATGCGCAGCCGCTTGAAGCGCAGGAACGTGCCGACGCCCAAGGCAGCCAGCATGCCTCCCAACAGGAACTTGCCCAATGCTGCGGCCACCGCACCGCCGCCCCAAAAGCCCACCGTCGCGAGCGCGTCGGCGAGCCCGTAGAGGCCATCACCCAGACCTTCAGCCCAGCGAGACCGGACTGGTTTGCGCTCAGCTGCCACGGTAGGTCGAGTAGCTCCACGGTGACGCCAGCAGCGGCACGTGGTAGTGCGAGGCCTCGTCGGCGATGCCAAAGTCCAGCGGCACCTCGTCGAGGAAGGCCGGCTCCGGCAGCTTCTCGCCGCGGGCGCGGAAATAGGCGGCCACCTCGAAGACCAGGCGGTAGCGGCCGGCCGTGAAGGTCGCGCCTTCCAGCACCGGCCCATCGGCGCGGCCATCCCCGTTCAGGTGCAGGCTGCGCAGCCATTTGGGGCCGTCCGCCTCCAAACGGTACAGCCGCACGGCCATGCCGGCCGCCGGGCAGCCGTTCGCGGTGTCCAGCACATGTGTTGTCAGTTTGCCCATCGAAGCTCCGTGGCCTGTTGCCGCATGCGGCTTGATGCAAAGTGTAGGGATGACGACGCCCCGCTACCCCCGCGACCTCATCGGCTACGGCGAGAACCCACCCCACGCGCAATGGCCGGGCCAGGCCCGCGTGGCCGTGCAGTTCGTGCTGAACTACGAGGAGGGCGGCGAGAACTCCGTGCTGCACGGCGACGCCGGCAGCGAGCAGTTCCTGTCGGAGATGTTCAACCCGGCCAGCTACCCGGCACGGCACCTGAGCATGGAAGGCATCTACGAGTACGGCTCGCGGGTCGGCGTGTGGCGGCTGCTGAAGGAGTTCGAGCAGCGCGCGCTGCCGCTGACGGTGTTCGGCGTCGGCATGGCGCTGGAACGGCACCCTGACGTGACGCAGGCCTTCGTGGAGCTGAACCACGAGATCGCCTCTCACGGCTGGCGCTGGATCCACTACCAGGGCATGGACGAGGACACCGAGCGCGCGCACATGGCGCAGGCGATGGCCAGCCTCAAGCGCCTGACGCTGGGCCGTGACCCACACGGCCTGGGCTGGTACACCGGGCGCGACAGCCCCGCCACGCGCCGGCTCGTGGCCGACTTCGGCGGCTTCGAGTACGACAGCGACTACTACGGCGACGACCTGCCCTTCTGGCTGCAGGTCAGGAAGACCAATGGCGACCTGGCGCCTCACCTCGTCGTGCCCTACACGCTGGACTGCAACGACATGCGCTTCGCGCTGCCGCAGGGCTTCAGCCACGGCGAGCCGTTTTTCCAGTACCTGAAGGACACATTCGACGTGCTCTACGCGGAAGGCGCCGACAGCCCGAAGATGATGAGCATCGGCATGCACTGCCGGCTGCTGGGCCGCCCGGGGCGGATGCGTGCGCTGCAGAAGTTTCTCGACCACATCGAGGCCCATGACCGCGTGTGGGTGTGCCGGCGGCTGGACATCGCGCGGCACTGGAAAGCCACCCACCCCTTTGACGCCAAGACCGCTTTCGTTTGGGAATGATGACGCTCGACGACCTCAACAACGCCAGCGCGGCCGACTTCGTCACGCTGCTGGACGGCACCTACGAACACTCGCCGTGGATTGCCGAGCGCGCCGCGGCCGCCCGCCCGTTCAAGTCTCTCGCCGCGCTGAAGGTGGCGCTGGCGCGCGTCGTGCGCGAGGCGACGCTGGACGAACAGCTGGGCCTGATCCGCGCGCACCCCGAGCTGGCCGGCAAGGCCGCCGTGGCGGGGGCGCTGACGGCCGAGTCGACGAACGAGCAGCAGAAGGCGGGCTTGACGGCCTGCACGCCGGAGGAGTTCGCGAAGCTGCAGCAGCTCAATGCCGACTACAACGCGCGCTTCGGTTTCCCGTTCATCCTGGCCGTGCGTGGGCCACGCGGCACCGGCTTCACGCGGCAGGAAATCATCGCTACCTTCGAGCGCCGGCTGCGCGCGCACCCGGGCGTGGAACGCGCCGAATGCCTGCGGCAGATCCACCGCATTGCCGAGATCCGGTTGAACGACAAGTTCGGCACCAAGCCCGCCCTGGGCGAGCAGCTGTGGGACTGGGCCGCGACGCTGGCCGTACACAGCGAGACCGACGACTTCCTGACCTGCACCTACGCCACGCCCGCGCACAGCGCCGTCGCCGAGCAGCTGATGACGTGGATGCGCGAGTGCGGTTTCGACAGCGTCACTCGCGACGCTGTCGGCAACGTCGTCGGCATCTACAACGGCACCGGTGAGCAGCGCCTGCTGACCGGCAGCCACTACGACACCGTGCGCCGCGCCGGCCGCTTCGACGGGCGGCTGGGCATCTTCGTGCCGATGCTGGTCGTGCGCGAGCTGCACCGGGCGGGCCGTCGCCTGCCGTTCGGCATCGAGGTGGTCGGCTTCTCCGAAGAGGAGGGGCAGCGCTACGCGGCGACCTTCCTCGCATCGAGCGCGCTGACGGGCGCCTTCGAGCCGGCCTGGCTGGACCAGACCGACACCGCCGGCGTGACGCTGCGCGACGCGATGCAGTCGGCGGGCCTGCCGGGCACGCTGGACGCCATCGCCGCCTGCAAGCGCGACGCGTCGCGCTACCTCGGCTTTGTCGAAGTCCACATCGAGCAAGGCCCGGTGCTGGACAGCCTGGACCTGCCGCTGGGCATCGTCACCAGCATCAACGGCAGCCGCCGCTACACCGGCGAGGTCGTCGGCCTGGCCAGCCACGCGGGCACCACGCCGATGGGCCAGCGCCGCGACGCGGCCGCGGGCGTGGCGGAGCTGATCCTGTTCGCCGAGAAGCGCGCGGCCAGCGTGCCCGACGTGGTCGCCACGGTGGGCATGCTGGAAGTGCCGTCGGGCTCCATCAACGTCATCCCCGGCCGCTGCCGCTTCAGCCTGGACCTGCGCGCCACGACCGACGAGGCCCGCGACGCGCTGGACGCCGACGTGCGCGCCGAGCTGGACGCCATCTGCCAGCGCCGCGGCCTGAGCTTCACGCTGCAGCCGACGGTGGCCGCCAATGCCGCGCCGAGCAACGCCGCCTGGCAGTCGCGCTGGGAAGCGGCCGTTGCCGAACTCGGCCTGCCGCTGCGCCGCCTGCCCTCCGGCGCCGGCCATGACGCGATGAAGCTGCACGAGTTGCTGCCGCAGGCCATGCTGTTCGTGCGCGGCGGCAATGGCGGCATCAGCCACAACCCGTTGGAGTCGGTGACGGTGGATGATGCGGAGCTGGCGATCAGCGCCTTTGAACGGCTGATCAACGCGCTGCGCTGAATGGTGCTCATGGGCTCACCAACTCCACCGCTTCTCAGTCAGCTACGCTGGCGCAAGCGACTTGTCGACGGCGCGTTCGTCATAGGCGGCTGTTGGATGTTCGGGGCCGCCTGGATCTCTCGGGAAACCGGGTTTTCGCCCGTCGCCATAGGGCTGGGCGGCACACTCATGACCGGCCTCGCGTTCGCCTTGGGAATCTGGCTGATCCGTTGTCCGAATTGCGGCCACAGCCTTTTCTGGCACGCCATTTCCAAGCAATCTGTCGGTCGCTGGTTGCACTGGCTGCTTGATGTCAACGAATGCCCCAGATGCGGATACACCGCGCAGGAATCACCAGCCAAATCCGTCTCACCATGACTCAATCTGTCAACAGCATCGACACCTGGATTGCCTCGCACTTCGACGACCAAGTCCGCTTCCTCCAGCAACTCGTCCGCATCCCCACCGACACCCCGCCCGGCAACAACGCGCCGCACGCGGACCGCACGGCGGAGCTGCTGACCGAGCTGGGCTTTGAGGTCGAGAAGCACGTGGTGCCCGCGGCCGTCGTCAAGCGCGGCGGCATGCAGTCGGTGACCAACCTTGTCGTGCGCCACCGCTTCGGCACCTACGGCCCGAAGATCGCGCTGAACGCGCATGGCGACGTCGTGCCGCCGGGCGAGGGCTGGACGCATGACCCGTACGGAGCCGAGATCGTGGACGGCAAGCTCTACGGCCGTGCAGCCGCCGTCAGCAAGAGCGACTTCGCGACCTACACGTTCGCGCTGCTGGCGCTGAAGCACTCCGGCCTGCCGCTGCGGGGCGCGGTGGAGCTGCACTTCACCTACGACGAGGAGTTCGGCGGCGAGCTGGGCCCGGGCTGGCTGCTGCGCGAAGGCATCGTGCGGCCGGACCTGCTGATCGCCGCGGGCTTCAGCTACCAGGTGGTCACCGCCCACAACGGCTGCCTGCAGATGGAAGTGACGCTGCACGGCCTGGCCTCGCACGCCGCCTACCCGGACACCGGCGTCGACGCGCTGCAGGCTGCAACGAAGCTGCTGACCGCGCTGTACGCGCACAACGACGTGCTGAAGACGCGCCGCTCCGCCGTGCCTGGCATCACCCACCCCTACCTCAACGTGGGCCGCATCGAAGGCGGCAGCAACACCAACGTCGTGCCCGGCAAGGTGGTGCTGAAGCTGGACCGCCGCATGATCCCCGAAGAGAACCCGGCCGAGGTGGAGGCCGAGGTGCGCGCGCTCATCGAGAGCACCGTCGCCGACATCAACAAGACAAGCCCGGGCATCCGCCTGGAGATCAAGCGCCTGCTACTCGCCAACTCGATGAAGCCGCTGCCCGATGCCGACACGCTGGTGGCGACGCTGCAGAAGCACGGCGAGGCCGTGTTCGGCGAGCCCATCCCGACGTCGGGCACGCCGCTGTACACCGATGTGCGGCTCTACACCTCGCAGGGCATCCCGGCCGCCATCTATGGCGCCGGTCCGCGCACGGTGCTGGAGAGCAATGCCAAGCGCGCCGATGAGCACCTGGTGCTGGATGACCTCAGGCGCGCGACGCAGGTGGTGGCCCGCACGCTCGCGGAACTGCTGGCCCGGCGCGTCGGCGCATGAGCGCTTGCCAGCGCCCCAAAAGTTGTGGAGCGGCCGTTTGACGATGCACCGCTGAGTTCCAAGAATGGCCCGGCCTTGCGCAATGCCGCCGGGCACACCTGGAAAGGGAGCTCATGCACGCATCCATCACCTGGCCGCTCGTCAGCAACATCATTCGCGGCAGCAAGTTGAACCACACGTTCGGCATGGTCCGCAAGAACGCCGACGGCACGCCGCGCCCGCACCAGGGGTGGGACTTCAGCGCCAAGGTCGGCGAGCCCGCCTATGCCATCTGCGACGGCACCGTCGTGCTGGTCAAGACGGGGGGCGACTATGGCCTGCGGCTGGCGTTCGAGTTCGAGCTGGAGGGCACGACGTATTACGCGTTCTACGCCCACCTGCAACAGGTGTTCGTCGCCGAAGGCGCCACCGTAACCCGCAACCAGCTGATCGCCAAGACCGGCAACTCGGGCAACGCCGAAAGCCTGGCCGACAGCGAGGATCACCTGCATTTCGAGATCCGCACGAAGAACCCGCCCGGGCTCGGCCTGAAGGACCGCGTCAGTCCGCTGGTCGTGTTCGGCAAATGTCCGCTGAACGCCGCGATTCCCGGATGAACCTCAGGCACCTTCACCGCCCCCTGGCGGCTGCGGCGCTCTGGCTGCTGGCAGGCGCGGGCGAGGCTGCCGGCGCCGAGCCCGGCAACGCGCAGGCATGGCCGAGAAACGCCAGCCACCCGCCGGCCCGGGACGTCCCCTTGCCGCCAGGCGCCACGTGCACCGCCCACGTGGCGATGGACGCGCAACAGGGGGTCCTGGTCTGCCGCGATGCGGGCGAGCCCGGCGTCAGTCTGTGGTCGGTTCGCCAGGCAAAGGACGAACCCTCGCCCCGGTTCGTGCGGCTCCTGCGCTGGCGGGGCGCTGCGGGTGCGCGCCTGTCCTGGCATCACGCGCCGAGCTGCCCGGCGGACGCCGCCTGCCCCCAGGGCGTGCTGCTCGCCGATGCCTTCGACGACTACTGCATGGGCACCACCGTGCTGGTTGCCGACCCGCCCCGGCCGCCCAAGGTGGCGGGGCGCATTACCGAGCTGATCGAGGTGGCTGGAGATCTCCAATGCGTCGGCGCGACGGCCGCGCTGGCGGGTGCCGAGGAGCGCATCGACATCGTCGTTGCCGAACCCCTGCTGCGCCAGACCCCGGCAGGGCTCTATGTGCCCATCGATCCGCCCATGAGCTATCGCCTCGCGAAAGGCAAGCTGCTGCGCATCAAGCGCTGATCGCTCCTGCAGCGCCGGGCTGTTCCGGTGCATGGATGCACATGACGCGGCCATCGTGCCGCACCGGCGTGCATCAACGCCCCTGAAGTTGCAGGCACAGAGCTTGCAAAAGCCTCCGTCGGGCGCACTGCCGCGCCCGATGCCGACGGAGATTGCATGCGACTGAGCCGACGCGCCCTGGCCACCTTGACGGCCGCCCTTGTTGCCTGGGGCGCCGCCCCGTCCGCTGCTCTGGCGCAGACGACCCCCATCAAGTTCCAGCTTGACTGGCGCTTCGAGGGCCCCTCGGCGCTGTTCCTGCTGCCCACGGCCAAGGGCTATTTCAAGGACGAGAAGCTGGACGTGACGGTGGACGCCGGCAACGGCTCCGGCGGCGCGGTGACGCGCGTGGCGTCCGGGTCCTACGACATCGGCTTTGCGGACATGGCCGCGCTGATGGAGTTCCACGCCAACAACCCCGATGCGCCGAACAAGCCGGTCGCCGTCATGGTGGTCTACAACAACACGCCGGCCGCGGTGCTGACGCTGAAGAAGAGCGGCATCAAGACGCTGGCCGACCTGACGGGCAAAAAGCTCGGCGCGCCGGTGTTCGATGCCGGCCGGCGCGGCTTCCCCATCCTCGCCAAGGCCAACAAGCTGGGCGCCGTCACCTGGGTCAGCATGGACCCGCCGCTGCGCGAGACCATGCTGATGCGCGGCGACGTCGACGCCATCACCGGCTTCTCGTTCACGTCGCTGCTGAACCTGGAGGCGCGCGGCGTGAAGACGGCCGACGTGCAGCTGTTCCCCTACGCCGAGAACGGCGTGAAGCTGTACGGCAACGTCATCATCGCGAGCCCGAAGTTCGTGAAGGAGAAGCCGGAGGCGCTGAAGGCCTTCCTGCGCGCCTTCACGAAGGGCGCCCGGGAGGTGCTGGCCAAGCCCGATGACGCGATCGCATTCGTCAAGGAGCGCGACGGCATCATCAACGTGGACCTGGAGAAGCGCCGGCTGCGCATGGCGATCAGCGACGCCATCGCCAGCCCGGATGCGCGCGCCGAGGGCTTCGGCCAGCTGAATGCGGCGCGGCTGTCGCTGATGGCCAGCCAGGTGTCGGACACCTACGGCACCAAGACGCGCGTGGACGCCGGCGCCGTGTGGAACGGCGGCTTCCTGCCGTCCGCTGCGGAACTGAACATCCTGCCCAAGAAGTAGGCCGTGGAATCGTTTGTCGATTTCCGAGACGTCTGGCTGGCCTACAACGACGACCTGCTCCAACAGGGCAGGTTCGCCGTCGAAGCCATCGACCTGAAGGTCGCGCGCGGCGAGTTCATCGCCATCGTCGGGCCGTCGGGCTGCGGCAAGTCCACGTTCATGAAGCTGGCCACCGGGCTGAAGCCGCCGTCGCGCGGCGAGATCCGCGTGGACGGCCGCACCGTGCACGGCCCGCTGAAGATCAGCGGCATGGCCTTCCAGTCGGCGTCGCTGCTGCCGTGGCGCACGACGCTGGCCAACGTCATGCTGCCGCTGGAGATCGTCGAGCCCTACCGCTCCGAGCTGAAGGCCAAACGGCCCGAGTTCGAAGCCCGCGCCCGCGCGCTGCTGGCCCGGGTCGGCCTGGCCGGCTATGAAGACAAGTTCCCGTGGCAGCTGTCGGGCGGCATGCAGCAGCGCGCCAGCATCTGCCGCGCGCTGATCCACGAGCCCCAGTTGCTGCTGCTGGACGAACCCTTCGGCGCGCTGGATGCCTTCACGCGCGAGGAGCTGTGGTGCATCCTGCGCGACCTGCAGGCCGCGCAGGGCTTCAACGTCATCCTCGTCACGCACGACCTGCGCGAGTCGGTGTTCCTGGCCGACAGCATCTACGTGATGAGCAAGAGCCCGGGGCGCATCGTGCTCAAGCGCGAGGTGCCACTGCCGCGCCCGCGCGAGCTGGACATCACCTACACGCCCGAGTTCGGCGAGATCGTCCACGAACTGCGCGGCCACATCGGCGCGCTGAAGAAGGCTGGTGCGGAGATCGCCCAATGAAGCTGCAGCGTCATGCCCACTGGCTGTTGCTGGCCGTCATCCTGGCGCTGTGGCAGAGCGTCTGCGGCCTGTTCGACGTCTCCGAGTTCCTGTTCCCCAGCCCGGCGCGCATCGCGCAGCAGTTCTGGGAGCACCACGACGTGATCCTCGCCCACGCCTGGCGCACCTGGTGGGTCACGATGCTGGGCTTCGCGATCTCCATCGTCGTCGGCACGCTGCTGGGTTGCCTGATGGGCAGCTCCAAGCTCGCCTACTCGGCCATGTACCCGCTGATGACGGCGTTCAACGCGCTGCCCAAGGCGGCCTTCGTGCCCATCCTCGTCGTGTGGTTCGGCATCGGCGTGGGGCCCGCGGTGCTGACGGCCTTCCTGATCAGCTTCTTTCCCATCATGGTCAACATCGCCACCGGCCTGGCAACGCTGGAGCCCGAGCTGGAGGACGTGCTGCGCGTGCTGGGCGCCAGGCGCTCCGACGTGATGTGGAAGGTGGGCCTGCCGCGGGCCATGCCCTATTTCTTCGGCGCGCTGAAGGTGTCCATCACGCTGGCCTTTGTCGGCACGACGGTGTCGGAGATGACGGCCGCCAACGAAGGCATCGGCTACCTGCTGATCTCGGCCGGCTCGTCCATGCAGATGGGCCTGGCCTTCGCCGGCCTGCTGGTGGTCGGCGCGATGGCGATGGCCATGTACGAATTCTTCGCCGTGCTGGAGCGCCGCCTGACCGGCTGGGCGCACCGCGGACAGACCTGATCAACAACACGAGGAGAACCTCCATGGACAAGAAGATCCTGCTGGCCACCGTCATCGCGCTGGCCACCGCTCCGGCGCTCGCGCAGAGCAGCGTGACCGCGTTCGGCCTCATCGACATGAGCGTCGGCAGCACGAAGACCCCCGGTGCGACCGCGTCGGTGCTGGGCGCCGACAGCGGCAAGATGACCACCAGCCACTTCGGTTTTCGCGGCAACGAGGACCTGGGCGGCGGCCTCTCGGCCATCTTCCAGCTGGAAGGCTTCCTGCGCGCGGACGTCGGCGCCAGCGGCCGCTCCAACACCGACAACTTCTGGGCGCGCAACGCGCTGGTGGGCCTGGCCAGCAAGGAATGGGGCACGCTGAAGGTGGGCCGCAACACGACGACGCTGTTCGTCGCGACGCTGAGCTTCAACCCCTTCGGCGATTCGTTCGGCTACTCGCCCAGCATCCGCCACATCTTCACCAGCGGCACCGTCACCGGCGACTCCGGCTGGAGCGACTCGGTGCTGTACACGACGCCCAATTTCAGCGGCTTCACCGGCAGCGTCTTCGTCGCCGCCGGCGAGGGCCAGGGCGGCCGCAACGTGGCCGCCAGCGGCACCTACGTCAGCGGCCCGCTGGCCGGCGCGCTGGTCTACCAGCAGGTCAAGAAGGACGGCGGCGCCACGCCGGTGGACGACACCACCGTCTGGATGGGCAACGGCTCTTACGACTTCGGCGTCGTCAAGGTGTTCGGGCAGTACGCCCAGGTCACCAACGACACGAAGAACGTCGACTACAAGATCTACGAGGCCGGCGTGAGCATCCCCGTGGGCGCCGCCAAGCTGCTGGCGCAGTACGGCCAGATCAGCCCCACCAGCGGCGCGGGCCGCAAGACCTGGACGGTGGGCTACGACTACTGGCTGTCCAAGCGCACGGACCTGTACGCCGTGGCCATGATCGACAGACTCAGCAACCTGAGCGCCGGCGAGAGCTTCTCGGTGGGCATGCGCCACCGGTTCTAACGCACGCCGCTCAGCACCTGCTGCCGCTGCGCCAGTTCCGCGGGCTCGAACGGGCTCAGGCCGGGCTTGTCCGCGTACAGGCGGTACAGCGCCGCGAGGTTGGCGCGCAGTTGCGCATCCTGCGGCGCCATGGCCAGCGCCCCCAGCAAGGCCCGGCCCAGCCGCTGCGCCGAGGCGGCGTCGGCCGGCGTGTCGCTGAGCGCCGACACCGCCGCCAGGTTGGCCGCGGCCGCCGAGGCCGGCAGCCGGGCGCGGGCCTGCGCGAACAGCGCGGCCGCGGCGGCACGGTCGCCCCGGGCCCAGGCGAGCTGGCCACGCAGCGCGGCGGCCAGACCCCAGGCGGCGGGGGCCTCGTCACCGGGCACGGCGGCCTCGTAGCGGGCCAGCGCCGCGTCGGTGAACTGCGCGATGCGCGCACGCTCGGCGTCGCCGACGCTCCCCACCTGCAGGCGCAGCCAGCCGGCCACGCCCAGCGCGTAGTCCAGCTCCGGCAGCCAGCGTGACAGCGACCACTCCGGCACGCTGTCGTCGCCACTGCGCGCCCGCACCCAGCCGGCCGGCAGGCCCGGGCGCATGGGCTGCAGCTGCAGCCAGTCGCCGCGCTGCGCGGTGATCCAGTACGGCAGCCCCTCGCCGGGCGCGCTCGGCAGCGCCACGCCCGGGGCCGCCGCGTCCGGCTGCGGCCGCACGCGCAACGCGGCACGGGACGCCGCGTCGATGCGAGCCAGCTCGTCCACCCGCAGCCGGCGCGGTGCGAAGGCCAGCGCCTGCATCGGCAGCGCCGCCTGCAGCGTCTCGCCACCCCAGCCCAGCGACAGCGTTTCCGGCTGCAGGCCGCTGCCAGTGGTGGCCCCCTGGCGCGCGAAGCGCAGATAGGTCTGCACGAACAGCTCGCCGTCCTGCTCGAAGAACCGCCCCCACAGCACGACGACCGCCTGCCCGGGCGCCAGCGTGCCGCCCAGCGCGCCGCCACGGCTGACACGGCCCAGCACCTCATCGACATCGCAGGTGGCGCCGGGCGACGCCACCAGGTCCACCGCGCCGATGGACCCCAGCGGCAACATGCCCATCAGCAGCTGCAGGAGGGCCAGCGACGACAGCTGCCGGCCGGTGGCCAGCAGCCGGGGGCTGCCGGACTCCACCCGCCACGGCAGCACCAGCGCATTGACGGCGGCGCCGCGGAAGACGAAGGGGTCGGAACAGTCCCGGGCCATCATGCCGGCCCGCGCAGAGGGGCTGGCCCCGAGCGCCAGCAGCAGGCAGGCGGCGAACAGCAGGCGGGCCATGGTCACTCCTCGCCGGCGCAGGGTTGCGCCGGGTTCTGCAGCCGCAACAGGCCGGCCTTGGGGTAGGCCGGGTCCGCCAGCGCATCGCGCAGCGCCTTCGCCGCACCGTCCTGCACGAAGTGCTGCAACGCCGTCAGCTCGGTCTTGGCGCGGCCCGCCAGCGGCCGCTTGAGCAGCGCGCCCAGCAGCCGCGTGGCGCGGCACAGGTTGGCGTGGGCGGGGTCGAAGCGGCGCTCGCGCAGCAGCTTCAGGCCCAGGCTGGTGGCGATGAAGGCGTCCAGGTCCTGCGGGCGGGCCACCAGCTGCACGGCGTCCTGCGCGGGCGCGGCGCCCGCCTCGGGGTAGCGCAGCCGCTGCAGCGCGGCGGCCGGCACCGCCTCACGCTGGTCGGCCGCGAAGCGCAGCGGCACCAGCAGGTAGTTCATCTGCGCGGACAGCACCGGCGGCGTGCCGTCGCGGTCCACCGCGCCCCACACCTCCAGCAGCACGCGCTGGTCGTTGAGCTGCTCGACGACCTCGGGGCTGAACTCGCTGCCATCCAGCGCCGGCGCGCGGCGGGGGCAGGCCCGGAAGGCCACGGGCGTCGCGTCGGGGTTGATCCACTGCTCGTCGCGCTCGCGGTCCAGCGCGAACTGCAGCCGACGCAGGAAGCCGTCGACGGCGGCGCGGTCCGTCATCGCGCCACCGCTGGGCTCGCTGAGCAGCACGGTGAAGCTGTTGGGCGCCGGCGCGCAGTTGACGACGGCGGCCTGGGCGCCGCCGGCGCCCAGCAGCAGGGCTAGCAGCAGGGATCTCATGGGCGTCACTCCAGGTTGGCAATGGCTTCGTCGAGCACCTTCTTCAGCCGCGGGTAGGCCTCGGCCGGCGCGGAGACCTCGCCGCCGATGCGCTCCTGCAACTCCGCGGGCCGGCCGGCCACGGCGGCGTTGACGAAGTCCCGGTAGCGGCGCAGCTGCGGCAGCGCCTTGCGGCAGCCGTTGTCGCCGACGAGCCCCACCAGCGTGCGGTGGGCGCCGATGTCGTAATGCTGGTTGCGCTTGAGCAGCAGCGGCGGCAGCACGCGGCACAGCAGCTCGGGGTCGCGCACGGCCATGGCCTCCAGGCCCCGCGTGGCGGCCACCGCGTGCAGATCGGTGCGGCGCAGCTCCATCAGCAGCGCGGGCAGCGCCGGCTCGCCAAACGAGGCCAGCACGACGGCGGCGTTGTTGAGCTTGCCGAGGTCGTCCTCCTGCGTCAGCGTCTGCAGCACCGCCAGCATCTCCTTGGTGTAGCTCAGGTCCAGCTGGCGCTGCTTGATGGCCAGGTCCACCGAGTCCTTGACCCAGTAACCCAGCACCAGCAGCACGATGCCGGCCAACAGCTTGGGCGCCTCGCCGCCCATCCAGCCCAGCAGCCGTGCCGGCAGCGAAGGCGGGGCCGCCGACGGCTTGGGCGGCGGGGTGGGTGAGGGGCCGGGATAGCTCATCACCGCAGTGTCTGCGTGCCCGCGCGGCCCGTACAACCCCAGTTTGTCGGATGTCAAGGCGCGGGCCACGCCCGGCTCCTAGAATGCGCCGCCATGCCCCGATTCACCCACGCCCGCGCGCGCCGCCAGTCCTGGTGGTGGCTGGCCGTGCTGGTGCTGGGGCTGCTGGCACCGGGCATCAGCGCCGCACTGGCGCATGCGCGGGGCGACTTCAGCGCCTGGCAGGACGTCTGCCGCGCGCCGACCGTTGGCCGGGCCGAACAGCCCAAGCCCATCGAGAAGGCGCTGGACCTGTTGGCCCACGGCCATTGCGCGGCCTGCCACCTGCAGGCCACCGACATGGCACCGCCCCCCGTCGCGCCCGAGTTGGCGCTGCGCTCCGGCCTGCTGCTGCAGGCGCCCGAGCGCTTCTGGACCGCGCCGGTCACCGGCCACGCCTGGCGGCCGGCCAGCGCCCGCGCGCCCCCTGCACTGATCTGAGTCCTGCTGCGCCGCCGTGGCCTGCCCGGCCCGGCGCCTGCCGTCGCACCCGCGCACCGCGGCACGTGACGGCCCGACCTGATCACTGTCCTTTCATGACCAAGACTGCCCTTGCGCGCGCCGCTGCTGCGTGCGCCGCCCTGTCCGGCCTCGTGCTGGCCGCCCCCCCTGCCCGCGCCTGCGACGACTGCGACGGCGACGACACGCCCGCCGCCCTGACGAACACCGCCGCCGCTGCGGCCGATGAAACGCCCGCCCTGCCGCGCACCCGCCTCGGCCTGGTGCGCGTGGCCGGTGCGGCGCCCAGCTCGCTGCCCACCAACATCCCCACCACGCGCGAGACCGTCACGCGCGAGGACATCGAGCGCAGCATCAACGCCACCGACTCGGAAGACGCGCTGAAGTACCTGCCCAGCCTGCTGGTGCGCAAGCGCTACATCGGCGACTACAACCACGCCATCCTGTCCAGCCGCGCCTCGGGCACCGGCAACAGCGCGCGCTCGGCCGTGTACGCCGACGGCGTGCTGCTGTCCAACTACCTGGGCAACGGGGTGGGCGGCCTGTCCTTCCCGCCGCGCTGGGGGCTGGTGACGCCGGAGGAGATCGAGCGCGTGGACGTCATGTACGGCCCGTTCTCGGCGGCCTACCCGGGCAACTCGGTGGGCGCCGTCGTGGACTACCAGACCCGCATGCCGACCCGGTTCGAGGCGTATGCCAAGCTGGGCTACAGCACCCAGCCCTCCGAGCTTTACGGCCTCAAGGCCACCTATCGGGCCTGGCAGGCCAGCGCGTCGGTGGGCAGCCGCGACGGCGCCTTCAGCTGGTGGCTCAACGTCAACCGCACCGACAGCGACGGCCAGCCGCTGACCTTCGCGACACGCCCCGCCAACACGGCCACCGCGGGCACCGTGGGCACGACCGTCACCGGCGCCGTGGCCGGCCTCAACAACGCCAACGCGCCCTGGTACCTGATCGGCGCCGGCACGCAGTACAGCACCACGCAAGACCACCTCAAGCTCAAGCTGGCCTACGACATCAGCCCCACCGTGCGCGCCAGCTACGTGCTGGGGCTGTGGCGCAACGCGGCGGATGGCAACTCGGTGAGCTGGCTGCGCGACGCGGCCGGCAACCCGGTCTACAAGGGCACGCTGGACCCGGTCTCGAAGAAGGAGTTCATCTTCATCGACGGCAAGCAGTTCGCCGGCCCCACCGGCGGCGACTTCGCGCTCACCCGCGAGAAGCTGCAGCACGCCATGCATGGCGTTTCGGTCAAGAGCCACACGGGCGGCGAGTGGGACTGGGAAGTCGCCGCCAGCCTCTACGACTACCGCAGGGACGACAAGCGCCAGAACGCTGCCACCAACCCGCAGCCCGGTGCCCTGAGTGGCGGCGCCGGCACGCTGGCCGACGGCAGCGGCACCGGCTGGCACTCGCTGGCCGCCAAAGGCATCTGGCGCCCGGCCGGCACGGCCCATGTCGTGGACTTCGGGCTGCAGCAGGACAGCTACAAGCTCAACTACCTGACGTCCAATATCGCAGGCAACTACCTGGCGGACGGGCCGGGGGAGATGGTCAACAAGGTGCGCGGCAAGACCCGTCTGCAGGCCGCGTACGCCCAGGACGCATGGCTCATCACGACCGACTGGAAGGCCGTGCTGGGCCTGCGGGCCGAGCACTGGCAGGCGTTTGATGGCCGCACGGACTTCTCCGCTACCGGCACGCCGGCGCCCAGCATCTACGCGGCGCGCAGCGCGAACTTCCTCTCGCCCAAGGCGGCACTGTCCTGGCAGGCCACGGCGCAGACCGTGCTGAAGGCATCGGTGGGCCGCGCCGTGCGCATGCCCACCGTCAGCGAGCTGTACGGCGCCACGTCGACCACCAACTCGCAGTACATCAACGACCCCAACCTCCAACCCGAGAAGTCGTGGACGGCCGAGCTGAGCGCCGAGTCGGCCTGGGGCGCGCTGCAGTCGCGCGTCACGCTGTTCGCCGAAACGACTCGCGACTCGCTGTACTCGCAGACGCTGCTGGACCCGGTGCTCAACCGGAACGTCAGCCGCGTGCAGAACATCGACCGGATCGCCACCACCGGCCTGGAGGCCACGCTGGCCGCGGCGGACCTGGTGCTGAAGGGGCTGGACCTGTCGGCCAGCGTCACCGTGACCGACTCCAAGATCAAGGCCAACCGCGGCTTCGTCGTGACGCCGGGCGACACCCTCGGCAAATGGCAGCCCAACATCCCGCGCTGGCGCGCGACGGCGCTGGCCGCGTACCGCTTCAACGACGCCTGGAGCGCCAGCCTCGCCGCCCGCTACAGCGGCCGCCAGTACCGCACGCTGAACAACGCCGATGTGAATGGCTTCGCCTACCAGGGCGTCAGCAAGTACGCCACGGCCGACCTGCGCGTGCTGTGGAGGATCAGCCGCCAGTGGAGCGCCGCGGCGGGCATCGACAACCTGAACAACTACCAGTACTGGAACTTCCACAACTACCCGCAGCGCAGCTATTCGGCCGAGCTGAAGTTCGACCTGTGAGGAGCACCGCATGAAAGCCTTCGTCATCACTGCCCTGGCCCTGCTGAGCGCCTCGGCCCAGGCACACGTCGTGCTGGACCCGCCCGAGGCCGCGGCCGGCAGCAGCTACCGCGCCGCGTTCCGCATCGGCCACGGCTGCAACGGCGCGGCGACGACCGTCGTCATCGTCACGCTGCCCGCCGGCCTGCGCGGCGCCAAGCCCAGCCCCAAGCCCGGCTGGACGCTGACCACCACGCGCCGCCCGCTGAAGAGCCCGTACGAGAGCCACGGCAAGCCCGTCACCGACGAACTGGCCGAGGTGCGCTGGACGGCCAACACGCCGGCCGACTTCCTGCAGGACGACTGGTTCGACGAGTTCGTCATCCGCGCCGGCCTGCCGGCCGAGCCGGGCGTGCTGTGGTTCCCGGTGCGCCAGCTCTGCACGCAGGGCGAATGGCACTGGGCCGAGCTGCCCAGCCCCGAGACGCCGACGCCCCGCGCGCCGGCCGCCAAGCTGACGGTGACGCCGGCAGCCCCGGCCCCGCACGCGCACTGAGCCCAAAAAAGGGCGGCCCCGCCCCGCTGATTGCGGCTTTGTTCACGGCGGGCTGCGCCGATGATCCTTCCTGTCACCAGTGCACGGCCCCCGGCAACGCTGCGGCCCCTGGCGAGGCGGAGCTCGAGCCCGCCCGCGACCATGAAAGCATGAGCTTCCCGGCCCGCCAGCGTCACCCCGGTGTCGCCCGCGTCAGCCGCCTGCGCTGTGATGCACACCGCAGCCCCATGTCCATCGCGAGGTGGATGTCCCGGGCGGTGTGAAGCGCTTTTGCGCCCCGACCGGTGAACGCCGGGCGGGGCTTTCCTTTGCGCCGTCTCCGGAGAGGCCGTCAGCGCCTGGCGCTGCGGCGGCGCCGCTGCAGTACGGCCAGGCCGACCAGGCCGCTGGCCATCAGCGCCATGCTGGCGGGCTCGGGCACGGGCGCCGCCACGGGCGAGAAGTGCCCCGAGGCCGAGGTGTAGGTCCAGCCGGGCGGCAGGTCCCAGTGGAACGACATGGTGTGGCTGTAGTCGGCCACGGCGCCGTCGCGCGCCGACACCGACAGCGCGCCATACACGTACAGCGTGATGGGCTGGCCATTGCGCGCTTCCACGGTGCCGGCCGCCTCCATCTTGCCGTTGCCCAGCGTGCGCATGTTGGGCGTGTACCAGCCGTTGGCGTCGGTGCCGATGTAATACCAGGAGGTGGCCGTGGTACCGCTGCCGTAGGCCCACGGGCCACGCTTGCGGAAGCCGTCGATGGCGAACCGGTAGTCCAGCGTCTCGGTGCTGCCTGCGGTGGGCGTGATGGTGACGGTGTCCCACACCGACACGTTGGCGTAGGTCCGCCACGAACAGGTGTAGACCGTGCAGTAGATGGGCAGCGTCGGGTTCTCGGACGTCCAGGCCCGCGCATGGACGCTGAAGGATTCCGAGCTGCCCCAGGCGCTGGCTTCGGTATTGCCGCTGGCACTGCCGTGCGAAGCGCTCGCCGTGGACTGGTACCAGCCGCCGGCCTTGACGCTGCCGGCCTCGGCCGTCGCGCCGAAGCTGCTGCCCTGCTGCACTGCAGCGAGGCTGGGAAGGGACAGGGTGAACAGGCACAAGGCCGTCAATGCGTGGCTTGGATGAAAGGACATGGTTTGCTCCTGAGAGAGTTGGGTTGCTGTGGTTGGGCGCGAACGCCTTGGATGGCGGCCCTGGCTTCAGGGCCGGGGCTGTGGCTGCGGGCGCGAGGGGCTCCGCAGCGCTGAAATCGGGGGGCTACGTGGCCCAGCCGGCGGGGGCGTTCGCCAGCAGGCCTTTGCGCACGAGTGCCGAAGCGGCCAGCTCCGGCTCGAGGGCCGCGAAGCCTGCCCTCATTGCGGCCGCTCCAGCGACCAGCTGCGCACGCCGCCGAGCACGACCTCCAGGCCCTGAATGCGGCCCGCGGAGATCTCGCCCTGCGCATCCCAGTCATAGCCACCAGCGGCGGCCGAGGAGGCCGAGCCGGTCGGACAGACCATGGACCACACCGAGTTCCAGTGCGTGTGCAGCTCCAGCGTGTAGCGCACAGGCGTCACGGACTCGTCCACCACCAGCTTGCCCGACGTATCAGCCTGCGACAGCGGCAGCTGACGGGGCGACACGCTGTGCGTGCAGACCGGGTCACTCACCGTGTAGATGTGCCTGGCTTCGCCACTGGTGGGCAGGTAGACGCGGCGGGTGGCCGTGCTCTGGCCCGGGTCCAGCGTCCATCGCGTCGTCGTCGGGAAGCGATGGACAGCGCCAGGGACGCCGAGGCTGCCTTCCAGCTCGCCGACCCAGGCGTCCTCCACGACGCGCACCTGCGCGCTCAGCACCAGGCGCCGCCCGCTGGCGACATGCGTGCTGGTGAAACGCAGCGTCAGCGGGTTGGTGGCAGGCACCTGGGCGGGCGCCGTGTAGACGACGCCGCTGCCCGACTCCGCCGCCAGCGCGCCAAGCGCCGGCGCGGGCGTGGTGCTGTCCTGCAGCTCCCACTGGCGCTGGTAGCCGGCCTTGGTGTTGCGCACCGGCATCGTCACGTCGCGCAGCACCGGCGTCGGGATGCAGATGTCACCATCGGCGGGGCTGTCGCAGGAGATGTTGTCGCTGACCGTGTAGATGGACACCGGCACGAAGCGCTGGCTGCCCAGCACCCGCACGCTGGCGGAGGCCGGCAGCAGCTTGTGGGCCTTCACGCGCACGACATGCAGCTTGGCGGTCGGCGTGGGCAGCGCGGTCTGATGTGCCTGCAGCGCCTGGGCGGTCACGGCCTGCGGCCACAGGGACACGGGCAGGTCCACCGTCAGCAGGCGCTCACCCTCGCCGCGCGCCGCCAGCGGCAGCAGCCACCAGCTGCCGTCGGCCTGCTGCACCGCGAGGCGGTCCGAGGTCACGTCGTCCGCGCTTTCGTTCATGCCGTAGCGCAGCGACAGCCTCAGCGGCTGCGCCGGGCGTTCGGGCAGGCTCAGCGCAAAGCCGGTGCCCACGCCGTCGGGCAGCGGGTTGCTCACCGGCTGCACGGTGGCGGTGCCGGCCTGACTGAAGGCACCGGCCGGCAGCGACAGCGCCAGTGCGCCGTCGGCCAGCGCGAGGCGGCGGGTGTCGGGCGTGAACGGCAGCGGGACGGCGTCGCCGGCCGGCTGCGGGGCGGGTGTCACCCGCGCGGCATCACTGCCGGTGCGCGCATCCGCCGTGGCGGCGACGCTGCCATCGGCGCGCGTCAGGCGGTAGCGGTAGGCGGTGTCGGCGCCAAGGCCAGCGTCCATCCACAGGCCGGCACCGCTGTCGACATCGGCCACGGGGGTGAACGCACCGCTCTCGCCGGCGCGGCGTTCCAGCCGCCAGGTCTGGCCGGTGCTGCCACCGCGCCAGCTCAGGCTGACATGGGAGGCGGAGCCGGCCGCTGCCGACATCGTCACGGCAGCAGGCAGCGGCGCCGGTGCATCGGGCTGGGCGGACGGCGCGCCGCCGTCACCGCCGCCGCCGCAACCGGCGAGCGCAAGCACGCCGGCGCACAGCGGCGCCAGCAGTCGGAGGGACAAGGACATGGGGATCTCCAGAGTCAGGGGAGCGGGAGCGCCGGGCCGGGGCCCGGCGCGCGCGGTCACAGCCAGTGGCGCATCAGCACCACGTCGAGGTCGTTCGTGCCGCTGGCCTCGCCGGCCTGCAGCACGCGCACGGTGGGCACGCGGTCGTCGGCCTGCAGCGCGAGTGCGCGGCCAGCGTCGGTGCGGGTGCCGGCGGCCACCGCCGTGGTGCGCACGCCGCCGGGGCCGAAGCCGGCGTCAGCGCTGCCGTTGGCGTTCAGGCGCACCAGCACCGTGTCGGCGCTGGAGCTGTTGCCGGTGTAGACCCAGCCGCCCAGCAGCAGCTTGCCGTCGGCCTGCTGCACCAGCGCGGTGGCTTCGTCCCAGTTGGTGGTGCTGACCGGCAGCGTGACGCGCCCGCCGGTGCCGAAGCTGGCATCCAGCGCGCCGCTGGGGCTCAGGCGCACGGCCGCGAAGTCGTGGTCGTGATGACCGGCCAGCACCAGCTGGTTATCCGCCGTGACGACGACACCGCGCGCTGCGCCGGTGACGCTGCCGAACAAGGCGTTGACGATGCCGCCCGTGCCGAAGCTGGTGTCCAGCGTGCCGTCGGCCCGGTAGCCCGCAGCGATGAAATCGCCCTCGCCGCCGACGGCGACGAGGCGCTGCGCGCCGCCGACGGTCTGCAGCGCCAGCGCATAGACCGTCTCACTCGCACTGCCGGCGCCGATCGCCGTCAGCACCTTGCCGCCGGTGCCGAAGCTCGCATCCAGCGTGCCATTGGCGTTGTAGCGGGCCAGCGCGAAGTCGTTGCCGCTGGCGCCCTGGTTGCTGTCACCGGCCAGCACAATCTTGCCGTCGGGCTGCAGCAGCAGCGCGTAGGCCTTGTCGGCACCGTTGCCGAACGAGGTGGTGACGCGCCCCCCGTTGCCGAAGCTCGTGTCCAGCGTGCCGTCGGCGTTGTAGCGGGCCAGCGCGAAGTCGTAGCCCGTGGCGCCCTGGTCGCTGGTGCCGGCGACGAGGATCTTGCCGTCGGGCTGCACGGCCACCGCCAGCGCCTCGTCGCTGCGGCCCGCATTGTTGAAGGCGGTGGCCACCTTGCCACCCGTGCCGAAGCTGGTGTCCAGCCCGCCGTCGCGCAGGTGGCGCACCAACAGGAAGTCGGTGCCCGTCGCCGTGGCGGTAACGCCGAAACCGGCCACCAGCACGCGGCCGTCGGCCTGCACAGCCACGCCGCGGACGTAGTCGTCGGTCAGCCCGCCAGGCGCCACCAGCGTGCCGCCGCCGAAGCTGGTGTCGATATCGCCCGCCTGGCCGCGCACGGTGACGGTCAGCGGCTTGGTGGCGTTGACGGTGCCCGCGACGCCCTTGATGGTGACCGCCGTCGGCAGCGAGTGCGGCGCCGTCGACGTGGCCTGCAGCGTCAGCGTGCCGGTGGTGCTGCCGGCCGCCACGCTGAGCGCGCCCGCCGTGGTGCCGGTGGGCAGGCTCTCGGCACTGAACTGGATGGCGTCGGTGAAGCCGGCATCGCGCTGCACGGTGACGGCCACGGTGGCCTGCTGGCCCTGCCAGACGATGGCCTTGCTGGTGTCCAGCGTGAAGCTGAAGCCGGCGCTGCCGCCGTTGCCGGGCTGGGGTTGCTGGGGCTGCGGTTGCTGCGGGGACGCGTCGGTCGGCGTCGACGAGCCGCCGCCACAGGCGGTGAGCGCGGCGGCCAGCAGCGCGGCCAGGCAGGGAGCGCGCAGCGCGCGGCGGGCAGAGAGTCGGTGTTGCATGGGAAGTCCAGGGTGAAACGTGGAGGGAGCCCTGTTCGGGCCGGACGCCGCTTCAGGGTTGACGGCACTGTGCCGAGCGGGGTCCGCGCGGCCATCGCCCGGACGGGCCACGCGCCGCGGCGGCGAAGAGCCATGCCGCGCCATCGCTCGAATGGCCCATCGGAGCGATGGCAGACGCGACCGGCGCCGGAACACTGGCGGCCATCGGGCATCCCGCCCGGACCACCAGGACCCACCATGACCTCACCCGCCCCCCGCCTCGACCTCTACGCCCACATCCACAAGGCCTTGCGCCTGTTCATGAGCGACACGCTGCAGCAGCTCGGCCGCCTGGACATCGACGACCCGCTGGACCTGGCCGCCACGCTGGGCCAGCTGGATGCGTTGCTGGACGCTGCGCGCCACCACCTGGACAAGGAGAACACCTACGTGCACCCGGCCATCGAGGCCCGCCGTGCCGGCGCCAGCGCGGCCGTCGAGGCGGAGCACGACGAGCACCTGGACAGCCTGGCCGCACTGCGCGCCGAGGGTGCGGCGCTGCGGGCCATGCCGTCAGCCGCGGCGGCGCAGCGGCTGTACCGGCGTTTCGCGGCCTTCGTCGCGCACAACTTCGAGCACATGGGCGTGGAGGAAAGCCGCCACAACCAGGCGCTGTGGGCGGCCTACACCGACGAGGAACTGATGGCGCTGCACGGCCGCATCCTGGCCAGCATCGGGCCGCGCGAGATGAGCGAGACGCTGCGCTGGATGATCCCGGCGCTGACGCCGGCCGAACGCGCCGAGGTGATCGGCGGCCTGCCGCCCGAGGTGCAGGCACCGGTGCTGGCGTCGGCCCGCGCGCTGCTCAACGACACCGCCTGGGCCAAGCTGTGCCGGGCGCTCGGTCAGCCCAGCGCGCCAGGCCTCGTCGCCGTGGCCTGACGCTGGTTCCACCACGCGGCGGCCTCGCCGCGCGAGTTCAGGCCCAGCTTGTCCAGGATGTTGGCCACATGGCGCTTCACGGTGTGGGGGCTCAGGTCCAGCGCGCGGGCGATGTGCTTGTTGCTGGCACCTGCGGCGATCTGCGCGATGACTTCCGCCTCGCGTTGTGACAGCCGGTCATCGGCCGGCGCGGCGGCGTCCGCGCCCGGCTGCGTGGCGGGGCGCAAGGCCTGGCCCCAGGCCCGCAGTCGCGCCAGCGCAGCGGCATCCAGAAGCTCGCCCCAGTCCTGGCCGGCCAGCTGCAGCAAGCGGGGCACGGCCCACATCAGGCCGGCCGGCTCGCGCCGGGCCAGCGCCGGCGCCAGCACCTGCGCGGCGCCCTCGCGGTCGCCGCGGTCCAGCAGCGCGCCGGCCAGCCGCGCCCGCGTCTCGCCCAACTGGCCCAGCAGGTCGCCGCTCTCGCCGTCGGCCAGCAGGCCGCGCCAGCCGGCGATGGCGTCGTCCAGCCGACCGTCCAGCGCCGCCAGCTGCGACTGCAGCCCCAGCAGCGGCCGCGGGCGGTGTGGCAGCGCGAGGTCGGGCAGGTCGGCGCCCAGGCGCACCAGCCGTGCGAGGCCCTCGGTCAGCGAGGCGCGGTCCCCGCAGGCCGCAGCCACGCGGGACATGAAAAAGGTGGCCTGCCACTCGCCCCACAGCCCGTAGCCGGGCACATGCTCCGACAGGCGCAGCTTCATCAGCGCGACGGCCGACTCGTGCCGCCCGGCGATGAGGTCCAGCATGGCGTGCAGCGCCTGGCCATGGTTGCGCGCGATGACGAGCCTGCCGCACCAGGCGGCATCGGCCTCGGCGCGCAGCAGCAACTGGCGGGCCTCGTCCAGCCGGCCCTGCCAGAACTGGTTCCACGCCTGGGCCATGTGCGCATTGACGCCGAAGTGCAATGGCCGATCGCCCAACACCTTCATCGCGCCGAGGTACCAGCGGTCCACCACGGCCGACATGCCCGGACAGCTGATCTGCCGCGGCGGCGGCGAGCCGACATACCAGGCCTCCAGCGACGCGCTCTGCAGCAGCTCGGTGACCAGCGCGTCGTACAGCGGTGCGACTGCGTTGAAGTGGCAGCTCTCCAGTGCATGCCACGCCCGGCCCAGCAGCGTGGTGCGCTTGAGCTCGCCGCTCAGCGCAAAGGGGTCGAGGTCGCGCAGCAGCGCCTCGGCCTCCTGCAGGCGGCCTTGCGCGATGAGCAGGATGCTGCGGTGCGCGCGCGCCGTGCGCAGCCCGGTGTCGTCGCCGCGCGCCTCGAACAGCGCCTCGGCCCGACCCAGGTGCCACTCGGCCTGGCGCGCCTCCCACAGCACCCACAGCGCCAACGCCATGACACGGTGCAGTTCGGGGCTGGCGTCCGCGAACGCGGGGTCGAAGCGCCGGGCCAGCTCCATGAGGCCATGGGCGCCCAGTTGATTCATCAGCAGCGCGCCGTCGCCCAGCAGCAGTTCAGCGGCGCGCTCAGGGCGCCCGGCCGCCAGCAGCAGGCCCTGGCGGCGCACCGGGTCGGCCTCCAGCAGCGCGGCGCGCTCCAGCAGCTGGCGGTGCAGCGCCGGCTGCTCCTGGCTCAGCCTCTGCTGCAGCATGTCGCGGAACAGCTGGTGCAGACGCAGGGTGTGGGGCGCCAGGTCCACCACCGTGACGAACAGCGACAGCCGCTCCATCTCGGCCAGCCACTGCCCGGCGTGGCTGTCTTCGCCCAGCGCCTGGCAGCGCGCGGCATCCAGGTCGTGCAGCACGCTGGTGCGCAGCAGGAAGCCGCGCAGCCCGGGGTCCAGCCGGTCCAGCACCTCGGCAGCGAGGTAGTCGAACGTGGCGCGGTCGATGGCCGACGGCTGGCGCTGCGCGCCGGGGGTCATGCCCAGCGCCAGCCGCAGGCCGGCAGGCCAGCCCTGGCAGCGCTCGTACAGGCCGTCCACGGCGCTGTCGTCCAGGCCCGCGGCCTGGGCCAGCTGGGCCACTTCGTCACGCGCCAGCGCCAGCGCGCCAGGGCCCAGGTCGGCCAGCTCGCCCGCGGCCCGCAGCCGGGCCAGGCGCAGCGGCGGCTCGTGCCGGGCCGACAGCACCAGCCGCCAGCGCCAGCCCATGCGGGCCAGCCAGCGGTCCAGGAACTGCTGGGAGGCGGTGTCCGCCAGGTGGTGCGCGTCATCGAGCACGATGAGGCCGCGCGGCACCTCGCAGGCCTCCAGCGCGTTGAGCATCGCGTCGGCCACCGTGATGAGCTCGGCGCCGCCGCGCAGCGCCGCATCGCGCAAGCCTTCGGGCGCGGTGCGCCACGGCGGGTCGTAGGGCTCGAGCGCGGCGAACAGGCAGTCCAGCAATCGCCCCAGGTCGTCGCCTTCGTCCAGCGCCACCCAGGCGATGGCCATGTCGGCCGGCTGGGCCGCCAGGGACTGGGTCAGCAGCGCCGTCTTGCCGTAGCCGGCGGGCGCGCACAGCAGCAGCACGCGCTGCTCGTTCAGTGCGCGGGACACCTGCTCCAGCAGCGCCGGCCGGGGCAGCAGCAGGCCGTCGCGGGGGCGCGGCGCACGGGTCTTGGTGTGGGCAAGGGCCATGGCGCGAAATGATAGGTGGCGCCCCGGCGCCTGGCGCCGTGTTCAGCGGACGCTCAGCCCGCGAATGCCAGCGACACCTGCAGCTCCGCCGGGCCGCGGGGCGCCAGCGGCGGGCTGCCCATCACGCGCACCACGGCCGCGGCTTCGTCCTTGCTGCAATGGATCTCGGCCTCGTACGTCCAGGACTGCCCCGCCACCAGCGGCGTGGCCGACACGCGCAGCACGTCGTAGCGGCAGTCGCGCGTGCCGGCAAAGTCCTGCGCCTGCCGCACGGCGGCGGCGACGACCGCATTGGCCTTGAGCTGCGCGACGACACGCGCCTTGTCTGTGGGCTTCACCTCCGCCGCCTGCGCTGCGGCGGCCAGTGCCAGCCCGGCCAGGGCGCACAGAGCTGTCTTCATCACTCGTTCTCTCCGCTGCGGCCCATCCACGGCCGCGTTGCTGCCCATCGCGGGCGGGGCGCGATGGTCCGCGGCGCCACCGGCGCGGGCAATCCCCAGCTTCCACATGACCCAGGTCATGGTCCGACCCATGCCCGGGCTGTCGCACGGCGGTCAAACGGCGTCGCGATAGTCGCGCTCCCACAAGGAGAAAAGTCGTCATGGGTCGTCCGAAACAAGTCCAGCCCGCGCGCACCGGCAGCAGCCGCCGCGATTTCTTCAAGCGCTCCGGCGCCGGCACGCTGGCGCTGGCCGCCGCGCCCGCGCTGTTGCCACTGGCCGCCGAGGCCGCCGTCAACGCGGTGTTCCAACATGGCGTGGCCAGCGGCGATCCGCTGGCCGACCGCGTCATCCTGTGGACACGCGTGACGCCCGCGAGCGTGAAGCCGGCCGTCAGCGTCAGCTACGTCATCGCCACCGACGCGGCACTGACGCAGGTGGTGCAGCGCGGCAGCGCCAAGACCAACCCGGGCCGCGACTACACCGTCAAGGTCGACGCCGCCGGCCTCAAGCCCGCGACGACCTACTACTACCAGTTCAGCGCCGAGGGCGCCACCAGCCCCGTGGGCCGCACGAAGACGCTGCCCACCACCGGCGCCAGCAGCCTGCGCATGGCCGTGGTGAGCTGCTCCAACCATGCCTACGGCTACTTCAACGCCTACGCCCGCATCGCCGCGCGCGCGGACCTGGACTTGGTCATGCACCTGGGCGACTACCTGTACGAGTACGGCGCCGGCCAGTACGGCAGCGTGCGCACGCCCGAGCCGGCGCATGAGATGGTGACGCTGGCCGACTACCGCGCCCGCCACGCGCAGTACAAGCGCGACGCCGACGCGCAGGCCATGCACCGCCAGCACCCGATGATCGCGATCTGGGACGACCACGAGGTCACCAACGACTCGTACAAGGACGGCGCGCAGAACCACCAGCCCGCCACCGAGGGCGACTGGCCGGGCCGCGTGGCCGCCGCGCTGCAGGCCTACTACGAGTGGATGCCGGTGCGCCCGGCCGATGTGGCCAACCTGCGCGACAACCACCGCAGCTTCGCCTACGGCGACCTGGCCGAGCTGCTGATGCTGGAGGAGCGGCTCAACGCGCGCTCCAAGCAGGTGGGCACGGCCACGCATGCCACCGCCTTCGGCGCCGGCTTCGCGTCCACCGACCCCGGCTACAACGATCCCAGCCGCACGCTGCTAGGCGAGGCGCAGGAGCAGTGGCTCGTCAACCGCCTGCGCACCACGCCGGCGCAGTGGAAGCTGCTGGGCCAGGGCGTCATGTTCGCGCAGCTGAAGGCCCCGGGCAGCAACCAGGCCACCGACCCAGGCCTGTACTTCATCAACGGCGACCAGTGGGACGGCTACGAGCCGGCCCGCAACCGCATCTACGCCGGCATCCAGGGCGACGCCACGCGCGCCAAGGTCGACAACGTCGTCGTGCTGACCGGTGACATCCACAGCAGCTGGGCCGCGGACCTGCATCCCAATCCCTACAACCCCGCGCTGTACGACAAGGCCACCGGCACCGGCTCGCTGGCGGTGGAGTTCGTCGGCACGTCCGTCACGTCGCCCGGCATCGACACCGACACCACGGGCGCGGTGGCCGGCGCCATCCGCTTCTACAACCCGCACTTCAAGTACGTGCAGCTGACGCGCCGCGGCTACCTGCTCATCGACGTGAACCGCGAGCGCGTCGTCGGCGAGTGGTGGTACGTGGACACCGTGGCCAGCCCCAGCAACGTGGAGACCTTCGGCACCGCCTTCGAGGTGCGCGCCGGCGAGAACCACCTGCGCCCCTCGGCCCAGACGCCGTCGCGTGCCACCCCGCCGCTGCTGGCCCCCTGACACCTCAAGGACACGACATGCACAAGCACCTGCTCTCACTCGCCCTCGCCGCCTCGGCACTGGGCGCCAACGCCGCCGACTTCAGCTTCTCGGGCCAGGCCGCGAACCACAACGACAAGATCGTCATCGACTTCCAGGTCGCCGCCGGCAGCTCGGTCAGCCTGTGGACCGACTCCTGGCAGTCGGGCCTGAACTTCGACCCGCAGCTGTTCCTGGCCTCGGGCGGCACCATCGTGCAGGCCGACGACGACGGCGGCAGCCTCGTCAACGCCGGTGCCGGCTACTACGACGCCGGCCTGCAGTTCACGGCCACCACGGCCGGCAGCTACCGGCTGGTGCTCAACGCCGCGTCCAACAACGCGCAGGGCACGACGCTGCAGCAGGGCTTTGTGTACGACGGCGACACCCCCATCGCGCTGGCCGCCTGGAACCAGCCCAGCTACGACGTCAACGCCAACGACCAGAAGGGCGGCTTCTGGCGCCTGCACCTCAGCGGCGTGGAGCAGGCCGCCGCCGTGCCCGAGCCGGCCAGCGTGGCGCTGCTGCTGGCCGGGCTGCTCAGCCTCAGCCTGGCACTGCGGCGCCAGCAACGTCGCTGATCCCCGTCTGCGGGGGGCCACGCGGCCCCCCGCAGCGAACGTCTGCCTAACGGGCGCTGCCAACACTGGGCTTCCCTTGCCGAGGAGACGCCGGATGAGCACCGCCCGCCAACGGTTCTCCGCCCCCCCGCGCAGAACGACGTGCCTGGCAACGGCTTCATGTACAGCAACCTGGTGCTGACGGCGCCGGCCTTCCACGACGCTGCCGGCGCCAACGGGCTGGCCGCCGACGGCCACTTCGTCACCAGCGCGATACCGGGGCCCGCGCCGGGCCGCTGGGCGCAGGTGCCGTCCGGTCTGGGCTGCCTCGCCGTGCTGGCGCGGCGCCGTCGCGCAGCCTGACCGGGCCGAGCCTGAACCTCAGCCACCCGCCACGAAGGCCAGCGCCTCGCGCGACAGCGCCAGACACACCGCCGGCGTAGGACGGGCCAGTTGCAGCCACTCCTTCATGACGCGGCCGTGGCCGGGGTCGAACCGCTCGCCGGCGCCCTGCGCCACCAACGCCTCGACGCGGGCGCGCGGCAGCTTGACGACGAAGTGCCCCGCCGACGACACCATCGCAAAGATCTTGCCGTGCACCTTCAGCGTGCCGGCGCCGAACGACTTCTTCGCGCTGTCGGCCAGCTCGACACCCGGCTGGCCGGCCAGTTCACGCGCGATCTGGTGGAAGACGGGGGTGAGATCGGTGCTCATGAGGGTCCTCGGTCAATGCAGGCTGGGTCAGGCTCAGTCTCGTCGCGCCACCAGCCGGCGGCCGGCGTCGGTGTGGCTGGCATGCAGCGGGTCGATGGCCTGCCGCAGCCGCAGCAACACGTCGGGCGGCAGGCGCTGGCCATGGTGGTTCAACGTCGCGCGGGCCAGGTTGATGATGCGTGCGTTCAGGCTGGTGCTGGCCAGCTCGGCCAGCGCCTCCAGCGTGCGCTGGTGCTGCTTGCCGACCAGGTACGACATCGCCTCGTTGGCCTGTGCGTTGATGGCCTGGGCCATGTCGCGCACCAGCAGCTCGACGGCCGGCATGGGCGCGGCGGCCAGCTCCAGCAGATGGGTGCGCGGCCGCGAGATGCAGAAGCGCCGCGCCAGCTGCGCGATCCAGGTCATGGCCTCGGGAATGGGTTGCTGGCCGGCGCTGCGCACCAGCAGCTGCAGCAGGCTGCTGGCCATTTCGTAGGTGAATTCGGGCTGGGCGATCTGCGCGGCCAGCTCGCGCAGCCCTGCCAGCGCCGACGCGGCGCGGCGCAGCGCCAGCTGCAGCGCCACCTCCGCGGCAAGCTTCAGCATGCGCACCCGGTAGCTGTCGGGGTGGCGGCCCAGTGCCGCCTCCAGGCAGCGGTAGGCCCGCTCGGCGCCGTCCACCTGGGCCAGGTCCAGGCTCGCGATGGCCAGCGCGACGACGCCCTGGTAGTCCAGCGCCCGCGACTGCGCCCCGATGGTCAGCGCCGCGCCGAGGTGGCGCGCCGCTTCCGCGCTCTGGCCCAGGTAGAGCTGCAGCGAGCCCAGCTTCTGCAGGCGCGAGACGTTGCCGGGCGTGATCTGCACCGCCTTGGCCAGCACGTCGGCCGCGGCCTCGACCTTCATGTCCTCCAGCAGCGCGTGCCCGTAGACGTCGTAGGCGTCGGCATAGGCCGGGTTCTCGGTCAGCAGCGTCTCCAGCGCGCGGCAGGCCTTGTCGGCGTCGGCGCCGCTGAGGTCCAGCCGCGCCAGGCCCAGCTTCGCCCACGGCACGGCCTTGCAGGCCAGCACCGCCTCGAGCATGCGCCGCGCGGCGTCCAGCCGGCCCAGCCGCAGGTACAGCTCCGACGCGATGCGTGCGGCATAGACCGCGTAGCCCGCGCCGTCGCGGAACATGGCCTCGCACAGCGCGGCGGCGTTCGCGTAGTCACCCGACGCGATGGCCTGGAACACCGCTCTGAAGGCCAGCTTGCGCGCCAGCACCACCTGCAGCCGCTCCTCGAACTGGCGCGCCGTGATGGGCTTGAGCAGATAGTCGTCCAGCGCCCCTTCCAGCGCCTCGGCCACATGCTGGTAACGGGCCTCGCCGGTCACCATGATGAAGGCCGTCTGCATGGGCAGGCCCTTGGCCTGGCGCAGCTCGTCCAGCAGGTCCTGGCCGGTCATGTCGTGCGGCCCCTGCTGCCGGAACGTCATGTCGCTGATGATGAGGTCGTAGGGCTGCGATGCGCTGCGGATCAGCCGGCGTGCCTCCTCCGGTCGGCGCGCCATGTGCAGGTGCTGGTGGCGCACGCCCAGATCGCGCAGCATGCTGGCCAGCACCGAACGCGACAGTTCGACCTCGTCGATGATCAGCACGAGCAGCTGATCCACCGGCACGCCGCCAGCCAGACCGTTCGCCTGGGTTGCCAATGACATCTCTTCAGGTCGCCTCAAGGGGTGGGTGCCGGCAGTCTGTCAGTTATTGGCCGCCACGTCCGGATGTTTTCACACCTGCCGCGCTACGCGAGCAGTTGCTCCAGCCGCTGCTCCCGCAGCCCGTAGAAGCGCTTGATCTCGGCAATCTGCGCCAGCAGCTCGGGCCGACGCGCGGCCAGCGCCTCGGCGGCCGGGCCCTGCGCCTTCACGGCCAGGATCATCTTGTTCTTGCTGGTGTGCTCCAGCGCGATGAACTCGAACACCTGCGTGCGGTAGCCCCGGCTCTCCAGCAGCAGCGCGCGCAGGCTGTCGGTCACCATCTCGGCCTCCTGGCCCAGGTGGATGCCGTGCTGCAGCATGGGCCGCAGCACCGCCGGCAGCGTCATCTGCGGGCGCAACTCCTTGTGGCAGCAGGGCGAGCTCATGATGACCTTGGCGCCGCTCTGCAGGCCCACGTGCAGCGCATGGTCGGTGGCGATGTCGCAGGCATGCAGCGCGATCATCACGTCCAGCGGCTGCACGGCCTGCGTGCGCACGTCGCCCTGGTCGAAGCGGATACCGCTCAGCTGCTCACCGTCGATGACGGCGTTGCACAGCTTGACCATGTCGTCGCGCAGCTCGATGCCGGTCACGCGCGGCTGCAGGCCGTGGGCCAGCAGCCAGTCGTGCACGGCGAAGGTCAGGTAGCCCTTGCCGGAGCCGAAGTCGGCCACACGCACGGGGCCCTGCAGGCCGGCTTCCTCGACGGCCGAGGACAGGATCTCGACGAAGCGGTTGATCTGCTTCCACTTGCGCGCCATCGCCGGCACCAGCGCCGGCTCGCCCTTGACGACGTGGGTCAGCCCCAGCGCGCGCCACACCGGGTGCGCCATCTCCAGCGGGCGCTGCTTGGCCTTGTCGTGCGCGGCCGGTGCGGGCGCGTCCTCGGCACCGTCCAGGCGCGTCACGCGCAGCGTCTCGCGGCCCTTGCGACTGACGGCGAACTGCACTTCCTCGGAAGCGGTGTGCAGGTGCGCGTTGCGAAAGCGCGCCCCCAGCAGCGCGGCGATCTCGGCCACGCCGGCCTCGGGCGCGTGGTTCTTCGTGATGTCCTTGGTGCGGTGCCGCCACAGGAAGCTCAGCGCCGGCTCACCGCGCAGCTCGACGAGCCGCACGGTCAGGCGCTCGACGTCCTGGTCCTCCCCATCGCCCCCAACAGGGCCGGACAGCAGCAGCTTGCCGAACTGGCCCGAGGCCAGCGCCAGGCGCACCAGGTGCAGGAAGCGCTCGTGCGCGGGCGCGGTCTGGGCGGGCGGGGGGGTGATCAGGCTCGTGAACATCGAGCCGGATTGTCTCAAGCGTGCGTGATGTGACCGCGCGTCGCCGCCGTATCCAGATGCGGCAAGGTGTTGAACGTGACGAGGTGATGCCGCTTCGGGTTGAACACGAACTCCGTCACGGCCGAGTTGCGCAGCCGCAGGTTCAGCTCCACGACGGACTCGGCCGGGCAGGCCAGCACGTGGCCCACGGCCGTCGAGATCGGCCCGCCGCTGGAGACGATGAGCACCTGGCGGCCGACACCCAGCGCCAGCACGCGGGCCAGCGCGTCGGCCACGCCCGCTGTGAAGTCGGCATGTGTGGGCATGCCCTCCGGTGTCGTCTCGCCGCGCATCCAGGCCAGCAGGCCCGTGCGCAGCAGGCGGAAGTGCTGCCTGACCGACTCGGCATCGGCAGGCCGGGCCAGCGGCTCGGGGTGCACGGCGCGCACGATGGCCTCGCTGTCGTACTCATTCAGGCCCGCCAGCGCGACGGCGGGCAGGTCGTCGCCAAGCCCCTCGGCGATGCCCGCCAGCGACTGCGCATGCCGGCGCAGCGTGCCGGTGAAGACGGCGTCGAAGCGCTGGCCGCGCTCGCGCCAGTAGGCGCCCAGCAGGCGGCATTGCTCGTGGCCGGTGGCGCTGAGCTGGTCGTAGTCGGCAGCACCAAAGCTGGCCTGGCCGTGGCGGACGAGATAGAGGCTTCCCATGCCGGCATCATGAAGCGCGAACGCGGCGCCGGCTGTCGCGACAATGACGGCATGTCACGCCTGCGCCAAGCCACCCGCGACGACACCGCCGAGATCTGGCGCGTGCGCTACGCCGTCACCGAGAACACGCTGACGCCGGGCCGCATCGGCGACGCCGAGCTGCACGCCCACCTGGAGGTGTTCGGCCGCGGCTGGGTGGTGGAGCTGGAGCCCGAGCCGAACCTGAAGATTGCCGGCTTTGCCATCGGCGACGCCCGCGACGGCCACATCTGGGCGATGTTCGTGGACCCCGCCATGCACGGCCAGGGCTACGGCCGGCAGCTGCACGACGTCATGGTGGACTGGCTGTTCGCGCAGGGCCACCGCCGGCTGGACCTGGGCACGCAGCCCGGCTCGCGCGCCGAGGCGTTCTACCGCCGCGCCGGCTGGCGCCCCACCGGCGACGCGCTGGACGCGCACGGCGACCGATTGTTTGAACTGCGCATCGAAGACTGGAAACCCCATGCTTGAGACCCATGAGATCGAGACCGCCCCCAACCCGCGCACGAGCATCATCGTGCTGCACGGTCTGGGCGCCGACGGCTATGACTTCGTGCCCATCTGCGGCGAACTGGACCTGACCGCCCTGGGCCCCGTGCGCTACGTGTTCCCGCACGCGCCGACGCGGCCCGTGACGATCAACAACGGCTACGTGATGCGTGCCTGGTACGACATCCTCGTGACCGACCTCGTGCGCCGCGAGGACGAGGCCGGCCTGCGCGAGTCGCAGCACCTGATCGCCGAGCTCATCGACCGCGAGCGCGAGCGCGGCGTGCCGGCCGAGCGCATCGTGCTGATGGGCTTCTCGCAGGGCTGCGCGATGACGCTGATGACCGCGCTGCGCTACCCGCACCGGCTGGGCGGCGCGGTGGGCATGTCGGGCTACCTGCCGCTGGCCGCGACGACCGCCGCCGAGCGCCACGCCGCCAACGCGGGCCTGCCTCTCTTCCTGGCCCACGGCACGCAGGATCCCATCGTCGCGCTGCCGCGCGGCACTGCCAGCCGCGACGCGCTGGCTGCGCTGGGCCACGACATCGAGTGGCACCAGTACCCCATGCCGCACTCGGTCTGCGCCGAGGAGATCGCCGACATCAACGCCTGGCTGCTGAAGCGGCTGGGCTGAGCGCCGACGCGCCTGACAGCTCCCCCGCCGGGCCCGTGATACGGCCGGCGCCGAGGCGGCTGCCACAGCAACTGACCCCGCTTGGCAGCGCTGTTCAGGCGGCCGCTGCACACGCCGCTGGGCGATGATCCATGCGTCATGGAGCGCCTGCCCGAACAGATCGTCGACTGGCACAACCGCCACCCCCTCGCCCGCCGCATCGGCGTGGGCGACGTGCACACGGTCGGTGTCGTCGCCCTGCCCTTCGTGCGCGCGACGGCGCAGGCGGGCGGCTTTGCCGAGCCGGTGCTGACCGACGCGGTCAGCGCGTTCGACGAGCTGCACGGCTCGCCGCCGGTGTCGCGCGGCGCCGTGTGGCTGCAGCGGCTGCAGGCGCTGCCTGCACGCCTGGCCGGCCGGCTGCCGGGGCGCCAGCCGCGCACGCAGTGGCGCGCCTTCAGCGAGAAGTTCCTGCCCGGGCTGGGCGCCGGCCGCATCGAGCGCTTTGCGCTGGCCCACGGTTTTGCCGAGCCGCCCGCGACGCCCGAGTCCCAGCCCTGGCGCGTCATCGTCATCGACGAGAAGCTGGCCAGCGCCCACGGTGGCTGGCCGTTCGAGCTGTACCTGATGAGCGCCGGCATCGACGTGGGCAGCGCGCGCACGCGCGTGCTGTGCGGCCGCGGCATCCCGTCGCAAATCATCGGCCGGCGCCTGTGGGACCCGCGGCGCCTGGCGATCGCCGCCGCGGTGGTCGCGCTGCTGGGTGCGGTGGCGGCCTGGGCGCTGTGGCCGCGGCACGCGGCCGAGCCGGCGCCTGAGCCCCCGGCGGCGGCCGCGTCGTCACCCGCCACGGCACCACCGCCGGTCGCCCCCGCCGAACCGGCATCGGCGGCCAGCGTTGCGGAGCACGCCTCGGCGCCGGCATCGCAGGCGGTGGAGCCCGCGGCGGTGCCCGTGCCCGCCGCGTCGCTGCCCGACGCCAGCGACAGCGCCGCCTCCCAGCCCGACATCCGGCCACGGCTGGTCGAGCGCGCCGACGGCATCACCCGGCCGCCGCTGCGCGCCGACAAGCCGGCGCCGCCGCCCGCAGCGGACACCACTGGCAAGACGACGGAAAGACCGGGCACCAGCCCCGCGGAGAAAACCACCGAGCGCTCCGCGCAAAAGGCGATCGAGAAGGCCGTCGAGCCCGTCGACCCGCGCCTGGTGCGCATGGCCGAGTCGCCCACCAAGATCGCGGTGGCGCTGGTGGGCCCGCCGGGCAACAAGGCCGATGCCGAGGCGCTGCTGAAGAAGATGAAGGAGAGCCTGAAGGGCGTGCACGGTGACCCCGACTCGCTGCAGGCCGACGTCATCCAGACGCCCGAAGGCTGGCGCGCCACGGTCTGGCCCTTCCCCAGCCGCGAGCAGGCGCAGCTCATCAACGCGACGCTGGTGGCGCGCGGGCTGAAGACCAAGGCCGTGAACTTCTAGGCCGGCGCGCCGAACCGCTCGGCCAGGAAGTCCAGCAGCAGCCGCAGCGCCAGCGGCTGGTACTGCCGCGACAGGTAGACGCCGTGGATGGCGTGCGACTCGGGCTCGCAGCCCGGCAGCACGCGCACCAGCCGGCCCGTGCGCAGGTCGTCGTCGACGAGGTAGTCCGGCAGGATCGCCAGGCCCGCGCCGGCCAGCACGGCGCGGTGCATGACGCCGGCGTCGTTGCTCTGCAGCACCGAGCGCACCGGCACGCGCAGCCACTGGCCGCCCTGCTGCAGCGTGTAGTCGCTGCGGTTGACGTAGGCATGCGTCACGCAGCGGTGCTGGCGCAGGTCCTCGGGCGTCTGCAGCGGCGGCGCGCCGGCGAGGTAGCCGGGCGTGGCGCACAACACCGAGTTGAAGCGCCCCAGCGGCCGCGCCACCAGGCCCGGGTCCAGCTGGTTGCTGATGCGCACGGCCAGGTCGATGCGCTCCTCGACGAGGTTGACGGCGCGCTCCAGCACGACGAGTTCCACCTCGCAGTCCGGGTGCCGGGCCAGGAAGTCGGCCACCGCCGCGGCCAGCCGCGCCTGGGCCAGCGAGGCGCTGGCCGTCACGCGCAGCCGGCCGCGCGGCGCCAGCTGCTGCTCGCCGGCGGCCGCCTCGGCCTCGCGGGCCAGCTCCAGCATCTGGCGGCAACGCAGCAGCGCGCCGGCACCGGCCTCGGTGAGGCTGACGCGCCGCGTCGTGCGCTGCAGCAGCCGCGCGCCCAGCCAGCGCTCCACGCTCTCCAGGTAGCGCGACACCATCGCGCGCGACATGCCCAGCGCGTCGGACGCTTGCGTCAGGCTGCCGCGCTCGGCCACCTCCACGAACACCTGCATCGCGATCAGGCGGTCCATGGTCCTAGAAGCGGCAGTTGGGCAGGCCCGAGGGCGCGCCGAGGCGGGCGGCTGGCAAGGCGCGACGACGACGTGGGCTCATGCCCACGAGAAGGAGCAACGCAGCCAGCGGCCCGAAGCGGCGGGCCAGCGGGCCTGCAGCGCTGCTGACCGACGTGGCGGACGTGGCGCCGTGAGCAAGGTCTTGATGCATTGAGACTTTCGATCCGTCGCAAGCGGTCGACTGCCGCTTCCAGGACATTTGATCGATTGAGTTGACAAAGCATCGACTTTATCGGCGTTTATTCATTCAACCAGCGCAAATAGAGTGCAAGTCATTCCCTCCAACTCTGCAAGGATCACCATGACCCCCCTCAAGACGCTGCGCCGCCTCGCCCTGCCGCTGGCCGCGCTCACGCTGAGCGTCACCGACGCCGGCGCCCAAGCCGCCGCACCGGCCGCCACCCCGGCGCCACTGGCGCTGCAGGTCTACAACGCCGACGCCGGCAGCTTCCACGTCAACGCGGTGCTCGTGTCCGGCAAGACCGACGCCGTGCTGCTGGACACCGGCTTCACCCGCGCCGACGCGCTGCGCATCGCCGCCCTGGTGCTGGACAGCAAGAAGACGCTGACCACCATCTACATCAGCCAGGCCGACCCGGACTTCTACTTCGGCATCGGCGTGCTGAAGGCCTTCTTCCCGCAGGCCCGCGTCGTCGCCACCGCGCCCACGGTCAAGAAGATCGCGGCCACGCTGCCGACCAAGCTGCAGGTGTGGGGCCCGCGCCTGGGCGCCAACGCACCGCAGGCCGTGCCGCTGCCCGAGGCGCTGGCCACGCCGGTCATCGAGCTGGAGGGCGAGAAGCTGGAGATCCGCGGGCTGGACGACGCGCTGGCGCACCGCAGCTATGTCTGGATCCCGTCGCTGCGCACCATCGCCGGTGGCGTCAACGTGTTCGCCGGCCTGCACGTGTGGACGGCCGACACGCAGACGGCGCAGGAGCGTGCCGCCTGGCGCGACAAGCTGTCGGCCATGGCGGCGCTGCAGCCGCTGCGCGTCATCCCCGGCCACAGCCGCGCCGGCACGCCGCAGGACGTCACGCAGATCCGCTGGACGCAGGACTACCTCGCCCGCTTCGAGACCGAACTGCCCCAGGCCGCCAACGCCGCCGCGCTGATCGGCTCGCTGCAGCAGGCCTACCCGGAGGCGGGCCTGGGCATCGCGCTGGACATCGGCGCCAAGGTCAACAAGGGGGAGATGAAGTGGTGAGCCGGCTGCACTACCTGCACGACCCCTTGTGCGGCTGGTGCTGGGCGGCGTCGCCGCTGGTGCAGGCCGCGCGCGAGCTGCTACCGGTGCAGGCCCACGCCGGCGGTCTGTTCATGGACGGCGCCCGCCGCACCATGGGCGCCGAGTGGCGCGCCCACGTGCTGCCGCACGACCTGCGCATCGCGCAGCTCAGCGGCCAGCCGTTCGGCGATGCCTATCGCGACGACCTGCTGAACGACCCGACGGCCTGGGTCGACTCGGAACCGCCGATCGCGGCCGTGCTGGCCGCCGACCGGCTGGCCGGCTGCGGCCTGGACCTGCTGCCGCGCATCCAGCAGGCCCACTACGTCGAGGGGCGCCGCATCGCGGACCCCGCCGTGCTGCGCGAGCTCGCCGAAACGCTGGGGCTGGACGGCGAGGCCTTCGCCCGCGAGCTGGCCGCCTGCCTTGGCGATGCGACGCGGGCGCATGTGCACGACGGCCGCGCGCTGCTCGGTCGCCTGGGCGGCCGGGGCTTTCCGACGCTGGCGCTGGCGCGCGGCGACGACTGGCAGGTGATCGACGTGGGCCGCTACCTGGGCCGCGTGGACGACTGGCGCGAGTGGCTGCGCACGCAGTGCTGAACGCTCAGCCTGCCGCGGGCGCGCGGATGACGAAGGCGCGCTTGTCGCTGCTGCTGAAGCCGCAGCGCTCGTAGAACGCCCACACGGCCGGGTCCTTGCGGCTGGTGGTCAGCACGACCTTGTAGGCGTCCATCGCCCAGGCCTGCGCGATGGCATGCCGGATGACGGCCTGGCCGTGGCCCTGGCCGCGGTGATCGGCGTGGGTCACGACGTTCTCGATGACGCCGTAGCTGCGGCCGCCGCGCGTCAGGTTGGGGATGACGGCGAGGTTGCAGCTCGCGATGAGCTGCGCCCCGTCGAACCGCCCGAAGTGGCGCAGCCCCGGGTGCGCGAACACGCGGCGCACCGCCTCGGGTGATGGCGGCGCGTCGCCGGCGTTCAGGTGCTGGTACAGCGCCAGGAGGGCGTCGACATCGTCGACGCCCAGGTCGCGGATTGCGACCTCCGTGCTCACTTGACTTCGAGTTTCATGGTGTTCGCGATGAACGCCAGGATGTCGCTGCGCTCCTCGATGATCTTGGAGGTCGGCTTGCCGGCGCCGTGGCCGGCGTTGACCTCGATGCGGATCAGCTTGGGCGCCGGGCCGGTGTCGGCGGCCTGCAGCGCGGCGGTGTACTTGAAACTGTGCGCCGGCACGACGCGGTCGTCGTGGTCGCCCGTGGTCACCATGACGGCGGGGTACTTCGCGCCGCTCTTGATGTTGTGCAGCGGCGAGTAGGCATACAGCGCCTTGAACATGTCGGCCTTGTCGCTGGTGCCGTAGTCGGTGGCCCAGGCCCAGCCGATGGTGAAGTTCTGGTAGCGCAGCATGTCCATCACGCCCACCTGCGGCACGGCCGCGGCGAACAGGTCGGGGCGCTGGTTGGTCACCGCGCCCACCAGCAGGCCGCCGTTGGAGCCGCCGTTGATGGCCAGCGTGGCCGGGCTGGCCACCTTGTTCTTGACCAGCCATTCGCCGGCGGCGATGAAGTCGTCGAACACGTTCTGCTTCTTCAGCTGCGTGCCTGCTTCGTGCCAGGCCGAGCCGTATTCGCCGCCGCCGCGGATGGACGCGATGACATAGACGCCGCCCATCTTCAGCCACGAGGCCGACGTGACGCCGTAGCTCGGCGTGATGGAGATGTTGAAGCCGCCGTAGCCGTACAGCAGCGTCGGGTTCGTGCCGTCCAGCTTCAGGCCCTTCTTCGCGGCGATGAAGATCGGGAAGCGCGTGCCGTCCTTGCTGGTGACGAACTCGCGGCGGGTCTCGAACTCGTCGGCGTTGAAGGCGGTCTTGGGCTTCTTGAACAGCTCGATCTTGCCGGTCTTCACGTCGTAGCGATGGATCTCGGCCGGTGTCGTCAGGCTGGTGTAGCTGAAGAAGGTCTCCGTGTCGCTCCAGCGGCCACCGAAGCCGCCGGCCGTGCCCACGCCGGGCAGCTTGACCTCGCTGAGCGGCCTGCCGTCGGCGCCGTGCACACGCACCAGCGTGGCGGCGTCGTGCAGGTAGCTCAGCAGGTAGCGGCCGCCCACGGCGGACGCGCTGGTCATGGCGTCGGGGCCCTGCTCCACCAGCGTCTTCCAGCCGGCAGGCGCGGGGTTCTTCAGGTCGATGACGATGAGCTTGCCGCGCGGCGCGCCCTTGTCGGTCTTCACGACCAGCTTGCTGCCGTGCACGGCGACGGGGCTGTAGAGCGCATCGAAGTCCAGCGTGACGGGCTGCGGCTTGCCGCCCGCGAAGCTGCCCTTGGGCAACGGCAGCACCAGCAGGCCGTTCTTGCTGCCGGCGCTCTTCCAGACGTTGATCAGCAGCAGCTGGCCGTCGTCGGACACCTCGGCGCCGAAGCCCCATTCCTTGTCGTCACGGTTCTCGGTGACCAGCACGTCCTCGCTCTGCGGCGTGCCCAGGCGGTGGTAGTACAGCTTCTGGAAGTAGTTGGCGCCCTTGAGCTTCTCGCCGTCCTTCGGCGCGTCGTAGCGCGAGTAGAAGAAGCCGCGGCCATCGGCAGTCCAGGCCGCGCTGCTGAACTTGACCCACTCGATCTTGTCGTCCAGGTCCTGGCCGGTGGCAAGGTCGCGCACCTTCCAGGTCTGCCAGTCGGAGCCGGCGCCGGCGATGCCGTAGGCGATCAGCTTGCCGTCGCGCGACGGCACCAGGCCCGAGAGCGCCACCGTGCCGTCCTTGGACAGCAGGTTGGGGTCCAGCGCCACCGTGGGCGTGTCCTTCAGCGTCTTGGCCGTATAGATGACGTTCTGCTGCTGCAGGCCGTCGTTGCGGCTCCAGAAATAGCGGCCGCCCTCGCGGAACGGGATGCCGAAGCGTTCGAAGTTGTAGAGCTCGGTGTAGATGCGGCGCGCCGGCAGGCGCTGCGGCATGGCTTCGAGGAACTTGTCCGTGACCTTGTTCTGCTCGACGACCCAGGCCTTGGTCTCGGCGCTGTTGTCGTCTTCCAGCCAGCGGTAGGGGTCGGCGACGGCGGTGTCGTGATAGCCGTCGATCTGGTCGACCTTGCGCGTGACCGGGTAGGTCAGCGACTGGGCGTAGGCCGAGGTGGCGAGCGTGGCCGCGAGGGTGACGGCGGTCAGGGCGAGCTTCATCGTGCGAAGTCCTGGGGGTCTAGAAGGCGCGGATTGTCTCCGCGCCACCCACCCCGGCCGATGGTCACTCCGGGTTTGACCCGGCGCCGGCCTCCGCGTCGAAGGTCAGCTCCGGTAGTCGGCGTTGATCGTCACGTAGTCGTGGCTGAGGTCGCAGGTCCAGACGGTGGCGCTGGCCGTGCCGCGGTTCAGGCCCACGCGGATGGTGATCTCGCTCTGCTTCATGACGCGCTGGCCGTCTTCCTCGCGGTACTCCGGCCGGCGGCCGCCGCGGGTGACGACGTGTACGTCGTCCAGGTGCAGGTCGATGAGGCCCTGGTCCAGGTCCGTGATGCCGGCATAGCCGACGGCGGCCAGGATGCGGCCCAGGTTCGGGTCGCTGGCGAAGAACGCTGTCTTGACCAGCGGCGAGTGGGCGATGGCGTAGGCCGCCAGCTTGCACTCGGCCTCGTCGCGGCCGCCTTCGATGGTGATGGCGATGAACTTCGTGGCGCCCTCGCCGTCGCGCACGATGGCCTGGGCCAGTTCCTGGCTCAGCGCGATCAGCGCATCGCGCAGCGTCTTCGCGTCGGCGCTGTCCAGCGACGTGATCTCGGCGTGCTGCGCCTGGCGGCTCGCGATCAGCAGGAAGCAGTCGTTGGTGGAGGTGTCGCCGTCGATGGTGATGCGGTTGAAGGACGCGTCGGCGGCCTCCTTCACGAGCGGCTGCAACAGCGCCGGCGCGATGTTGGCGTCCGTCGCGACGAAGCCCAGCATCGTCGCCATGTTGGGGCGGATCATGCCGGCGCCCTTGGAGATGCCCGTCAGCGTGACCGGCACGCCGCCGAGAGTGATGCGGCGCGACGCCGCCTTGGGCAGCGTGTCCGTCGTCATGATGCCGGCCGCGGCCTCGCCCCAGTTGGCCGGCTGCAGCGCGGCCAGCGCACCGGGCAGGCCGGCGGCGATGCGGTCGACGGGCAGCGTCTCCATGATGACGCCGGTGGAGAACGGCAGCACCTGCTGCGGCTGGCAGCCGATCAGGCCGGCCAGCGCCTCGCAGGTCTGGCGCGCGCGGGCCAGGCCGTCGGCGCCGGTGCCGGCGTTGGCATTGCCGGTGTTGATGACCAGCGCGCGGATGGCGGCACCTGCGGCCAGATGCTCGCGGCATACCTGCACCGGCGCGGCGCAGAAGCGGTTGGTCGTGAACACGCCGGCCACGGCGGCACCCTCGTCCAGCGCGATGACGGTCAGGTCGCGCCGGTTGGCCTTGCGCACGCCGGCCATCGTCACGCCGAGGCGCACGCCCGGCACGGGCAACAGGGTGGCGGGATCGGGGGCGGTGAGATTGACGGGCATGGCGCGCTCGGTGAGGGTGTCAGGGAAACCCGCGGATTCTAGAAAAGCAAAAAGGCTCCCGAGGGAGCCTTTTGGTCGTGCCGCTGACGATCAGCGCGGCATGCGACGGCGGGCGATCATGCCGATGGCGCCCAGGCCGGCCAGGAACAGTGCGTAGGACTCCGGCTCCGGCACGGCGGCCAGCGGCGTCGCGACGATCAGGTCCTGCTTGCCCAGGGTGACGTCGTCGCCCAGGTTGGTCAGCTTGGTCAGCGTGTACTTGGCCGCGCCGTTGTAGCTCAGTGCCTGAGCCAGGAAGCTGGTGGCCTTGGCCGCCACGGCAGCGGTGGCGACGTCGTCACCCAGCGTGTAGAAGCTGCCGCCGCTCACGTTGAAGCTGCCGCTGGTCTCACGCACCAGTTCCCACACGGCCAGCTGAAAGGCGGCCTTGTCGTTGTAGGTCGCCAGGCTCGCGTAGCTGGTGGAGAACAGGCCTTGCAGGTTGTGGGCCTGCGCGCCAGTGAAGCTGCTGACGTTGTAGGTGTACTCGCGACCCTTGCGGCCGTTGCCTTCGTTGGGCTCGATGCAGAAGGCGATGAAGCTCTCGCCGCTGGCGGCGTAGCTGTAGTTCAGCGCCGACGTGGCGTAGCCGTCCGTGACCGGCACGGTCGGGTTGATGGTGCTGTCGATGGTCGTCAGCTTGGTGCCCGCCTGGTCCAGGCCGGCCCAGATGATGTTCACCGTGTTGGCGGCCGAGGCGCCCTGGGAAGCGAGGACACCGGCGGTCAGCAGGCTGGCAGCAACAATGCTTTTCATGGGAGTCATCCGTTGTTCTTATGGGGCTCAGGCCTTGCGGCGGCGCGCGCTGGCGACACCGGCACCGACCAGGGCCAGGGCGGCGAGGGCAACGCTGGCGGGCTCAGGCAGTTCCAGCGTGGCGGTGTAGCCGTTGCCGGCCTTGTCGATGTAGCTCACGCCCTTGACCTCGAACTGCCAGCTGCCGGCGGCCAGTTGCTGGGTGGCCATGGACCACTTCTCGACGCCGCCGTCGGCCACGTCCCAGTTGATCGCGACGTTCTGCACCCAGCTCAGGCCCGTGCCCAGCTGACGCAGCGTGACCGACTGGATGTCGATCGCCGGCAGACCGCCCAGCAGCGAGCCGGTCGTCAGCAGGCCGCCCACCCAGGTGTCGCTCGCCAGCTCGAAGGTGTAGGTGTCGTCGAAGGCCGTGCCGTCGCCGCTTGCATCCTTGTGCGAGAAGTCGCTGATCTTGATCGTGCCGGCGGAGGCGCTGGTGGCAAGGACAACGGCAGCAATCGCGGTGAACAGAGCTTTCATGACGAGCTTTCTAGAACTTCTATCGGGCAAACCCCAGTGGCGGGGATCTCTTGGACTGCACTCTAGGGGGATGCCTCTTCCCCGAGCACCCCCCATGCATGTGGCGAGGGGGTCGGTTCGTGCCCAAACGCACGTTTTTCCCCCTGGATGGGTGGGGTCCAAAGGCAGCGGACCGCCCACGAAAACGGGCCGGCAGTGCCGGCCCGAGGGGGTTCTGGCGCCGCGCCGGCCTCAGGCCAGCTTGCCGTGGCAGCTCTTGAACTTCTTGCCGCTGCCGCAGGGGCAGGGGTCGTTGCGGCCGACATGGCCAAAGCGCTCCAGCAGCGTCTCGGGGTCGACGTCCTGGCTGATGGAGCCGTCCTCGTTGGGGTGCTGATAGGTCACGTTGGAGACGGCCTCCGCGCGGCGCTCGATGGCCTCGGCGGCGCGGTCGGCCTCCTCCTGGCTCTGGATGCGCACGTTCAGCAGGATGCGCGTGACTTCCATCTTCACGACGTCCAGCAGCTGCGAGAACAGCTCGAAGGCTTCGCGCTTGTATTCCTGCTTGGGGTTCTTCTGGGCGTAGCCGCGCAGGTGGATGCCCTGGCGCAGGTAGTCCAGCGCGGCCAGGTGCTCGCGCCAGCGCTGGTCGATGCTCTGCAGCAGCACCATGCGCATGAAGGGGTTGAACTGCTCGATGCCGACGCGGTCGATCTTGGTCTGGAACAGCGCATCACCGGCCTTCACGACCGCCTCGACGATCTCCTCGTCGGTGATGGAGTCGCTCTTCTTGACCAGTTCGGTCAGCGAGACCTCGATCTGCCACTCGTCGCGCAGCACCTGCTCCAGGCCGGGCAGGTCCCACTGCTCTTCGACGCTCTCAGCCGGCACATAGGTGCGCACGACGTCGGTCAGCGTGGACTCGCGCAGCGACGCGATCTGCGCCACCAGTTGCTCGGCTTCGAGGATGTCGTTGCGCTGCTGGTAGATGACCTTGCGCTGGTCGTTCGACACGTCGTCGTACTCGAGCAGCTGCTTGCGGATGTCGAAGTTGCGCGCCTCGACCTTGCGCTGCGCGCCCTCAATGCTGCGCGTGACGATGCCGGCCTCGATGGCCTCGCCCTCCGGCATCTTGAGCCGGTCCATGATGGCGCGCACGCGCTCGCCGGCGAAGATGCGCATCAGCTGGTCGTCCAGCGACAGGTAGAAGCGCGAACTGCCCGGGTCACCCTGGCGGCCGGCACGGCCGCGCAGCTGGTTGTCGATGCGGCGGCTCTCGTGGCGCTCGGTCGCGATGATGCGCAGGCCGCCCTCGGCCTTGACCTTCTCGTGCAGGCCCTGCCACTCGTCCTTGAGCTGCTGGATGCGCGCGGCCTTCTCGGCCTCAGGGATGGACTCGTCGGCCTCGATGAACTGGATCTGCTTCTCGACATTGCCGCCCAGCACGATGTCGGTGCCGCGGCCGGCCATGTTGGTGGCGATGGTGATGACGCCCGGGCGGCCGGCCTGGGCGACGATCTGCGCCTCCTTCTCGTGCTGCTTGGCGTTCAGCACGTTGTGCGGCAGCTTGGCCTGGTTCAGCAGTTTGGAGATCAGCTCCGAGTTCTCGATGGACGTCGTGCCCACCAGCACCGGCTGACCACGCTCGTGGCAGGCGCGGATGTCCTGGATGACGGCGTTGTACTTTTCCTTGTCGGTCTTGTAGACCAGGTCCAGCTCGTCCTTGCGGATGGTCGGGCGGTTCGGCGGGATGACGACGGTCTCCAGGCCGTAGATCTCCTGGAACTCGTAGGCCTCGGTGTCGGCCGTGCCCGTCATGCCCGACAGCTTGCCGTACATGCGGAAGTAGTTCTGGAACGTGATCGAGGCCATCGTCTGGTTCTCGGCCTGGATCTGCACGCCTTCCTTGGCCTCGACGGCCTGGTGCAGTCCGTCGCTCCAGCGGCGGCCGCTCATCAGCCGGCCGGTGAACTCGTCGACGATGATGACCTCGCCGTTCTGCACGACGTAGCTCTGGTCCTTGTGATAGACGTGGTGGGCCCGCAGTGCTGCATTCAGGTGATGCATCAGCGTGATGTTGGCCGCGTCGTACAGGCTGGCACCCTCGGCGATCAGGCCGGCCTGGGCCAGCAGGCGCTCGGCGTTCTCGTGACCGTCTTCCGTCAGGTGGATCTGGTGCGACTTCTCGTCCACCGTGAAGTCGCCCGGCTCGATGACGCCCTCACCCGTGCGCGGGTCCAGCTCGCCGATCTGCTTCTTCAGGCCGGGAACGACGCTGTTGATCTTCAGGTAGACGTCGGTGTGGTCGTCGGCCTGGCCCGAGATGATCAGCGGCGTGCGCGCCTCGTCGATGAGGATGGAGTCCACCTCGTCGACGATGGCGTAGGCCAGGCCGCGCTGCACGCGGTCGGCCGTCTCGTAGACCATGTTGTCGCGCAGGTAGTCGAAGCCGTACTCGTTGTTGGTGCCGTAGGTGACGTCGGCGGCGTAGGCGGCCTGCTTCTGCTCGCGCGGCATCTGCGGCAGGTTGATGCCCACCGACAGGCCCAGGAAGTTGTACAGGCGCCCCATCCACTCGGCGTCACGGCGCGCGAGGTAGTCGTTCACCGTGACGACGTGGACGCCCTTGCCGGTGAGCGCGTTCAGGTAGACCGGCAGCGTCGCCATCAGCGTCTTGCCTTCGCCGGTACGCATCTCGGCCACCTTGCCGGCGTTGAGCACCATGCCGCCGATCAGCTGAACGTCGAAGTGGCGCATCTTCAGCGCACGCTTGCCACCCTCGCGGCAGACGGCAAAGGCCTCGGGCAGGATGTCGTCGACCGTCTCGCCGGCGGCGATGCGCTGCTTGAACTCCTCCGTCTTGCCCCGCAGTTCATCGTCGCTGAGCGCCTCGAACTTCGGCTCCAGCGCGTTGATCTGCTGCACGGTGCGGCGGTAGCCTTTGAGCAGGCGCTCGTTGCGGCTGCCGAAAATCGAGGTGAGAAGCTTGGGCAACATGCTGCAGGGTGACGAAACAGGGGCTGGGCACGGACCGGCGAGAGCCGGGTGACGCGCGAATCTGGGGGCGGGCCGGGGCAATGCAAGGCGGATCAGCCTGGCCACGCAAAGCGGCGCAGTTTAGCAGCGGGCCTGTGTCGGCCCGCCCCGCTGACTACACTGCCACCATGTCCCCGCCCCGCTACCTGGCCCCCACCCGCATCCGCACCAGCGTTCCGTCGCCCACGCCGATGGCCGACGCGCTGCGCGCGCACGAGGGCCTGGCTCGCCTGGGAGAACGGCTGGAGGCATCGCGGCGCCGGCTGCGCGTCATCGCGCCCGCGCTGCCTGGCACGCTGATGGCCAGCGTCCAGCCTGGCCCGCTGGACGAGGATGGCTGGAGCCTGCTGGTCGCCAACGCCGCCGTGGCGGCCAAACTGCGCCACCTGCTGCCGCGGCTGGAGGCGCTGCTGGCCCAGGCCGGGCTGCCCGGGCGCATCCGCGTGAAGCTGGCGCAGAAATAGAAAAACCCACGGTCGTGAAACCGTGGGTTTTCGTTGGTGCCGGCTATCGGATTCGAACTGATGACCTACCGCTTACAAGGCGGTTGCTCTACCAACTGAGCTAAGCCGGCGAAAACAGAACGCGGATTCTAATGCGCTACTTGACCCGCTTCAGCGCGGGGCGAGGTCCGCCGCCAGGCGCGTCGGGCGGCGGCGGGGTGTCGTCACCCTCATCGTCGCCGGCTTCGCTGGCCAGGCGCAGGCCGCTGCGGCGCGGCTCGGCCGGCGCGGGGGCTGCGGGCGGCGGCGCGCCGTCGGCCGGGGCCTCGGGCGCCGGAAAGGCCATGCCCTGCCCGTTCTCCCGGGCGTAGATGGCCACGACGTGGTCCACCGGCACGATGATCTCCCGCGCCACGCCGCCAAAGCGGGCCTTGAACTGGATGAACTCGTTGCCGAGATCCAGACCGCTGGTCGCGTCAAAACCGATGTTCAGCACGATCTCGTTGTTGGACACGTACTCCATCGGCACCTGCACCGAGCGGTCGACGTGGACCGCCACGTAGGGCGTGAAGCCGTTGTCCGTGCACCAGTCGTGCAGCGCGCGGATCAGGTACGGCCGCGTGGACGTCCCGTTGCCCACGCCGGAGGCCGGGGTCTGGTCCATCAGCGACGCATCACCTTCTCGGACGGCGTCAGCGCCTCGATGTAGGCCGGGCGGCTGAAGATGCGCTCGGCGTACTTCAGCAGCGGCAGCGCGTTCTTGGACATGTCGATGCCGTAGTAGTCCAGACGCCACAGCAGCGGGGCGATGGCCACGTCGAGCATCGAGAAGTCGTCGCCCAGCATGTACTTGTTCTTCAGGAAGATCGGGGCGAGCTGGGTCAGGCGGTCGCGGATCTGGGCGCGTGCCTTTTCGAGCTGCTTGTCCGTCGCCTTGGTCGCCATGCCGCGGCCTTCGAGCACGTTCACGTGGGCGAACAGCTCCTTTTCGAAGTTCAGCAGGAACAGGCGCACGCGGGCGCGGGCCACCGGGTCACCGGGCATCAGCTGCGGGTGCGGGAAGCGCTCGTCGATGTACTCGTTGATGATGTGCGACTCGTACAGGATGAGGTCGCGCTCGACGAGGATGGGCACCTCGTTGTACGGGTTCATCAGTGCGATGTCTTCAGGCTTCGCGAACAGGTCAACGTCGCGGATTTCGAAGTCCATGCCTTTCTCGAACAGCACGAAACGGCAGCGGTGCGAGTAGGGATCGGTGGTACCGGAGTAGAGGACCATCATGGCTTGGGCTCCCGAGGGGTCAGTCAATCAAAACGCGCAGCGGCGGCCGCGCTGAAAAAGCAAACGCAGTGGGTGGCCGAAGCGCGCCCCACTGCGTGGTTCGGCGCCGCTTTGACGCGGCGCCGGGAAGGACAGGCTTACTTCACGCCCTTCCAGTACGAGGCGTTCAGACGCCAGGCGAACACGGTCAGGAAGCCAAGGAAGATCAGCACGATGACACCGAGCTGGAATCGCTGGCCCTGCGCGGGCTCACCCATCCATTGTAGATAAGCCACCAGATCGGCCACGGCCTCGTCATATTGACGCTCGGTCAGCGAGCCGGGCGTGAGCTGCTGGTAGCCGGCGAAGACATGTGTCTTCTTCTCGTGGTCATGCGGGTCAGCGACCTCTTCGAACTTGGCGGCACGCTGCCCCTGCAGCTCCCACAGCACATGCGGCATCGCCACACTGGGGAAGGCCAGGTTGTTCCAACCGGTCGCCTTGGTGTCGTCGCGGTAGAAGTTCCGCATGTAGGTGTAGAGGTAGTCCGCACCCGAACCCTTGGCGCCGTCGGCGCGCGAGCGGGCGATGACGGTCAGGTCCGGCGGGTTGGCGCCGAAGTAGGCCTTGGCGTCCTTCGCGTCGAGGCTGACCTTCATCGTCTCGCCGACCTTGTCGGCGGCAAACAGCAGGTTGTTCTTGATGTCGGCTTCCGTCAGGCCGATGTCGCGCATGCGGTTGTAGCGCATGAAGGCTGCGGCGTGGCAGTTGAGGCAGTAGTTGACGAACAGCTTGGCGCCGTGCTGCAGCGACGCCATGTCCGACATCTTCTCCTTCGGGAACTTGTCCCACTCGATACCGCCACCGGAGGCGTGTGCGCTGCCGACGAGGCCCAGGGTGGCCAGCAGGAGGGCGATGAGCTTTTTCATGAGTGTTCTTGCTCCGCGGCTCAATGGGCGTGGAAGGTCACACGGTCGGGCACCGGCTTGGGCGTGCCGAGTCGGCTCCACCACGGCATCAGCAGGAAGAAGCCGAAGTAGAACAGCGTGCCGACCTGGGCCACCAGCGTGCCCATATCGCTGGGCGGCTGGATGCCGAGGTATCCCAGCCACAGGAAAAACACGACGAACACGGCGTACACGTACTTGTGCCAGTCGGGGCGGTAGCGGATGGACTTGACCGGGCTGTGATCCAGCCAGGGCAGGAAGAACAGGATGATGACCGCGCCACCCATGACGACCACGCCCCAGAACTTGGCGTCGAAGACCTTGAGCAGGAAGATCAGCACGGCCGCAGCCACCAGCAGCGCCACCTTGGCAGCGCCGCCGAACTTGCCCTTCAGGAAGCTCACGACGGCGGCCAGACCGATGACGCCGCACAGCACGTTGACCATCACGTCGGTCGTCGCGCGCAGCATCGAATAGAACGGCGTGAAGTACCAGACCGGGGCGATGTGCGCCGGCGTCTTCAGCGGGTCGGCCGGGATGAAGTTGTTGTATTCCAGGAAGTAGCCACCCAGCTCCGGCGCGAAGAACACGATGGCGGTGAACACCATCAGGAACAGGCAGACGCCGTAGATGTCGTGCACCGTGTAGAACGGGTGGAAGGGCACGCCGTCCAGCGGCTTGCCGTTCGCGTCCTTGGGGCCCTTCTTGATCTCGACGCCGTCGGGGTTGTTGGAGCCGACATCGTGCAGCGCCAGCAGGTGAGCCACCACCAGGCCCAGCAGCACCAGCGGCACCGCGATGACGTGGAAGCTGAAGAAGCGGTTCAGCGTGGCGTCGCCGACGACGTAGTCGCCACGGATCATCAGCGCCAGGTCACCGCCCACGAACGGCACGGCGGCGAACAGGTTCACGATGACCTGGGCGCCCCAGTACGACATCTGGCCCCAGGGCAGCAGATAGCCCATGAAGGCCTCGGCCATCAGGCACAGGAAGATCGCACAGCCGAAGATCCAGACCAACTCACGCGGCTTGCGGTAGCTGCCATAGATCAGGCCGCGGAACATGTGCAGGTAGACGACCACGAAGAAGGCCGACGCACCGGTCGAGTGCATGTAGCGGATCAACCAGCCCCAGGGCACGTCGCGCATGATGTACTCGACCGACGCGAAGGCCAGCGCCGCGTCCGGCTTGTAGTGCATCACCAGGAAGATGCCGGTGACGATCTGGATCACCAGCACCAGCAGCGCCAGCGAGCCGAAGATGTACCACCAGTTGAAGTTCTTCGGCGCGTAGTACTCCGACATGTGAACCTTGTAGGCGTCGAACGCGGTCGGGAACCGGTTCTCCAGCCAGGTCATGGTCTTCACGCCGACCGAGGCGCCCGCGGGCGCTTCCTTGAATTCAGCCATGTGTCGTCCCGGATGTTCTAGTTAGGCCTTCTTGTCCTCGCCGATCAGCAACTTGGCGTCGGTGAGGTACATGTGGGGGGGCACTTCGAGGTTGTCGGGCGCCGGCTTGTTCTTGAAGACGCGGCCGGCCATGTCGAAGGTCGAGCCGTGGCAGGGGCACAGGAAGCCGCCCGTCCAGTCGTCCGGCAGCGAGGGCTGCGGGCCGGCGGCGAACTTGTCGCTGGGCGAGCAGCCCAGGTGGGAACAAATGCCCACGGCGACGAAGAACTCGGGCTTGATCGAGCGGTAGCCGTTCTTGGCGTACTCGGGGGTCGGATAGGCCTTGCGATCAGAGTTGGGATCGGCCAGTTGGCCATCGATCTTCTTCAGAGCTTCCAGCTGCTCCGGCGTGCGGCGGACGATCCAGACCGGCTTGCCGCGCCATTCCACCGTGAGCTTCTCACCGGGCTTGATGCCGGAGATGTCCACCTCGACCGGGGCGCCGGCGGCCTTGGCACGCTCGCTAGGCGCAAAGGTGCTGACGAAAGGCACGGCCGTCGCGACGCCACCCACGGCACCCGCACAACCGGTTGCGATCAACCAGGTCCGCTTGCCTTGGTCCACTTGCTGGTCACTCATGAGGGTCCTCTAAAGAGACTTCTGATCAGGGGCAGCCGGGGATTCTAGCGGACGAGAATTCGCGCTCCGGGCCTGCGACACTGGGGAAAGAACGCAGGTTTACCCGCCTTCTGCCCCCGTCGGGTTGGCGCCAAGATAGCGTCAACACCTTTCTTTGACCCCAATCAGGAGTTCTGCATGAGTTTCTTCTCCGAATTCAAGGAGTTCGCCGTCAAAGGCAATGTCATCGACCTGGCGGTCGGTGTGATCATCGGCGGCGCCTTCGGCAAGATCGTCGACTCCCTGGTTGGCGACGTCATCATGCCGGTCGTCAGCAAGATCTTCGGGGGGCTGGACTTCAGCAATTACTTCATCCCCCTGGCGGGCCAGACGGCTGCGACGCTGGCCGAGGCCAAGAAGGAAGGCGCCGTGCTGGCCTATGGCAGCTTCCTGACGGTGTCGCTGAACTTCATCATTCTGGCCTTCGTCATCTTCCTGATGATCAAGCAGATCAACCGCCTCAAGCGCAGCGAGCCGGCCGCCGCCCCGGCCGAGCCGCCGCCGACGCCGGAAGACATCCAGTTGCTGCGCGAGATTCGCGACTCGCTGAAGCGCTGAACCCACGTTTTCCGCAACTGCCCGGTAAGCAATGGTTACCGGGCTTTCTTTTGCAACGGATTTGGCGGCCTGCTGAAAACCCGACCCTGTTGCAGGCGCGATACTTTCGGCGCTACTTGTGCCAATTTCTAGATGAACGCGCCCGAGATACGCCTGAATCCGCACCTCGAAGCTTCGCTGACCCGCATTCGCCTCGCGGGTGAGCAGGCTGCGGAGCGCTGCGCGGAAGGTTTGGGGCTGTCGGCGCTGTCGGCGGGCCAGGTCAAGCGGCGCGACGCGCTGCTGGCGGCCCAGTTCATCTTCCGCCAGCAACAGGGCACGTTCTCGCAGCGCTTCCTGCAGAGCCTGCGCCGCCAGGTGTCGGCCGAGCAGTCCGACACCAAGCCGGCCGCCGCTCCCGCGGCCAAGAAGGACTGGGGCGAGCTGTCGCTGATGGACGACGACCAGGTCAACAACCTGGTGGCCGCTGACCGCATCGGGCTGGCCATCGGACACCACAGCGAGTGGGAGCTGCGTGAGGTGGAGTCCTACATCGCCGGCATCCAGGTCGGCGAGCGCAACCCGCTGCGCCCGGAGCTGATCGGCCAGGCGCTGCTGGATGCCGTGCAGGCCATCACCGACGACGCGCTCACGCGCCAGACGCTGACGGACGAGTTGACCCGCTCGCTCGCGCAGGAAATGCGCGGCTGCTATGCCGACATCGCCGAGTTGCTGCGCTCGCGCGGGTTGCGCCCGCAGGACCTGCGCGTGCGAGCGACACCTGACGGCGCTTCCCGGCACGGCACGCTGAGTGGTACCAGCCAGATGGGTGACCTGGACAGCGGCCACGGTGGCATGTCCACACGAGGCGGCGGCTACGGCGGCTCTGGCCACGGCGGGCTGGGACAGTCCGGCGGCCGCAGCGGATTTGGCGGCGGCGGCAGCTTTGGTGGCCGGGGCGGCGGCGGCGGCGGCGGCGGCGGCATCGGCCGCGTCGACCCGCAGATGATGGACCTGCTGCGCCGCCTGGCCCAGGCACCGGCGGCCTACGACAGCTACGACAGCGGCCTTTCCAGCCGCATGGGGCTGGATACGCTGTCCGGCGAGACCAGCGCCTGGGGGCAGATGCCGCTGCCGACCAACCTGATCCACCAGCACCGGGACGAGCTGCGCCAGGCCGCCACGGGCCGGCTGGACCACATGGTCATCGACGTCGTCAGCAGCCTGTTCGACCAGATCCTGTCCGACCCCAAGGTGCCGCCGCAGATGGCGCGCCTGCTCGCCCGGCTGCAGCTACCCGTGCTGCGCGCAGCGCTGGGCGACGAGACCTTCTTTTCGTCGCGCCGCCATCCGGTACGGCAGTTCGTCAACCGGCTGGCCTCGCTGGCCTGCGCGTTCGACGACTTCGGCGAGGACCCCGGCCGCTCCTTCCTGGCCCACGTGCGCGACATCGTGCAGGAGGTGGCCCAGGGCGACTTCGACCGCATGGACGTCTACACGTCCAAGCTGGACGACCTCGAGTCCTTCATTGCCGAACAGGCCCGCGTCACGCTGAAGGCCTCGGGCGACGCTGCCGCAGTCGTCGAACGCCGCGAGACCGACCTGCGCCTGCAGCAGCGTTACGCGCTGCAGCTGCAGCAGCAGCTTGCCAAGGTGCCGATGCAGGAGTTCCTGCGCAGCTTTCTGGCCGGCGTGTGGAGCCAGGCCATCGTGCTGGCGTCGCGCGAAGGCGCGCCGGAGCGCGCGCTGCGGCTGCGGCAGCTGGGCCGCAGCCTCGTCATGAGCGTGCAGCCCAAGGGCGGCACGGCGGCACGGGCGGACTTCCTGCGCGAGCTGCCCAACCTGATGCGCACCCTCAACGAGGGGCTGGACCTGATCCGCTGGCCCGACGGCCCGCGCAAGGACTTCTTCGGCGCACTGCTGCCGGCGCATGCGGAGTCGCTGAAGGGCCAGGCCCCCAGCGCGCTGGACACCAACCTGCTGATCAAGCAGCTGGACCAGATCTTTGGCGTGCCGCCCCCGGCCGAGGGCGACCTCGCCAAGCCCATGGCCGGCGAGACGCTGCCCGCCGAGCTGGACGCCAGCCAGCGCCTGACGCCGGCCGAGGCCAAGAGCCTGGGCCTGGTGGAAGACGCCGTCGTCGACTGGAACGGCGAGCTGGACCTGGACCTGTCCGGCAACGACGCGACGGCCGCCGCCGAACCGCTGCAGGCGGTGGACATCTCCATCGACGGCCTGCCCGCCGCGGAGAGCGCCTCCGAGCCCGGCACCGGCGCGCTGCTGGTGGACCACATGCAGCTGGGCTTCGCCTACCAGATGCACACCGGCACCGAGTGGCAGAAGATGCGCCTGGCCCACATCAGCGCCGGCCGCAGCTTCTTCATCTTCACGCACGGCAGCCGCCACCAGGAGACGGTGACGATGACCGCCCGCATGCTCAAGAAGCTCTGCGAGGCCGGCCGCATGCGCACCTACGAAACGGCCCACCTGCTGGAGCGCGCGACGGCCCGGGCCCGCGCGCAGCTGGCCGCCCTCACGCCGGCGCGCCAGGGCGCCTGACGCCGGCGTCTCAGCCGGCCAGACGCCTGGCCATCGCCAGCGCCGCCCCCAGGCTGGCGGGATCGGCGATACCGCGGCCGGCGATGTCGAACGCGGTGCCGTGGTCAGGGCTGGTGCGCACGAAGGGCAGGCCCAGCGTCACGTTGACGCCCTGCTCCACGCCCAGGTATTTCACCGGGATCAGCCCGTGGTCGTGCGTCATCGCGACGACGACGTCGAACTCGCCGCGGCGCGCGCGCATGAAGACCGTGTCGGGCGCGTAGGGGCCCGTCGCGTCCAGCCCCTCGGCGCGCGCGTCGGCGATGGCGGGCGCGATGTGGCGGATCTCCTCGTCGCCGAACAGCCCGCCCTCGCCCGCATGCGGGTTCAGGCCGGCCACGGCGATGCGCGGCGCGGCGATGCCCATCAGCTGCAGCGCTGCGCCGGTGATGCGCAGCGTCTCCAGCACCGCCTCGCGCGTGACACGGGCGATGGCGTCGCGCAGCGAACAGTGGATGGTGACCAGCACCGTGCGCAGCTCCTCGTTGGCCAGCATCATGCGCACCGGCACGCCGCCGGCCAGCGCCTGCAGCATCTCCGTGTGGCCGGGGAACGGCGAGCCGGCGGCATGCAGCGCCTCCTTGTGGATGGGCGCCGTGACCAGCGCCCGCGCGCGGCCGGCCTGGATCTCGCCCACGGCCGCCTCGATGCAGCGCGCCGCCGCCGCGCCGGCGCGGGCGTCCACACGGCCCAGCGGCACGTCGGCCAGGCCGGCCGGCAGCCCTGGCGGCTGCCACACGGGCAGACAGCGCGGCGGCACGCGCGTCACGTCGGCCACCGCCTCCAGCGTCGCCACGGCCAGGCCGCCACCGGTGGCCGCCACGGCACGCCGCAGCACGGCCACGTCGCCGACGACGACAGCGTCGCGCGGCGCGTCGCGGCGCCACAGGCTGGCAATGATCTCGGGGCCGATGCCGCAGGCATCGCCCATGCTGATGACGACGGGGGCGGGCGCGGGGGTATCGAGGCTCATGCGGCATTCTTTCATCACGCCCCGGGGCAAGCTGGCAGACTGCGCGACCGCCCTGCCCCCCTCGAGGAGACTGCCTTGCGCCGCCTGATTGCCGCCGTTCTCGCCCTCGCGCTGCCCTGCGCCGCGCTGGCCGCCGACAACCGCCCTGCCGTCCGAGCCCTGTTCGACGAGGCCTGGGAGGCCGAGCTGCGCGCCGCCCCGGAGATGGCCAGCCTGCGCGGCGACCTGCGCTTCAACGACCGGCTCACCGACCGCTCCGCCACCGCCCTTGCCGCGCGCGACGCGTTCGCCCGCGACATGCTGGCCCGCGCGCGGGCCGTCGATGCCGCGCCGCTGGGCGACGCGGACCGGCTGTCGCTGGCGCTGTTCATCCATCGCTACCAGCAGGACGTGGCGCTGCAGGCCCACCCCGGCTGGCGCACGCTGACGCTGGGCACGCTGGGCGGGGCGCAGTCGGCGCTGGCCAGCCTGGCGCGCAACGTGCCGGTGGGCAACGAGGCGCAGGTGAAGCAGTGGCTGGCGCGGCTGGCGGCCTACCCGGCGCGGGTGGACCAGGAGATCGCCATCCTGCGGCAAGGCCTGGCCCTGGGTTGGGTCACGGCGAAGCCGGTGCTGGCGCGCGCTGTCGCGCAGATCGAGGGCCAGCTGCCCGACGACGTCACCAAGAGCCCCATCTACGAGCCCTTCACGCGCATGACCGTGGACGCCGGCGCCCGGGCCGCGCTGCAGGCCCAGGGCCAGGCGGCGTTGCGCGAGCAGGTCTACCCGGCGCAGCGCCGGCTGCTGGCCGTGCTGAAGGACGAGCTGGCGCCCAAGGCGCCCGAGAGCGGCTCCATGGTCAGCTACCCGGGCGGCGACAAGGCCTACGAGGCGCTGATCCTGCGCCACGTGACGCTGCCGCTGACGGCCGCAGAGATCCACGCCACCGGCCTGCGCGAGGTGGCGCGCCTGCGTGCCGACATGGACAAGGTGCGCGCCGAGGCCGGCTTCGACGGCGATCTGGCCGCGTTCAAGAAGTTCCTCTACAGCGAGCCACGCTTCTTCAACCAGACCGCCGACGAGTTGCTGGACGGATACCGCGCCATCGCCAAGCGCATCGACCCCGAACTGCCCAGGCTGTTCACGCAGCTGCCGCGCTCGCCGTACGGCATCCGCGCGATGCCGGCCTACACCGGCGAGGGCGCGGCCGACAACTACAACGGCCCGGCGCTGGACGGCACGACGCCAGGCTGGTTCAACGCCAACGCCATCGCGTTCAAGCGCCGGCCCAAGTGGGCGATGGAGACGCTGGTGGCGCACGAGACCGTGCCGGGCCACCACTTGCAGATCTCACGCCAGGTGGAGCTGGCCGACCTGCCCGCGTTCCGCCGCCAGTCGCAGTACTCGGTGTTCAGCGAGGGCTGGGCGCTGTATGCCGAGACGCTGGGCCCGCAGCTGGGCCTGTACCGCGACCCCTACACCCGTTTCGGCCACCTGCAGGCGCAGATGTTCCGTGCCGCGCGGCTGGTAGTGGACACCGGCCTGCATGCGCTGGGCTGGCCGCGCGACAAGGCCATCGCGTACATGATCGAACAGACCGGCCACGATGCCACCTTCATGACGGCCGAGGTGGACCGCTACCTCGCCCAGCCCGGCCAGGCGCTCAGCTACATGATGGGCAAGCTCAAGATCCAGGAACTGCGCGCCCGCGCCGAGGCGCAGCTCGGCCCCAAGTTCGACCAGCGCCGCTTCCACATGGCCGTCCTCGACCAGGGCGCCATGCCGCTGCCCATGCTGGAGCAACGCATCACCACGTGGATTGCCACGGAGAAAGCCCGTTCATGACCTATCCCATCGGTACCCCCGGCCAGCCCTGGGGCGACACGGAGATCGCCGCCTGGCGCGCACGTGTCGTCAAACAGCGCCGCTACGCCGACGACGTGCTGGCGGCCGTCGAGCCGCTGCGCGCCGACTTCGACGTCAGCGAGTACGGCGCGCTGGACTACGACGGCGAGCGCTTCCCGCTCGTCGCCGTGCGCAGCCGCGGCTGGCGCGAGAGCCTGCCGACGCTGGTCGTCACCGGCGGCGTGCATGGCTACGAGACCAGCGGCGTGCTGGGCGCGTTGCAGTTCCTGCGCGGGCACGGCCTGGAGACGGCCGGCCGCGCCAACCTGCTCGTGGTGCCCTGCGTCAGCCCTTGGGCCTGGGAGCGCATCCAGCGCTGGAACCGCGACGCGCTGGACCCCAACCGCAACTTCCGCCCCGGCAGCCCGGCGGGCGAGTCGGCCGCGCTGGTGTCGCTGCTGGCCCCGCTGCGCGGCCGCGTGCTGATGCACATCGACCTGCACGAGACGACGGACAGCGACGAGGCCGAGTTCCGCCCGGCGCTGGCCGCGCGTGACGGCGTACCGTTTGAGCCCGATGTCGTGCCGGATGGCTTCTACCTGGTCGACGACGCCGACCAGCCGCAGCCCGAGTTCCAGCGCGCCGTCATCGAGGCGGTCGCGCAGGTCACCCACATCGCGCCGCCCGACGCGCACGGCCACATCATCGGCTGCCCATTGCAGTCGCCCGGCGTCATCAGCTTCGCCGTCTCGAAGAAGGGCTTGTGCGCGGCCATCACGGGCGCGCGCTTCAGCACGACGACGGAGGTCTACCCCGACAGCCCGCGCACGACGCCCGAGCAGTGCGTGCAGGCGCAGGTCACGGCCGTGCGCGCAGCCATCGGCTATGCGCTCGCGAATGCCTAGGCGGGATTCGGGACGTCGATGAAGTGCACGTCCAGCCCCAGCTCGGCGGCGACGCGCTCGCCGACGCCCTGCACGCCGTAGCGCTCCGTGGCGTGGTGGCCGGCGGCGATGAAGGCCACGCCGGTCTCGCTGGCGTAGTGCGCCTGCGGCTCGGAGATCTCGCCGGTGATGAACACGTCGGCACCGGCGGCGATGGCCGCCTCGAAGTAACCCTGCGCGCCGCCCGTGCACCAGGCCACGCGGCGCAGCGGCCGGCCGTCGCCGGGCACCGCGGTCACGTCGCGGCCGGTCAGCGTGCGCAGTTGCGCGGCCACCGCGTCCAGCGTCGTTGGCGCGACGGCGGCCGTGAAGCCCAGGTCCTGGTCGCCGAAGCGGCCGTCCGCCGCCCAGCCCAGGCGCTTGCCGAGCTGCGCGTTGTTGCCCAGCTCGGGGTGCGCGTCCAGCGGCAGGTGGTAGGCAAACAGGTTGATGTCGTGCTGGATGAGGCGGGCCAGGCGCTGCTTCATCCAGCCGGTCACGCGGCCGTCCTGGCCGCGCCAGAACAGGCCGTGGTGCACGAGGATGGCATCGGCACCGGCCTCGATGGCGGCGTCGATCAGCGCCAGGCTGGCGGTGACCCCGCAGACCAGCCGGTAGACCTCGGCGCGGCCCTCGACCTGCAGACCGTTCGGCCCATAATCCTTGAACCGTGTGGGCTCCAGCCATTGGTTGAGCTGGCGTTCCAGCGCGGCGCGATCGGTCATGGGGTGATGAAGTGTTGAAGCGGCTCTGGCTGATTTTCGCGCAGGCGGTCACGGTGGTGCTGGCCGCCCTGTTCGTCGTGGCCACGTTGAAGCCGCAGTGGCTGCAGCAGCAGCGCCCGCTGCCGAAGGCGGTCACGGCGCAGACGGCCCAGCAGATCGCGCTGCCCGCGTCGCCGCCGGCGTCGGTGGTGCGCGCCGGGTTTGCACAGGCGGCCCGGGCGGCGTCGCCCGCCGTCGTCAGCATCACGGCGCGCAAGGCATCGGCGCCGGGGGACGGCCAAGCCCGCGACTCGCTGTTCGGCTTCCCGTTCGGCCCGCGCATGCCGCCGGGCCATCCCCAGCGGGGCCTGGGGTCGGGCGTCATCATCTCGGCCGACGGCGTGCTGCTGACCAACAACCATGTGGTCGAGGGCGCGTCGGACATCGAGGTCCAGCTCACCGACGGCCGCCAGGCCCGCGCGACGCTGATCGGCACCGACCCCGAGACCGACATCGCGGTGCTCAAGATCGACCTGCCCGGCCTGCCCGCCGTCGGCCTGGGCGACGCCGCCAGCCTGCAGGTGGGCGACGTGGTGCTGGCCATCGGCAACCCGTTCAACGTGGGCCAGACGGTCACGTCGGGCATCGTGTCGGCGCTGGGGCGCAACCAGCTGGGCATCAACCCGTTCGAGAACTTCATCCAGACCGACGCGGCCATCAACCCGGGCAATTCGGGCGGTGCGCTGGTGGACGCCGATGGCCGGCTGGTGGGCATCAACACGGCCATCTTCTCGCGCGGCGGCGGCTCGCTGGGCATCGGCTTCGCGATCCCCGTGGACATGGCGCGCCAGGTGGCGGCCACCATCCTGAAGGACGGCGCAGTCGTGCGCGGCTACATCGGCGTGCAGACGCGCGAGCTGACGGCCGAGCTGGCCGAGGCCCTGAAGCTGGGCGACGGCAAGGGCGTGCTGGTGGGCGGCGTCGTCAACGACGCGCCGGCGGGCAAGGCGGGCATCAAGCCGGGCGACGTGTTGACCCGCATCGGTTCGCATCAGGTCGCGTCACCGGCCGAGCTGCTGGCCAGCGTCGCGGCGCTGAAGCCGGGCAGTCAGGTGGAGGTGGGCGTGCAGCGCGGCGGCAAGGCGATGAGCTTCGCCGTCACGGTGGCCCAGCGGGAGCGGCTCCGGCCTCAGCGCGCGTCCGACGACGACTGATCGTCGCGGTCTTCCGGCGGCGTGGTGGCGCGGATGAAGTGCGTGGCCGCGAACAGGCCCAGTTCGTAGAGCAGGCACATCGGGATGGCCAGCGCCAGCTGCGACACGATGTCCGGCGGCGTGATGACGGCCGCGATGATGAAGGCCACGACGATGAAGTAGCCGCGCCATTCGCGCAGCTTCTCGACCGACACGATGCCCATGCGGGCCAGCACGACGACGACCACCGGCACCTCGAACGCGGCGCCGAAGGCGATGAACATGTTCATGACGAAGCCGAGGTAGGCCTCGATGTCCGGCGCCGCGGTGATGCTCTTGGGCGCAAAGCTCTGGATGAACTTGAAGACCTGGCCGAAGACGAAGAAGTAGCAGAACGCGACGCCGGCGAAGAACAGCAGCGTGCTGGACACCACCAGCGGCATCACCAGCCGCTTCTCGTGCGAGTACAGCCCCGGCGCGATGAAGGCCCAGGCCTGGTACAGCACCACCGGCAGCGCCAGCAGGAAGCCGGCCAGCATCGTGATCTTGATGGGCACGAAGAACGGCGCGATGACGTTGGTCGCGATCATCTTCGTGCCTTCGGGCAGGTTGGCCACCAGCGGCGCGGCCAGCAGGTCGTACAAGTGGCCGGGGCCGGGGTACAGGCACAGCGCGCCGAAGCAGACGGCGATCGCGATGACGGCGCGCAGCAGCCGGTCGCGCAACTCCATCAGATGAGAAACGAAAGGCTGCTCGGTGCCGGCCAGCTCGTCGTGGTCGGGCTTCTGGAAGGAACTCATCAACGACTACCGGGCGGACGGAAGCGCGCCACGCGGGCGGCGCCGGACTGGGTGTGGCGGCGCACGCCGGCCTTCTGCTTGAACCACAGCGGCGTGGCCCCCCGCTTGAGCCGCCAGTTTTTCTTGGGATGGCGGTACTCGGGCGGCGGCGGGGCGATGCTGTGATAGTCGCCGCCGCTGCCGTCGCTGGTCACGTCGCCCCAGGTCTGGTGCAGCGCCTGCGTCGCGGAGTTGACCTCCTGGCGCACGCTCTGCTCGACGTCGCTCACCGCCGTCTGGAACTGGGTCTTCATCTTCTGAAGCTCCTCCAGCTCGATGGAGCGGTTGACCTCGGCCTTGACGTCCGCGACATAGCGCTGCGCCTTGCCCAGCAGGGTGCCCACCGTGCGGGCGACGCGCGGCAGCTTCTCGGGGCCGATGACGATCAACGCCACCGCGCCGATCAGCGCGATCTTGTCAAAGCCGAAGTCCAGCACTCGTCAGGCTCAGGACTTGTGCTTGGCGTCGACGTCGACGGTGTTCGGGTCGTTGGCCTTGCTGGCCGTGACCTGCTGCGGCGGTGCGGCCGGGTCGGCGGTCGAGCCGTCCTTCATGCCGTCCTTGAAACCCTTGACCGCGGCGCCGAGGTCGGAACCGACGTTGCGCAGCTTCTTGGTGCCGAAGATGGCGATGACGACGACGAGAACGATCAGCCAGTGCCAAATACTGAATGAACCCATGATGCTTGCTCCTTGTGGACTGGCTCAAATTCTAGGTGAGGGGGCGCATGGCCCCTGCCATCACCGCGTCATGCGCCGCGGCTAGCTGGGGGCGGATCTCAGCCCTTCAACCACGGGCGCGGGCCGCCCATCACGTGCAGATGCAGGTGAAACACCTCCTGGCCGCCATCATGACCGGTGTTGATGACATGGCGGAAGCCGTTGCTCACGCCCAGCTCCTTCATCAACCGCGGGCCCAGCGTGGTCATCTTGCCCAGCAGCTGGCTCTCGGCCTCGGTCACGTCGGCCATGGAGGCGATGTGGCGCTTGGGGATGATGAGGATGTGGACGGGCGCCCAGGGGTGGATGTCGTGGAAGGCGAGGACGTCCTCGTCCTCGTAGACCTTCTTGCTCGGGATCTGGCCGGCGACGATCTTGCAGAAGAGGCAGTTGGGGTCGTGGGACACGATGGTTTTCCTTGTTCAGACCGGCATGGGCTTGCCGTCGTTCCAGTTCAGGAAGCCGCGCACCAGACGGTAGACCAGCCACAGCCAGTTGGCGCCCAGGATGACGAAGCCGACCCCGACCCAGATCGTGACCCAGCCCAGGATGGCCCAGGCCAGGCCCCACCAGAAGCTGCGCATCTGCCAGCTGAAGTGGCTGCGGTAGATCGTGCCTTCGGTGTCCCCGGCCTTCAGGTGGTTGATGAGGATGCCGATGAAGGCCGGCAGCCCGGTGAACACGCCGACGGCGTAGAGGATGTAGACGACCAGCGTCAGGCTGCGCAGGCTCTGCAGCCGCTGGCTGTCGACGGCGGGGGTCACTTCGAGGCTCACAGGTTGCATGGCGGGGGTCTTTCGTTCAATCCGGCTTGCGCGCAGCGAATTCCGCGAGGCCGGACAGGCCTTCGCGACGGGCCAGTTCCTGCAGCACGTCGTCCGGCGTCAGGCCGAAGTGCGCCAGCGCCACCATGCTGTGGAACCACAGGTCGGCCACCTCGTAGACGACCTTTTTCGGGTCTCCATCCTTGGCGGCCATGACGGTCTCGGTGGCTTCCTCGCCGACCTTCTTCAGGATGCTGTCCAGGCCCTTGTCGAAGAGCTTGGCGACGTAGCTGGTGGAGGGGGCGGCGCCCTTGCGGCTGTCGATGACCGCGCCGACGCGGCGGAGGATGTCGTCATTCATAGATCTTGTGCGGGTCCTTCAGCACCGGCTCGGTGGTGCTCCAGACGCCGTTCTCCAGCTTCTGGAAGAAGCAGCTGTGCCGGCCGGTGTGGCAGGCGATGCCGGGCTCGTGCCCCAGCTGCGTGATGGTCAGCAGCACGACGTCGTTGTCGCAGTCCATGCGGATGCTGTGCACCTGCTGGAAATGGCCGCTCTCCTCGCCCTTGTGCCACAGCTTGTTGCGCGAGCGGCTGAAATACACCGCCTGGCCGCGCTCGGCCGTCAGCGCCAATGCCTCGCGGTTCATCCACGCGAACATCAGCACGTCGCCGGTGCCCTGCTCCTGGGCGATCACGGGCACCAGGCCACGGTCGTCCCACTTCACTTCGTCCAACCAGTTCATGGCTTCAGTCTAGGTGAGTGGGGCCGGCGTGTTGACGCTCTTCGGCAAACCACTGCAGCACGGGGATGGTGCCCGGCAGCACGGGCTTGACCTGCACCGGCAGCTGGCCCCAAGCCATCTGCTGGCCTTCCAGCATCTGGAACTCGCCGGTCCAGTCGTAGACCTTGCAGAAGTTCAGCCGCACGCGGGCATGGGGGTAGTCCATCACCAGCACCTGCCACGGGTGGGCGGCACCGATCTGGATGCCGATCTCCTCGCGCAGCTCGCGGGCCAGCGCCTGCTCGACGGTCTCGCCGGCCTCGACCTTGCCGCCCGGGAACTCCCAGTAGCCGGCGTAGACCTTGCCCTCGGGGCGGGAGGTCAGCAGGAAGCGGCCTTCGCGCCCGGCCGCGTCGCGCTCGACGAGCACGCCCACGGCCACTTCCACCGGCACGCGTTCGGCGTCAGACATGGTCCAGCCCTTCCGGTGCCTGGCCATCGTCGCCGAGACGCTGCGCGGGCTCCGCATGGCCGACGGCCCCGCGGCCGGCGCGGTCACGCGCGAACTGGAAGGCCACGCGGCCCGAACGCGAGCCGCGCTCCAGCGCCCAGATCAGCGCCTCCTGGCGCGCCGCAGCTATGGACGCGTCGTCCAGGCCGAAGTGGCGCAGCCACTGCGCCACGATGGTCAGGTACTCCGCCTGGCTGAACGGGTAGAAGCTGATCCACAGCCCGAAGCGCTCGGACAGCGAGATCTTCTCCTCCACGGCCTCGCCGGGGTGGATCTCGCCATGCTCGCCGCGCGTGCCGCCGAGGTTGTCGGCCATCTTCTCGGGCAGCAGGTGGCGGCGGTTGCTGGTGGCGTAGATCAGCACGTTGTCGCTGGCGGCCGCGACCGAGCCGTCGAGCACGCTCTTCAGCGCCTTGTAGCTGGCCTCGCCTTCGTCGAAGCTCAAGTCGTCGCAGAAAACGACGAAACGCTCCGGGCGGCCGGCGACCTGGTCGACGAGGTCCGGCAGGTCCACGAGGTCGGCCTTGTCCACCTCGATGAGGCGCAGCCCCTGGCCCGAGAACTCGTTCAGCACCGCCTTGATCAGCGAGCTCTTGCCCGTGCCCTTGGCGCCCGTCAGCAGCACGTTGTTGGCCGGCCGGCCGGCCACGAACTGGGCCGTGTTGCGCAGCAGGCGCTCCTTCTGCGGCTCGACCTCCTTCAGGTCGGACAGCGCGATGCGGCTGATCGCGCGCACCGGCTCCAGGCACAGCGCGCCATGGCGCCGGCGGGCGCGGAAGGCGGGGGACGCGGCCCAGTCGGGCGGCGTGGCGGCATGGGGCAGCACGGCTTCGAGCCGGGCCAGCAGGCCCTCGGCGCGGGCGAGCAGGGATTCAACAGCGGCAGACATGCCGCCAGTGTAGGAGGCGAGCCGTCAGCCGATGACCTTCAGGGCCGCGTCCAGCTGCTCGGTCGGCAGCCGCTTGAAGCCCGAACGGGCGTAGCGGTGCAGCCGGCCGACGATGAAGCTGATCCACACCGACGCCTGCGCATTGGCCTGCACGGTGGGCGTCAGCGACCCCTGCGCCTCGGCCGCCGCGCGCAGCACCTGGCGCAGCGACGACTCGACGCGGTCGAAGAACTGGTTGATGCGCGCCGTCAGCCGCTCGTTCTCGTAAACCAGCGCGTCGCCCACCATGACGCGCGCCATGCCGGGGTTCTTCTCGCCGAACTGCAGGATCAGCGCCGCGATGCGCGCCGCCTGGCCCGGCATGGGCTGGGGCACGTCGACGACCTGGTGGATGAGCCCGAACACGCTGCTCTCGATGAAGTCGATGAGCGCCTCGAACATCTGCGCCTTGCTGGCGAAGTGGCGGTACAGCGCGGCTTCGCTGACGTCCAGCCGGGCGGCCAGCGCGGCGGTCGTGATGCGGTCGGCGCCGGGTTGCTCCAGCATGCCGGCCAGCACCTGCAGGATCTGCGTGCGGCGCTCGCCGGGCTTGGGGCGCTTCTTCGGCGTCGGCGTGGCGGGGCTGTCGGCGGCGGTCTCGGCGTCCATGGCGCCGGATGCTAATCCCGCAGCCAGCCCAGCCGGCGCGCTTCGTAGATCGCCTCGACCTTGGAGCGCACGTGCAGCTTGCGGTAGACGCGCTTCACGTAGGTCATGACGGTATGCGGCGAGACCTGCATGAACTGCGCGATCTCGTCGAACGTGAAGCCCTTGGCCGCCAGGTGCAGCACGCGCGACTCCTGCTCGGACAGCGCGACGACCTCCTCGTCGGCCATCGCTGCGGCCATGGCCTCGGGCGACGGGCCGGTGGAGCCCTGTGCGCCAGGCGCCAGCCGCACCAGCAGCCGGCGCGCGATGACGGGGCTGATGGGGCTGCCGCCGGCGCGCAGGCTGCGCAGCTGGCCGGGCAGGTCCAGCGCCAGGCTGTCCTTCAGCAGGTAGCCGGTGGCGCCAGCCTCGATGCTGGCCACCACATGCTGCTCGTCACCGAACACCGAGATCACCATGACCTCGCACTGCGGCCGCGTCTGCGCCGCGTGGCGGATCAGCTCGATGCCGCTGCCGCCGGGCAGGTCCAGGTCGACGAGCAGCACGTCGGGCTGGAGCTGGTCGAACATGCGCCGGCCCTGCGGCAGGTCGGGCGCGATGCCCAGCAGCTCGATGTCGGGCACGCTGCCCAACGCATGGGTGAAGGCCTCCCGGAAGCGGGCCTGGTCTTCGACGATAAGGACCGAGAACGGGGTCATTGACTCTTCAGATCTTCAAAGGCGCGAAAGACGTATTGTCGCGGCCAGGATAACCCCAGGTCACGCAAGCCTTCCTTCAGAAGTGGGGGGAACGCGCCAGTGCGGCCAGCGACCGCACGCGCCGGCTGACGTACACCGGTCGGTGCTGCAGGCGCCGGCCGTCGGCGGCCAGCCGCGCCCAGCGCTGCATCCAGACCGTCTTCATCCCCAGGCCGCGGGCGGTTTTCTGGTGGATCAGCGTGTCCTCGACGAGCACGCACTGCTCGGGCCGCAGCTTCAGCCGCGCCATGACGACGCGGAACATGCGCGCATCGGGCTTGGGTCGGGAATGGCCGAACAGCTGCATGTCCTCCACGCAGATCAACTGCTCGAAGACGCCCGTCAGCCCGATGGCGGCCAGCACGCGCTCGGCATAGGCACGCGGCGCATTGGTCATCAGCAGCTTGCGCCCGGGCAGCCGGCGCAGCGCGGCCAGGTCGTGCGCATGGCCGTGCAGGTGGGCCTCCAGCCCGGGCAGCTTGTGCGTCTCGTGCAGGAAATGCGCCGGCTTCACGCCGTGATGGCGCTGCAGCCCCGTCAGCGTCGCGCCGTAGCGCTGCCAGTAGCGGTTGCGCAGCGTGGCCGCGTCCTCCTCGGTCAGGCCCAGGTAGGTCACCATGTAGGCGGACATCGACGCGTTCAGCTCCCGGAACGCGCGGTGCGACGCGTTGTGCAGCGTGTCGTCGAGGTCGAACAGCCAGACGCGTGAGTGACGGGTCAAATCGAGGGCTCCGTGGTGGGGTATTGCGGGCCGAGCGCCGGGCCGCTCCCAAGCCGGCCCGGGCTGGCGATGTGCCTGGCGGTCGATCCGCCAGGCATCGCCGTCCCCTCGGGGGACCGGCTGGGCTGGCCCGCGTGCAGCGGCGCCTGGCCAGACGAGGGGCGCACTCGTCTCACCGAGACGAGATCATCGTGCCGTAGGCCTGGTCGGTCAGCACTTCCAGCAGCATCGCGTGCGGCACGCGGCCGTCGATGATGTGCACGGCGTTGACGCCGCTCTTGGCCGCGTCGATGGCGCCGGCGATCTTGGGGATCATGCCGCCGCTGATGGTGCCGTCTTCCACCAGCTCGTCGATGCGGCGCGGCGTCAGCTCGGTCAACAGCTCGCCCTGCTTGTCCAGCACGCCGCGGATGTTGGTCAGCATCAGCAGCTTCTCGGCCTGCAGCACGGTGGCCAGCTTGGCGGCGACGACGTCGGCGTTGATGTTGTAGCTCTCGTTCTTCTCGCCGAAGCCGATGGGGCTGACGACGGGGATGAACTGGTCGTCCTGCAGCGCCTTCACGACGGAGGGGTCGATGGAGACGATGTCGCCGACCTGGCCGATGTCGTGCTCCTTGGCCGGGTCGTCCTTGTCCAGCATCTTCAGCTGCTTCGCGCGGATCATGCCGCCGTCACGGCCGGTCAGGCCCACGGCCTTGCCGCCGGCGGCGTTGATGAGGCCCACGATGTCCTGCTGCACCTCGCCGGCCAGCACCCATTCGACGACGCTCATCGTCTCGGCGTCCGTCACGCGCATGCCCTGGATGAAGTGGCCCTTCTTGCCCAGCTTGTTCAGCGCGTCCTCGATCTGCGGGCCGCCGCCGTGCACGACCACCGGGTTCAGGCCGACAAGCTTGAGCAGCACGACGTCCTCGGCGAAGTCCTGCTGCAGCTCGGGGTCGGTCATCGCGTTGCCGCCGTACTTGATGACGATGGTCTTGCCGTGGAACTTGCGGATGTAGGGCAGCGCCTGCGACAGGATCTCGGCCTTCTCGCGCGGCGCGATGTGGGCGACGCTGGTGGTGTGGGGGGTGCTCATGCGGGGCTCCGGGAGGATTTCAGGCCATTCTAGGAACGCGCGGCTCAGGCCGGGTCCTTGAACACCTGCCTGCACTGGCGTTTCCAGGCCCAGTGGGCCGACACCGACGCCGTCAGCAGCGCCGCCAGCGCCGCCCAGCCCAGCACGGAGCCCCAGCCGAAACCGGCCGCGCCCCGCTGCAGCCATTCCACGAGGCCCAGTGCGGCGCCCGCGAGCACGAAGACCTGTGCGAAGCGCAGCAGCCAGAACTTGACGAGGATCTTGAGCACGCGGGCTCCCAGCCGGGCGGGGTGACGCGCGCATGCTAGCGACAATGCCGGCGCGGAGGGACCGACGTGATCGCAGTGTTGCAACGGGTGCGCGAGGCGCGCGTGGAAGTGGGGGGCGTGGTGATCGGCGCCATCGGCCAGGGCTTGCTGATGCTGGTCTGCGCCGAGCCGACGGACAGCGAAGCCGTCGCCGAGAGGCTGGTTTCCAAGGTGCTGAAGCTGCGCGTCTTCAGCGACGAAGCCGGCAAGATGAACCGCAGCCTGCAGGACGTGGCCGGTGGGCTGCTCATCGTCAGCCAGTTCACGTTGGCGGCCGACACCTCGGGCGGCAACCGGCCCAGCTTCACCGGTGCGGCGCCCGCGGAGCAGGGCCGGCGGCTGTACGAGCACACGCTGGCGGTCGCGCGCCGCCAGCACCCGGTCGTCGCCAGCGGCGAGTTCGGCGCCGACATGCAGGTGCACCTCGTCAACGACGGCCCCGTCACCCTCCCGATGCGGATGACCTAGCCGCCGATGCGCGCCGCCCGCCTCTGGTTGACGCTGCTGGCCGCGGTGCTGCTGCCGCTGCTGGCCGTGTTCGCCGTGCAGGCCGTGCAGCGGCCCGACCCGGCCACGCTGGGCGTGCGCGTGCTGCGCGAGGCGCGGGTGCTGGTGTCCGACGCTGCCACGCCGCCGGCCGGGCTGGCCAGCGCGCCGCTGCGCCGGCTGCCGCTGAGCCGCGCGGCCACCGACACCTCGGCGCTGTGGCTGGCCCTGCCGCTGCCCACCGCGGGCGACCGGCCCGAGAGCCTGGCGCTGACCTACCGCCCGGGCCTGACGGCCTACCTGGACGGCGTACCGCTGGCCGCAGGCCCGGGCGACGCGGCCGGCACCGGCGAGCGCTTCGTGCTGGGCCACCAGCGCTGGGTACTGGAGCTGCTGCCGGGCCTGCACCGCCAGCCGGCCGCCCAGGTGCTGCAGCTGCGTCTGGCCGCGCCGGGGCCCAGCGGCGCCGGGCTCGAAGCGCCGCTGCTGGGCCCGCCCGATGCGGTGCAGGCGCTGGACAGCGGCCGCCGCCGCTGGCAGCTGCTGCGGGCCGCGACGGCGCTGGGCGGCGTGCTGGTGGCGGCCTTCCTGGCGCTGGTGGCGCGCACGCGGCGCGACGAGCCCCTCTACGCGCTCAGCGCGCTGCACGTCGCGCTGCTGGCGCTGCTGCTCAGCCCCTACGTGCTGCCGGAGCAGCCGCTGCCGTCGCCGTGGTGGCGCATGCTGCTGGACGCCGCCGACCTGGGCGCCAAGCTGCTGCTGGTGGCGATCTGCGCGCGGCTGGCTCAGGCCTGGACGCCGGGGCTGCGCCGGCTGCTGTGGGCCGTGGCGCTGGTGGGCCTGCCGCTGGACCTGCTCGCCGCGGGGCTGGGCTGGCCGTGGGGCCGCTTCGACCACTTCTGGCCCTGGTGGGCACTGGGCTCGCGGGCGCTGCTGTTCGGGCTGGCCTGGCAGCTGGCACTGCGCGCGTTGCGCGAGCGCGCGACGCCGGCCACCTGGGGCACGACGCTGCTGGTGGGCTTCTCGGCCGGCACCTGGGCCTGGGTCAGCCTGTGCGCGCTGGTGCTGGACCGCCCGGTGGTGGACGCCAACGCGCTGGCCCACGCCGGCTGGGTGGCCTGGGTGGCGCTGCTGCTGCAACGCCACTTCAACGACGGTGCGCGGCGCGAACGCCAGCTGCGCGAGCGTCTCAGCCTGGAGCTGGAACAGCGCCGCCGCGAGCTGGAGACCGTGTTCGCCGCGCATGCGCAGGCCGAGCGCGACCGCGCTGTCAGCGAGCAGCGCCGCAGGCTGCTGCAGGACCTGCACGACGGGCTGGGCGCTCGGCTGCTGAGCGTGCGGCTGCGCGCGCCGGAGCTGGACGCCGCAGCGCTGGGCGAGGCGCTGGACGAATGCCTGCTGGAGATGCGGCTGTCGGTCGACACGCTGGCCCAGGGTGACGGCGACCTGGGCGTCTTGCTCGGCAGCTGGCGCCAGCGCATCGAGCCGGTGCTGCGCAGCGCCGGCTGCGCGATGGACTGGCGTGTGGCCCATGCGCCGCACCTGCCCTGCCTGGCGGGCGGCGGCGCGCTCGAGCTGGTGCGCGGTTTGCAGGAGCTCACCGCCAACGCGCTGCGCCACGGCGGCGCGCACCGCCTCATCGTCGCCACCGAGGCGGACGATCAGGCGGTGACGGTCTGGGTTGTGGACGACGGCACCGGCATGGCCGACGACGCGCCGCAAGGCCAGGGCCGGCGCAGCGTCATGCAGCGGGCCGAACGGCTGGGCGGCGCCGTGAGCTGGCATTCGCCGGCGCCGCCGCGCTGGGCCGTCGACGGCCCGGGCACGGCCGTGGCGTGGCGGCTGCCGTCGGGCTGATCAGCCGATCAGGCCCAGCCGACGGGCCTGCGCCAGCGCCTGCGTCTTGGAATGCGCCTGCAGCTTGCGGTAGCAGCGCTTGACGTGCGTGGACACGGTATTGAGGCTGATGCCCAGCTGGCCGGCGATCTCGTCGTACCGGTAGCCGCGCGCGACGGCGTCGAGGATCTGCGCCTCGCGCTCCGACAGGCTCACATCCTGGGCCGCCGGCGTCGCGACCTGCGGCGGCGTCAGGCGGCGCATCAGCTGCCGCGCCAGCACCGGGCTCAGCGGCGCCCCGCCTTCGCGCAGGCTGTGCAGCTGTTCCACCAGCCGGTGCGCCTGCCCCTGCTTGAGCAGGTAGCCCACGGCGCCGGCGGCGAGCGCGGCCATCACGCTGTCCTCGTCACCCAGCGTCGTCACGACGACGACCTCGGTGCCGGGCAGCTCGGCCGCGGCCGCCTCGATGAGGCGCAGCCCGCTGCCCGACGGCAGCTGCAGGTCCACCAGCAGCAGCTCGGGCCGCACGCGGCGCAGCAACTGCAGGCCGTCGGGCAGGTCCGCCGCGGTGCCCACCAGCTCGAAGCCGTCGGCCTGCATGACGGCGGAGGCCAGCGCGCCGCGGAAGGCGGCTTCGTCCTCGACCAGGGCGGTGCGCAGCGGGGGCGTCGACATGGCTGCATTGTGGAGGCGCGTCCCGTGTCCCCGGGACGGGCTTCACCCGTACGGGTGACGCCGCCCCCCCAGCGCCGCGGCGGCGCGCCGAGCATGGCGGGCACCGCTCGCCGACAGGAGACACCCATGCGCTCACACCCACTCACGCCCTGGCTCGCCGCCACGCTGCTGGCGGCCACCGCGGCCACGGCACAGCCCGCCGCCGGCGCGCTCGGCACGCTGGCCCGCAGCCAGTGGCCGGGCGATGCTGCCACCGACCTGCCCGGCTGCGCCGCCACGCCAGCCATGACGCCGCTGGGCCAGACCCTGTCGCAGCTGTGCGCCGTGCCGGCGGGCGGCAGCGCCACGCTGTCCAGCACGGCCTACTTCGAGCGCCCCAGCCAGTTCAACCCGCAGGCGCCAGGCAGCTACGCACTGGCCCGGCTCGGCGCGGCCAGCATCGCGCAGGTGGAGGTGATGTCGCGCGCCGGCGGCACGCCGCACGACGGGCGCGACCCCGTGCCGACGCTGCAGGGCCAGGGCTTTGCGCGCTACACCGACTACCTGGTGCTCGGCAGCGTGATGCCGGCGCAGCTGACGCTGAGCTTCCACCTGTCCGGCGAACTGCGGCTGGGCAGCGCATTCGAGGCGGGCCATGTCTGGCAGGCCGACACCAGCTACGCGGTCGCGGTGCAGTCGGGGCACTTCGCGTCGGACGGCGTGTTCGGCAGCTTCGCGCCCTATGCCCGCGGCGGCGTCGCGGTGGCGAGGCAGCTGCGCTCGGGCCTGTCGACGCCGAAGATCACCCCCCGCGTCACCGCGATGCCCGAGGCCAGCCTGCGCTTCGCCGAGCTGACGCAGGCCGGCGGCGGCACCGAGGTACGGCTGACGCTGGAGCGCGACTTCTTCGACAACCGCGCCAACCCGGTGCTGATGCTGGACCTGCAGCTGCTGGCGCAGGTGTACGCGCCGGCCTGGACGTTTGCCAACCTGTCGTTCGGCACCGTGCTGACCGGCAACGAGGTGGCGGCCGACTACGCCAGCACCTTCGAGATGACCGGCCTGCAGGCGCTGGACGCCGACGGCCGCGACATCACGGCCAGCGCCGTGGTGGGTTTCCAGAGCTTGCTGGCCGTGCCGGAGCCCGGCAGCGCGGCGCTGTGGCTGGCCGGCGGCCTGGCGCTGCTGGGGCTCAGCCGAGCTCGACGGTCCAGCGCAGCGGCTGGCCGGCCGGCGGGCGGCTGAGCGCCAGCGCCCCCAGCCGGTAGGGGTGGGCCCGGCGCTGGCCGGGCAGCTCGTGGCCCAGCTCGTCCAGCACGCGCTGTACGCCGTGCCCGCGCGGCCCCACCCGGTAGTGCAGCGACAGCGCCACCCCTGCCAGCGTGATCTGCACGCGCAGCCCGTCCAGCAGCGCCGGCATGACGGGGTCGACGACCAGCGCGTCGCTCTCCAGCCGCAGCCCCAGCAGCGAGCCGATGACCAGGCCCAGCGCGATGCCCGGGCCGCTGGAGTAGATGCGCCAGCCACCGTCCAGCGCCACCTCGCCGGCCAGCGCGCGGCCGTAGTGGGCCTGGGCCTCGTAGCGGTCGGGGAAGGCGGCGTCGGAGCTGGAGTAGTAGCAGTTGGCCTGCCGCGGGCTGGCGCTGGGCACGCGCTCGGCCAGCGCGATGGGATGGGCCAGCATCAGCGCCTGCAGGAAGGCGTCGGCCTGCCCCAGGTGCGCCAGCATCTGCGCGTAGCGCAGGTGGGCGTGCATGTACATGATGCCGATCTCGCGGCCGAAGAAGGTGCTGGTCTCGGCGCGCTGGAAGAAGCGCGACGGACCGCCGCGGTACGGCAGCGGCGCGTCGAACAGCCGGGCGCCGTCGGGGCCCTTCAGGTGCTGCTCGATCAGCGCGGCCTGGTGCTGCGCCTGGGCCGGCGTGAGCAGGCCGTCCAGCACAGCGTGCATCATGGGCAGCAGGCTGTAGCGCAGCCCGGTGCGCGTGTCGCGCGGGTGGATCCACAGCTCGCGCTCGCCGTGCTCCGGGAACAGCGCATAGCCGGTCACGACATCGTCCTGCACCAGCAGGCGCTGGAACTCGGCGCGCACGCCGGCGGCCTCGGCGACGAGCTGCGCCGCTTCGTCGGCGCGCCCGAGGCGCCCGAAGGCGGTGGCCAGCGTGTGCAGCGTCTGGTGGTGCAGCGTGGCGGTCCAGGCGCTGCACAGGCGGTCGCGCAGCGCCGGGTCGGCAGGCTGCAGCGAGTCGTTCCAATCGCCATGCCAGTAGGCCGCGAGACCGGTGCCGGGCACCACGCGCCGGCGGATCAGCGCCAGCGCCTGCGCGACGTGGGCGGCCAGCGGCGCGGGCTCGCCGCCGTGGAAGGGCAGCGCCTCGGCCAGCACGCCCGCGTCGCCCGACGCGATGAGGTACTGCGCCAGCGCCAGCAGCGGCCAGAAGACGATGTCGCCGTGCGAGTCGCCGGCGCGGATGCCGGCCTCGCGCTCGAAGAACATGAACCACTGCGGCCAGTCGCCATCGGGGTTCTGCGCGGCGAAGGTGCGCAGCAGCAGGTCGCGCACCGGCGCCGTGTGGCCCAGCGCGAGCAGCATCTCCAGCGGCCCCTGGCAGACGTCGCGCGTGCCCCAGCCGCCGCCGGAGTACTGCTCCAGCCCGCGCGGCGACAGGTAGTGCACCAGCGCGTTGTGGGCGTACCAGGGCAGGATGTCGCGCAGCTGGGCCAGCGCCGGGTGCTGCCACTGCGGCAGCGCCAGCGGCTGGGGCGCAGGCGGCGTGGCCTGCAGCAGCTCGCCGCGCAGCGTCATCGCGACGGTGGTGGCGGGCGCGAAGTCCAGCACCAGCAGCGGCTCGCCACGGCTGACGCCGTCGCCGTACAGCCGGCCGTCGTCGCCGACGATGGCCAGGCCCGGTGCGTCGATGACGAGGGCGCCGCCCGGGAAGCGCTCGGCCAAGCCGCTGCTGGCCGGCGGCGTGATGCGCAGCGAGTCGCCGCTGTGCAGCCAGCCGGGCTTCAGCGGCGCGGCGCCATCGTCGCCGCCCAGCGCGAGGTTGAGGCTGGCGCGCACCCGCAGCGGGCCGCCCTGCAACACGTTCAGCGCGAAGCCCACCGTGTCGGGCGCGGCGCCCGCATGGGCAACGACCTCAATGAGGCCGCCGGCGTGGGCATAGAGCCAGCGGCAGCGCTGCGGCTGCATCTCGAACGCGGACGGCAGGCCCAGCAGCTGCCAGTCATCGCCCGCCGGCGGCGCGACGAACACGCGCAGGCCAGCCGTGCGGAACAGCCCCAGCAGGCTGCGCTGCGTGGACAGCAGGCGGTTGATGCTGACGTGGCCCTGCGTCAGCATGGAATGGAAGACGCCGCCCATCCAGCAGGTGGACGTCAGCGCGCCCTCGTCGGGCACGAGGTGGTGGCCGCTGCGCAGGATGTGGCCGTGCGGGCGCTGCACGCGCAGCTCCTTGGCGCGCAGCACGACGTGGCCGGACTCGCCGGCGAAGAAGCTCAGCAGCCGGCCGTCGTGCCATTCCTCGTGGCGGCGCTCGCCGAAGGGGGCGAGGTCCACCTCGCGCGTGGCGAGTGCCGGCGCGGTGACGAACAGGCTGGCTGCGGGCGGCTGGCCCGGCGCGTCCACCGGCGCGCCGATGCGGGCCTGCGGCAGCGCGCGCAGTGCGGGCAGTCGGGCCAGGTCGGCGTCACTGCTGGCCTCGGGATGGTGGGCCTGCAGCGCCAGGAAGAAGCCGGCCGCCAGCTGGCCGCCCGGCGCGAGCAACACGGCCTCGTCCTGCAACGCGACGACCGCATGCTCCTGCTGCAGCCGGCAGCCGGGCAGCCCGGCGGCGATGGCGGGCGGCGCGAGGCCCTCGCGCGCGGCGTGGCCCCAGAGCTGGGCCGCGTCGGTCGCGAAGCTCTCGGCCCGGCGCAGCGAGCCGGCCAGCAGCCAGGGGTGGCGGCCCTGCTGCGCCTGGTTCTGGCGCGCCGCCAGCAGCACGCCGTGCGTCGCGTCGTGCAGCGGCTGGAGGTCGATGTAGTGGCTGACGTAGAACTCGTTGGTGCGCACCGCGCCGTAGTCGGCCAGGCCCACGTCCTGCACCAGCACGGCGGCCAGCTCGCAGGCCGCGGTGCCGTGGTGGTCGGCCTGCAGGTGCCAGAACAGCGTCGGCTCGTCGGCCGCCAGCCGCAGCTGCAGCCGCAGCGCGAGCCCCTGCCAGTGGCCGCGCAGCTCGAACGCGCCGGCCTCGGCGTGCACGCTCAGCGGCGACTGCGGTCCCAGCAGCGGCACCGCTTGCCAGTCCCCGCCCGCCTCGCGGCGGCGCAGCCAGATGTTGGCGGGCCCGCCTTCCAGCTCGTTGCCGGGGAAGAGGTTGAGCATCAGCCCCGACGCGAGCATGAGCCGGCGCAGCGCGCCATGGGACAGCAGCTCGGCTTCGAGGCCGGCGGCGTTGCGAACGAGGTGGACGGTCATGTCTGTTTCTGCGCCAACAGCCAGGGCAGCAGTTCGGGGTCGTTGTAGGCGGGCGTCCACGAATCGTGGCCCACGCCGGGGTAGATCGTCAGCGAGGCCTGGCCGCCGGCCGCGCGCAGCGCGTCGACACAGGCGACGTGCGGCGCCACCGGCACGACGGTGTCCTGGTCGCCGTGGTAGGCCCGCACCGGCACGGCACGCATCGCGGCCACCTTGGCGGGGTCGCCGAAACCGCAGACGGGCGCGATGGCCGCCAGGTCGCGCGGGTAGGCCGTGGCCCAGTGCCACATGCCGAAGCCGCCCAGCGACAGCCCGGTGCCGGTGCAGCGTTGTGGGTCGATGTGCAGCCGCGCCTGCAGCGCGACGAGCAGGCGGTGCAGGCGCTCGGGGTCCCAGCGGCGGCCATCCTCCAGCTGCGGGCAGACCAGGATGGCGGGCCAGGCCTGCCCTTGCGCGACAAGCTTGGGCGGGCCGTGGACCTTGACCTTCTGCAAATCGGTGCCGCGCTCGCCGGAGCCGTGCAGGAAGATCACCAGCGGCCAGCGCGCCGACGTGCGTGCGTAGTCACGCGGCAGCCAGATCCAGAAGCGCTGCCCTTCCAGCTCCCAGGCGCGCTGCTCGCCGGCGGCGAGGCCGTCGGGCACGGTGGGCGGCATGGCGGCGCAGGCGCCCAGCAGCGGCGCCGTGAGTGCGGTGAGCGCGGGCGTCGTCAACAGCAACTGGCGGCGGTTCAGCGTCATGGCGTGGTCTCCAGATGAATCGTGGTGGCGCCGGGCGGCAGCGGCAGCTCTCGTGCCTGCCAGGCCAGCTGCTGGGTGGCGACGTTAGCGCGCGGCAACGGCCCCGCGCCGGGCCAGGCCAGGCGCAGTTGACCGGGCAGGCGGTCGGGGCGGCGGTCGATGTGCAGCGTCCAGCCGCCGGCGCGGCGTTCGAGGCGGTAGTCCAGCCGGCCCCAGGCGGTGGACAGGCCGGTCACGCCGATGTCGCCAGCCTCGCGCCAGGCGGCAGGCAGGCCGGCGCCCAGCACGACGCTGCCGGTGGCCTCGCGCTCGTAGGCCAGCAGGTCCAGCGCGGCGCGCAGGTAGTCCGACGAGATCCACGCATGCGGCATGTCGCCGAGGAAGCGGGCCTCTCGCGCGTCGGGCAGCACGACCTCGGCCCACTGCCGCCAGCCGGCCGGGCGCTGGTGCGTGAAGAACCAGGCCAGCAGCCGGTGCGCATCGTCCACGCGGCCCAGCCGCACCAGCGCGCTGACGTTGCGCAGCTCGTAGGGCGTGTAGTCCTTCCAGGCCTTGGCGCCGGTGATGCGCGCGTCGGCCTCGGCCACGTAGCGGTCGAAGGTGCCGCGCAGCAGCGCGGGCGGCAGCCGGCCTTCCGCCTGCGCGGGGTTCAGCGCCATCGTCGTGGACGTGGCGTCGAAGTCCCCCCGGTCGGCGGCGCCGGCAATGTGGTCGAGCCTGAAATGCTGCGCGGTGGCAGCGACGGAGGCGACGAGGTCGGCCTCGAACTCGTCACGCGACGCGGCCCAGCGGCCAGCGCTGGCCGAGTCGCCCAGCGCCTGCGCGATCTGCACGGCGTCCTTGTAGCCGCGCAGCGCCCAGAAGTCGTCCCAGTACGAATAGGCCGGCTTGTCGCTGTAGCCCTCGTGGCTGATGGAGGGTGGCATCAGGCCTTTGAATCTCGCGTCCGCACCGGGCTTGCGTTCGCTCTGGCGCAACGCCTCCATCCACGCCACCACCTTTTGCACCTGCGGCCAGTGGCGCTGCAGCAGCGCGCGGTCCTGCGTGTGACGCCACAGCTCGGCGACGGCGAACAGGTATTGCCCGTGGCTGTCGTTCTCGACGACGGGGTCGGCGCCGCGCTGGTCCACGCAGCAGGGCACCTTGCCGCTGTCGAAGATGTGGCCGGCAAACCAGTCGACAAACTCGCGCGCCGCCTGCGTCTCGCCCATGCGCACGAGGCCCGCCACCATCATGGCGCCATCGCGCACCCACGAGCGAGCGTAGGCGCGGGTGCCCGGTCGCAGCGCCGGTCCCTCGCGGGACATCAGCATCTGGGCGAGCGCGGCGCGCATGGTGTCGGCCACCGGCTGGGCCGGGGGCGGCAGGTCCAGCTGCAATACGCCGAGGCGGTCGCGCCACTGCGCCGCGGCGACGGCGAGGCGGGCGTCCAGCGCGGCTGCGTCGCCGTTGCCTGTGACCCAGCCCAGCCGGCGCGACTCGCCCGGCGCCAGCGTCACGTCAAAGCGCATCAGCGCCGAGGGCAAGGTGTCGGTGTCGGCGAGCTGCGTCAGCGGCGGTGCCTGCAGCAGCGCGGCCAGCCCGGCGCCGGTGCTCCACGGCGCAGCGCGGACGTCCACCGGTGGTTCGCTCGGCGTGACGCGCAGGCCCGGCGCGCTGAGGCTGCCGTTGGCCCAGCTGACCGATGGCAGCGGGCTGATGCCGCCCGGCGTCGACAGGAACTGCTGCGGCGGGTTGACCTGCCAGGGCCGTAGTGCGAGCAGCAGCGCGTACTGCTGCGGTCGGGCCGTCGGGTTGCGCAGCGTGTAGCGGGCCAGCAGCTTCGGCTCCGCGGCCGGGCCGTCGGCGCCGGCCTCAACGCGCAGCTCCACGTCCGCATGCCGCCATTGCACGACCGGCAGCGCGTGCTCGACGAGGTGGTGCTCGCTGCGCACTTGCGCCCAGGTGACCAGGCGGCCGTCAGCGAGGCGAACGGCCGGCTCGATGCTGGGGCCGCCGCGCGTCAGCTCGATGGCGCCGTCTTCGCTGACGAGGCCCGAGCGCTCGGCACCGCCGTCGACGCCGACGACGGCCCAGTAGTTCTGCTCGCCGAGGAAGGCACGCGGCAGGTCGCCGCGCGGCAGGGCCTTGGCCAGTTCGGCGACGGCGGCATTGCGGTCGGGCCACTGGGCGGCGTCGCGCAGCTGGACTTCGGGCGGCGTCTTGCCCTCGTGGCGGATGCGCAGCCAGCGCCACTCCTGTTCGCCGAGGAACAGCGCCCGGGCCGGGCGCGCGGACAGCAGCTTCCAGCGCCGGTTGTCGTCCGACACCTCGACGCGCGTGGGCGAGCCGCTGGCAAACCACAGGCCGTTGAACTCACGCAGCGTGTGGAAGTCCAGCGTGATCTCGCCGGCGCCGCGCGTGCGCTTGGGCGCCGGCCAGCTGGCAGGTGCCGGCTCGCGCGGCTCCAGGCCCAGCGCGCCGACGCACAGCGTGCCGCCGCCGCCGCGGCTTTTCTGGCCCGCGACAACAACGAACTCGATGAACTGGCTGCGCCTGAGCGTGCGCTCCGGCGTCGGGCCCCAGGCGAACGTGACGTGGCGGCGCTTGAAGCGCTGCTCGGTGAGGGTGTCGGGCAGGTCGAAGGCGGGGCGGTTGATCCACCAGACGTTGTCGCCGCTGGCGTCGACGAGCTTGATCTGCACGTCGTTGCCGGCACCGCGGCCCTTGAGCGGGGTCGTCAGCGCGAAGTCGGCGGGCCAGTCCAGCGGCAGCTCGCGGCGCAGCACGGCGTAGCCGGAGACGCCGGCGAAGTCGTAGTCGAGGCAGAGGCTGTCGTCTTTGGCATCACGGCGGACGGACGCTTTCACCTGGTCAGAGGCGGTGGCCTGCCAGGGGGTGGCGTCCTTCATGTCGTCGAGGACGGCGGCGTGCGTCAGCTGAGTGACCGCGAGCAGCAGCGTGAGGAGGAGATGTTTCACGTTGCGGCGGCCTTCTGCGACGAGTGGTGCCGGGAGTTCGCCCCGGCGGGCGACCTACTTTCTTGTGTCGACAAGAAAGTAAGCAAAGAAACGACCCCCGACCGCACCGCCCTCGCTTCGCTCGGGTGCCCGAGGACCGCAAGCCCCGAAGCCCCACGCCGAACTCGCGCCGCTACGCTCTGCTCGAACAGTCGTCGTGAGTCAGTTGTCGAGGCGAGCTGCGCTCGCGGGCTTCGGGGCTTGCGTTCCTCGGCGGTGCTCAAGGGGGCACACAAAACAGCCGGCGCCAGCCGGCGTGCGGGTTTGGCTGTTGGCTGTTCGGCTGTTTTGGGGTCTCCCCTTCTAAACCGCCGAGAAGCGCAGAAGCCCAGGGCGCGAGCGAAGCTCGCTTCAAGAACTGACTCCGCGCAGCTGTTTGACCGGAGCGTAGCGGAGGGAGTTCTGCGCGGGCCCTGGGCTTCGAGCATCGCAGGGAACCCCGCAGGGGCGGTTTTGCAGGGGCGCTTTCTTTGCCTACTTTCTTGCGCGTGCAAGAAAGTAGGTCGCCCGCCGGGGCGAACTCCCGGCACGTCACTGGCCACCAACCCGAAGCAGCGCGAAGCACACGCGTTCACTTCACACTCCCCATCAACAACCCCTGCATGTAATACCGCTGCAACGCCACGAACAACAGCAGCACCGGCAGCACCGTGATGACCGCGCCGGCCATCATCAGTTCGCTGTCCTGCACATGCTCCCGTGACAACGCGGCCAGCGCCACCGGCAACGTGTGCAGGTCGCCGTCGGTCAGCACGATCAACGGCCACATGAAGTCGTTCCAGCTGCCGAGGAACGCGAACACCGCCAGCGTGACCAGCACCGGCTTCAGCGTCGGCAGCACGATGTTCCAGAAGATGCGCCACTCGCCGGCGCCGTCCAGCCGCGCCGCGTCCAGCAGCTCATCCGGCACGCCGCGCGCGTACTGCCGCACCAGGAAGATGCCGAAGATGCCCGCCATGCCGGGGATCAGCACGCCCATCCACGTGTTCACCAGCCCCATGCTCTTCAGCATCAGGAACAACGGCAGCATGGCCACCTGACCCGGGATGACCAGCGCCGCGATCAGCAGCCCGAACACGCGCTCGCGGTGCTTGAAGCGCAGCTTGGCGAACGCGTAGCCCGCCAGCGTGTTAAAGCTCACCGACACCAGCGTGCTGACCACCGCCAGCCCCAGGCTGTTGACGAAAGCGCGCTTCAGCCCGCCGTCGCCCAGCAGCGCGCGGTAGTGCACCAGCGTGGGCTCGTGCGGCAGCAACGGTGGCGGCAGCGTGGAGGCGCTGCCGGCCGGCATCAGCGACACGCAGACCATCCACACCAGCGGAAAGATCGCCAGCGCCGCAAACAGCCACAACAGCGCATTGACGAGCACGCGCTTCATGCGCCCTCCCCCATCCACCGCCGCTGCAGCGCGATCAACCCCTTGCTGACGGCGACGATGATGACGAACAGCACGAAGGCCACGGCCGAGGCCAGGCCCAGGTTCCACCACTTGAAGCCTTCGTCGTACATCAGGTAAAGCACGCTGACCGTGCTCTGCAGCGGGCCGCCCTGCGTCATCACGTAGGGCTCGGCGAACAGCTGGAAGTAACCGGCCGTCGTCAGGATGGTGACCATCAGCAGCGTCGGCGCGATGCCGGGCAACGTGATGTGGCGGAACTGCGCCCACGACTTCGCGCCGTCCAGCCGCGCGGCTTCGTACAGGTCGTGCGGCACGGCCTGCAGCGCGGCGATGAAGATGATCATGTTGCCGCCGAAGTTCTTCCACGCGGCGAAGCCGATGATGGTGGGCATGGACCAGTGCGGATCGCCCAGCCAGTCGATGGGGTCGACGCCGAAGGACTGCAGCGCGTAGTTCACGAGGCCGTACTTCACGTGGAAGAGGTAACGCCAGATGACGGCCACCGCCACCAGCGTGGTGACGACGGGCGCGAACAGCGCCGTGCGCAGCAGCGGCTTGAAGCGCACCAGCCTGCTCTGCAGCAGCACGGCCGCGGCCAGCGACAGCGCGATGGACAGCGGCACGCCCAGCACGACGAAGTAGGCGGTGTTGCCCAGTGCCTGCCAGAACAGCGGCAGGCTCAGCACGTGGACGTAGTTGTCCCAGCCCTGCCAGCGCAGGTTGCGCAGGTCGGCAAGGGCGTAGATGTCGAAGTCGGTCAGGCTCAGCGCCAGGCCGGCGAATACGGGCACGCCGAAGAACAGCGCGATGACGATCAACGCCGGGGCGGCGAAGGCCCAGGCGGCGAGGGATTCGCGACGACCGTGTCTCATGACGACGCCCGATCCAGCATCCAGCGGCGCTTTTCCAGGATGCCGTCCACGCGCGCATCCAGGCCGCGCACGGCGACGTCGATGCTGTCGCGGCCGCCCACGACACGCGCCGCGGCCAGCTGCATCTCGTTGGCGATGCGCTCCCACTCGGGCACGGCGGGCGTGGGCCGCACGCGCTCCAGCTGGCGGCGGAAGGCCGCGGCGTGGCGGTCCTCGGCCAGCGTGGCGCCACCGTCCAGCGGCATGGCCCAGGTGCTGCGGCGCGGCGGCAGGTCGCCGGTGAGGCGGTAGAACTGCTGCTGCACGTCGGGCCGGCTCAGGTAGCTGATGAGCGCCCACGCTTCTGGCTTGTGGCGCGAGCGCTTGAACATCGCCAGGCTGGCACCGCCGGCGATGGACGCGCCCAGCCCGTCGGGGCCGGGCAGCTCGGCGGTGCTCCACGCATCGGCCAGGTCGGCCGGCAGGCGGCGCTTGAACTCGCCGATGTTCCAGGGGCCGGAGATGTAGAACGCGAACGTGCCGCGGCCGAACTCCTGCCACACGTTGGCGACCTGGTTGTTGGTGAGGCCCGGCGCGTCACCGCGCGCGAAGCGCTCGGCGTAGAAGCCCAAAGCGCGGCGGAAGTCTTCCGACGAGAAGTTGCCGAAGCGCCCGCCCTCGCGCAGCACCTCGGCGGGCTGCTGCAGCGCCAGCGCCAGCAGCGGCTCGAACTCGTTGGTAGGCAGCAGCAGCGGTGTGGCCATGCCGTGCTCGCGCAGGCGTGCCAGCGCGGCGCGCCATTCGCTCCAGTTCTGCGGCACGCGCGGAATGCCCGCCCGGGCCAGCAGGTCGTGGCGCACGAACAGCAGCCGCGTATCCACGTACCAAGGCAGGCCCACGCGCTGGCCGGCCGGCGCGTTGGTGGCCCAGATGCCGTCGAAGTAATCGCTCGCCTGCAGCGCCGGCGTGCGCGCGAGCCACGGCTCCAGCGGCTCCAGCGCGCCCAGCGCCTGCATCTCGGGCAGCCAGGTGTTGCCGACCTGGGCGAGGTCGGGTGTCGCATCACCGGCGAACGCGGTCAGCAGCTTCTCGTGCGCGGCCGTCCACGGCAGCTGCTCCACCTTGACGCGCACGCCGGGGCGCTCGCGCTCGAAGCCCGCGATCAGCTCGGCCGCGACCTCGGCCTCCCGCCCCATGGCCCAGAAGCGCAGCGTGGTGGCGCCGCGGTCGCGGTTGCAGCCGGCCAGCGGCGCGGCAACCGCAGCGGTGAGCAGCCGGCGACGCTGCATCAGCCCAGCCAGCCGCCCGAGAAGCCCGCGCGCTTCAGGCCGCGCACGAGGTGGGCGTTCTTGCGCATCGCGCGCCAGATCAGCTCGCCGCGGTGGTTGCCCATCATGGCCAGCAGCGGGCCCTGGTCGATGCCCAGCATGTCGGTGTCCACCCAGCCCTTGCCGGGCTCGATGCGGCCGTGCGTGAGCTTCACGTCGGGATAGTTGAAGCTGGGGTTGAAGGCGTCCCAGAAGCCGTAGCGGCCCCAGGTGTGCGGGTAGCGCTGCTTGATGGCCATCAACGCCGGCACGACGATCTCGGGCGCGAACGTGATGGAGCTGCCCGCGCCGTAGGGCGCCAGCGTGCCATCGTCGTGCTCGCCCATGCCGCGGCCCGCGTAGCTGATGAAGCGGCGCTTCTCCAGCTTGCCGTTGGTCGTGCGGTAGGGCAGCGTGATGTCGGCCGGGCCGTCGCTGGCGGTGACGCCCCAGACCTCGGCGCTGTAGCCCTGCCAGCCCAGCGGGTTGGCGGCGGCGTAGGCCTGCTGCGCGTAGGTGGCGCGGCGCGAGTTCTCGAAGTAGTCCAGGCCCTTGGCCGCCATGTAGCGGTCGCGGATGCCGCGGAAGTCCACCCAGCAGTGCGTGAACTGGTGGCCGAACAGCGGCGGGAAGCGCAGGAAGGTCTGGCCGTGGCTTTCGCCCCAGCTGTGCGCGTCGTAGGTGCTGAGCCAGGCGTCGTAGGCCTCGGGCTTGACCGCTCGCGTGGGCGAGCCCAGCGCGAGCAGGTAGACCATCATGGCCTCGTTGTAGCCCTTCCAGTCGCTGGCGATATGGCCTTTCTCGGGCGTCCAGCCGTGGCCGATGGACGGCGGGCGAACCTGCGCCCAGGCCCAGTCGACGCGGCCGTACAGCTCATCGACGAGGCTGCGGATGCTGGCTTCTTCGGGCGAGTCGCCGTCGAAGAAGCTCTGCGCATGCAGCGCGCCCATCAGCAGCAGCGCGGTGTCCACCGTCGACAGTTCGCAGCGCCCGAAGCGCAGGCCTTCCTTCATGTCGAGGAAGTGATAGAAGAATCCCTTGTGGCCGGCCACGCCGGTCCTGCCCGGGCCTTGCGGCAGGTTGGCGAAGAAGCGCAGCGTGGTGAGCGTGCGGTCGCGTGCCTGGGTGCGCGTGATGTAGCCGCGCGCCACGCCGACGGGATAGGCGCTGAGCGCGAAGCCGACGGCCGCGATGCTCGCGAACGACGGCGTGGGCCAGCGGTCGGGCGCCAGGCCCGTCTTCGCATCGGTCGTCTCCCAGAAGAAGTCGAAGGTGCGGCGTTCGAGGTCGGCGAGGAAGGCGTCGGCAGACGGCTCCTGCGCCCAGGCCGGCAGTGCACCGGCCAGTGCAAGGCCGGCGCCGTGCGACAGCAGGGCGCGGCGAGTCAGAGATTCCATGGCAATGGCGATTGTGGGAGCCGGCCCAGACCGGCCCCGTGGCTTGCAGAGTTAGAACGAGTAACTTGCGCCCAGCTTGAACTGCCGCATCGTGCCGCGGACGCCGGTGCGGGTGTCGAAGTCGGGGTTGTCGCCGCCCAGCGCGTTCTTCGGCGGCGTGGAGGGGCCGCCGACCCAGTCGTTGTAGTAGCCCCAGTTGGCCGTGTTGAAGAGGTTCAGCACGTCCAGCCGCACCTGCAGTTCGCCGCCATAGACCTTGAAGTTCTTCGCCAGCGCAAGGTCCAGCTGCTTGAAGGTGTCGGAGCCGCGGGCCACGGCGCGGCAGCCCGTGGGGCCTGAGAAGCCGGTGTGGCAGTCGGGCACGCGGCGTGGCTGGCCGTCGCCCAGCGTCAGCTTGCCGGAGAGCTGCAGGTCCCAGGGCAGCTTGTCGAGCAAGCCGCCCACGACGAGGCGGTGCTTCTCGGCATCCTTGCTGGGGTTGAAACCGTAGGTGGACTTGCCGTAGGCCCAGTCGAAGATGTCGTCCGACCATTCGTGGTTGGTGGTCTTGGCGTCGGTGTAGGTGTAAGCGACGGTCATGCTCCAGCCGCTGGCTTGCGTGTAGGGCTTCTCCAGCGACAGGAACAGGCTGGTGGCCTTGTTCTCGCCAGCGAAGGTGCCCAGGATCAGCGAGCCGTAGTTGCGCGGCGCGCCGCCCCACAGCGGATCCAGTGCATTGGTGTTGCCGAAGCCGCCGTTGGGGTCGCGGTTGCCGAGGAACCAGATGAACTGGTTCTTGGCATGGACCTTGGACACGGCGATGTCGGCATTCCACGCGCCCAGCGCCTGGCGCAGGCCCAGGCTCATCTGGTCGGCGTAGGGCATCTTGAAGTCGTTCTTGATCATCCACGTCTCGCCGTTGGGCGCGGCGTTCTTCTGCAGCTCGTCCAGCGCGTTGTTGGCCATCTTGCGGTCGTAGCTGCGGCCCCAGCCGCCGTAGATGACGGTGGCCTTGTTGCCCAGCACGTCGAAGGAGCCGCCCAGGCGCGGCGCGAAAGCGCCCTTGTAAGCCTTGCGCGAGCTGCCGGTGGAGATGTAGTCGGCAATGTTGATGCCGGCCTTGGCCAGCGTCTGTGCGTAGGTCTGGCCGGGGGGCGCGGTGATGCCGTCGACGGTGCGGCCGTCCGGCGCGTTCAGCATCGCGATGCGGTCGGCCGGCGTCGCATAGCTGTTGTTCAGCATGTTGTCTTCATAGTCCCAGCGCGCGCCGACATTGAGCTCCAGCTGCTTCGTGACCTTCCAGTCGTCCTGCAGGTAGACGCCGTACTGGTTGTTCTTGAAGTTGGCCGACGCGGTGGGGATGGCGAGGCGGATGTTGCACTGGTCGCTGGACAGGCCCGAGCTGCTGACGTTGGTGCCGGTGCAGGCCAGGCCGTTGTAGTAGGGCTGGCCGGTGGTCGTGTTCAGCACCGTCTCGATGGTCGGCACGCGGAAGGCGGTGCCGCTGAGGTCGTACTTCATGGCCTTGAACTGCGCGCCGGCCTTGATGACGTGGCCGCTGATCGCGGTGTAGGTGAAGTCGTCCTTCAGGTAAACGCCACTCTGGCGCCTGTCCTGCGCATTGGGCGAGCCGCCGACGAAGAAGATGTCCTGGACGTTGTTGATGCGGTCCGTCGGCGAGTACTTGTAGCGGACCTGCGGGTCGACGGCGTCCGACTGCGGATTCCACTGCGTGCGCTCCCAGCCGATGCGGGCCTCGTTGAGCCAGCGGTCGGCGGCGTACTCGTGCTTCAAGTCGACGCGCGACTCCTTGTTCTGGTTGTTGATGGCCGTGCTGGGCGCGAAGCGGTCGCCGTCGACGGAGTAGCTGGTTTCCCGGCGCAGCGTCATCGACAGGTCCAGCCGCTGGCGGTCGTCGATCTCGGCCGACAGCTTGCCGAACAGCAGGTGTTCCTTGAACTCGCCCTTGAACGAGCCCTGCTGTGCCGCGATGGACGGGATCAGCCCGGGGCTGCCGGGGTATTTGTCGAGGTTCATCGCCGTCAGCTGGCGCGGCTTCTCGAGCTGCTTGCCGTCGTAGGCGAGGAAGTAGTGCAGCGCGTCCTTCTTGATCGCGCCGCCGATGCTGAAGCCGGCCTCGATCTGCTTGTACGACGGCGGCTCGATCTTGTTGGCCTTGTCACGCTCCTGGATGGGGCTCAGCGATGTCCAGTTGCTGCCCGTGCGGTTGGCGTAAACGTTTCCATGCGTTTCGTTGGTGCCGGATTTGGTGACTGCAGCGATGGCCACGCTGGACACCTGGTCGAACTCGGCCTTGTAATTCTGCGTCAGCACGCGGTACTCGGCGATGGCGGCCTGCGGGAAGGGGTTGCCCTGGCTGGTGTCCTGGCCACTCACGCCGCCGCGCAGGATGTTGTTCTTGCGGCCGACGCCATCGATGAAGACGTTGACGGAGTCGATGTTCTGCGAGCCACCGCGCAGCCGCGTGTTGCCGCCCGGGTCGGTGTCGAAGCGCACGCCCGGTGCAAAGTCGGCCGCCGACAGGAAATTGCGCGACGCCTGGGGGATGGCCTCGATCATCTTGTTGGAGACCGTGGTGCCCACCTGCGAGTCGATGACGCCCTGGCGCGCCGAGCTGCCTTCGACGACCACGGTGCCCAGCTGCGCGGTGCCGCTGGCGAGATCGACGGTGGCGTTCTGGCCCACCGACAGCGTGATGACGCTGCCGCTGGCCGCGCCGGCGACACGCACCTCGTAGGTGCCCGGGTTCAGGCCCGCCAGCACGTAGCTGCCGTCCGGCAGTGTCTTGGTACGGTAGGTGTTGCCGTTGGCCTTGTTGACGGCGACGACGTCCGTGCCTGCCGGGGCCGCAGCGCCGGCGGCGGTGATGCTGCCACGCACGGTGGCGTTGGAGGTCTGCGCCGACGCGGCGCCGGCGAATGCGAACAGAACGGTGGCGGCAGCCGAGGCCAGCGCGTGGCGACGCCAGGGGGTGCGGGGGCGATGCGTGCTCATGATGTCCTTGTCTCCTGTTGTGTTGTGCGAATGGACGGGTCTCAGGGCCGCGAGCCGCAGGAGCGGCGCACGACGAGCTGCACGGGCATGACGGTGGCACCGGCCGGGCCGGCCGGTGCGGAGCCGTCGAGGGCGGTGGCCAGCGCGTCCAGCGCCTGGCTGCCCAGCGCGGCAATGGGCACGCGCATGGTGGTGAGTGCGGGGCTGATGTAGCGCGCGACGGGGATGTCGTCGAAGCCGGCGACGGCGATGTCCTCGGGCACGCGCACGCCGCCAGCCTGCAGGGCGCCCAGCAGGCCGATGGCCATGATGTCGTTGGCGGCGAAGACGGCATCAGGCCGCTCGGCAGCCGCCAGGCCCAGCAGGTGGGCGCCGGCGCGCTCGCCACCGGCCTCCGAGAAATCGCCTTCGATGAGCCAGGGCCGGGCGCCGGCCGGCAGCCCCGCGCGGTAGCCGCGCTCGCGCTCGCGGGCCTCGAAGTTGGCGGCCGGGCCGCCCAGGAAGGCGATGCGTCGGCGACCGCTGCGCACCAGGTGCTCCGTCATCTCGCGCGCACCGCCGAAGTTGTCGACGGCGAAGACGCGCTGCGAGGGCTCGCGCACGCCGGAGTTCAGCAGCACGGTGGGCAGCGACGGCGGCAGGTTCTGCGACAGGAAGTCGTCATCGGCATGCGGCGACATGACGACCAGCCCGTCCACGCGCCCGTTCATCGCGCGCAGCGCCGCGGCGGCCTCGCTCGCGTCGTCGTGCGAGCTGGACAGCAGCAGGTGCAGGCCGCGCGCGCGGGCCGCCTGGTCGATGCCGCGGATGAGCTCCGAGAAGAACTCGCCGTGCAGGTCGGGCAGCAGCGCGCCGATGGTGTCGGTGCGGCGCGTGATGAGGCTGCGCGCGGCGCCCGACGGCGAATAGCGCAGTTCACGGGCGACGTCGAGGATGCGCTGGCGGGTGTGAGGCAGCACGTTCTCGGCGCCGTTGAGCGCGCGCGAGACCGTGGCGACCGACACGCCGGCGACGCGGGCGACATCCTTGATCGTGGCGGGAGAAGCCGTCATCTTGTTCTCAGAGATTGGCGCCGTGGGCGGCGATGACCTCAGCATAGAAGCGCGCGCTGGCCTTGGGCGTGCGCTGCAGCGTCTGGAAGTCCACATGCACGAGGCCGAAGCGCTTGGCATAGCCCAGCGCCCACTCGAGGTTGTCGAACAGCGACCAGGCGCAGTAGCCGCGCACGTCGGCGCCGCGCGCGATGGCGTCCTGCACGGCGGCGATGTGGGTGCGCAGGTAGTGCACGCGCAGCGGGTCATTGACCTCGCCGGCGATGGCGGTGGGCGGGTCGTAGAAGGCCGCGCCGTTCTCGGTGACATACAGCGGCAGGCCGCCGTAGCGCTCGTGCATCCAGACCAGCGTGTCGGCCAGGCTCTGCGGGTGCAGCTCCCAGCCGGTCTCGGTGTAGATGCCACCCGGCTGGCGCTGCGGCGCGGCAGGCACCGGCCAGGCCCTGGCGTCGTGGCGCACGACGGCGCGGGTGTAGTAGTTCAGGCCGAGGAAGTCGACGGGGGTCTTCAGCGCCTCGACCTCGGCAGCCGGCCAGTCGGGCCAGGCCTCGCCGAAGACCTCGCGCAGCTCGTCCGGGTAGCTGCCCAGCAGCGCGGGGTCGAGGTACTGGCGGTTCATGTACGCGTCGGCCAGGCGCGCGGCGTGGCGGTCGGCGTCGGTGGCGTCGGCAGCCACGTGCTTGGGCTCGATGTTGACAACGAGGCCGATGCGGTGGCGGCCGATCGCGCGGTAGGCCTGCACGGCCGCGGCATGCGCCTGCATCAGCCGGTGCGCGACGATGGCGGCCTCGAAGGCGCTCTTGTGCCCGGGCGCCAGCGCACCGTGCACAAAGCCCTGGTCGGCGATGACCCAGGGCTCGTTGAGCGTGGCCCACAGCGGCACGCGGTCGTCCAGCGCGTTGAAGCAGACCTGCGCGTAGTCGGCGAACCAGCCGGGCATGTCGGGGTTGAGCCAGCCGCCGCGGTCGTCCAGCGCGGCGGGCAGGTCCCAGTGGTGCAACGTGGCCATCGGCGTGATGCCGGCGGCCAGCAGTTCGTCCACGAGCCGCTCGTAGAAACCCAGGCCGGCGGCGTTCACGCGGCCGCGGCCGTCGGGCATGACGCGGTTCCAAGCGATGCTGAAACGGTAGGCCGTCAGGCCCAGCGCGCGCATCAGCGCGACGTCGTCCTTCATGCGGCGGTAGTGGTCGCAGGCGACGTCGCCCGTGTCGCCGCCCAGCACGCGGCCCGGCGTGCGCACGAAGCGATGCCAGTTGCTCACGCCGGCGCCGTCGGCCAGCGGCGAGCCTTCGATCTGGTAGGCAGAGGTGGCGCAGCCCCACAGGAAGCCGGGCGGGAACGGTTGTCTCATCCGCAGGGTCGGCTGGGCTTGCACCTGCCGACGTCATGTAAACGTTTACACGGCATTTTGTCGACGCGGCCGGATCGCGTCAACAGCGTGTTTACCCGGCCGGCAGCTGCCGTGGACCGCCGTCGACAGGCGGTGCGAGGCCTGCAGCCAGCGCTGTGGCAACACCTGGCACCAGCGGTGCGCCGGCTGCTGCTCGGCCGCGGCGGGTGTGGCTAGCATCGGCGCCTTCGCCAACCCACCTCACGCAAGCGATGCTGGATCAACCCGTTGGAACCGTCTTCGAAACCACGTCCGCGCTGCCACCCAGCCAGCGGCTGCATCTCGTGCTGCTGGGGGTGGACAGCGTGGCGCGCTCGGCGGCGTTCTACGAGGCGCTGGGCTGGCAGCGGTCCCCCACCGGCAACGACGGCTTCGTCAAGTTCGACCTGGGCGGCTACGCGCTGTGCCTGATCTCGCGCGCGGACTTCGCGAAGGACGCGCAGTTCGATTCACCGCACGGCACCGGCTTCGCGGGCGTGGGGCTGATCCACATCGCAAAGACGCCCGACGAGGTGCCGGCCATCCTCGCTCGCGCCGTCGCCGCCGGCGGCCGGCTCGTGAAGCCCGCCACCCGCACGCACTGGGGCGTGGCCGGCTACTTCACCGACCCGGACGGCCATCTCTTCGAGGTGGACTACGAGGACGTGTGGGTGCTGGACGACGAGCACCGGCTGGTGGTCGACAAGATCAACGCCCAATGAAAACAGGGGCGCGAGCCCCTGTTCGTTCGGCCCCTGGACAGGGGCGCCGCACCGGCTTCAGTCGGCGTAGATGCCGGCCGCCTTGATGACGGGGCCCAGCTTGTTGATCTCGGCCTCGACGAACTTCTTGTGCTCGGCCGGGGCAACGCGGCCGTCGGCCACGATGACCGCACCCAGCGCCGCCTGGCGCTTCTGGAAGTCGGCATCCTTCAGCGCCGCGCGCAGCGCCGTGTTGACCTTGTCCAGCACCGCCTTGGGCGTGCCCTTGGGCGCATACAGGCCGTGCCAGATCGTCAGGTTGAAGCCTTTCAGGCCGGACTCGTCGGCCGTCGGCAGCTTGGCGAGCGCGCCGCTGGTCAGCCGCTTGGACGACATGACGGCGAAGGCCTTGACCTTGCCGGACTCGATCTGCCCGGTGGTGTTGGTGGTCTGGTCGCACATGATGTCGACCTGGCTGCCCAGCAGGTCGTTCATGGCCGGCGCGGTGCCCTTGTAGGGCACGGTGGTCATGTCGATCTGCACGGCCTGCTGGAACAGCAGCCCGCACAGGTGCGAGGCCGAGCCCACGCCGGCGTTGGCCAGGTTGATCTTGCCCTTGTTGGCCGCCATCCACTTGGCGAGGTCGGCATAGCTGTTGGCCGGCAGGTCGGGGCGACCGATCAGCGTCATCGGCACTTCGTTGACCATGCCCAGGTACTCGAAGTCCTCCAGCGTCTTGTACGGCAGCGTGCGGTACAGCGCTGTGGCGCTGGCGATGCCGATGTGGTGCAGCAGCAGCGTGTAGCCGTCCGGCGACGCCTTGGCCACCTTGTTGGCGCCCAGCGTGCCGCCGACGCCGCCGACGTTCTCGATGATGATGGTGGCGCCCAGCGGCTTGCGCAGCGCCTCGGCCAGGTCCCGGCCGACCTTGTCGGTGGGGCCGCCGGCGGTGAACGGCACGACCAGCGTGATGGGCTTGTCCGGGTACTCGGCCAGGGCAGGCAAGGCGGCCAGGGTGGCGAGCAGGCTGGCGGCCAGCTTGAATGAGGTGCGCATCGATGTCTCCAGCGGTTAGCGACGGTCTTCGATGAGTTTGCCGTCGTTGGGCAGGCTGCCCTCCGGCAGCAGTTCTATCTCAACCCGCAGTTTGGTGAGGTCACGGGCGGTCAGCATCAGGCTTTCCACGGGCGCCGGGGTTGTGGGTTTCCACATTTCCACCTGCAGCACGACCTGATCCTGCGCCAGCTCGCCGCTGACGACAAGGCGCGCGCGCCGCACCTCGGGGTGGCGCTTGACGAGGTCGGCCACCTGGCCCGCATGCACGAACATGCCGCGCACCTTGGCCGACTGGTCGGCCCGCCCCAGCCAGCCGCGCAGCCGCTGGTTGGTGCGGCCGCAAGGGCTGGCACCAGGCATCACGGCGGACAGGTCGCCGGTGGCGAAGCGGATCAGCGGATAGCCGGGCGACAGCGTCGTCACGACCACCTCGCCCACCTCGCCGTCGGGCAGCGGCTCGCCCGAGCCCGGGCGCACGATCTCGACGATGACGCCCTCGTCCACCACCAGCCCGTCGCGCGCCGCGGTCTGGTAGGCGATGAGGCCCAGGTCGGCCGTGGCGTAGCACTGATAGGCGTCCACGCCGCGCTCGGCGAACCAGGCCACGAGCGGCGGCGGGCAGGCCTCGCCGCTGACGAGCGCCCGCTTCAGCGACGGCAAGGCATGGCCGGCCTCGGCGGCCTTCTCCAGCAGGATGCGCAGGAAGCTGGGCGTGCCGGCGTAGGCCTCGGGTTGCAGGTCCAGCATGGCCTGCAGCTGCAGCTCGGTGTTGCCAACGCCGCCGGGGAAGCTGGCCGCGCCCAGCGCGCGCAGACCGGCTTCCATCATGGCGCCGGCCGGCGTCAGGTGATAGCTGAAGCTGACATGCGCGAGCTGGCCCGCACGGATGCCGGCCGCATGCAGCGCCCGGATGACGCGCCAGGGGTCCACGCCGTCCGCGTCCGGTTCGGGCTCGTACAGCGGCCCGGGAGACTGGAAGATGCGCCGCGGCGCACCGGCCGCGAAGCCGCCCAGGCGCAGCGAACGCCGGGCCGACTGCGCGGCCGCCAGGCTGCTCTTGCGCGTCAGCGGCAGCGTGGCCAGCGCGGCGCGCGACGTGATGGCGGCGGCATCGATGCCCGCCAGCAACTCCCCGTAAGCCGGGCTGCTGGCCTGCGCGTGGGCTACCTGCAGCGGCAGCGCGGCCATCAACGCGGCCTCCCGCTCGGCCGGATCGCGCGCCTCCAGCGCGTCGTAGAACGCCGCCGTCACTCGTCGTCCTTCCAGCGCGTCAGGCGGCGTTTGATCTCGTCCTGCAGCTTGCGCGCGTCGGTGGGCGCCTTCAGCGTGAACGTGTCCCACTCGGGGGTGCGCGCCGGGCGTTTGGCAAGTTGCACGGTGACCGCCGCGCCGTCGACGGCCAGCTTCAGCACCGCATCGGCGCCCAGCATCCACGCGCCGCCACGCTCGGCCAGCACGCGCTGGTCGCGCACGAAGCGCTTCATCGTCTGCAGCGCCGCATCCGCGTTGAACGGCGGGGGCGCGATGTCCCACGAGTCGTCGCTCATGCAAGCCACCTCTTCCTGCGCTTGTAGCTCTTGACGTCCTTGAAGCTGCGCCGCCCTTCCCCGCCGACGCCGAGGTAGAACTCCTTGACGTCCTCGTTCTCGCGCAGCGCGGCAGCGGCGCCGTCCATGACGACGCGGCCGTTCTCCAGGATGTAGCCGTAGTCGGCGTAGCGCAGCGCCATGCTGGTGTTCTGCTCGGCGAGCAGGAAGGTGGTGCGCTCCTTGGCGTTGAGGTCGCGCACGATCTCGAACACCTCCTCGACAATCTGCGGCGCCAGGCCCATGGACGGCTCGTCCAGCAACACCATCTTCGGGTTGGCCATCAGCGCGCGGCCGATGGCGCACATCTGCTGCTCGCCACCCGACGTGTAGGCGGCCTGGCTGGTGCGGCGCGTCTTGAGCCGCGGGAAATAGGCGTAGACCTTCTCCAGCGTGGCCGCCACGGCGGCGCGGCCGTCCTTGCGCGTGTAGGCGCCGGTCATCAGGTTCTCTTCGATGGTCAGGTGCGCGAAGCAGTGGCGCCCCTCCATGACCTGCACGACACCGCGCTCCACCATGCCCGCCGTCGACAGCTTCTCGATGCGCTCGCCGCGCAGCTCGATGCTGCCCTTGGTGACCTCGCCGCGCTCGCCCTCCAGCAGGTTGGACACGGCCCGCAGCGTGGTGGTCTTGCCGGCGCCGTTGCCGCCCAGCAAGGCCACCACCTGGCCCTCGGCCACCTGCAGGCTCACGCCCTTGAGCACGAGGATCACGTGGTTGTAGATGACCTCGATGCCGTTGACGTTGAGGAGGGGTGCAGTCATGGCAACTCTCTGATCAGCATGGACGTTCTCGCGGTCAGTGCCCCTCCCCGCGGGGGAGGGGCCAGGGGTGGGGCTTCAGCACCCCGCCCTCTCGGAGGGCGGGGAAGGGGTGGGAGCGGGGCGTTACCAGCTCGAAGAGCTGAGCCGCGCAGCGGGTCAGCTCTGGCATTCGGCGGGCGTGCGGCGGGTGATCTTCTTCTCGCTCGCGTACTTGTCGGCCGCGGCCTTCACCATGGGCTTGAGGATCTGGTCATCGGCCTGGTACCAGTCGGAGCTGAAGTTCCACTGCTTGCCGTCCCAGGTGTGCACGCGCACGGACGTGGAGCCCTGGTGGTCCGTGCAGCTGGTGCTGATGGGGCGGATGACGCCGGTCAGGCCCAGCGCGGCCAGCTTCTTGTCGTCCAGCGCCAGGTTCTCCAGGCCCCAGCGCACCTGCTCGCCGGTCATGACCTTGCCCTTACCGAAGCGCTCCTGCGCGCGCCGCACGGCCTCCACGGCCAAGGCCTGGATGACCAGGCCGCGTGTGTACAGCACCGAGCCCACCTCCTCCTTCGGGCCGGTGCCCTGGCCCTTGTCGTGCACCAGCTTCAGGATGTCCTGGATGACCTTCGGGCTCTGGCCCGAGGTGTTGAGGTTCAGCGCGTTGTAGCCCTTGGCGCCTTCGCCCACGTCCTTCACGTCGGGTTCTGCGCCCGACCACCAGACGCCATACATCTTCTCGCGCGGATAGCCGGTGGCCTGGGCCTCTTTCAGCGCGGTGGAGTTCATGACGCCCCAGCCCCACAGCAGCACGTAGTCGGGCCGCGCCTGGCGCACCTGCAGCCAGGCGCTCTTCTGCTCCACGCCCGGCGCGGTGACCGGGATCTTGATGAGCTCGAAGCCGTGCATCTTCTGGCGCTCGTCCAGCAGCGGGATGGGTTCCTTGCCGAACGGGCTGTCGTGGTAGACCAGCGCGATCTTCTTGCCCTTGAGCTTGTCCAGCCCGCCCTCCTTCTTGCCCAGGTGCTGGATCAACACGTCGGCCGCCGTCCAGTAGCTGCCCATCAGCGGGAAGTTCCACGCGAACACGCCGCCGTCGGCCGACGCCGACAGGCCGTAGCCCAGCGTGATGAGCGGGATCTTGTCGCCCGGCACCTTGTCGGTCAGCGCGAACGTGATGCCGGTGGCCTGCGGGTCGAACAGCGTGGCGCCCTTGCCCTTGAGCCGCTCGTAGCACTCCACGCCCTTGTCGGTGGCGTAGCCGGTCTCGCATTCCTCGAACGTGAGCTTGACGCCGTTGACGCCGCCATCGCGGGCGTTGATGAGCTTGATGTAGTCCTGCTTGCCGTTCGCCCACGGTGTGCCGTTGGGCGAGTACGGGCCGGTGCGGTAGACCAGCAACGGGAAGAACTGCTCCTTGGCCTGGGCCATCGCGGCGGGCGCCGCGAACAACTGCAAAGCGGCCAGCGCCGCGCACGTGATGAAGGTCTTCATGAGCGTTGTCTCCTGTCGTCGTTGTGGTCAGTGAGGATCAATGCGGATCAATGCGCATCAATGCGGGAAAGGCCAGAGGCGCAGCTTCTCCTTGGCCGTGGCCCAGAGTCGCGCGAGGCCGTGCGGTTCCTTGATGAGGAAGAACACGATGAGGGCGCCGAAGATCATCAGCGCCAGATGCGAGGCGGTGGCGGTGTCCATCGGCAGGCCGGTCCAGTAGGGCAGCTTGTCCAGCAGCAGCGGCAGCACGACGATGAAGGCCGCGCCGAAGAAGGCGCCCGAGATGGAGCCCAAACCGCCGATGATGACCATGAACAGCAGGTCGAACGAGCGGTTGATGCCGAACGCCGCCGGCTCCCACGAGCCCAGGTGCACGAAACCCCACAGCGCGCCGGCCACGCCGATGATGAAGCTGCTGACGGCGAACGCGCTGAGCTTGGCGTGCATGGGCCGGATGCCGATGACGGCGGCGGCGACGTCCATGTCGCGCATGGCCATCCACGAGCGGCCGATGTGGCCGCGCACGAGGTTCTTGGTGACAAGCGCAAACAGCACCACCACCGCCAGGCACAGCAGGTAGCGCGACTGCGGCGACTCGATGGGCACGCCGAACAGGTTCAGGTTGGCGACGCTGACGGAGCCCGAAGTCGAGTCGTTGGTGACCCACTTCAGCCGCAGGCAGGCCCAGTCCACGAAGAACTGCGCCGCCAGCGTGGCCACCGCCAGATACAGGCCCTTGATGCGCAGCGACGGGATGCCGAACGCCACGCCCAGCACCGTGGCGCCCAGCCCGCCGGCCAACAGCGACACGATGAGCGGCATGCCTTCGACCCGGGCCTGGCAGTTGTAGGCCACGTAGGCGCCCACCGCCATGAAGGCGCCGGAGCCCAGCGAGATCTGGCCGCAGTAGCCCACCAGCACGTTGAGCCCCAGCGCGGCGAGGCTGAGGATGAGGAAGGGAATGAAGATGGCGCGCAGCAGGTACTCGCTGGACGCCGCAGGCACGACGATGAAGGCCACCGCCAGCAGCAGCGCCATCGCGATGCGGTCCTGGCGTATGGGCAGGATCTGGCTGTCCGCCGGGTAGGTCGTCTTGAACTGGCCGTTTTCTCTGTAGAGCATGTTCTTCGTCAGTTGAGGACAGAGCTACTCGCTTCGCTCGGGCGGTCTGTCCCGCAAGTTCATCAGACTCGATCAATGATCTTTTCGCCGAAGAGCCCCTGCGGCCGCACCAACAGCACGCCGAGCACCAGCACATAGCCGAACCAGTACTCGATGCCGCCACCGAGCGCCGGTCCCAGGTAGGCCTCCGACAGCTTCTCGCCCACGCCAATCAGCAGCCCGCCGACGATGGCGCCCGGCACGCTGGTGAGGCCGCCCAGGATCACCACCGGCAAGGCTTTGAGCGCCACCAGCGACAGCGAGAACTGCACACCCAGCTTGCTGCCCCAGATCATCCCGGCTACCAGCGCGACGAAGCCGGCCACGCTCCAGACGATGACCCAGATGCTTGAGAGCGGGATGCCGATGCTCTGCGCGGCCTGGTGGTCGTCAGCCACGGCGCGCAGTGCGCGGCCGGTGGCAGTCTTCTGGAAGAACAGGCTCAGGCCCGCCACCAGCGCTGCCGCGATGAGCGCCGCGTACAGGTCCTCCTTGCTGACGAGGATGCCGCCGGGGAAGGTCTGCTCCAACAGGAACATCGGGTCCTTGGGCAGGCCGATGTCGATCTTGTAGATGTCGTTGCCGAACAGCATCTGGCCGGCGCCTTCCAGCAGGTAGGCGATGCCCAGCGTGGCCATCAGCAGCGTGACGCCCTCCTGGTTGACAAGCCGCGACAGCGCGAACCGCTCCACCAGCCAGGCCACGACCACCATCACCGCCAGCGCGCCGGCGAACGCCAGCACGTTGATGAGCGTCTTGCTGTCCATGCCGGTGAGCTTGGGCAGCCACTCGGCGAAGCGCGCCATCGCCAGCGCGGCAAACAGCACCATCGCGCCCTGCGCGAAGTTGAAGACGCCGCTGGCCTTGAAGATGAGCACGAAGCCCAGCGCGATCAGCGAATACAGCATGCCGGCCATCAGGCCGCCGATCAGCGTTTCGAGAAACGGCCCCATCACGCCACCTCCGCCTGCTTCGCTGCCACAGCCACGGCCGGCCCGGGCGCCTCGCCACCGAGATAGGCACGGATCACGTCGGCGTTGCCGCGCACCTCGTCCGGCGTGCCGTCGCCGATCTTCTTGCCGTAGTCCAGCACCACCACGCGGTCCGAGATGTCCATGACGACGCCCATGTCGTGCTCGATCAGCACGATGGTCGTGCCGAACTCGTCGTTGACGTCGAGGATGAAGCGGCACATGTCCTGCTTCTCCTCCACGTTCATGCCGGCCATGGGCTCGTCCAGCAGCAACAGGCTAGGCTCCATGGCGAGGGCCCGGCCCAGGTCCACGCGCTTTTGCAGGCCGTAGGGCAGGCGGCCGACGGGCGTCTTGCGCCAGGCCTGGATTTCGAGGAAGTCGATGATGCGCTCCACCGCCGCGCGCTGCTCGGTCTCTTCCCGACGCGCGGGGCCAAGGTGCAGCGCCTGCCAGAACAGGCCGCGCTTCATGCGCAGGTTGCGGCCGGTCATGATGTTGTCCAGCACGCTCATGCCCTTGAACAGCGCGAGGTTCTGGAAGGTGCGGGCCACGCCCATCTCGGCCACCTGGCGCGGGCTCATGCCGCGGTAGGTCTTGCCGCGCAGCGTGACCGCCCCCTGCTGCGGCTGGTAGACGCCGTTGATGCAGTTCAGCATCGAGCTCTTACCGGCGCCATTGGGGCCGATGATGGCGCGGATCTCGTGCTCGCGGACGTCGAAGCTGATGTCCGTCAGCGCCTTCACGCCGCCGAAGGCCAGCGAGATGTTCTTCACGTCGAGGATGACGTCGCCGATCTTCTTCATGCGGCGACTCCCTTGACCGCCGGGAACGTGCGCGCCTCGACGATGCGCAGGTCCGCCGCCACCAGGGCCGTGCGGCCGTCCTCGAACTTCACCTGCGTCTCGATGTACTGCGAGGCCTTGCCGTCGTACAGCGCGTCGATGAGCACGCCGTACTTGTCGGCAATGGCGCCGCGGCGGACCTTGCGCGTGCGCGTCAGCTCGCCGTCGTCGGCATCCAGCTCCTTGTGCAGCACGAGGAAGCGGCTGATCTGGCTGCCGGCCAGCAGCTCGTCCTGCGCGAGGTCGGCGTTGACCTTCTCCACGCATTCCAGCATCAGCTGGTAGACCTCGGCGCGCTGCGCCAGGTCGGTGTAGCCGGCGTAGGGCAGGTTGCGGCGCTCGGCCCAGTTGCCGACGGCCTCGAAGTCGATGTTGATGAAGGCGCAGACCTTCTCGCGGCGGTCGCCGAAGCACACCGCCTCCTTGATGTGCGGGAAGAACTTCAGCTTGTTCTCCACGTACTTGGGCGCAAACATCGCGCCGTCGAAGGGGCCGCCCTGCAGCCGGCCCACGTCCTTGGCGCGGTCGATGATCTTCAGGTGCCCGCCCGGCGTCAGGAAGCCGGCGTCGCCGGTGTGGAACCAGCCATCTTCTGTGAGCGCCTCGGCCGTCGCGGCGTCGTTCTTGTAATAGCCCTTCAGCAGCCCCGGCGAGCGCACCAGCAGTTCGCCGCCGTCCGTGAGCCTGATCTCCACGCCCTCGATGGGCACGCCCACCGTGTCGGCGCGGGCCTCGTGGTCGGGCTGCAGGCAGACGAACACGGCCGTCTCGGTGGAGCCGTAGAGCTGCTTCAGGTTGATGCCGATCGCGCGGTAGAAGCTGAACAGGTCGGGCCCGATGGCCTCGCCCGCCGTGTAGGCCATCCGCACGCGCGAGAAGCCCAGCGTGTTGCGCAGCGGGCCGTAGATGAGCACATCGCCCAGCGCGTAGGCGAGGCGGTCCGGCAGGCTGACCGGCTGCTTGTCCATCAGGCGCGGGCCGACGCGGCGGGCCAGCGTCATGCAGCGGTCGAACAGCCAGCGCTTGGGTGCCGACGCGTCTTCCATGCGGATCATCACCGTCGTCAGCAGCCCCTCGAACACGCGCGGCGGCGCGAAGTAGTAGGTCGGGCCGACTTCCTTCAGGTCGATGCTGACGGTGCTCGCCGACTCCGGGCAGTTGACGACATAGCCGCACACCAGCCACTGCGCAAAGCTGAAGATGTTCTGGCCTATCCAGGCCGGCGGCAGATAGGCCAGCACCTCCTCGTCGGCGGTCAGCCTGTCGAAGCGCTGGCCGGCCTGGGCGCGGTCGATCAGCGTCGCGTGCGTGTGGATGACGCCCTTGGGGTTGCCGGTCGTGCCCGACGTGAAGAACAGCGCCGCCACGTCGCCGGGCTGACCGGCCGTCACCTCGCGCGCGAAGACATCGGCCGGCGCCGCGCGGCCCTGCTCGATCAGCGCGTCCAGCGACGCCAGGCCCGGCTCGTCGTAGTGGCGCAGGCCGCGCGGGTCGTCGAACCAGATGTGCGCCAGCTGCGGGCACCGCTCGCGCAGCTCCAGCATCTTGTCGACCTGCTCCTGGTCCTCCACCACCGCGAAGGCGATCTCGGCGTTGTTGATCGGGAAGACGAACTCGGCCGCGACGGCGTCCTGGTACAGCGGCACCGGCACGGCGCCCAGCGACTGTGCCGCCAGCATGCTGGCGTACAGCCGCGGTCGGTTCTCGCCGACGACGACCAGGTGCTGGCCGCGCTTGAGCCCCGCCGCGGCCAGCCCCTGCGCCAGCTGCCTGACCAGCGCCGCGAGCTGTGCCCAGGTCAGCGTCTGCCAGACGCCAAAGGCCTTTTCGCGCAACGCCGGCGCGTCGGGCCGGCGGGCCGCGTGGTCGAGCAAGAGCCGAGGAAAGGTCGTCAAGCCTGTCTCCAACGCGAGGGCTCAGGCCCCCGTCTGTGCGACCCATTCTGGTCAGTACTTTGACGCCCATCTGTCGGTACGACGACAATTTACGGGTCTTCACGGCCCAGACTTTCCCGCATGGCGGACATTCCCCTGCGCCAACGCGCCCGCAAGCCGACACCGGCCGAGCTGGACGCCATCCCGTGGCTGAAGCTGCTGGACGGCGCCCAGCGCTCGCGCGCCATCGTCACGCTGGAGGTGGGCGACGCCGAGCCCGGCGAGCGGCTGTGCCGCATCGGCCGGCCGGCGACGTTCTGGTTCGGCGTCATCGACGGCCTGCTGAAGATGAACAACGACGACTCGACCGGCCAGGCCGTCACGTTCACCGGCATCCCGCCGGGCGGCTGGTTCGGCGAGGGCACGCTGCTCAAGCGCGAGGTCTACCGCTACAACATCCAGGCGCTGCGGCCCAGCGTCGTGGCGGGCCTGCCCATCGACAGCTTTCATGCGCTGCTGGACGGCAGCATCGCCTTCAACCGCTTCGTGCTGGACCAGCTCAACGAGCGGCTGGGCCAGTTCATCGGCGCGCGCGAGACCGACCGCATCCACGACCCCGACGTGCGCGTCGCCCGCAACCTCGCCGCCCTGTTCCACCCGACGCTGTACCCCGGCGTGGGCAACTGGCTGCGCATCACGCAGCAGGAGCTGGGCTACCTCGTGGGGCTGTCACGCCAGCGCGTGAACCAGGCGCTGCACCGGCTGGGCGACGCGGGGCTGATCCGCATCGAGTACGGCGGGCTGCGCGTGCTGGACCTGCAGGGGCTGAGGCGCTTCCAGGCCGACGCACCAGCCGCCTAGCCGCGAAACCGCTCAGGCGACAGGGCCGCCACGCCGACGCCCGCATCTACCAGGTCCTGCGGCACACCCCGGCCCAGCGCGAGCGACGCCGCCAAGCGGCCCAGCGCCGGCGACGTCTGGATGCCATACCCGCCCTGTCCGGCACACCAGAAGAAGCCCGGCGCGCCCGGCTCGAAGCCCACCACCGGCGAGCGGTCAGGGCTGAACACGCGCAAGCCGGCCCAGCGGTGGCGCACACGCCGCACGGGCCGGCCGGTCAGCGTCTCGAAGCGGTCCACCGCGATGGCCACGTCCAGCTCCTCGGGCTGGGCGTCGCAGGGCGGGCTGGGCGTCTCGTCGGCCGCCGAGATCAGCAGCAGGCCGGCGTCGGGCTTGAAGTACTGGCTCTCGTCGATGGCCACGACGGCCGGCCACGCGCCGGCATCCACCCCCTCGGGCAGTTCGATGAGCACGGCCGTGCGCCGCAGCGGCTGCAGCGGCACCGGCGCCACGCCGGCCAGGCCCGCCACCTCGTCTGCCCAGGCGCCAGCCGCGTTGATGACGATGCCGGCGCGGAACTCGCCCGTCGCCGTGCGGGCCAGCCACCCGTTGCCGTCGCGCGCCAGCGACTGCAGCGCGCTGCCCAGGTGCACCTCGGCCCCGGCGGCCCGCGCAGCGCGCAGGAACCCCTGGTGCAGCAGGTCCACGTCGATGTCGGCGGACGTGCGATCCAGCAGCGCACCGGCGATGCGCTCGCGCTGCAGCAGCGGCACGCACGCCAGCACCTCGTCGACGCCCAGCGTCACGGTGCGCGCGCGCACATCGGCATCGGCCGTGAAACCGGCCACCAGGTCCAGCTGCCCCGCGCCGACGAGGAACAGCGTGTGCCGCTCGCGCAGCAGCGCGCTTTTCACCATGCCCTGCGATGGGGTCAGGAAGTAGCCCAGGCTCGCCCGGGTCAGCGCGCGGATGGTGGCGTTGCCATACAGCGCCGAGTACAGCGCCGCGGAACGGCCGGTGGCGTGGTAACCCGCATGAGGTTCCGTCTCCAGCACCGCCACACTCGCCTCGCCCGCCAGCGACGCAGCAACCGACGCCCCCGCGATGCCGGCACCGATGACGATGCAATCCACGTTCTTCGTTGTCTCTTGGCGCATGGCTGGCGACATCAATTTTCCAAAATGGAAAATAAATGTACCATCATGAAAATTGTTGGGCAACGCTGAAATTGACGCCTTGCCCGTCGCACGAAGGAGTTCGCGTGGACGCTTCCCTGCAGACCTCACCGCCCCAGGCCAGCTCGCCATGGTTCGGCCATCCGCGCGGGCTGGTGGTGCTGTTCCTGACCGAGATGTGGGAGAAGTTCTCCTTCTACGGCATGAAGGCGCTGCTGATCTACTACATGATCCGGCACCTGCAGTTCCCGCAGGCGGACGCGTCGCTCATCTACGGCGCCTACACGGGCGGCGTGTACCTCACGCCCATCTTCGGCGGCGTCATCGCCGACCGCTGGCTGGGCCGGCGCCGCGCCATCCTCATCGGCGGCTCGCTGATGGCGCTGGGGCATTTCACGCTCGCATTCGAGTCGGCGTTCTTCGCCGCGCTGGCGCTCATCGCGCTGGGCAACGGCCTGTTCCTGCCCAACCTCCCCAGCCAGGTGGGCGATCTGTACGCCGAAGACGACCCGCGCCGCGGCGGCTCGTACAACGTCTACTACGTGGGCGTGAACCTCGGCGCCCTGCTGGCGCCGCTGGTGTGCGGCACGCTGGGCGAGGTGTACGGCTGGCACGTGGGCTTCGGGGCGGCCGGCGTCGGCATGTGCCTGGGGCTGGCCATCTACGCGCTGGGCGCACGCCACCTGCCCCCGGACCGCGCGCCCGCGCCGCCCGCCGGCACGCCCGCGGCCGCCCCCAGCGGCGCGCGACGCTTCGTGCCCTTGCTGCTGGTGGGCCTGGCGGTCGTCGTGTTCCGCAGCGGCTACGAGCAGAGCGGCAACACGCTGGCCGTGTGGGCCGAAGCGGGCGTGGACCGCGCGCTGGGCAGCATCACCGTGCCGGTGACGTGGATGCAGTCGCTGAACCCGTTGTTCGTCTTCCTGTTCACGCCCTTCGTCATTGCCGGCTGGCGCCGCGCGGCCGAGCGCGGGCGCGAACCGGCGCCCCTCACCAAGATGGCGCTGGGCGCCGCGGGCGTGGCGCTGTCGTACCTGATGCTGGCGCTGGTGGCCGCCACGCACGGCAGTGCGCCGGTGAGCATGGCCTGGGTGGGCGCGTTCTTCGTGATCTACACGCTGGCGGAGCTGTACATCCTGCCCGTGGGGCTGGGCCTGTTTGCGCGGCTGGCGCCACGCGGCATGGGCGCCACGGTCATTGCGGCGTGGTTCCTGGCGTCGTTCGGCGGCAACCTGCTGTCGGGCGTCGTGGGCCGCCACCTGCAAGGGCTGGGCCCGGCGGGCTTCTTCGTGCTGCTGGGCGCCATCACCGGCGCCGCCGCGCTGGCGCTGTTCGCGCTGCGGCCGCTGCTGCGCCGGGTGTAAGCCGCGCCTAGCGGCGCCTGGCCTTGGCGGCCGGCCGCACGGACTTGGCCGGGGCCGCCGGCTGCGGCGCCGGCGCGGCGTGGCGCTGCGACACCTCCAGGAAATGCTGCGTCATCTCGTCCTGCCCGTTGCGCGGCGCGCAGGTGGCAACGAGGCGGCACGTGCCCTCCGAGGCCTTCAGGTAGGCATGCCCCATCTCGCTGTCGAAGAAGATGGAGTCACCCGCCTTCAGCGTGACCGGCGCGTACAGCTCGGAGTGGAAGACCACCTCGCCCTCGATGACGAAGGCGAACTCCTCGCCCGGGTGGCGGATCAGGTCGCCGAACTCGGCCTTGAACTCGTCCAGCGTGCGCGCACGCACCTCGGCAATCAGCGGCGTGAAGCGCTTGTTGAGCAACTCCGACGCCAGGTAGGTCTGCTTGTAGCTCTGCGTGTCGACGACCTGGCCGTCGCCCGCCCGGTGCACCACGCGGCGGCCACCGCCGCTGGGCGCGGGCCGGGTGCTGCCGTGCGCGTCGTGCAGCAGCTCGGCCATGTCCACCCCCAGCCCGCGGCTCAGCAGCATGAGCTTGTCGTAGGACAGCGACACGTTGCCTTTTTCCAGTTTGGACAACGTGGACACCGCCAGCCCGGTGCGCTCGCCCACCTGGCTCAGCGTCAGACCCAGCCGCTTGCGCACGCTGCGGATGTGTTCGCCGGGAGTGGGGATGGTGCTGGCCATTTCGCTGGGAGAAATCGTTCGCCATCTTAGGTGACACCCCGGCGGCGACCGCCTCCCCACTTGCCCTACGCCGATTGCATGACTCGTCTAAGGTTTTCACCGATGGGAAATAATTTTCCAAATTGGAAACTTCAGCGATCAAACAACTTTCCTGACCCAGGAGATGCCATGAGCCGGTCCACCCGCTTCGCTCACCTCGGCACGCCGCCAGCGCCCGCCCGGCACCACCCGCGCCACAAGCTCGCGGCCCTGACGGCAGCGGGGCTGGCCGCACTGTGCGCGTCACCGCCGCTGTGGGCGCAGGCCGCGGGCAACACGCCGCAAGCGACGCGCGACGTCGAGAAGCTGGACGTCGTGACCGTGACGGCAACGCGGCGCCGCGAGCCGGTGCGCGACGTGCCGCTGCGCGTCGAGACGCTGGGCGCCGAGCCGATGGAGCGGGCCGGCGCGACCTCGCTGAGCGACTACGTCGGCGGCCTGCCCGGCGTGGACGTGAAGACTTCCGGCGGCCCCGGCCGCGGCGCCGTCACGATCCGCGGCGTCAGCGTCGGCGAGCAGCAGATCGCCACCGTGGGCATGTACGTTGACGACGTGGCCTTCGGCTCCAGCAGCGCATTCGTCGGTGGCGCCAACACGGCGCTGGACCTGTCGCTGCTGGACCTGCGCCACATCGAGGTGCTGCGCGGCCCGCAAGGCACGCTGTACGGAGCCGGTGCCATGGGCGGGCTGCTGAAGTACGTGACCCACGAGCCCGACAGCACGCAGTTCTCGGGCAAGCTGGGCCTGGGGGTGCGCCAGGCACGCGGCGGCGGCCTGGGCCACACCGAGCACGCCGTCGTCAACGTGCCGCTGAGCCAGGACGTCGCCGCGCTGCGCGTGGCCGCGTTCAACGACCACGAGGGCGGCTACATCGGCGCCGTGGGCAAGGCCGCCGGCGAGCATGTCAACGACGGCACGACGCGCGGCGCGCGGGTGTCGGTGCTGGTCGAACCGGCCGCCCGCGTGAAGCTGCGGCTGACGCACACGCAGCAGGAAATCCGGCGCAACGGGCTGAACGTGCTGGAATACGACGTGGCGAGAGGCCAACCCGTGTACGGCGACCTGACACGCCATCTGGACGTTGGCGAGCCGTACCGGACCAAGAGCAGCCTCAGCTCGGCGGACGCCGAGGTCGACTTCGGCTGGGCCCGCTTCAACGCGATCGCGTCAGCACAGCGGCAGGACGGCGCCACCGGCCAGGACGCCACGGCACTGCTGGGCAACAACCCCGCATTCGACTTCGTGTCGCTGAACAACGCCTACCGGCTGCGCAAGCGGACGCAGGAGCTGCGACTGACGTCGCAACGCGGCACCATGGAGTGGCTGCTCGGCTACTTCCGCACCACCGAGACCGGCCACGTCGGCCAGCGCCTGTGGGCGCAGGCGGCGGGCGGCGGCGCTGGCATGACGCTCACCACCACCGGCCAGCCCTCGGAGTACCGCGAACGCGCGCTGTACGGCGACCTGACCTGGAACCTCAACCCGGCCTGGTCGCTCACGCTGGGCGCGCGGGTGGCCAAGAACGAACAGGTCTACACGGTCTACGTGAACGACGTCCTGAATTCGTCCGCCCCCAGCGACGACACCGCCAAGACCTACCTCGGCACGCTGCGCTACGCGATCGACAAGGCCAGCAACGTGTACTTCCGCGCGGCCAGCGGCTACCGGCCCGGGGGGCCCAACTCGCCGGCCATCGACGCGGACGGCCAGGTCATCCCCGACACGCCCAAGACGTTCGGCCACGACACGCTGTGGAGCTATGAGCTGGGCTACAAGGCCGACCTGCTGGACAAGCGGCTGAACCTCGAGGCGGCGCTGTTCACCATCGACTGGAAAGACCTGCAGCAGCCCAAGGCGGTGGGCGCCAGCACCATCGTCGTGAACGCCGGCAAGGCCCGTGTGCGCGGGCTGGAGCTGGCCGCCCGCTACCAGGCCGACGCCCACTGGCACCTGGAAGGCAGCCTGACCTGGACCGACCCCAAGCTCACCCAGGACGCCCCCGCGCTGGGCCCCGCCGGCTCGCGCCTGCCCAACGCGGCGCGGTTGGCCTTCACGCTGGGGGCCCGCTACACGTTCGAGTTGGCCAACCACCCGTCCTACGCCGGCTTGAACCTGCGCCGCGTGGGCCAGCGCAATGCCGGCTTCGACGCGGCCGGCAGCTCGGTGCCCAACTTCAGCCAGCCCGGCTACACGCTGCTGGATGCGCAGTGGGGGCTGACGTTCGGCGCCTGGCAGCTGTCCACCTTCGTGCGCAACCTGACCGACAAGCGCGCCATCCTCGGCGCCGACACGGCGCTGACCGCGTTCGGCCTGCCGCTCAATGTGACGACGGTGGCCCCGCGCACGGTGGGCGCCCACCTGACCCTGAACTTCTGACCCCAGGATTCCGCATGAGAAAGATGCTCTCCCGCCTGCATGCGCTGGCGCTGGCACTGGCGCTGACGCCCCTGGCCGATGCACAGCCCCACCCAGCCCTGGCCTCCACGCCGCCAGCGCCCGCCGCGGCGCCCGAGGTCAGCTCGCCCAAGCCCGCCGCGAAGGCGGGGACGCCGCTGACGGCCGTCGATGTCGAGGCCTTCATCGACGGGCTGGTGCCGACGGCGCTGCGCAACGCGCGCGTGCCGGGGGCGGTGGTGGTCGTGGTCAAGGACGGGCAGCCGCTGCTGCAAAAAGGCTACGGCATGGCCGACTGGGAGCGGCGCATCCCGGTGGACGCGCACAAGACGCTGTTCCGCCCCGGCTCGGTGTCCAAGCTGTTCACGTGGACGGCGGTGATGCAGCTCGTCGAGCAGGGGCGGCTGGATCTGGACGCCGACCTGAACAAGTACCTGGACTTCGCCATCCCCGGCCGCAACGGCAAGGCGCTGACGTTGCGCCACGTGATGACGCACACGACCGGCTTCGAGGAGGTCGCGCGCGACCTGCTCACGTACGACACGCCGGCCCCCGACCTCGGCAACGTGCTCAAGCGCTACATCCCGCCGTACGTATACGACCCCGGCACGACGCCCGGCTATTCCAACTACGCAACCGCGCTGGCCGGCTACATCGTGCAGCGCGTCAGCGGCAAGCCGTTCGATGACTACATGGACCAGCACGTCTTCGGTCCGCTGGGCATGACGCAGTCCACCTTCCGCCAGCCGCTGCCCGACGCACTGAAGGGCCAGATGTCGCAGGGCTACATGACCTGGGACGACAAGCCCAAGGGCTTCGAGGTCATCAGCATGCCGCCCGCCGGCAGCATGTCCGCGCCCGGTGCGGACATGGGCCGCTTCATGCTCGCCATGCTGCAGCAGGGGCGGCTGGGCGACGCGCAGCTCCTCAAGCCCGAGACCGTCAGGCAGATGTACGGCCAGCTGACGCGCCCGCTGCCCGGCCTGCTGGGCATAGGCCTGGGCTTCTACGAGCAGAACGTCAACGGCCGCCGCGTCTTGGCGCACGGCGGCGACACGGTGCTGTTCCACAGCGACCTGCTGCTGTTCGTCGACGACGGCATCGGCCTGTACATCTCCGTCAACGCGCCGGGCCATGAGCGCCAGGGCGGCTGGCTGCGCGACAAGCTGTTCGAGGCCTTCGCAGACCGTTACCTGCCCGACGCCCGCCCGCCCACGACGCCCGGGGTGGACGAAGCCACCGCACGGCTGCACGCCCGGCAGATGGCCGGCAGCTACCGCAACACCCGGCGCGAGGACTCGACCTGGCTGTCGGTGCTGCAACTGCTGAGCCCGTTGAAGGTGCAGGCGCTGGAGGACGGCCGCCTGTCCATCGAGCTGGCCGGCGCACGCAGCAACTACCGTGAGGTGAAGCCCTATTTCTGGGAGGAGGAGCACGGCAAACGCAGGCTGCAGGCCGTGGTCGAGAACGGCAAGGTCAAGCACTGGGGGCTGGAGCCCTACGTCTTCGCCTTCATCTTCGAGCCCGTGCCGCTCATGGCCGACACGCCGGTGCTGATGCTGACGGCGCTGGCCCTCGTCACGCTGCTGCTGACCGTGCTGGTGTGGCCCGTCGTCGCCGTGCTGCGCCGGCGCTACCAGGTCGCCACGCCACCGCCACGTTCGGTGACCTGGGTGCGCAGCGCCAGCGCGGGTGTCATGGTGGCACTGGGCCTGTGGGGCGCGGTGGTATCACTGCTGGAAAGCCTGGGCGACACCTCGCTGCTGCTCCCGCTGGCGCAACTGGCGCTCGCCGTGTCGGTCATCGGCGGCCTGGCACTGGCCGGCCTGCACGCCCGCCACGCGCTCAAGGGCCGCAGCCGGTGGAGCCAGGCCCTGGCGCTGGCCTGGCTGATCGCGTTCGCGGTGCTGCTGGTCGTCAGCCTCAGCCACCACCTGATCAGCCTGAACCCGTGGTATTGAGATGAAACGCCCCTGCCTCAGGCCGGCGGCCCCGGCTCGCGGACCGCGGGGACTGGCGCACACATGACATGAGCAAATCCATGCGACTTTTCCTCGGCGGCCTGGTGCACGAGACCAGCAGCTTCTCGCCGCTGCCCACCAGCGTGCAGTCCTTCCGCGACGGTGTGCTGATACGCCGCGGCGAGGTGGGCGCGCTGCAGCGCATCGCCGCTCAGCCCAACCTGACCGGCGTCATCGCCGCGGCCGCCCGCCAGGGCGACACGCTGCTGCCGGGCCTGTACGCGCAGGCCCAGCCGTCCGGCCCGCTGTCGCGGGCCGACTACGAGCTGCTGCGCGACGAGTTGCTCGATGACCTCCGTGCAGCGCTCAGCCTCGGCCCGGTGGACGCCGTGGTGCTGGAGCTGCACGGCGCCATGCTGGCCGACGGCCACCCCGACTGCGAAGGCGACCTGCTGACCCGCGTGCGCGCGCTGGTCGGCCCGCGCGTTGCGCTGGGCGCGCTGCTGGACCTGCACTGCAACCTGAGCCCGGCGATGGTCGAGTCCGGGGCGGCACTGGTGGCCTGCAAGGAGTACCCGCACGTCGACTACGCGGCGCGCGGCGAGGAGTTGCACGCGATGCTGTGCGCGATGGCCCGCGGCGAGCTGGCGCTGCAGGCGCATTGGCGGCGCGTGCCGCTGCTGGGGATCTTCGGCACGACGCAAGCACCCATGCGCGATTTCGTGTGCCAGCTGCAGGCCAGCGAGCAGACGGTGCCGGGCGTGGTGTCCGTCTCGGCGCTGCACGGCTTTCCGTGGTCGGACACGCCGCACACCAGCGCAGCCATGCTGGTGCTCGCGCAGGCCACGCCAGCCGCGGCGCAGGCCGCCCAACAGCTGCTGGGCGAACTGGCCGATACCTTCTACGGCCTGCGCGAGCGTGCCGCGGCCAACCGCCAGCCCCTGGGCGCCGCGCTGGACGCCGCGCAGCACGCGATGCAGCAGGCCGGCGGCCGACCCGTCGTGCTCGCCGACACGGCCGACAACCCCGGTGGCGGCGCGGCCGGCGACAGCACCTTCGTGCTGCGCGAGCTGCTGCGCCGCGGCCAGCGTGACGTGGCGCTGGGCATGATCTGGGACCCGCAGGCCGTTGCCATCGCGATGTCCGCCGGCGTCGGTGCGCGGCTGCCGCTACGCATCGGCGGGAAGGTGGGCCCAACGTCGGGCGACCCGGTGGACCTGGATGTCGAAGTGCTCGCCTGCCGCAGCGATGCCTGCCAGCGCAGCCTCACGCCCGGCGGCCGAGACCCGCTCGGTGCCGCAGTAGCGGTGCGCGCGCACGGCATCGACCTCGTGCTCAACAGCACGCGTCAGCAGGTGTTTTCGCCCGAATGCTTCACCGAGCTTGGCATAGACCCCACCGCCAAGCGCCTGGTCGTCGTGAAGTCGACCCAGCACTTCCGCTCAGGCTTCGACGCCATGGCTGCAGCGGTCATCTACGCCGACTCACCCGGCAGCCTGCAGGCCGACATCGGCGCATTGCCGTTCAAGCACCTGCCGCGGCCGGTGTGGCCGCTGGACTAGACCCGGCTCACGCGAGCGCAGCGGGCGGCGTCGCACCCCGAGGTGCAGGCCGGTCCTTGTGAACAGGCCCTAAGCCGCGAAAGCGACTGCCTCGGGCTCAACACGCGGCAGCGCGGCCCAACGGTCGGCGGTCAGCTCGTACAGCAGCGCGGCGGCGCTGCCGGGGCCGTCGGCCAGCGTGCCCTTGGGCCGCAGCCCCAGGCCTTCCAGCGTCTTGCGCGTCGGCGCGTTGTTGGGCAGCACGGCGGCGACGACCGCCGGCTCCTGGCGCTGCTCGAAGGCCTGCGCGAACGCATATTGCGCCATCTCCGACGCCAGCCCGCGGCCCCAGGCCTGCGGCGTGATGCGGTAGTAGAGGTACAGGCCCGCATGGCCGGCAACGCTGCGGTGCATCAGGCCACCAAAGCCGATCAGGCCGTCGGGCTGGTCACGCTCGGCGATGGCCCAGTGGCCGAAGCCGCGCTGCTCCCAATGCGCCATCCAGGCCCGCAACTGGGACTGAGTCGCGTCGCGGCCATGGGGCGTGGCCGCAGCGCAGAAGCGCGTCACCGCCGGGTCCGCGTAAAGCGCCATCAAGGTATCGAGATCGCTGTCCCGCGGCGGGCGCAGCACCAGGCGGCGGGTAACCATGGCAGCCGGCACGGCGGCGGCGGGTTCGCGGGGCTCACTCAAGACCATGAAACTGCTTGGAACTCGGTAAAAACCCTAGGTTAACGACGACACGCCGGCGCGGGAAGCCCGCGGGCCGGGTGTCGTCGCATTCCCGTCACAAATGCACGGTAAAGAAGCGCGAAGCGCGCGGTTCGCGCCACGCTCCCGGGCTGCGGCTGACGGTCAGCCGATCAGCAGCGCATTGACGCGCCGCACGTAGGCGGCCGGGTCTTCCAGGTGGCCGCCCTCGGCCAGCACGGCCTGGTCGAACAGCACCTGGGCGAGGTCGTCGAAGCGAGCGTTGCCCTCCAGTTGCTTGACCAGCGCGTGCTCCGCGTTGATCTCCAGCGTGGGCAGCGACACCGGCGCCTGCTGGCCGGCCTGCTTCAGCAGCCGCGCCAGGTGGCCGGACACATCGCCCTCTTCCACGACGATGCAGGCCGGCGAGTCGACCAGGCGGGTCGTCACGCGCACGTCCTTGGCGCGGTCCTTCAGCGCGTCCTTCAGCTTGTCCAGCAGCGGCTTGAACGCCTCGGCCGCTTCCTCGGCCTTCTTCTTCTCGTCCTCGTCCTGCAGCTTGCCCAGGTCCACGGCGCCCTTGGCGACCGACTGGAGTTGCTTGCCTTCGAACTCGTAGAGGTGGCTGAGCATCCACTCGTCCACGCGGTCCACCAGCAGCAGCACCTCGATGCCCTTCTTGCGGAAGATCTCCAGCTGCGGGCTGTGCTTGGCGGCGGCCAGGCTGTCGGCGGTGATGTAGTAGATGGCCTCCTGGCCTTCCTTCATGCGGCTCACGTAGTCGGCCAGGCTCACGCCTTCGTCGGCATGGGTGGAGGCGAAGCGGAACAGCTTGGCCAGGCGCTCCTGGTTGGCGTGGTCCTCGCCGATGCCTTCCTTGAGCACCTGGCCGAAGTCCTTCCAGAAGGCGGCGTACTTGTCACGCTCGGCCTGCTCCTCGCTGTTGGCCAGGCTCTCCAGCATGCCCAGCACGCGCTTGGTGGAGCCCTCGCGGATGGCGCGCACATCACGGCTTTCCTGCAGCAGCTCGCGCGAGACGTTCAGCGGCAGGTCGGCCGAGTCGATCACGCCCTTCACGAACCGCAGGTACACCGGCATCAGCGCCTCGGCGTCGTCCATGATGAAGACGCGCTTGACGTACAGCTTCACGCCGCCGCGCTTGTCGCGGTTCCACAGATCGAACGGCGCCTTGGCCGGGACGTAGAGCAGCTGCGTGTACTCGCTGCGGCCTTCCACGCGGTTGTGCGTGTAGGCCAGGGGCGCCTCGCTGTCGTGGCTGATCTGCTTGTAGAACTCTTCGTACTGTTCCTGCGTGACCTCGCTCTTGCTGCGGCTCCACAGGGCCGAAGCCTTGTTGACCGGCTCCCACTCGTCGGTGACGACCTGCTTGGCGGCCTCCGCGTCCCAGGTCTCCTTCTTCATCAGGATGGGCAGGGAGATGTGGTCGCTGTACTTGCTGATCGTGGACTTCACGCGCCAGGTCTTGAGGAACTCCTCCTCACCCTCGCGCAGGTGCAGGATCACGTCGGTGCCGCGGCCCGCCTTGGTGATGGTCTCCAGCTCGTACTCGCCGGTGCCCTCGCTGCTCCAGCGCACGCCCTGGTCGGCCGGCAGCCCGGCGCGGCGGGTCTCGACGGTGATGCGGTCGGCCACGATGAAGCCCGAGTAGAAGCCCACGCCGAACTGGCCGATCAGCTGGGCGTCCTTCTTCTGGTCGCCTTCCAGCTTGGCCATGAACTCCTTCGTGCCGCTCTTGGCGATGGTGCCCAGGTGCGACGCGGCCTCGTCGGCGCTCATGCCGATGCCGTTGTCGCTGATGGTCAGCGTCTTGGCGGCTTCGTCGAAGCTGACGCGCACTTCCAGGTTGGGCGCGTCCTCGAACAGCGCCGCGTTGTCCAGCGCCTCGAAGCGCAGCTTGTCGCAGGCGTCGCTGGCGTTGCTCACCAGCTCGCGCAGGAAGATTTCCTTGTTCGAGTAGAGGCTGTGGGTGACGAGATGCAGGATCTGCTTGACTTCGGCCTGGAAGGCGTGGGTTTGCTTGGTCATGGCAATGGACAATGAGTGATCTCTTGGGCGTTCGCGCCCGACGGGCGGCCAGCTTGGGACCGCCCACGCATTTTCAAGGGCCGCGCGCCCTCGAACCATGGAAAACCCGAACAACTTCGGCCACGGCATCCATCGCCTGCCGCAGGTCTTCTCCGCTGCAGACTGCGAGGCCTTCATCCACCAGGCCGAGGGCTTCGGCTTCGAGCCGGCCACGATCAACACGGCAACGGGCGCGCGCCTCGAATCCGAGGTGCGCAACAACGACCGAGTCATCTTCGACAGCGCCGAGCTGGCGCTGGCCGTGTGGCGGCAGGTGGCCCTGCAGCTGCCTGCGGTCTGGATGGCCCGCGGCCTGGCTGGCCTCAACGAACGCTTCCGCTTCTACCGCTACACCGAGCAGCAGAAGTTCGACTGGCATGTCGACGGCCCCTTCGAGCGCAGCAACGGCGAGCGCAGCCTGCTCACGCTGCTGATCTATCTAGGCGGCGACTACAACGGCGGCGAAACCACCTTCGACGTGGACGGCCAGTTGATCGAGGTGCGCGGCCAGCAGGGCGACGTGGTGTTCTTCCCGCACCGGCTGCGGCATCGCGGCTCGATGGTGACCTCGGGCACCAAGTACATGCTGCGCAGCGACGTGATGTACTTCCCGCTGGTTGGCGCCGGCACCAGCACCTTCCCGAGCCTGGACGCGCTGCGCGCCGACGCTCAGTAAGACACCGCCTGGCGCGGCACATCCACCTTGACGAGGGCCTTGGACAGGGCGCCGGTGGCCGCGCGGGCATAGTCCAGCGCCCAGGCTGCATCCGCGAAGCCGGCCGGGCCCGCCGCGGCGGCGACCTGGATGAGCTTGTCGGCCAGCAGCACCTTGCCGCTGCCGCGCAGGGGCTCGCACTCCAGCGCGACGAACTGATCGTCCAGCCAGCGCCGGGCGGCTTCAAAGCCCAGCACCTCGGCGCCGTCCAGTTGCAGGTCGATGGGAGAGCCAGTCTCGAAGAGGACGGTGATGCGGGCTTGCATGGCCCGCATTGTGTCAGCGACGCGCCCTGACCGCCTCGCTCAGCACGTCCAGCACCGCCAGAGAGTCATCCCAGCCCAGGCAGGCGTCGGTGATGCTCTTGCCGTACTGCAGCGCGGCGGGGTCGTCCTTGCCGGGCGTGAACTTCTGGGCGCCGTCGTTCAGGTGGCTTTCCACCATGACGCCGAAGATGCTGTTGCTGCCCTCGCGCAGCTGGCCGGCGATGTCGCGCGCCACGTCCAGCTGGCGCTGGTGCTGCTTGCTGGAGTTGGCGTGCGAGCAGTCCACCATGAGGCGCTGCGGCAGCTTGGACTTTTCCAGGTCGGCGCAGGCCTCGGCCACGCTCTGCGCGTCGTAGTTGGGCGCCTTGCCGCCACGCAGGATGACGTGGCAGTCGGCATTGCCACGCGTCTCGACGATGGCGACCTGGCCGTTCTTGTGGACGGACAGGAAATGGTGGCCGCGCGCCGCGGCCTGGATGGCGTCGGTGGCGATCTTGATGTTGCCGTCGGTGCCGTTCTTGAAACCGATGGGGGCTGAGAGGCCCGAGGCCAGTTCGCGGTGCACCTGGCTTTCAGTCGTGCGCGCGCCGATGGCGCCCCAGGAGATCAGGTCGCCGATGTACTGCGGCGAGATCACGTCCAGGAACTCGGAGCCCGCCGGCATGCCCAGGCGGTTGATCTCCAGCAGCAGCTGGCGGGCGATGCGCAGGCCCTCGTCGATGCGGTAGCTCTCGTCGAGGTAGGGGTCGTTGATGAGGCCTTTCCAGCCCACCGTCGTGCGCGGCTTCTCGAAGTAGACGCGCATGACGATCTCCAGCGTGTCGGCGTACTTCTCGCGCTCGACCTTCAGGCGGCGCGCGTACTCGATGGCGGCCTGGGGGTCGTGGATGGAGCAGGGGCCGATGATGACCAGCAGCCGGTCGTCCTTGGCCGCCATGATGTTGCGGATGCGCTGGCGGGTCTGGCCGATCAGCGTCTCCACGGGCGTGCCGCTGATGGGGAAGAAGCGGATCAGGTGCTCCGGCGGCGGCAGCGGCGTCACGTCGACGATGCGCTCGTCGTCGGTGGCGCTGGTCTTGTCGTCCTGGGAGTACCAGCGCTGGGCTTCGGGCTGGACGGAAGAGACTTTGGCGTTCATCGGAGTGCCTTTCGAAAAACAAAAAACCGCCGGGCTTGGCGGCCTCGGCGGTTTTTGGGGAGTTTCTGTGTTCAGCGCGCGCGCTCAGGACTCTCCACCGCCGGGGCGGGGAAAAAACCAAAAGCGAAAGTAAGCAGCGCGGGACATGGGATCGGAATCTAGCACGGCGGCGCGGCGGAGCTTTCGGCAGCGGGCAAGCGCGGCTTGACGGCCACATCAGCCCCCGCCGCCTTCCACCAGCCCGCGCACCCGCAACTGCTCCGTGGCGTCGAAGCGCGCGGCCAGCCAGCCGGCCCAGGCGGCCTCCCGCTGCGGGGCGGACAACGCCACCGCCGCCTGGAGCCGCCCCCATTCGGCGCGCGCCTCGGCCACCCGGGCGTCCCAGCGCGCCCATTCGGCCTGCACCGCCGCCACGCGCTGCGCCGCCTGCGGATGCTCGGCCACCGGCGCCACCGCGTCGTCGGGCCGAGACTGCCCCGCCTCGCGCGCCAGGATGTCGCGCCACAGCCGCTGCTCCTCGTCGCCGTAGAAGGCATCGGCCGTCGCGCGGCCGAGCTGCTGCCGCCGCACCGACTGCCGCTCCTCCAGCGCCGGGCGCCAGCTTGACGGGTCGGCCGGCAGCACGACGCGCTGCCATGGATGGCGCTGCAGCGCCACGTACCGGCCCCACAGCGCCTGCAGCTCCTGCAGGGCCGGCGGCGGCAGGTCGCGCGCGGCGGCCGCGAGCAGGCGCGCGCCGATCACTTCCGGCGCCACCTCCCCCACCGTGCTGAGCCAGTAGTCCAGCCGCCGGCGCAGCGCCCGGTCGACGACCAGCCGCCCCTGCGCATCGGCGCGCCAGCCGCCGTCGGCCTCGGTGCCCTGCAACGACGGCGGCAAGGCCGCGTCCGCCGCAGTCGCCGTCTGCACGGCGGCGGCGGAGGCCGGGCCCGGCGGGGCCAGCTCAGGGCCGGCCACGGCCGGCGCCGGCGCCGGGGCGGCCGCCGGCACCGCCGCCGGCGGCTGCCCGCGCGGCGACCAGGCGACACACCCCGCCGCAGCCGCCACGGCCAGGGCCAGCGCGGCCGCCCGCCTCACAGCCCGGCGCCCTTCAGCCGGTTCGCGTGGGCGCGGTAGACCGACACCGGATCGGACGAGAACAGCCCGCGCAGGCCGAACACATGGTTGATCTCGTCAATGTGGTTCCACGCGTAGTTGTCGCGCAGCACCTGGCCCCAGTGGCTGGAGCAGCGCGACACCAGGCCGTCGTTGGCCTCGAAGCCGAAGAACACGCTGCTGGCCACGAGGAAGCCGTCGCTGACGTCCAGCAGGTTGGTGCCCACCGACGTGCCGCCCATCGAGTAATAGCGGATGCCGTTCACCACCGCCGGGCCGCTGCCGCAGCTGCTGGTGGGCGCGCCCTGCGGGAAGCGGCGGTTGAAGTCGGCCGCGCCGGCGGTGGACAGCGACTTCAGCGACGCCAGCGCGTTCTGCGGGTTGCCGGCGCTGCCGGACAGCGTCGCGATGACGCTGGACAGCCCGTTCACCACGGCCGCCACCGCACCGGTCGTGCCCGTGCTGCCGGTGAGGGCCGCGACCGCGTCCGCCACCTTGCTGCCCTGGTGGGGCGTGCCCATCGTCGTCACGCTGGCCACCAGGCCGGGCGCGACGGCCGCCACGTAGCGGACGGTGTTGCCGCCATGGCTGTGGCCGATCAGATTGAACTTGGTGTGGCCGTAGCGGGCTTTCAGCGTCTGCAGCTCCTTGAGCAGTTGCTCGCCCCGCACCTCGGTGCTGTTGCTCTGCGACACGCTGGCCGTGTAGACCACCGCGCCGCCCGAGCGCAGCTCCGACGGCACGCCGTAGAAGTACTGCACCGGCCCCAGCGCGTCAAAGCCCAGCAGGCCGTGCACGAGGACGATGGGGTGCTGGGTCTGGGTGTAGGTGTCGGCCGAGGCCGCGATGCAGGCGCAGCCCGCGACCACGCCGACCATGCAGCGGCGCACCAGCGCGCGCCAATTCGATTGCCAATTCATTGCCTGTCTCCGGTGGATTTTTGGGGGGAAACAGGACGCGCACCGCGGGGGGGAACTGCAAGACCGGGGTTCACGTCCCCTGGTCCAGCCGACTGCACTGGATCAGCGACCGCGAGTGTGCAGAGCCGGGCGGCGGCGCGCCTCGGCGTTGCTCCGAACCCGGTTCGGAGGACAGACAGCCGCCCCGCTTGTGCGCGAGGGGCGGTGCATGCTCAGGCCGTGCCGCCCACCGTCAGCCCGTCGATGCGCAGCGTCGGCTGCCCCACGCCCACCGGCACGCTCTGGCCTTCCTTGCCGCAGACGCCAACACCGGTGTCCAGCGCCATGTCGTTGCCGATCATGCTGACGCGGGTCAGCGCGTCCGGCCCGTTGCCGATGATGGTGGCGCCCTTGACGGGGTACTGGATCTTGCCGTTCTCGACCCAGTAGGCCTCACTGGCCGAGAACACGAACTTGCCGCTCGTGATGTCGACCTGGCCACCGCCGAAGTTGGTGGCGTACAGGCCCTTCTTGATGGAGGCGACGATCTCCTGCGGGTCGTCCTTGCCGCCCAGCATGTAGGTGTTGGTCATGCGCGGCATGGGCACGTGGGCGTAGCTCTCGCGGCGGCCGTTGCCGGTGGGGGCGGTCTTCATCAGGCGCGCGTTCATCGCGTCCTGGATGTAGCCCTTCAGGATGCCGTCCTCGATCAACACGTTGCGCTGGCTGGCGCAGCCCTCGTCGTCGACGTTCAGCGAGCCGCGTCGGTCGGGCAGCGTGCCGTCGTCCAGCACGGTCACGCCCTTGGCGGCCACGCGCTGGCCGATGCGGCCGGAGAAGGCGCTCGACCCCTTGCGGTTGAAGTCGCCCTCCAGCCCGTGGCCCACGGCCTCGTGCAGCAGCACGCCGGGCCAGCCCGGGCCGACGACGACGGTCATCTCGCCGGCCGGCGCGGGGCGGCTGTCCAGGTTGGTGAGTGCCGCGTGCACGGCCTGCTCGACGTAGGTGGCGATCATCTCGTCGGTGAAATAGGCCAGCCCGAAGCGGCCGCCGCCGCCGCCCGAGCCCACCTCGCGGCGGCCGTTGCTCTCCGCGATGACGGTGATGGACAGGCGCACCAGCGGGCGCACGTCGGCGGCCAGCGTGCCGTCGGCGCGGGCGATCAGCACCACCTCGTGCTCGGCCGCGAGGCCGGCCATCACCTGCACGATGCGCGGGTCCTTGGCGCTGGCCATCTTCTCGGCGCGCTCCAGCAGCGCCACCTTGGCGGCGCTGTCGAGGCTGGCGATGGGGTCGGCCACGCCGTACAGCTCGCGGCTGCCGGCCACTCGGCCCTGCACCGGCACCTTGACCTTTTTGCTCTGGCCCGCGGCGGCGATGGTGCGCACGGTGCGTGCAGCGTCCAGCAGCGAATCGAGCGAGATGTCGTCCGAGTAGGCGAACGCCGTCTTCTCGCCCGCCACGGCACGCACGCCCACCCCCTGGTCGATGCTGAAGGAGCCGCTCTTCACGATGCCCTCCTCCAGGCTCCACCCCTCGGCGCGCGTGGTCTGGAAATACAGGTCGGCGTCGTCGACCCGGTGCTCGGTGATGAGGCGCAGCGCCTGGCTCAGAGACGCTTCGGTCAGACCGAAAGGCTCCAGCAGTTGCGAGCGGGCGGTGGCCAGGCGGGCCAGGGTGGGTTCGACGGCGATCATGGGCTGATTCTAGGAAGCCGGCGGTCAGACCTTGGAAGACATGGATATGTCTTGTTACGCGCGCCGCGTCGGCCCGGCATGCACAGTGGTCGTTGTGGAGGGGCCTTGCAACCCAACCCTCCCAAGGAGCACGCCATGAAGACCTCGCACAAGACCCTGATCGCCCTGCTGGCCCTGGCCGGCGCCAGCGCCTTCGCCCAGACGCCCGGCACCAACACGCCGCGCGTGGACCAGCGCGAAGCCAACCAGCAGGCCCGCATCGCCCAGGGCGCCGCCAACGGCAGCCTGACGGCGCATGAGACCCAGCGCCTGGAAAAGGAGCAGGCCCGCATCGACAACGCCGAGGCCAAGGCCAAGTCCGACGGCACCGTGACCGCCAAGGAACGCCGCCGCCTGCACGCCATGCAGGACGGCGCCAGCCGAGACATCCGCCGCAAGAAGCACAACGAGCGCACGGCCGGCCAGTGAGGCCAGGCGCCGGTCGCGGCTACTCGTCGCCGCCGCGCTTGAGTTTCAGGCCGGCGTCGTAGAGCCGGTTGCGCGGCGCGCCGCTGATCTGCGCGGCCAGCGCGACGGCCTGCTTCAGCGGCAGCTCGGCCGCCAGCAGCGCCAGCGTGCGCTGCGCCTCGGCCGGCAGTTCGTCCTCAGCCGACGCCTGGGCGGCGAGCGCGTGCAACACCAGCACGAACTCGCCGCGCTGGCGCTGCGCATCGGCCGCCATCCAGCCGGGCAGCGTGGCCGCCTCGGCCGTGTGGATGCTCTCGAACTGCTTGGTGAGCTCGCGGCACACCGTCACGCGGCGCGCCGGTGCCAGTTCGGCCAGCAGCGCGATCAGCTCCGTGATGCGGTGCGGCGCCTCGAAGACCACCTGGCTCTGGCCCTCCACGGCCAGCACCGCCTGCAGCGCCGTGCGGCGCTCGCCGGCCTTGGTGGGCAGGAAGCCGGCGAAGGCAAAGCTGGTGGCTGCGGTGTCACCCGCGACGGACAGCGCCGTCACCGTGCTGCTGGGGCCCGGCAGCGGCAGCACGCGGTAGCCGGCCGCCACCACCTGCTGCACCAGCACGGCGCCCGGGTCGGAAATCGCCGGCGTGCCCGCGTCGGACGCATACGCCACCCGCTCGCCCGCCGCCAGCCGTGCGATGACAGCGGCGCTGCCCTCGCGCTCGTTGTGCTGGTGCAGCGCGATCAGCGGCTTGTGCAGGCCCAGGTGGCGCAGCAGGCCGCCGCCCTGGCGCGTGTCCTCGCAGGCCAGCGCGTCGGCCAAGCCGAGCAGGTGGATGGCGCGCAGGCTCAGGTCCGCCAGATTGCCGATGGGCGTGGCGACGAGATAGAGCGTCGCGGCCGGATACTGCTGGCCGCCGGCCGCGGCCTGGGCGGCCTGGCGAAGCAGGGAGGCGTCAATGTTCAACTGGGGCTCTCGATCAAAACCGGCGACGAAGACGCGCGGCGACGCGGCGGAAGACGCCGCACTGGCGCACCTGGAGCGCGCCGGCCTGCGCCTGCTGGAGCGCAATTATCGAGTCGCCGCCGGCCCCAGCCGCCACGCCGGCGAGGTGGACCTCATCATGCAGGACCGCGACGGCACGCTGGTCTTCGTGGAAGTGCGCGCCCGCGCCGACACCTCGCACGGCGGCGCGGCGGCCAGCGTCACCGCACGCAAGCAGCAACGCCTGATCTACGCCGCCCAGCACTATCTGCTGCGCCACGCCAGCCCGCCGCCGTGCCGCTTCGACGTCGTGGCCATCGATGCAGACCAGCTGACCTGGCTGCAAGGGGCCTTCGACGCCCAGTAGCCGCACACCGTGGGCCTTCAACGCGGACCGGCGCCGGGCCGCCCCAAGCCGGCCCGCAGGCGATGTGCCTTTGGCTCAATGCCAAAGGCATCGCCGTCCCCTCGGGGGCTGAGCCCGGACACAGTGCGCCCAGTGGGCGCGCTGTGCCTGGCGAAGCGCTGCGGCTCATGCCGCAGCGCGGTCCCAGGCAGGGCGCCCGCGTCCAGCGGGGCGGCCTGAGCGAGGGGCTTTTATGATCCGCCCGAATGATTGAACAACGAATCCAACAGCAGTTCTTCGAAAGCGCCGACCTGCTCTACCAGGCCGCCGAGCAACTGGCCCGGCCCCTCGCGATGGCGGCGCAGATGGTGGTGGACGCCATCACCGGCGGCAACCGCATCCTGTGCGCCGCGCAGGGCCTGGCCAGCATGGACGCCGACTACCTCGCCGCCCGCCTGGCCGGCCGCTTCGAGCAGGAGCGCCCGGGCCTGGCCGCGTGGAGCCTGGCCGCCCAGGCGCGCGACGCCGCCGGGCTGGACCTGGCGCGGCTGCTGCAGGCCCACGGCCACCCGGGCGACGTGCTCATCATGATCGAGCCGCTGCGCGAGCAGCGCGATGCCTGGCAGCCCGCGCTGGCCGTGGCCCATGCGCAGGAGATGAGCATCATCGCGTTGACGGCCCAGCCGCAGGGCGCCGCCGACGAATGGCGCGGCGTGCTGCAGGACACCGACATCCAGATCCGCGTCAGCCACGGGCGCGAGCCGCGCGTTGTGGAAGCCCAGCGCGTGCTGCTGCATGCGCTGGCCGACGCCGTCGACCTGCAGCTGCTCGGCAGCGACGAATAACCCGATTGGAATCCCGACGATGAAGAAGTTCACCCTGACCCTGACCGCCGCCGTGCTCGCCAGCACGCTCGCCACCGGCTGCGCACCGCTGCTGATCGGCGGCGCCATGATGGGCGGCGTCACGGTCGCCACCGACCGCCGCACGTCCGGCACGCAGCTGGAGGACGAGACCATCGAGGTCAAGGCCGGCGCGCGCATCCGCGAGCAACTGGGCGACAAGGTCCACATCAACGTCAACAGCTACAACCGCGTCGCGCTGATCACCGGCGAGGCCCGCAACGAGGCCGACCAGGCCGAGGTGGAGCGCCTCGTGGCCGGCGTCGAGAACGTCAGTAAGGTGCTCAACGAAGTGGCCGTCACGATGCACAGCTCGCTGAGCACGCGCTCTGCGGACGTCGTGCTCAAGGGCAAGGTCAAGGCCCAGCTCATCGACGCGCGCGACCTGCAGAGCAACGCGTTCTACGTGGTCACCGAGCGCGGCGAGGTGTTCCTGATGGGCCGCGTGACCGAGCGCGAAGCCAACCGCGCCACCGAGATCGCGCGCCAGGTCAGCGGCGTGAAGAAGGTCGTGCGCGCGTTCGAGATCATCACTGAGGACGAGCTCGCCCGGACGCTACCCAAAAAACAGTGATTCAGGCGCGCCGCCGGGCCGCCCCAAGGCGCGACTGAGCCGATGTGCTCGGGGGCCACGCCCGCGAGCATCGGCGTCCCCTCGGGGGACCGACCAGCGCATCAGCGCTGGGCGAGGGGTCAACGATTCACAGTCGCTTGATCAGCGACGACGTGTCCCAGCGGTTCCCGCCCAGCGCCTGCACGTCGGCGTAGAACTGGTCCACCAGCGCCGTCAGCGGCAGGCGCGAGCCGTTGCGGCGCGCCTCGTCAAGCACCAGCCCCAGGTCCTTGCGCATCCAGTCGACCGCGAAGCCGAAGTCGAACTTGTCGTCGACCATGGTCTTGCCGCGGTTGTCCATCTGCCAACTCTGGGCTGCGCCCTTGCCGATGACGTCCAGCACCTGGTGCATGTCCAGGCCCGCGTTCTGGCCGAAGCGCACGGCCTCGGACAGCCCCTGCACGACGCCGGCGATGCAGATCTGGTTGACCATCTTGGCCAGCTGGCCCGAACCCGGCCCGCCCAGCAGCGTGACGGCCTTGGCAAAGGCCAGCACCAGCGGCTTCATCGCGTCGAACGGTGCGGCGTCGCCGCCGCACATCACCGTCAGCGCGCCGTTGACGGCCCCCGCCTGTCCGCCAGACACCGGCGCGTCGACGAACGGGATGCCGCGCTGTGCGCCCTCGGCATGCAGCTCGCGGGCCACGGCGGCCGAGGCCGTCGTGTGGTCCACGAACACGGCGCCCGCCGCCATGCCGGCAAAGGCGCCTTGCTCGCCCAGCACCACCGAGCGCAGGTCGTCGTCGTTGCCGACGCAGCAGAACACGAGTTCCGCGCCCTTCACGGCCGCCGCCGGCGTGGCCGCGAACGCGCCGCCGTATTCCGCGACCCAGGCCTCGGCCTTGGCCGTCGTGCGGTTGTAGACGGTGACCTGGTGGCCGGCACGCGCCAGGTGGCCGGCCATCGGATGGCCCATGACGCCCAGGCCCAGGAAGGCGACGCGGCGGGAGGTAACGGGGTTGTAGGCGCGAGTGGTCATGCTCAGAGAATCGTCAGGTGTTCGGTGCCGGTCGACAGGTCGCCGCTGCGGGCACGCTCGCTGTTGAGCTTGATCTGCAGCCGCAGGTCGTTCACGGAGTCGGCGTTGCGCAGCGCGTCTTCGTAGGTGACCTTGCCGGCCTCGTAGAGGTCGAACAGCGCCTGGTCGAAGGTCTGCATGCCCTGCTCGCGCGAGCGCTTCATCAGCTCCTTGATCTCGCTGATCTCGCCCTTGAAGATGAGGTCGGAGATCAGCGGCGTGTTCAGCAGGATCTCGACGGCCGCGACGCGGCCCTTGCCCTCGCGGCGAGGCAGCAGCCGCTGGCTGATGAGCGCGCGCAGGTTCAGCGAGATGTCCATCAGCAGCTGCTGGCGGCGGTCTTCGGGGAAGAAGTTGATGATGCGGTCCAGCGCCTGGTTGGCGCTGTTGGCGTGCAGCGTGGCCATGCACAGGTGACCGGTCTCGGCGAAGGCGATGGCGTGGTCCATCGTCTCGCGGTCACGCAGCTCGCCCATCAGGATGACGTCGGGCGCCTGGCGCAGCGAGTTCTTCAGCGCGGCTTCCCAGCTGTCGGTGTCGATGCCCAGCTCGCGCTGCGTGACGATGCAGTTCTTGTGAGGGTGCACGAACTCGATCGGGTCCTCGATGGTCACGATGTGGCCATAGGTCGTCTCGTTGCGCTCGTCGATCATCGCGGCCAGCGACGTGCTCTTGCCCGAGCCGGTCGCGCCGACGACGATGACCAGGCCGCGCTTTTGCTGCACCACCTCGCGCAGCACCACGGGCAGGTCCAGCGACTCGATGGTGGGCAGCGTGGACGGGATGGTCCGCAGCACCAGGCCCACCTGGCCCTGCTGGATGAAGGCGTTGACGCGGAAGCGCCCGATGCCATGCGGCGAGATCGCGAAGTTGCACTCCTTGGTGCGCTCGAACTCCGCGGCCTGCTTGTCGTTCATGATGGCGCGCGCCAGCTGCAGCGTGTGCTGGCCAGTCAGCGGCTGCGGCGAGACCTTGGTCATCTTGCCGTCCACCTTGATGGCGGGCGGGAACTCCGCCGTCAGGAACAGGTCGGAACCCTTGCGCGACAGCATCAGCCGCAGCAGGTCGTTGATGAATTTCGAGGCCTGATCGCGTTCCATGATCTATCCGATACGAAGTAGTACCCGTGTTCGAGCCGAGCGCCGGGCCGCTCCCAAGCCGGCCCGCGATGCAATCCGATGGGCGCCTGGCGCGCATGGGATTGCACCCCCTCGGGGGGTGGTTCGGCGTATCCGCCGAACCGGGGGTGAACAGTTCTAGCCGGGGAAGTTCTCGGGGAACTTGGCCTTGGAACGCGCTTCCGCGGGCGAGATGATGTTGCGCCGCACGAGGTCGGTGAGGTTCTGGTCCAGCGTCTGCATGCCTTGCGAGTTGCCGGTCTGGATTGCCGAGTACATCTGCGCCACCTTGTTCTCGCGGATCAGGTTGCGGATGGCCGAGGTGCCCAGCATGATCTCGTGCGCCGCCACGCGGCCGGTGCCGTCCTTGAGCTTGCACAGGCTCTGCGAGATGACGGCCACCAGCGACTCCGACACCATCGCCCGCACCATTTCCTTTTCAGCGGCCGGGAACACGTCGACGATGCGGTCCACCGTCTTGGCGGCCGACGAGGTGTGCAGCGTGCCGAACACCAGGTGACCCGTTTCCGCTGCGGTGAGCGCCAGGCGAATGGTTTCCAGGTCGCGCATTTCGCCGACCAGCACGCAGTCCGGGTCCTCCCGCAGCGCCGAGCGCAGCGCGTTGGCGAACGAGTGCGTGTGCGGACCGACCTCGCGCTGGTTCACGAGGCTCTTCTTGCTCTCGTGCACGAACTCGATCGGGTCCTCGATGGTCAGGATGTGGCCGTACTCGTTCTCGTTGAGGTGGTTGACCATGCCGGCCAGCGTCGTGCTCTTGCCCGAGCCGGTCGGCCCCGTCACCAGCACCAGGCCGCGCGGTTTCAGCGCCAGTTCGGCGAACACCTTGGGCGCCGCCAGCTGTTCCAGCGACAGGATCTTGCTCGGAATCGTCCGGAAAACGGCGCCGGCGCCGCGGTTCTGGTTGAACGCATTGACGCGAAAGCGCGCCAGGCCCTGGATCTCGAACGAGAAGTCAACCTCCAGCGTCTCCTCGTACACCTTGCGCTGGGAGTCGTTCATGATGTCGTAGACCATGTCGTGGACCGCACGGTGGTCCAGCGCCTCGACATTGATGCGGCGCACATCGCCGTGGACCCGGATCATCGGCGGCAGGCCGGCCGAGAGGTGCAGGTCGGACGCCTTGTTCTTGACCGAGAATGCCAGCAGCTGAGTGATGTCCATGATGCTTGTAAGAGTCCTCGGCCGATTATGGCGATCCCAGATTCCCTCCAAGTCACCAAAACACGGATCACCGCGGCATGTGTCGCAGCTGGCAGACCGCCCGAGGCGGTGCGGCTGCTGGTCGTCAGCAAGACCTTCCCCGCCGCCGCGGTGCGCGAGGCCTTCGATGCCGGCGCCCGTGCCTTCGGGGAGAACTACGTGCAGGAAGGGCTGGCCAAGATCGGCGAGCTGATCGACCTGCGCAGCCAGCTCGAATGGCACCTGATCGGCCCGCTGCAGTCCAACAAGACCAAGCCGGTGGCCGAGCAGTTCGACTGGGTGCATTCCGTGGACCGGCTCAAGATCGCCCAGCGCTTGAGCGAGCAGCGCCCGGCTGACCTGCCGCCGCTGAACATCTGCTTGCAAATCAACATCAGCGCCGAGGCCAGCAAGAGTGGCTTGCTGCCAGGCGAAGTCGCCGCGCTGGCGCACCAGGTCGCCGCGCTGCCCCGGCTCCAGCTGCGTGGCCTGATGGCCGTGCCCGAGCCCGGCCCCGGCGCGCTGGCCCAGCACCGGGCCATGGCGGCGCTGTTCGAGCAGCTTCAGGCCCAGGGCCTGGTGCTGGACACACTGTCGCTGGGCATGAGCGCCGACCTCGAGGACGCGATCCGCGCGGGCTCGACGATGGTGCGCGTCGGCTCGGCCATCTTCGGCCAGCGCTGACGGGCGCGCGACCCATGGTGCGACGCCCGCTCACCGCCCTGGCTGCCGGCCTGGCGCTGCTGGGCGGCGCGCCCAGCCCCGCCGCGCCGGTGCCGGACACGCTCGCGCAGCGAGCGCTGGCCTGCACCGGCTGCCACGGCAAGGAAGGCCGCGCCGCGCCCGACGGCTACTACCCGCGGCTGGCGGGCAAGCCGGCGGGCTATCTGTACAACCAGTTGCTGAACTTCCGCGACGGCCGGCGCGACTACGGGCTGATGAGCGAGCTCATCGCGCCGTTGTCCGATGTCTACCTGAAGGAGCTGGCCGGCCACTTCGCCGCGCTGGACCTGCCCTACCCACCGCCGCAGAAGCCCACGCTGGCAGCACCCGAGCTGGCCCGCGCCGAGCAGCTGATCCGCCACGGCGACGCCGCCCGCAGGCTGCCCGCCTGCGTGGCCTGCCACGGCGAGCGGCTGACCGGCACGCAGCCGGCCGTGCCGGGGCTGCTGGGGCTGTCGCGCGACTACCTGAACGGCCAGCTGGGCGCCTGGCGCAGCGGCCAGCGGCGCGCGCAGGCGCCCGACTGCATGGCGCACATCGCCAAGGCACTGACCGATGCCGAGATCAACGCGATGACGCAGTTCCTGGCCGGCCAGCCGCTGCCGGCCGACCCGCACCCGGCCGCGGCGCTGGCCGCGCCGCCCCCCGTCCGCTGCGGCGGCGTGCCGCCGTGAAGCGCGCCCTGATCGCCGCCGCGCTGCTGGTTGTGGCGGCGCCCTTTGCGCTGCTGGGCTGGCAACGCCACCTGCCCGACGCCACGCCCCGCAGCACCGCGCCGGTGGACCTGAAACGCGGCGCCTACCTCGCCGCCGTCGGCAACTGCGCCGGCTGCCACACGGCCCGCGGCGGCGAGCGGCTGGCCGGCGGCCGAGCCATCCCGACGCCATTCGGCACCGTGTTCTCGTCCAACCTGACGCCCGACGCCACCGGCCTGGCCGGCTGGAGCGCCGACGACTTCTGGCGCGCCGTCCACCTGGGCCAGAGCCGCGACGGCCGGCTGCTGGTACCGGCGCACCCGGTCACCAACACCACCCTTGTCACCCGCGCAGACGCGGACGCGCTGCACGCCTGGCTGCAGGCCCAGCCCGCCGTGAGCGCCCCGCGCCGCGAGCACGAGCTGCGCGGCCTGTACGGCAGCCAGCTGGCCATCGCCGCCTGGCGGGCGCTGTACTTCAGACCCGGCACCTACCAGCCCGACCCGGTGCGCGACGGCGCCTGGAACCGTGGCGCCTACCTGAGCCAGGGCCTGGCTCACTGCAGCGCCTGCCACGCCGGGCGTGATGCGCTGGGCGGTGACCGCGGCGCCGCCGACTTCCGGGGCGGGCTGCTGCCCGGGCTGGGCTGGCTGGCGCCGTCGCTGCTGGACCCGGCCGAGGCCGGCGTGCAGCGCTGGACGCCCGAGGCCGTGCAGCGCCTGCTGCGTGACGGCCATGCCGACGGCCACACGGCCCAGGGGCCCATGGCCGAGGTCGTGCTGGGCAGCACCGCCGCGCTGGACGACGCCGATCTGGCCGCCATGGCCGTCTACCTGCGCTCGCTGCCGGAGCAGCCCGTGCCGCGGCCCGCAGCGGCCGAGCCCGACCCGCGCCGCCGCCAGCTGGGCGCGCGGCTGTATGCCGACCACTGCGCCAGCTGCCACGGCGAGCGCGGCGAGGGCGGGCGCGACGAGGCCGGCCGCCTGGCCTACCCCGCGCTGACGGGCAGCCGGCTGGTCACGCAAGCCAGCGCGGCCAACCTCGTGCGGCTCATCGAGCGCGGTGGCTTCGGGCCGGCCACGCCGGGCCACCCGCGGCCCTATGGCATGCCGCCGTTCGCGGGCCAGTTGGGCGCCGAGGAGCTGGCCGCGCTGTCCAGCCATCTGCGGCAGTCATTCGGCCACCACGCCGGCGAGGTCGATGCCGTCGAAGTGCTGCGTTTGAAGGCCGCCGCCGCCGCGCACTGAGCCGACCGTCCACCGGGCGGGGGAGCCGTCGTGAACGACTTCACGGCCGCCGTCCACAGCCACGAGGCAAATCGTCACAGGTCGCGACACACTGCGCGCCGGCCCGTCGTTGGGGCAGTCCAAAACGGACGCGCGGGTCTACAGTCCGCTGCGGCATACACGCGCGCCGCCGGCCGCCATACCGAAGATCTCGAAGGAACGGAACGAATGAACTTTCTGACGCAACTGCGCATCGACCAGCGCCTCTTCGTGAGCTTTGGTCTGCTGATCCTGCTGCTGGTGGGCATCGGCACCTATGGCGCATCCAATGCGAAACGCCTGGCCAACGACCTGGACCGCACCGCGAATTCCAGCCTCGTGAAGATCGGGTCGGCCAACGGCCTGGAGAGCCAGGTCAACATCATTGCCCGTGCCGTGCGCGACCTGCTGCTGCTGGACACGGCCGGCGCCATCAAGAAGCAGAAGGCGGCCATCGCCGGTGCGGTGGACGAGTCCGAGAAGCAGCTCAAGAGCCTGGAAGAGATCGTGACCGACGACGCCGAGAAGTCCGTCGTGTCCGACGTGCGGGCCCAGAAGGTCAAGTTCCTGGCCGCGCTGGAGAAGTTCCAGAAGATCCAGACGGACGGCAGCCCCGACGAAGCACGCGAAAGCCTGATCACCGACCTGCGCCCCGCCCAGGCCGCGCTGCAGGACGGCATCAAGAAGCTCGTGGACATGCAGTTCGAGAACGGCAAGCAGCTTGCCACCAGCGGCGTGGACCTGGCCCGCTGGTCGGTCATGCTGACCATCGGCCTGGTGGTGTTCGCCGTCGTCGTCGGCATCGGCGGCGCCATCGTCATCGCGCGCTCCATCGTCGGCCCGGCCCGCAAGGCCCAGCTGGCTGCTGAGGCCATCGCCGCCGGTGACCTGACGCAGAACATCCAGGTCGAAGGCCGCGACGAGCTGAGCCAGATGCTGCAGGCCATGCAGAACATGCAGCAGGCGCTGTCGGGCGTCGTGCGCGACGTGTCGGCCGCCGCCAGCGAAGTGGCCTCCAACTCCGGCTCCATCGCCGACAGCAACTCCAACCTGGCCGAGCGCACCACGCGCTCCGCCGCCAGCCTGCAGAACACCGCCGCGTCGGTGGAAGAGATCGCCTCCACGCTCAAGGGCGCCAGCGACCTGACCCGCCGCGCCGCCGGCATCGCCGTGACGGCCCGCCAGGCAGCCAGCAACGGCGGCTCGGTCGTCTCCAAGGTCGTCGAGACCATGGAAGAGATCAGCGCCAGCTCCAAGAAGATCGGCGACATCATCGGCGTCATCGACGGCATCGCCTTCCAGACCAACATCCTGGCGCTGAACGCCGCCGTGGAAGCGGCCCGCGCCGGCGAACACGGTCGCGGCTTCGCGGTCGTCGCCGCTGAAGTGCGCGCGCTGGCCCAGCGCTCGGCTGGCGCCGCCAAGGAAATCAAGGTGCTGATCCAGGAGTCGACCGTCAAGGTTGAGAACGGCACGACGCTGGTCAACAACGCCGGCGTCACCATCCGCAGCGTCGTCGACGAGGTCAACAACATGGGCCAGCTGATCGAGGAGATCTCTCACTCGGCCCAGGAGCAGGCCACGGGCGTCGGCGTCGTCAACGGCGCGATGAACGAGCTGGACAAGGCGACGCAGCAGAACACCAGCCTGGTCGGCGAACTCAGCCGCTCGGCCGACGCGCTGCGCGACAGCTCCACCCGCCTCATCGAGGCCGTGGGCTTCTTCCGCGCCGCCTGAGCCCCGTCAATCACTCACCGAGGTCCGCCATGTCAATCCTGCGTTCCGTCTCCGTGTTGGCCGCCAGCCTGATGTTCGCCGTGGCGGCGGCTCACGCTGCGCCCAAAGTCGTCAAGAAGGTGCCGCCGGAGTTCCCGTCGGAAGCGGCCAAGAAGGGCATCTCCGCCGGCTCGGTCAAGGCCAAGCTCATCATCGAAGCCGACGGCAAGGTCAGCGACGTGGAAATCGTCGAAGCCGAACCCAAGCGCGTGTTCGACCGCGCCGTGAAGGCGGCGCTGATGGAGTGGAAGTTCGAGCCGGGCGAGAAGACCACCCACGAAGTCAAGCTCGTCTTCAAAAACGAGGATTGACGCCCCCTCGCCCAGCCCTGCGGCGCTGGACGCGCGCAGGCCTGGTCGGTCCCCCGAGGGGACGGCGATGCTCGCGGCCTCGAGCCGCTCGCACATCGCCAAACGGGCCGGCTTGGGAGCGGCCCGGCGCCCGGCCCGAAAGTCGAATCTACCGCCGCATCGCCGGCGGCACGTCCGCCGGCGAGCCGTGCGGCCACCAATGCACGCCGCCCATCACCAGCATCACCGTGACAACGGCGCCGGCCGCCAAGCCAAGGCGCCGTTTTCTATGGGCGCGCTGCACGCGGGCATGGCCCACGCCCGTGGCCTCGCGCAATGCCATCGCATGCGCACCGGCCGGTAGGCGCTTGAGGTTGACCGCCTGCTTGCGGCCGTCACGCCCCGTCACAACTTCAAAGCTCAGCGGTTCATCCAGGCGGGGGCCCAGACCATCGGTCGGGAAGGCCCCCAAGGCCACGAACAACTCGTCGCCGCCGCCCGCCGGGCGGATGCTGCCGTAGCCCGCCGCGTGGTTCCAGCCGCTCAGCACACCATCGAATCTCATACTGCCCTCTCAAGCTTGAATATTGGGGCGGCCGGCGCCAGGTGCCGCAACCGGATGTAAACCCCGACAATCCCGCCTTCCTGACTTTTCCGACACCGCATGCCCATCCACTGGTTCCCCGGCCACATGAACTCCACCCGTCAGGCGATCAAGGATCGCGTGAAGGCGGGGCTGGACGTGGTCATCGAGCTGCTGGACGCACGCCTGCCGGGTTCCAGCAGCAACCCGCTGCTGGCCTCGCTGACGACCGGCCGGCCGTCGCTGAAGGTGCTGAACAAGCAGGATCTGGCCGACCCGGCCCAGACCGAAGCCTGGCTGGCGTACTACAACGCACAACCCCACACCCGCGCAATCCCATTGGATGCAGGGGAGAAAACGCCGGCACGCGCGCTCGTCAAGGCCTGCCGCGAGCTGGCGCCCGGCCGGGGCGACATGCACAAGCCCCTGCGCGTGCTGATCTGCGGCATCCCCAACGTCGGCAAGAGCACGCTGATCAACACGCTGGTCGGCAAGAAGGCCGCCAAGACGGGTGACGAGCCCGGCATCACCAAGGTCGAGCAGAAGATCGTGCTGGAGAACGGCTTCTACCTGTTCGACACACCCGGCATGCTGTGGCCCAGGATCTCCATCGAGCAGAGCGGCTACCACCTGGCCGCCAGCGGCGCCATCGGCCGCAACGCGTTCGACGAGGCCGAGGTGGCGCTGGAGCTCATCGCCACGCTCAAGCGCCGCTACGCCGACCGGCTGCAGCAGCGTTTCGGCCTGGCGGAGCTGGGCGAGGACGACGCGGTGCTGGAGGCCATCGGCGTGAAGCGCGGCGCCAAGATCCGCGGCGGCGCGGTGCAGCTGCACAAGGCCGCCGAGGCGCTGCTGATGGACTTCCGCGGCGGGCAGCTGGGCCGCATCACGCTGGAGACGCCCGACGAGATGGCCGCCTGGCGCCGCGCGGCCGCCGAGGCGGAGGAACGCAAGGCGGCCCAGCGCGAAGCCGACAAGGCCGCGGAGAAGGCCAAGCGCAGCGGCAGGCGGCAGGACTCCGGCGGCGAGGCGTGATTTCCCGGCCTTGACCGCCTCCGGCGCCTGCCTATGCTGGGCGGCATGACCCGCCTCTCCCTGCTCGACCTCGCGTTCTTCATCGCCGAGAGCGAGGCCAGCCCCAAGCATGTGGCCGGCCTGCACCTTCACCGCATCCCCAAGGGCGCCAAGGCCGGCTTCGCCAAGCAGCTGTACGAGGACTTCCTCGCACACACAGACGTGCAGCCACCGTTCGACCAGGTCATCCACTTCCTGTCCGCCGGGCTGATGCCCAGCTGGGGCACGGCCGAATCGGTGGACCTGTCGCAGCACATCTTCTTCCACCAGCTCAGGCGCGGCGCCAACGACCGCGAGGCGCTGTACGCGCTGACGGCCCGCCTGCACGAGCCGGTGCTGGACCGCAGCCGGCCGCTGTGGGAGGTGCATGTCATCGCCGGGCTGTGGGATCGGCAGTTCGCCGTCTACTACAAGATGCATCACGCGGTGGCCGACGGCATCACGATGACGCGCTGGGGCGTTCAGTCGCTGCGCACGACGCCCGACGACCTCAGCCTCACGCCGGTCTGGACGCTGGACCAGTCGCGCCGCGGCGGCGGCCTCAAGGGAAAGAAGCGGCTGGACCAGGCCGTCGCCGGCACCGTGTGGAAGCAGCTCACGGCCAACAGCAAGCGCGCCGTCGGCATCGGGCGGCTGACCGCCATGCTGGCGCTGGAGGCCGTGAAGCTGACCAAGAACGCCATCGCCCTGCCCTTCATGGCCAGCGGCAACACGCCGTTCACCGGCAACGCCACGCCGGGCCGCCAGTTCGCCACCGCCGCCGTGCCCATGGCGCGCATCGACGCGATCCGCAAGGTCGCGCGCGCCACGCTCAACCACGTCGCACTGACCTGCCTGGACGGTGCCATGCACCGCTACCTGGCCGACGAGGGCATCACGCTGGACCGGCCCATCACCATCCAGATGCCGGTGAACCTGAGACGCGAAGGCGAGAAGGGCGGCGGCAACAAGATCGGCATCATCCTCGTCGACCTGTCGCCGCCCACCGATGACGCCTACGTGAGGCTGCGCAACGTCGGCTACTCGCTGCGCAACGTGCGCGCCATGATCGACTCGGTCGCCCCCGAGGCCGTCGAGACCTACACCATCCTCACCGGACTGCTGGGCCAGATCGCCGGCATGCTCAAGCTGGCCGACGTCATCACGCCGCTGGGCAACACGCTGGTGTCCAACGTGCCCGGCCCGGCCGAGAAGCTCTACCTGAAGGGCGCCGAGCTGACCGAGATGCACCCCGTCTCCACGCTGCCGGCCACGCACCTGCTGAACATCACGCTGTTCAGCTATGCCGGCACGCTGTACTTCGGCCTCATCGCAACGGACGCGCTGCCCAACCTGGGCCGGCTGGCGGCCTACGTGGACGAGGAGATCGCCGCACTGGAGGCGGCCGTGGGCATTGCCGGCAGTGCCGAGCGCACCTGATCAGCGCCGCGGGCCGGGCTCCACAAAGACCGGGCCGCCGCCATAGGGCCGCGCGTCGTAGTGATGATGTCTGCCGTGGTGGTGATGCGGCACGATGATGCAGCCCGACAGCATCACGGTGGACGAGATCAGGGCGAGGGCCAGGGCCAGTCGTTTCATGGGTCAACTCCCGGACGCAACGCGCGGCCGTCCGCTGCTAACCGCCGCACCCCGCGAACGGATGACCGGCGTCACACACGGTTACGCCCGTCATCCAGCCCCGATATGCTGCGCACTCCGTTTGTCAGGGAGTTCCAATGAAACCACTGCTGCTGCTCCTGCTGCCCGTCGCCCTGCTGGGCTGCGCCGGCCCGGCGCCCAAGGAAGAGACCGCCGCGGCCCCGGCCGCCGGCACCGTTTGTGAACGCGACGAGATCACCGGCACGCGCTTCACCGCGATGCGCTGCCGCTCGGCCGAGCAGCGCGAAAAGGACCGCCGCGCCGCCGAGGACCTCGAGGATGTGGCCCGCCGCGGCCAGGCCGTCACGCGGCCGGGTAGCACCTGACCGCCGCGTTATGCTGCGCGCCACCACGGACCTACGCCCCGTCACCATGAAACTGCTGCTCCCCCTGCTCGTGATCGGATTGGCCGGCTGCGTCGCCGCCCCGCAAACCAACGACACCGTCGCGGCCGACCAGGTCTCCTGCGAGCGCGAGACACGCATCGGCAGCAACCTGCCGACCAACCGCTGCCGCTCCGCCGCGCAGCGCGAGGCCGACCGACGCCAGGCCGAGTCCATTGGCGAGAACATCCGCCCCGGCTCCGCCGTGGCGCCGGGCCGCGGCTCCTGATCAGCGGCGGTCTTCGCGCCGCACGCCGGCCAGCGCCAGCATCCCGAGTGCCAGCACCGCGGCGGTCAGCCACAGGGCGGCATCGAAGCTGCCGCTGGCCTCCACCATGCGCCCGGTCAGCGCCGGCGCGCTGACCTGTGCCACGCCGTAGCTCAGCGTCAGCCGCGCCATCGCCTTGCCCGGGTTGGCCGGCGAACGCCGCCCCACCAGCGCCAGCGTCAGGCTGACGATGCCGATGAAGGTGGCGCCATACAGCAGCGCGCCCAGCAGCGCCGCGGCCAGGCTGTGCGACAGCGCCGGCAGCAGCACGCCGGCGATCTGCACGCCGAACGCGATCAGCAGCGCGCCGACGTCGCCGGTGCGCCGCGCGATGCGGTCCCACACGAACACCGCCGGCGTGGCCGCCAGCCCCACCAGCAGCCAGGCCCACGGCCCCTGGCCGGCCAGCAGCGGCTGCTTTTCGACGATGGCCACCGTGAAGGTCGCGTTGATGACGAAACCCCAGCCGGCGCAGAAATAGGCCGCCACCATCAGCGCCATCCAGCGCCGCGACGGCGCCGCGCCGGCCTGCGCCTTGACCGCAGCCGGCGGCACCGGCGGCCGCCACCACCACGCCGGCAGCAGGAAGACCAGCCCCAGCAGCGCGAAACCCTGCCACTGCGCGGCCCAGCCCCAGCCCAGGCCGCCCATGCCCATGGCGCCGACGGCCGACACGACGATGCCCAGCCCCAGGCCGATGAAGTACAGGCCCAGCTCGGGCCGGCGCCCGGCGCGGATCAGCCAGCCCTGCACCAGGCCCGAGCCCAGCAGCATGCCCGCCGCGCCGCACAGCCCGCCCACGTAGCGCGACACGGCCCAGGCCGCGAACTGCGTGCTCCAGCCCATCAGCGCCGTGATGACGAGCGCCAGCGGCAGCGCCCAGGCGTACAGGCGGCGGCGCCAGACCGGGTCTTCGATCCACGCCGCCAGCAGCGCGCCGCTCATGTAGCCGGCGTAGTTGATGGCCGCCAGCAACCCGCCGTCGGCCACGCCCAGCCGGGCTTGCGCATGCATCTGCGGCAGCAGCGGCGTGAACGCGAAGCGCGCCAGGCCGATGGTCAGCACCAGCGCGCAGACGCCGCCCAGCAGCACCTGCCAGGCCTGCAGGCGGGAGGGTTGGGCGGCGTCGGGCATGCCCGCAGCGTAAGCGACGACGGCGCAAGCCTGGCCCGCGGGGGCTTGCAAACGGCGCCGGCGGGCCCAGTTGCGGGCGATGCCGCTGCTGATCTGCTTCGTCGTCGTCCTGCTTGCCGCCACGGGCATCGCGCTGTGGCCGCTGTGGGAGCGGCGCCGGCGCGAGCGGCTGGCCGCACGGCCGTTCCCGGCCGCATGGCGGCGGCTGCTGCGCCGCCATGTACCGCTGGTGGCGCGGCTGCCGGCGCGGCAACAGCTCAGGCTCAAGGGGCTGATGCAGGTGTTCCTGGCCGAGAAGCCCATCCTGGGCTGCCGCGGCCTGCGCGTGACGGACGAGGTGCGCGTGACCATCGCCGCGCTGGCCTGCCTGCCGCTGCTGGGCGCGGCGCGCGGCGTCTATCCGGAGCTGCGCCAGGTGCTGGTCTACCCCGGCGCCTTCGTCGTGGACCGGCCGGTGACGGAGGGGGGCGTGCAGTCCGACCAGCGCCGCGTGCTGGCCGGCGAGAGCTGGAGCCAGGGCCAGGTGCTGCTGGCCTGGGACGAGGTCAAGCGCGGCGCGGCGACACCGGGCGACGGCCACAACGTCGTCATCCACGAGTTCGCGCACCAGCTGGACCAGGCGGGCGGCCGCGCCAACGGCGCGCCGGCGCTGCCCACGGCCGAGGCCTACCGGCGCTGGTCCACGGTGATGCAGAACGAGTTCGATGCGCTGCGCTGGCGGCTCGCGAACGGTGAGCCGGGGCTCATCGACGCCTACGCGGCCACCGACCCGGCGGAGTTCTTCGCCGTCATCAGCGAGCTGTTCTTCGAGAGGCCCGTCGAGCTGGCCGCGATGCACCCGGCGCTGTACGCGGAGCTGCGCGGCTACTACCGGCTGGACCCGGCGAGCTGGACTTAGAAGCCCAGGCTGGCCAGCAGGTCGTCCACGTCGTCCTGCTTGAGCGCCTTGTCGGGCGTCTGCACGCCGCCCAGTTCCTGCGTTTCCAGCGGCTCCACCGGCGCCGGCAGCGACTGCATCAGGTCGCGCAGCGGCGGCTCGGCGCGCTCCAGCATCTTGCTGACCTTGTTGATGACCTGGCCCGAGAGATCCTGGAAGTCCTGCGACATCATGATCTCGGTGTGCAGCGACTTCTCGCGCGCCGCAAAGCTGGCGGCATCGGCCGCGTAGGCGGCACACAGCTTCATCAGTGCGCGGGCGCGGTCCTGGCTGATGTTGGTGGACAGCGCCAGGCGGTTCAGCGCGTCGGACAGCTCGCGGCCCTTCTTGCGCACGGCCTCGGCGTCTTCCTGCGCGGCTTCCACGAGGTTGAGCACCTTGGTCGCAGCCTGTTCGGTCATGCTGCGCACGTAAGCCAGACGCTCGCGCGCGTCGGGCAGTTCGTCCACCACGTTGTGCAGGATCTGGGCCGCATCGGCGCGGATCAGGGTCTGGATGGATGCGTCGGACATGCGGGACTCCCTGGTCTGACCGGGCAAGAGCGACCGGATCGAGGCAGTTTAGGAGGCCCGTGCCGCCTCGCCCAGCCCCCGCGCCGGGTCGAACGCGGCCTTTGTCACGCCCGCTGCAAACGTGTTCAACGCGGCGCCAGCAGGGCTTGCAGCGCCGTGACCTGTGCCACGTCCAGCCGCCCGGCGGCCTGGGCCAGCGCCAGTTGGCGAAGCGCCACGGCGCGCAGCAGATCGTCCGCCAGGCCGGCGCCGGCCAGCGCGTCGAGGTGGCGGGCCAGCACGCCGGCATCGCCCCGCGCCACCGGGCCGGAGACGGCACCGGCCAGGCCGCGGGCCTGGGCCGTGTCCAGCGCGCCACGGGACAGCGGCAGCAGCGCCGCCAGCGCGTCGTCCGGCGCCAGGCCGGCCGCCGACCACAGCGCGCCGGCCTCCGCCAGCACGGCCAGCAGGCCGCTGGCCGCCAGGTTGGCCGCCGCGTGGTAGGCCGCACGGGCCGGTGCCGACATCGGCGACGGCAGCGCCAGCGGCACCAGGCCCAGCCGCCGCACCAGCGCCAGCAGCGCGCGGCGGTGCGCGTCGTCGGTCTCGATGCCCACGTACGCGCCGGCCAGCACCGCGTCACCGGCCAGCAGCTTCAGCGGGTGGAAGCCGGCGGCGGCCGGCGCGGGCGCCAGCGCCGCCAGCGGCGTGGCCCCGCTGCAGTGCAGCGCCAGCTGGCCGCTGCGCCAGGGCAGCGCGGCGGCGGTCGCGGCGATGTGGTCGTCGGGCACGGTCAGCCAGACCCAGTCTGCCGCGCGCACCGTGGCCGCCACGGCGGCTTCGCCGTCACTGCGGCGCGCGACGCCGACGTCTTCGCCCGCCGCCTGCAGCGCCGGCACCAGCGCCCGCGCCAGCCGGCCGAAGCCGACGACCGCATGCTTCATGGGCGCCCCTGGCCCGACGGCCGGCATGGCTCGTCCATCAGGGCTTGACGAACTTGAGCGTCATGCGGTCGCTCTCGCCGATGGCCTGGTACTTGGCGCGGTCCTTGTCCTTCAGCGCGTAGGTGGGCGGCAGCGTCCAGACGCCTTCGGGATGGTCGGCCGTGTCCTTGGGGTTGGCGTTGACCTCGCTGCGGCCGGCCAGCTTGAAGCCGGCGGCCTCGGCGAACTTGATGACGGTGGCCTCATGCACATAGCCGCTGGGCGCCTTGGGGTCCTGCGGGCGCGAGGCCGGCAGGCGGTGCTCCTCCACGCCCAGCACGCCGCCAGGCTTGAGCGCCTTGAAGGCGGCGTTGAAGACGTCCTGCGCCTTGCCCGAGCCCATCCAGTTGTGCACGTTGCGGAAGGTCAGCACGGCGTCGGCGGTGCCGGCGGGGGCGATGTCCAGCAGGCCCTTGTTGGCGTCGAACGCCGTGATCTTGACCTTGGCGTAGACGCCCATGGACTCCATCTTGGCCTTGAAGCGCGCGCTGCCGCCGTCGGCCGCGTAGAGCTGGCCGGCGTCGCGCAGGTAGGGCGCGAGGATCTCGGTGTACCAGCCGCCGCCCGGTGCCAGCTCGACGACGGTGTCGGTCGGCTTGATGCCGAAGAAGCTCAGCGTCTCGTAGGGGTGGCGCCAGGCATCGCGGGCGACGTTGCCGACGAGGCGGTTGTCGGCCGCGACGGCGGCCTTCAGCGGGTCGGCCGCCTGGGCCTGGGCGCCAACGGCGGCGAGCGTGAGGGTGACGGCGGTGAGCCAGGTCTTCATGAGCGGTGTCTCCGGTTGGGGCAGCCAGTATCCAGGCCCGCGAATGCCCCTGACAAAGGTCAGCCCACCGGGCCCGTCACGCCGCCGCGGCCACCTCGCGGCCGGCGCACCAGGCCTCGAAGGCATCGGCCGGCATGGGCCGGGCCAGGCCGTAGCCCTGCAGCTCGTCGCAGCCCTGCGCGCGCAGGTGGGCCTGCTGGGCCGGCGTCTCCACGCCCTCGGCCACCACGGCCAGCCCCAGCCGGTGCGCCAGCGAGATCACCGCGTCGACGATGGCGCTGCCGTCGGGGCCGATGCCGATGTGGTCGACGAAGGACTTGTCGACCTTCAGCGCATCGATGGGGAACTGGCGCAGATAGGCCAGGCTGGAGTAGCCCGTGCCGAAGTCATCCAGCGACAGCTTGACGCCCAGGTCCTTGAGCCGGCGCAGCATGTCGACACCCTCGCCGGGCCTGTCGATGAGCATGCTCTCGGTGACCTCCAGCTCCAGGCAGGCCGGCGGCACGCCGTGGCGGCGCAGCGCCTGGCCCACGACGCGGTCCAGGTCGCCGGCGGCGAACTGGCGGGCGGCCACGTTGACGGCGATGCGCGGCATGGCCAGCCCGTCGGCGCGCCAGCGCGCGAGCTGCGCGCAGGCCTGGTCGATGACCCAGGCGCCGATTTCCAGGATCAGGCTGCTCTGCTCGGCAATCGGCACGAACAGCCCCGGCGGCACCAGGTCGGCGCCCCGCTGCCAGCGCAGCAGCGCCTCGGCGCCCATGACGCGGCCGCTGGCGGCGCCCACCTTGGGCTGGTAGTGCAGCCGCAGCTCGCCGCGGTCCAGCGCCTGGCTGAGCGCCACCTCGATGTCCAGCCGGGCGACGGCCTGGCGGTTCAGGTCGTGCGTGAAGAAGCACAGCCGGTTGCGGCCCTGCTCCTTGGCGCGGTAGAGCGCCGCGTCGGCGTCGCGCATCATCGCCGTCGCGTCGCTGCAGCCGTCGTCGGGGAACAGGCTGATGCCGATGCTGGCGGTCACGTAGACCTCGTGCCCGCCGCCCAGCGTGACGACCCGCGCAACGGCGTCGATGAGGTCCTGGGCCAGCACGGCGGCCTCCTGCGGGCCGTTCAGCGACTCGGCGATGACGAGGAACTCGTCGCCACCCAGCCGGCCCAGCGTGTCGCCGCGGCGGATGCGCCCGCCCAGCCGGCGCGCCATCTCCACCAGCAGCTCGTCGCCGGCCGGATGGCCCAGGCTGTCGTTGACGGTCTTGAAACCGTCCAGGTCGATGTACAGCAGCGCCGTGCGCCCGCCCAGGCGCTGCGTGCGGGCCAGCGCCTGCTCCAGCCGCGCGATCAGCAGGCGGCGGTTGGGCAGCTCGGTCAGCGGGTCGTAGTTGGCCAGGCGCTGCAGCTCTGCCTCATCGCGCTTGACGCGCGTGATGTCGGTGAACACGCCGACGTAGTTGGTGATGGCGCCGGCGTCGTCGCGCACGGCGCTGATCGTCAGCCACTCGGGGTAGATCTCGCCGTCCTTGCGCCGGTTCCAGATCTCGCCGCGCCAGTGGCCCTGCTCGGTGATGCCGCGCCAGAGCTGGCGGTAGAACTCGGCGTCGTGCCGGCCCGAGTGCAGCAGCGCGGGCGTGCGGCCGATGGCATCCGCGGGCGCATAGCCGGTGATCTCGGTGAACGCCGGGTTCACGCTCTCGATGCGGCCGGCCGCGTCGCAGATGATGACGCCGTCGCGCGTGCTCTCGAACGCCTGGGCCCACTGGCGGTGGCGCTCCTCCTGCTGGCGGCGCTCGGTGATGTCGTGCACGACGCCGAAGATGCCGCTGATGCTGCCGTCCGCGTCGCGCAGCGGGCCCAGCGTGCGCAGATACCAGCGCCGCCCCAGCGCCGTCGTCAGCGGGCCCTCGCTGGCAAGGGTGCGGCCGGACTGCACGACCTCATCGTTCAGCGCCGCGATGCGCTGGCAGTCCTCGGGCGGCAGGAAGGCGTCGGCGCGCGCGCCGAGCACGGCCTGCGCCGGCTGGCCGAGCGCGCGGCAGGTGGCCTGGTTCACGAACGTGAAACGCCCCCGCAGATCCTTGGTGAACACCAGCGCCGGCGTGCTGTTGGTGACGGCCTCCAGCAGGTTCAGCGCGCGCAGCTTCTCCGCCTGCTCGGCGCGCTCGCGCCGGCTGGCCAGCAACTCGCGGCGCTGCTGCAGGCCGTAGACGCCGAAGGCCAGCAGCACCAGCGCCGCGAGGTCGGCGGCGACGATCCACAGCAGCTCGCCCCACGCGTGCCGATAGAGGTTGCCGGCATCGGCGACGGCCAGCAGCGACCAGCCGCTGCCCGCGGGCACCGCGGCGCCGACGAAGGCCCGCTGCGCGTCCAGCGTGGCGTCGAAGACGAGCGGCGCCGGCTGGCCGTCCGCGCCGCGACCCGGCCAGCCCGAGGCACCGGCCTGCGCCACCACGCGGCCGGCCAGGCCGCCGGCCGGCGCGGCCTCCAGCCAGTGCCAGCCGCTGCCCGCGTGCCGCGACAGCAGCAGCCTCGCGCGGCTGGCGTCGCCCGCCGCCAGCAGCGCGGCCAGCGTGGGCGTGGCATCAAACCGCAGCACCAGCCGGGCCGCAGCGCCGGCCGCTGACACGAGCGGCGTGCCGACCTCGGCCAGCACGCGCTGCGGCGCGCCGTCGGCGCGGGCGTCGCCCACCGCGATGACGGCGACGTCGGGGCCCGGCGCCGCCTCGGCAATGCGGGCGTCCAGGCAGCGCAGCTGCACGCACAGCTCGCGCAGGTGGCCGGCCAGCAGCGGCGATGCGGGCTCGTCGGGCTCGGTGCGCTCGCGGCGCGCCAGCAGCTGCAGCAGCTCCGCATCGTCGCGCCGGCTCGCCGCGTCCTTCTGCCGCTCCTGCAGCCAGGCGGCCCACAGCATGCCGCGCGCCTGCGCCATCGCGGCCAGCATCTGCGAGACCTCGCGGCGCTCGCCCCGCGATGCATGGATGGCGCCGGCCATGCCGACGCCGATGATGGCCACCGCCGCCAGGCTCAGCACGGCCATCAGCCGCCGCCCGCCGGGCATCTGCGCCGTGGCGGGCAGGTCGCGGTGCCGCCACCCCGCCACGCCCACCCACAGCGCCGACAGCGCGACGAACGCCAGCCCCTTCCACTGCCCCAGCGGCCGCAGCACGGCCAGCTCGGAGGACGACTCGAACAGCAACCGGTCCGACCACAGCACCCACGTCACGCCGAACACCGCGTACAGCAGCGCCGCGGCCAGCGCGCCGCGCTCTGCGCCGCCCAGCCAGCGCCGCGCCGCGCCCGGCCGCTCGCCGTCGAACGCCGGCGGCTGCCAGAACGTCTTGCTCGCCGGGTCTCGCACTTCGGCCGTCCTCTTCGTCATGGGCGGGCATTCTGGGCACCGCCATCCGGCGAGCATCTGACCTGCATCAAGTCGCTCCGCTCGGTTCTCGCGTCAGGCCCGCGGATCGCGGTGCGATTTCACGGCGGCGGCGGGGGTTAAAGTGACCGCCATCGCTGCGCCAGCACCGCATGCCGGAATCCATGACCCTGCCCCACGTTGCCGTTCTCGACGACGAAGTCGACATCACCCAGCTGCTGGCCACCTATCTGCAGGCACAGGGCTTTCGCGTCAGCCAGGTGCACAGCGGCCGCGCGCTGCTGGAGCTGATGGCACGCGACCCCGCCGCGCTGGTGCTGCTGGACCTGGGCCTGCCCGGCGAGGACGGCTTCGTCATCGCCCGCCAGCTGCGCGAGCACTGGCGCTGCGGGCTGGTCATCGTGACGGGCCGCGGCGACGCCATCGACAAGGTCGTGGGCCTGGAGATCGGCGCCGACGACTACGTGACCAAGCCCTTCGACCTGCGCGAGCTGCTGGCCCGCATCAAGGCCGTGCTGCGCCGCCTCGTGCCGGCCGAGCCGGCGCCGCCCGCGGCCGCACCCGCACCGCCGCAGCGGCCGCGCCTGCGCTTCGCCGGCTGGGAGCTGGACACCGCGGCGCGCCGCCTCGTCGACGCCAGCGGCACGGAGGTGGTGCTGACCACCGGCGAGTTCGAGCTGCTGCAGGTGCTGGCCCGCCACGCCGGCCGCGTGCTGTCGCGCGACTTCCTGCTGGAGCAGACGCGCGGCCGCGAGGCAGCGCCCTTCGACCGCACCATCGACGTGCTCGTCGGCCGGCTGCGCCGCAAGCTGGGCGACAACGCCGACGAGCCGCAGCTCATCAAGTCGGTGCGTGGCGCCGGCTACCTGTTCGCGCCCGCCGTCAGCCAGCACTGAGCCATGGACGCCGCCGCACTGCACCACGCCCTGTTCGCCGCGTCGGCCGACGCGCTGCTGCTGGTGGATGCGCGCGGGCACATCGCGCTGGCCAACCCGACCGCGACGACGCTGCTGGGCTACAGCCCTGAGGAGCTCATCGGCCTGTCGGTGGACGCGCTGGTGCCCGACGCCATCCGCCCCCGCCACGCCGCCTACCGCGAGAGCTACGCCCTGCATCCCCGGCCGCGCCCCATGGGCACGCAGATGGAGCTGGTGGCGCGGCGCAAGGACGGCTCGGAGGTGATGGTCGAGATCGCGCTGAGCCCGCTGCACGCGCAGGGCCTGCCCTACGTGGTGGCGGCCATCCGCGACATCGGCGCCTACCCGCGCGTCAAGCAGGCGCTCAAGCGCGCCCACTACGCCGAGCACCTGGCGCAGGTGGGCGGCATGGCGGTGGACACGCGCGACCCGCAGCAGCTGCTGCAGCGCGTGCCGCAGGTGGCCGTGCAGGCGCTGCAGGCCGACGCCTCGGTGGTGCTGCTGCTGGAGCCCGACCGCCAGAGCCAGCGCGTGGCCGGCTGCGCCGGCAACGTGCCCGCCGGCCAGCTCGGCAGCCGCGTGCCGGCAGGCGATGCGGGCCCGGCCGCCGACGGCACGCTGGCCGCGCCGCTGACCGACCGCGGCCAGGTCGTCGGCACGCTGACGGCGCGCCCGCGCGCGGGCGAGCGCTTCGGCGACGACGAGGAGCGCTTCCTGCAGTCGCTGGCCCATCTGCTGGCCACCAGCCTGCAGCGCACGCAGACCGAGGAGGCGCTGAACCACGCGCAGCGGCTGGAGAGCGTGGGCCAGCTGACCGGCGGCATCGCGCACGACTTCAACAACCTGCTGACCATCATCCAGGGCAACCTGCAGGTGCTGGAAGACCTGCCCGCCGTGGCGGGCGACGCCATCGCGCCGCAGCTGGTCAGCGCGGCGACCCGCGCCTCCAAGCGCGGCGCCGAGCTCACCGCCAAGCTGCTGGCCTTCTCGCGCCGCCAGGTGCTGCAGCCCACGCACGTGGACGTGGGCGCGCTGCTGGAGTCGCTGGCCGACATGCTGCGCCGCACGCTGGACCAGCGCATCCGCCTGCGCGTCGACGTCGAGCCCGGCTGCCCGCCGTGCCTGGCCGACCCGGGGCAGCTGGAGTCGGCCCTGCTGAACATCGCCATCAACGCGCGCGACGCCATGCCCGACGGCGGCGAGCTGGCGTTTGCCGCGCGCCGCTGCGACACGCTGCCCGCCGAGCTGGCCGGCGGCCGGCCGCGCGACTACCTGCGCATAGACATCGCCGACAACGGCGCCGGCATGCCCGAGGCGGTGCGCGAGCGTGCCTTCGAGCCCTTCTTCACGACCAAGGAGGCCGGCCGCGGCACGGGCCTGGGGCTGAGCACGGTGTACGGCTTCGCCAAGCAGTCACGCGGCGCGGCGCTGCTGGACAGCACGCCGGGCCAGGGCACGACGGTGTCGCTGCTGCTGCCCGTGCATGCCGACGCGGCCGACGACGCCGCGGCCGAGGGCGCGGGCGGCGACGCCGTGCCGCCCGGGCTGCGCGTGCTGCTGGTGGAGGACGAGCCGGAGGTGCGCACCGTCGTGACGACCTTCCTGCGCACGCTGGGCTGCGAGGTGCGCGCCGTGGCGACCGCCGAACTGGCGCTGGCCGAGCTGGCGGGCGACGCAGGCTGCGGCCTGCTGCTGTCGGACATCGCGCTGGGTGCCGGCCTGCGCGGCACGCAGCTGGCGCAGCGCGCGCAGCAGCAGCACCCCGGGCTGGCGGTGCTGCTGATGTCGGGCTATTCGTCGGAGCTGCTGGACGCCGACGAGGCCGCCGCCCACGAGCTGCTGCGCAAGCCCTTCAGCCGCGAGGAGCTGGCGCGGGCCGTCGCGAGGGTGGTGAAGGCGGCCCCTCGCCCGGGCTTGCCGCGCTGAACGCGGGCCAGCCCAGCCGGTCCCCCGAGGGGACGGCGACGCTCGCGGCATCGAGCCGCCAGCACGTCGCCTGAACGGGCCGGCTTGGGGCGGCCCGGCGCTCGGCCCGAAGGGCCAAGGTGCTGCGCGGCTTACTGCAGCGTCGTGCTGGCCGGCGCCAGGCTGCGCTGCACGTAGGCGCCCAGCGCCTGCACGTCGGGTATCTGCACGTCGCGGCGGCCGCGCTCGGGGAAGGCGATCAGCTGCTCGCGCGACAGCCGCGTCAGCGCACGGCTGACGGTCTCCAGCGTCATGCCCAGGTAGTTGCCGATCTCGGCGCGCGTCATGCGCAGCGTGATCTGGTCGTGGCGCAGCCCGCGCTGGGCCATCGCATCGGCCCAGTAGCGCAGGAAGTCGGCCACGCGGGCGTCGGCGGACAGCGTGCACAGGCTCAGCAGCGAGTCGCGGTCGCGCGTGATCTCGCGGCTCATGGCCTGGTGCAGCACGCCCAGCAGCTGCGGGTGGCGGGCGCAGGCGGCCAGCAGCGCGTCGTAGCGGATGCTCCAGACCTCGCCCGTGTCCAGCGCCACCGCGTCGCAGCCGTACTGGCCCGCGGCGATGCCGTCAAAGCCCAGCCAGTCGCCCTTGAAGTGCAGGCCCACCACCTGCTCGCGGCCGTCGGCGGCGAGGTTGATGGTCTTGAAGAAGCCGGAGTTGATGACGTGCAGCATGCCGAAGCGCTCACCCGCCTCGTAGACGCTGTCACCGGCCCGCACGATGCGCCGCGTGATGGCGACATGGTCCTGCAGCAGCTGCAGCGTGCCGGCGATGCGCTCGGCCACCTCGTGCCGGCCGGCCGCCGGCTGGGCAGACGGGGTGCGGGCGCGGGCGGCGGCGGTGCTGGTGGCGGTCATCATGGCGGGGCTCCTGGTGAAGCGGATTCGATGGACAGGAGCTTAGAAACCGGCCGACAACCGCCGAACAACGATCCGCACCACTCGGCAACACTCGGTAAACGGCGTGTAAACGGCGCTTGCGGCTTGATCTTCGTCAGCCTCGCCGCAGCGGCGAGCGCTTAGCCTGCGCCGGCCATGCTGCCCCACGCCTCACCCTGGTCCGCCGACAACGGCCTCGCGCTGATCGCCGACGCCGAGCGCCTCAAGCGCGCCGCCGCCAGCGACGCCGGCCTGCCCCAGCTGCTGCGCGGCAAGCGGCTCGCGCTGCTCAGCGACGACCTCGACGGCCCGGCCGCCACCGCCTTCGTGCGCGCGGCAACCGAGCTGGGCGGCCAGGTGGCCCGCGTGCGCGCCAGCGGCCTGGGCGACCGGCATGCGCGCAACCTCGCCTCGCTGCTGGGCCAGCTCTACGACGCCATCGAATGCCAGGGCCTGCCCGCCGCCGAACTGGGCGAGCTGGGCCGCCACGCCGGCGTGCCCGTGTTCGACGGCATTGCCGACGCCGGCCACCCGCTGCGCCAGCTGGCCGACACGATGGACGGCGAGACCGCCGGCAACCACCGCCACCTGCTGCAGGCGCTGCTGGCCGCGGCGCTGGGCTGACGCCGCACCGGCGCGGCGTCCGACACCGGCGCCGCGACGGCGCCCCTAGGCTTGGCCGAACGCTGCCACGCCCGCCTGCCCCCATGAGCCCCACGCCCGCCGACACGACCTCCGCCTGGAGCCGCTTCCTCGTCGTGGCCAAACCCTACTGGACGGGCGACCGCCGCCGCGTCGCCTGGGCCGTGCTGGTGGGCCTCATCGCGCTGATGCTGCTGGACACCCAGCTGGCCGTGCTCATCAACGAGAAGACCGGCGAGCTGACCTCCGCGCTGGCCGCGCGCGACGAAGGCCGCTTCTGGGCCGCCGTGCGCGGCATGCTGTGGGTCGTCGGCATTGCCGTGCCCGTCTACGCGCTGTACTACGCCGCGCGCGACGCCTACGCCAACGACTGGCGGCGCTGGCTCACGCACCGCTTCCTGGATGCCTACCTCGGCGACCGCGCCTACTTCCGCCTCGCCGGCGTGGACAACCCCGACCAGCGCATCGCCGACGACGTCAACACCTTCACCGGCCGCTCGCTGAACTTCCTGCTCATCCTGCTCGGCTCGGCCATGCAGCTGGTGGCGTTCAGCGCCGTGCTGTGGGGGCTGTCCAAGCTGCTGGTGGGCTTTCTCATCGCCTACGCGCTGCTGGGCACGCTGCTGTCCATCGGGCTGTTCGGTCGGCCGCTGATCCGGCTGAACTTCTGGCAGCTCAAGCGCGAGGCCGACTTCCGCTTCCGGCTCATGCGGCTGCGCGAGAACGCCGAGTCCATCGCCTTCTACCGCGGCGAGCAGCAGGAGCGCCACCAGCTGGACCAGCGCCTGCGCGCCGCGCTGCTGAACACGAAGAAGATGATCCGCGCGCAGTTCCTGCTGAACCTGTTCCAGCGCTCGTTCAGCCAGCTCAGCCTGCTGGTGCCCTTCGTCGTGCTGGCCGGCCAGGTGCTGGCGGGCGAGCTGGAGGTGGGCCAGGCCGTGCAGGCCGGCGGCGCGTTCGCCGCGGTGCTGAGCGCGGTGTCCGTCATCGTCGAGAACTTCGAGAGCCTGTCGCGCTTCGTCGCCGGCATCGACCGGCTGCACGTGATGGCGCAGAAGCTGCAGGAGGCACCGCCCGCCGCCGGCATCGCGCTGCAGCCGGCGCGGGAGTTGAAGCTCTCCAACGTGACCGTGACCGCCCCGGGCAGCGACCGTGTGCTGGTGAAGGACCTGTCGCTGAGCGTGCCGGCCGGCGGGTCGCTGCTCATCACCGGCGCCAGCGGCTGCGGCAAGAGCTCGCTGCTGCGCGCCATCGCCGGCCTGTGGACGCAGGGCGGCGGCCACATCGAACACCCGCCGCAGGAGGACGTGTTCTTCCTGCCGCAGCGCCCCTACCTGCAGGCCGGCACGCTGCGCAGCCAGCTCATCTACCCGCGCACCCATGCCGACCGCGACGACGAGGCGCTGCTGAAGGTGCTGGACGAAGTGCAGCTGCGCCACCTGGCCGACACCGACGCGGGCCTGGACCGCAAGGAAGACTGGGAGAAGCTGCTCAGCGGCGGCGAGCAGCAGCGCCTGGCCTTCGCCCGGCTGCTGGTGCACGCCCCGCGCGTGGCCATCCTCGACGAAGCCACCAGCGCGCTGGACGACGCCAACCAGCAGCGCCTGTACGAGCGCCTGCGCCAGCGCGGCACCACGCTGATCAGCATCGCCCACCGCGCCGCCGTGGCCGGCTTCCACCGCCGCGTGCTGCAGCTGACGGGGGGCGGGCGCTGGAAGCTCAGCAAGACACCGCCGCCGGAGGGTGACGCGGTGACTGGGGAGAAGTTGAAGGCGTGAGCGTTGCGGCGTGGCCGCGGGCCTTCGCAGAACGCCGCTTCAACGTGCCGCGTGGCCGTGCCCGCGGGATGCGCTGCCTAGCCGCCCGGCGCCAGGAAGCTGATGGATCGCAACGGCAAGCGACGCCGGGCTTGATCGGTCAGCTTGTCGTAGTGCTCATCCCACAGGTCGAACAGCTTCTTCAAGTTGATCAAGTTGATGCGCCGCTTTTCCTGCGTGCGCGCCTCGGCTTCGGCGTCCTTCGTGAAACCGCCGGTGCAGACGAACAGGCCCACATCGTCATCGCCCAGCACGGCCATGAAGGACCGCAGGCCCTCCACGCTCACCGCTTGCTGCTGGCGCTTCACCTGCACCTTGATGCGCGGCAGCCGCGTGCCCAGCGCGTCGGGCCACGCCTGGATGTCCACGCCGCCATCCTTGCCGGGCGGGGACACCCAGCTGACGTGGTACGACATGGCTCGCAGCAAGTCGGCCACCAGGTGCTGGAACTCGTACGGGTTCATGCCTTGCAGGTACCTGGAGATCTCGGCCCAGGCCTCCTCCTCGGCCATCTCGAACGTCACGCTCACCGCCTTGGCGTTGCTGCCCACGTCGTCTGCGCCGCCGGCTACCGCCGGGCCGGCCGCCGCCGGCGCCTCGGCATCGGGCTGCGCGGCCTTCCACTCCGCGTACAGCTTGCACGCCCGCTTGTAGAAGGCCTCCGGGTCCACCAGCGCCGCATGGGCAGCGCGCCCTTCGTCGGTGATGGACCAGATGCCCTTGTCCTTCACCAACCAGCCCGCCTTGACGCAATCGACCGTGGCGAAGCGGACGATCTTCTCGAAGCGGCGCCCGCCGGATTCATAGCTGTCAGCCTCGTAGGGCGACAAGGTGACGCGGCTGGCCAGCACCTGCAGGGCTTCGCTGGCTCGCAGGCCTTCTGGCGCCGCCAGCAGGATGCTGAACAGCTCGCGCAGGAATTCGCCGGTGCGGCGGCGGGTGATTTCGGCCATGGTTTGCTTCCCCCTGTTTGGCGTGGCGTTCAATGGACGCGAGGCGCTACCCGGTCAAGGTAGGCCAGTGCGGCGGCTTCGCTGTCTTCGATGGCGATCTCGACGGCCCGCTTGGCAGCGTCAAGTAATTGCGTTGCGCGCTGGCTGGCCTCGCGAGTCTTGCTTACAAATCGCTGTGTCCGACGCGCGATGTCCTCCATAACGCCGCGATCAAACTCGGGGACCTCAAACTGACGAATACTAAACAAACCTAGGAATGGATTAATTGCTCCAGTGGCCATCTTTTCTGACTGGAGCTTGCCAAATTGGCAGTTGAGGTATGCAACGATGTACCAAAGTGGCAATTCATCGGTGAATCGCAGCAGACCGACATCTTGATTTATGTTGACCGGGCCAGGCACACGTTCGGCAATTGCAGCGTTTCCAACCCGCCCCTTGATGGTGAACAGAACGTCGCCGTCGCGCAAAGCCGTTCTCGCCAATTCACCATGATGGTGCTCCAGCAAAATGCGTTTGTCCGATTCATAACTCATGTTGAAATCCGTGACATGCTCAGCGCACAGGAATGGCACATCGCCAACATTGAGATCGTGCCTCAGCGGGGTATGACCATTGGTCAGAGCGATCAGTAGTTCCGGCAGCGGAACGAAACGTTTGGCGCCCGCATCCAACAAGGCTTGGCGAGCAGAATAGAACTTTTCCTGGAAATGCTCTGCATCAAGGCGTGCAGCCGAGAATGCTTCGCTGCTTTGGCGGACATAGCTCAATGACTCGGGAGCTCTCCAGGCACCCAGACCTAGCGCTGTCAGTAGGACTGCTTCTACTCCCCCAAAATGCGCTTGTCGCTCCCGGTTGGTCTGATGTGCGAGTATGGAGACATAAGCAACGCGCGCTTCAAACTTCTCAGAGAACCTGGCGATGGCAAGCGCCTTCAAGTCAGGCAGAATTAACCCCATTTGCCCACCGCCACGCTTAGCGGAGAGAACCTGAGATTGACCGTAACGGCCGGCCAAGAACGCGTGCAGATAGGCCGGCGCAATAACGCCTCGCTTAGCGCGAAGAATGCCCAACTTGCAGTTCGCCGTGAGTTTTTCTGGGGCAGCGTCCACCAGCGCCGTCTGCCCAGTATTGGCGCCGACGATGGTGATCAGAACGTCATCGCGAAATATGTGTGAGCGAGCGAGCTTGTCGTATTCGGATTCCGGGATGAAGACTGGATTGCGGTCATCCAGCATCATTGCGCCGTTGATATCCTGCCCGCGCAGATAGCGGACGCCACCTTCAGCTTCGCCAAACTCATTGGCAATGCTGAGGTGGTTGCCGTCAGATACGGCGGCAACCTGGCTCACAGCGTCCACTCTGGGCAGCTTCGCCAGTCGTGCTGACAGTTCCAGGGCAGCTTTCGCAAAAGCCTCCGAGTCCATCCGCTCGCGGCTGAACACGTCGCTTGCCGGTCTTTCGATCGCTTCCAGCCCCTTCAACAACCGCGCGTACCGTGCGGCATCAAAGGGGCTCATGGAAAAAAAGGCAGGCCCTCCTTCTTCGCAAACTCCTGGAAGGCTTCGGCGATGCCGTCTTCGGTCTGCCCATCGTGGTTGAACAGGTCGTGCTTGACGATCAGGTGGCCGTGGGCGTCCAGCAGCGGCTTGCCATCCGCCCCCTGGCGATAGATCTTCTCGCCCGAGTTGTCCTTGCTGGGCTCGCGCATGGTGGCGAAGAAGATCGGGTAGTCGTCCACCTGCGGGCACAGCGGCCCGGCCTTGGGGTCGTCGTTCCACTTCTGGAAGAACAGCACGCTGGTCTTGGTGCCGGTGTGGGGCTTGAACACATTGCCGTGCAGGCCCACCACGGCCAGGATGCGGCCATGCGCGGCCAGGTACTCGCGCAGGAACTTGTCGGACGAGTTGTTGAACCGCCCCTGCGGCAGCACCACCGCCATGCGCCCGCCCGGCTTCAGGAAGCTGAGGTTGCGCTCGATGAACAGGATGTCGCGACCGACGGTGTTCTGGTTCTTCACCTTCACCTTGCGGTAGGTGCCGTCGGCCATCTGGTAGATCACCTCGTGGCTGGCATGCAGGGCTTCGGCAAAGCCGGGCGCCTTCGCGCGGGCATCAACGATGTTCTTGTCGTCGGCATCGACGTTGCCGATCTTGTCGAAGCTCACCGAGCGGGCCAGGTCGTACTTGGCCAGGATGCGGGTCTCCTTGATGTCGCCGGCAAAGGGCGGGTTGGCCATCAGCACGTCGAAGTTGAAGTCGCGGTTCTGGTCCTTGGCAGCGCGCAGCTTGCGCAGTTTCTTCCAGCCGTCGCCGTACACGTCCTGCCAGGCTTCGGTGTCCACGCGCTCGCCCCAGCGTTCGTAGTCCAGCGTGTTCAGGTGCAGCACATTGGTCTGGCCGTCGCCGGCGATCAGGTTCAGCGTGCGGCCCACGCGCACGGCCTTCTCGTCGAAGTCGATGGCAAACACCTTGTCGCGCACATAGTCCTCGCAGCGCGCGGGCTTCTTCTCGGTGGTGAAGAGGTGGCTCTTGGTCAGCCCTTCGTCCTGCATGATCTTTTCCCACACATGGAAGATGCCATGCACCGGGAAGCCGCAGCTGCCAGCGGCCGTGTCGATCAACGTCTCGCTCTCGTGGGGGTTGAGCATCTTCACGCACATGTCGATCACGTAGCGCGGCGTGAAGTACTGGCCTTTCTCGCCCTTGCTGGACTTGTTGATGAGGTACTCAAACGCCTCGTCCACGACCTCCAGGTTGGAGTTGAAGAGCTTGACCTTTTCCAGCGATGACACGCACACCGCCAAATGACTCGGCGTCAGCTCGATTCGGGCGTCGGTCGAAAACACGCCTTCCCAGCGCTTGCGTGCCTTGTCGAACAGCGCCTGAATTTTTTCTTGCAGTTCGGTCTCGGTCTCGCCGTAGTTCTTGAACACCAGGTGGCGCTTCTTGTCGCGGCCGCCTTCCAGCTCGTCGTACAGCTTGGTGAACACGAGCTTGAACAGTTCCTCGAACACGTCCACGCCGGCATTGGCCAGCACTTCGTCTTCCATCTCAAGGATCAGGTCCTTCAGCGACTTGCGCTCGTGGACGAGCTTGTCGCGCGCTGCAAGGTCCTCAATGGTCCAGCGCTCGCTGAGGATGTCTGACAGCTTCTGGCTGGCTGCTGGAATGCGCGGGATGTCCTCGAAGTAGTTCGGGTCCTTGCGGTGGTAGTACGAGATCTGGTCGCCATTGGTCCACACGCCCATGGGGGCGCCGGTGGCGTGGCAGTAGCTCTTGAGCTGCTCCTTGCCGTCCTTCAGCTTGGGCTTCTTGGTCTCGATCAGGATGTAAGGCGCGTCAGTCTTGTCTTTGTCGAAGACGCAGATGTCGGCGCGCTTCTTCTCCCGGCCGAAGGTGACCTCGTATTCGAGCTGCATGCGCGTGACCGGGTAGCCCAGGTCGTCGCGCAAGACCCTCAAGAAGAGCTGCCGAATGGCCTCTTCCGGTGTGAGCTTGATCGGCTTGCCACGGACCAGACAGGTGACGTAAGGCGTCGGCTTCTTGGCAGCGTCCTTCACCGAGATCGACGCTTCGAGCCCAATGATGTGTTCGGACTTGAACTGACTCAGCTTGTAGGCGCTGTCCTTGAGCAAGGTTTCGAGAAGGATGGTCATGTTTTGGTTGTCTTGCTGGCGCCCGGCCAATGCCGGGCGAAATCAAACGAAAGCTGCCGGTGGTGCCGAATGGACAGCAGATAGACCGCGGCCTGCGCGTCCACGGCCGTGTAGAGCATCAGGTAGTCGTCATGCAGGTACTCGCGCAGCGCGCCAGCCGCCCCAGCGGGCAACAGGGCGAGTTGCGCCAGGGCCTCGGCCGACTGCGGCGGGTTGGCCAGGTAGCGCCGCCCAATGCGAGGGAAGCGGGCCAGGTTGGGGATGACCGTGGCGCGCAGTTCGTCCAGCAGGTCGTCGAAGGCGAAGGCCGCGTCGGCTTCGGTCAGGAAGGCCTCGATGGCGTCCAGCCGCGCCAGGAAGCTGGCGGTCAGTTCGACCCGGTACAGGCTCTCAGCCACGCTTCTTGGCGGCCTTGCCCGGGGTGGCGCCGGCACGGCGCTGCTGCAGCTTGGCAATGGCGGCATCGGCCTCGACGGTGCGGCCGGCCTCGATGTCGGCCAGGCCGCGCTGGGCGTCGTCAATCAGCAGCAGGTGGATGCGCTCGCGCTCCAGCTGGTGGTAGTAGTCCAGCCGCGCGGCGTCGATGAGGGCAACGTAGCTCTCGCCGTTCTTGGTGATGATCTTCTCGGCGCCGGCCTTGGCCTGGTCCGCCAGTTCGGAGAGGTTGGCGCGCGCCTGGGTGAAGGGCACCACATCGCTGGCTGAAAAGCCCATGGCCGGCTCCTTGGGTGGGTAGATGACAGGATTCTGTGCAGTCTACTGGAGCGCCTCAACACACGCACCGGGCCCGCAGGCGGGCAGGGGTGGTAGGCCGTATTGGACTTGAACCAATGACCAAAGGATTATGAGTCCTCTGCTCTGACCAACTGAGCTAACGGCCCCCGAGGGAAGGCGCGGATTCTAGTCAGGCTTGGCTCAGCGCTGCGACAAGGCCTGGCCCACCATGCGTGACGTGATGTCGACGATCTGGATCATGCGGTCGTAGGCCATGCGCGTGGGGCCGATGACGCCCAGCGTGCCCACGACCTGGCCGTCCACCTCGTAGGGGGCCGACACGATGGACAGCTCCTCGTAGGGCACCACCTGGCTTTCGCCGCCGATGTAGATGCGCACGCCCTCGGCGCGGCTGGAGGTGTCGAGCAGGCGCATCAGCTGGGTCTTCTGCTCGAACAGGTCGAACAGGCGGCGCAGGCTGCCCATGTCGTGGCTGAAGTCCTGCACGGTCAGCAGGTTGCGTTCGCCGGAGACGATGACCTGCTCGTCCTGCTGTTCCATGGCCTCGGTGCCCACCTGCACGGCGGCGCTCATCAGCCCGGCGATCTCGCCGCGCAGCGCGTCCACCTCGTGGCGCAGCCGCTCGCGCACGGCCTCCAGCGTCAGGCCGGCGTAGCTGGCGTTCAGGCGGTTGCTGGCCTCGGCGAGTTCGGCCTGGGTGAGGTCTTGCGCGGTGAAGATGACGCGGTTCTGCACGTCGCCATCGGGCGACACGAGGATGACCAGCACGCGCCGCTCGCCCAGGCGCAGGAACTCGATGTGGTGGAACACGCTGGGCTTCTTGGGCGACGTGACGACGCCGACGAAGCTGGACAGGTTGGACAGCAGCTGCGCGGCGCTGGCGATGACGCGCTGGGGCTGGTCGGGCTGCAACTGGGCCTCCAGCTCCAGCCGGCCGGGCTGGGCCGTCAGCATGGTGTCGACGAACAGGCGGTAGCCGCGCGGCGTCGGGATGCGGCCGGCGCTGGTGTGCGGGCTGGCGATGAGGCCCAGGTCTTCCAGGTCGGCCATCACGTTGCGGATGGTGGCCGGGCTGAGCTCCAGGCCCGAAGCCTTGGACAGGGTGCGTGAGCCGACCGGCTGGCCATCCGCGATATAGCGTTCGACCAGGGTTTTCAGCAGGGATTTGGAGCGCTCGTCGAGCATGGCCCCATTCTAAGAACAGGCCTTCGGCTCCCAGGAGAGGCGATACCCCTGTGGTGTAATTTGCCGCATGGCCGAGCGCTTCAGACATGTCGCCATCGTGGGCAAGCATCAGGCGCCAGGCATCAAGCCGGTGCTGGAGGAAATTGCCCAGTTCTTGTGCACCCACGGCGTCGATGTGTCGCTGGAAGCGGAGACCGCACAGAACACCGGCATGACGGGTTACGACGCGCTGTCGCACGACGAGATGGGCCGCGCCTGCGACCTGGCCGTCGTCGTTGGCGGTGACGGCACGATGCTGGGCTTCGCCCGCGAGATGGCCCGCCACGGCGTGCCGCTGCTGGGCATCAACCAGGGGCGCCTGGGCTTCATCACGGACATCCCGATCGAGCGCTGGCGCGAGTCGCTGGCGCCGGTGCTGGCGGGCGACTACGAGGTGGAGTCGCGCGCGATGCTGGAAGGCGGCGTGCTGCGCGACGGCGAGTCCATCTTCTCGGGGCTGGCGCTGAACGACGTGGTCGTCAGCCGCGGCGGCACGTCGGGCATGGTGGAGCTGAAGGTGTCGGTGGGCGAGCAGTTCGTCGCCAACATGCGGGCGGACGGCCTCATCGTCGCGTCGCCCACCGGCTCCACGGCCTACGCGCTGTCGGCCGGCGGGCCCATCATGCACCCCAGCATCGCCGGCTGGCTGCTGGCGCCCATCGCGCCGCACACGCTCTCAAACCGCCCCATCGTGCTGCCCGACAGCGGCGAGGTGCGGCTGGAGATCGTGGCCGGCCGCGACGCGTCGGTGAACTTCGACATGCAGAGCCTGGCCAGCCTGCTGCACGGCGACACCATCACCGTGCGCCGCAGCCAGCATCAGGTGCGCTTCCTGCACCCCCAGGGTTGGAGCTATTACGCCACGCTGCGTCGCAAGCTCCGCTGGTATCTATGAAGCCCCTCGTCCGGTCTCGCTCCGCTGAACGCGGCGCGCCCAGCCGGTCCCCCGACGGGACGGCGATGCTTGCGGCATCGAGCCGCAAGCACATCGCCTGCGGGCCGGCTTGGGAGCGGCCCGGCGCTCGGCCCGCAGCATTTTTTGCATCACGTTCCACTGAGCAGTAGCCGACTGAAATGCTCCGCCACCTCTCTTTGAAGGATTTCGTCATCGTCCCGACGCTGGAGCTCGACTTCGAGCCCGGCTTTGCCGTGCTGACCGGCGAGACCGGCGCGGGCAAGTCCATCCTCATCGATGCGCTGCAGCTGGCGCTGGGCGGCCGGGGTGACGCGGGCGTCGTGCGCGAGGGCGCGGCCAAGGCCGAGATCACGGCCGAGTTCGACACGCCGGCCCATCTGCGCGGCTGGCTGGACGAGGCCGGTTTCGACGTTGACGACCACCTGCTGCTGCGCCGCGTCATCGACGCCGCCGGCAAGAGCCGCGCGTGGATCAACGGCGGCAGCGCCACGCTGACGCAGCTGCGTGAGCTGGCCGACCACCTGCTGGACATCCACGGCCAGCACGCCTGGCAAGGCCTGACCCGCCCGGCCGCCGTGCGCGAGCTGCTGGACGGCTTCGCCGGGCTGGACACGGCGCCGCTGGCGCGCGCCCACGCCGCCTGGAAGCAGGCGCTGGAGGCGCTGCAGAAGGCGCAGGGCCTGCAGGCCGACGCCCAGCGCGAACGCGAGCGGCTGGCCTGGCAGATCGCCGAGCTGGACCGCCTGGCGCCCGCCGACGGCGAATGGGACGAGCTGAACGCCGAGCATGGCCGGCTGTCGCACGGCCAGTCGCTGATTGACGCGGCCAAGTCGGCGCTGGACGCGCTGGACGACGCCGAACCCAGCGCCCAGTCGCTGGCTGCCGGCGCACTGGACCAGCTGGAGCGCGTGCTGGACCACGACGCCCGGCTGCTGCCCGCCGTGCAGGCGCTGCGCGACGTGCAGGCCCAGCTGGCCGACGCCAGCCACACGCTGGCCGGCTACCTGCACAAGGCCGACCTGGACCCCGAGCGGCTGGCCGAGCTGGACGAGCGCGTGTCGGCCTGGATGACGCTGGCGCGCCGCTACCGCCGCCAGCCGCAGGAGCTGCCCGGCCTGCTGGCGCAGTGGCGCGCCGAGCTGGCCGCGCTGGACGCCGCCAGCGACCCCGCGCAGCTGGAGGCCGCGCTGGCCGCCACGCGCCGGGCCTTCGACACGCAAGCCGCCGCCGCCAGCCGCGCGCGCAGGCAGGCCGCGCCGCAGCTGGCCGCGGCCGTCACGGCGGCGATGCAGCAGCTGGGCATGGCCGGCGGCCAGTTCGACATCGCGCTGCCGCCCACCGACGGCCCGCAGAGCTGGGGCGTCGAGTCCGCCGAGTTCCTCGTCGCCGGCCATGCCGGCAGCACGCCGCGGCCGCTGGCCAAGGTGGCGTCGGGCGGCGAGCTGTCGCGCATCGCGCTGGCCATCGCCGTGACGACCAGCCAGGCCGCCAACACGCACGGGCAGGCACCGGGCACGCTGATCTTCGACGAGATCGACGTGGGCATTGGCGGCGCCGTGGCCGAGACCGTGGGGCGGCTCATGAAGCAGCTGGGGCATGCGGCCGACGGGCAGCGCCAGGTGCTGGCCGTCACGCACCTGCCGCAGGTGGCCGCGTGCGCGGACCGTCATCTGGTGGTCGCCAAGAGCCTGCAGGATGGCGCCACCGCCAGCCGCGTGGCGCCGGTGCACGGCGAGGCGCGCGTGGCCGAGATCGCGCGCATGCTGGGCGGCGAACGTCTCTCGTCCACCAGCCTCGCCCATGCGCAGGAGATGCTGGCGGCCTCCACCACCAATGCCAAGGCGAAGAAGGCCCGATCATGAGCCCGGAACAAGAGCTGCAGGGTGACGTGGTGCTGCTGACCGGCATGTCCGGCGGCGGCAAGTCGGTGGCCATGCATGCGCTGGAGGACGCGGGTTATTTCTGCGTCGACAACCTGCCGGCCGAGCTGCTGCTGGACTTCCTGAACCTGGAGCAGCAGCGCGGCGAGCGCCGCGTCGCCATCGCGGTGGACGTGCGCTCGGCCGGCTCGCTGCCGCTGATGCTGCCGCTGCTCAAGCAGCTGCGCGCCAGCGGCGTGCGGGTGCGCTCCATCTTCCTGGACGCCAGCAACGAGGCGCTGATGCGCCGCTTCTCCGAGACGCGCCGCCCGCACCCGCTGCGCCATCAGGGCCGCGACACGGCCTTCGGCGGGCTGGACGGCGCGGAGGAGGACAAGCACCGCCTGCTGCTGGACGCCATCAAGCTGGAGCGCGAGCTGCTGGGCGGGCTGAAGGCCGAGTCCACCGTCATCGACACCAGCCAGCTGCGCCCGGCGCAGCTGCGCGCGTGGCTGGGCGACCTGGTGGGCCCCGAGGCCAGCAACCAGCTGACGCTGGTGTTCGAGAGCTTCGCGTTCAAGCACGGCGTGCCCAGCGACGCGGACTTCGTGTTCGACGTGCGCGTGCTGCCCAACCCCTACTACGACCGCGAGCTGCGCCCGCTGACCGGGCGCGACGCGCCGGTGGCGGCTTATCTGGCAGCGCAGCCCGAGGTGGGGCTGATGATGGGCCAGATCGCCGGCTTCCTGTCGCGCTGGCTGCCCAACTTCGCGGCCGACCAGCGCAGCTACCTGACGGTCGCCATCGGCTGCACGGGCGGGCAGCACCGCTCGGTGTACCTCGTGGAGATGCTGGCGCGCCAGTTCGGCCACCACGGCCATGTGCTGAAGCGCCACCGCGAGCTGGACGCGCGCTGAGGGCGCGCCCAGGCTGAACGTCAGAACGGATCGAGGGCGCTGGTCAGATAGCCCGAGCCGTTGATGGCCCCCCAGGTGTAGCCCTGCCAGCCCGGATAGGCCAGCGGCTCCCACCACAGCACGCCCAGGCCGTTGGCCCCCAGCGCCGACAGCCGCGTCATCACGTCGGCCAGCATGGACTTGGCGGCGCTGGCCTGCTGCCAGTCCATGCCCGTCTCGGCGACGATGACCGGCTTGCCGTAGCGAGACACCATGTCGGCCATGTTGGTGGACAGCTGCGCGTTCAGCGTGCCCCAGTTGCTGGCCGTCGGGTAGTGCGACATGCCGATCACGTCGTACTTGGCGCCGTTGTTCTTCATGCCGTCGAAGAACCAGCGGAACACGGTGTTGTTGTAGCCGTTGGCCAGGTGCAGCACGACCTTGGCGCCGGGGAACACGGCCTTGGTCGCGTTGTAGCCGCTGTTGATCAGCGAGACGAGGCTGGCGAAGCTGCTGCCCGAGGCCTTGCCCTCGGGCCACAGCATGCCGCTGTTGATCTCGTTGCCCACCTGCACATAGCTGACCGTCACGCCGTTGCTCTTCAGGTAGCTGAGGATGCCCTGGGTGTGCGAGTAGACGTCGGTCTGCAGTTGCGCCAGCGTGTGGCTGGACCAGGCCGCCGGCTTGTTCTGCTGGCCGGGGTCGGCCCACGAGTCGCTGTAGTGGAAGGTCAGCATGATCTTCTGGCCCTGCGCCACGGCGCGCTTGGCCTTGTAGAGCGTGTCGGCACCGTTGCACCAGCCGCCGCTGGGGTTGACCCAGACGCGCAGCCGGACGGTGTTGACGCCTGCGTTCTTCAGCAGCACGAAGGGGTCGGTCTTCGCGCCCGACGCGCTGTAGAAGCTGTAGCCGGCCGATTCCTCCTGGCTGACCCAGCTCACGTCCGCGCCCTTGTCCAGCGCGGCCGCGGGCCCCGCCGCAAACGCCCCAACGGCGCCCATCACCACGCCCGCGCACCAGCGGCGCAGGCTCCATGCCTTCGTCGTCATCATCAGTCTTGTCTCCGGGTTGTCTTTTATGAAACGGATGCCGGGGCAGCTTAGGGAGAAGTGCGCTGCAGCAAATATTCCTTGTTGAGCGGCGCGTATCGCAGTTTGGGATAAGGGTTTTCCGAGTCAGAACACAAGTTCTAGACATTTAGTTCTAGAACATCTATGCTGAACACATGAACACCGACCCCGCCTCCACGCGGCCCACCGCCGCCGAGCTCGACCTGCTGCAGGTGCTGTGGCGCCTCGGCCCGGCCGACGCGAAAGCCGTTCACGAAGCCCTGCTGCCCGACCGCCCGGACGCCACCTACGCCACCGTGCTGCGGCAGCTGCAGGTCATGCACGGCAAGGGCCTGCTGACGCGTGACGAGAGCCAGCGCCCGCAGCGCTACGCGCCCGTGCAGGCGCAGGACAAGCTGCAGCAGTCGCTCGTCAAGGACTTCATCGCCAAGGCGTTCGCCGGCTCGGGCAAGGCCCTGGTGCTGGCTGCCTTGAAGAACCATGTGAGTGCCAAGGAGCGCGCGGAGATCCGCCAGCTGCTGGCAAAAAACGGAGACCAGCCTTGAATCTGGAGATCGTCATGAATGCCTGGGGCTGGGCCCTGTTGAACTTCGTCTGGCAGGGCGCCGTGGTGGGCGGCGTGGCCGCGCTGCTGCTGGCGCTGCTGCGCGGCGCGTCGGCGCGCTGGCGCTACGCCGTCTGCGCCGTGGCGCTGGGCCTGTGCCTGGGGTTGCCGCTGTGGCAATGCCTGGACCTCGCGCCCGCCGAGGTTGAGTTCAGCACCGAGCTGCCGCCGCTGGCCGAGCAGATGCCGGCCCTCGTCGGCGCCTGGGCGCTGGGCACCGGGCTGATGCTGGCGCGGCTGGCACTGGGCCTGGCCTGGGTGGCGCGCGCGCGCCGGCGCAGCACGCCGGCCCCGGCCGACTGGCAGGCGCGGCTGGACGCCCTCGCCCGCCGCCTGGGCCTGCGCCGCCCGGTGCCGCTGCGCCTGCTGCCCGACCTGGCCGGCCCCGTCGCGCTGGGCGTTCTGCGGCCCTGCGTGCTGCTGCCGGCCGCGCTGCTGAGCCGCCTGCCGGTGGACCTGCTGGAGGCGCTGCTGGCCCACGAGCTGGCGCATGTGCGGCGCTGGGACTACGTCGCCAACCTGCTGCAGAGCGTGGTGGAGGCGCTGCTGTTCTTCCACCCGGTGGTGTGGTGGCTGTCGGCACGCCTGCGCGCCGAACGCGAGCTGGTGGCCGACGAGATCTCGGCCGAGCTGCTGGGCCAGCACGACGGCGGCCGCCGCATGGCGCTGGCGCTGCACGCGCTCAGCGAGCTGCCGCCCGGCCACACGCCGAACGTCGCACTGGCCGCGCACGGCGGCGACCTGCTGCGCCGCATCGAGCGCCTGCTGGCGCCGCGCCCGCAGGCCACCGGCTGGAAGCTGGCGCTGCCGGCGCTGCTGATCGCAGCGACCAGCTTCGTCGTGCAGGCCAAGGGCCGCGACACGGCCGAGCCGCCCGCCGCCACCGCCACTGCTGCCGCCGCAGCCAAGGACGCGCCGCCACCCGCCCAGCAGCTGCGCCTGCCGGTGAACGCCAAGCATGTCGTCGTCGTCGACGACGCGACGGGCAAGGTGCTGATGTCGCGCGACGCCGATGCCGTCGTGCCCATCGCGTCGCTGACCAAGCTGCTGACGGCCATGGTGGTGCTGGATGCCAAGCTGGACCCCAACGAGAAGCTGCGCATCACCAACGACGACGTCGACACGCTCAAGCACAGCAAGTCGCGCGTGCGCGTCGGCACGCAGATGACGCGGCTGGCTGCGCTGGAGATGGCGCTGATGGAGTCGGAGAACCGCGCCGCCGCCGCGCTGGCGCGCACCTTCCCCGGCGGCGAGGCCGGTTTCGTGAAGGCCGTGCAGGCCAAGATCCGCGCGCTGGGCCTGAGCCGCACGGCCATCGCCGAGCCCACGGGGCTGTCGCCGGCCAACACGTCCACGGCCACCGAGATGGCCGCCATCACCGCGGCCGCCGCGCGTTACGGCGAGATCGAGCGCATCACGAGCGTGAAGAAGGCCAAGGTGCCGGTGGACGGCCGGCCGCGCGAGATCCGCAACACCAACCGGCTGGTGGGCGCCAAGGGCTGGGACATCCGCGTCTCCAAGACCGGCTACACCGAGGAGGCGGGCCGCTGCCTGGCGATGCGCATCCTCAACGGCAAGCGGCCCGTCACCGTCGTGCTGCTGGACGCCGACGGCTCGGCACAGCGGCTGCGCGACGCGGCGCTGATCCGCAAGTCGCTGGCCAAGCAGGCGTTGTGATGCGCCGGCGCGAACTGCTCGCGGCGGGCTCCGCCGCCTGCGCCCTGCCCGCCGCAGCGCTGGACTTCGCCGCGCCGCGCGCGCCAGCGGCCATGCGCGTCAGCACGGACCGCATCATCGACATCGCCGTCGGCATCCGCCCGTTCCGCGCCCAGGGGCCGCGCATCGAGGCACAGCGGCTGCACGGCAAGACCGTGGTGCATCACTACGGCCACGGCGGCAGCGGCTGGTCGCTGAGCTGGGGCTCGGCGCAGCGCGCGCTGGCGTTGATCCAGGCGCACGCGAAGCCGGCCGCGCGCATCGCCGTCATCGGTGCCGGCGCCATCGGCCTGACGACCGCGCGCACCGCGCAGCAGGCCGGCTTCAAGGTGCGGCTCTACGCCCGGGAGCGCCCGCCGCGCGTGCACTCGTCGGCCGCCACGGGGCTGTGGACGCCCGAGTCGCGCATCGCCGCCAGCGAGCACGCCACCGCGGCCTGGTGCGCCGACTGGGAGGCCATGGCACGGGCGTCGTTCAAGGCGCACCAGGGCTATCTGGGCCTGCCGTCCGGTCCGGTCGAGTGGCACGACGGCTTCGTCGTCTCCGACGACGGCTTCGACACGCCGCTGCCCGGCCATGTCGGCGAGCCCGACTACCCCGACCTCTACCCCCGCGTGGCCGACCTGCGCCCGCAGGGCAAGGCCTTGCAGCCGGGCGAGCACCCGTTCCACCAGGCGCAGGCGCGCAGGTTCACGCAGCTGGTCTTCAACATCCCGGCCTACCAACGCCTGCTGCTGGACGACTTCGCACGTGACGGCGGCGAGCTGGTGCAGCGCGAGTTCCGCACGCCGCGCGACCTGGCCCGGCTGCCGGAGGCGGTCATCGCCAACTGCACCGGCGACGGCGCCCGCACGCTGCTGGGCGACGCCAGCCTGACGCCGGTGCGCGGGCAGACCGCCCGGCTCATCCCGCAGCCCGAGGTGGACTACGCGGTCATCTACCGCGGCCACAACGTCGTCGCGCTGCCGCGCCGCGACGGCCTGCTCGTTGCCGCGATGGGCGAGCACGACTTCGGCAACGCCGACCTGCGGCCCGACCGCGAGCACTCGGAGGACGCCGTGCGGCGCCTCGCGGCGCTGTTCGGCTAGAAGGTCTCCCAGTCGCCTTCGCTGGACGCCGGGGCTGGTGCGGCCGGCCTGGGGGCGGGCGCTGCGGCGGCCGGCGCCGGGGGCGCCGGCCTGGCCGCCGCCTTCACGGCCGGCTTGTGCGGGGCCGGCTTGGGCGACGCCACCGGGCGTGGCGCCGGCCGGGGCGAGGCGTGCGTCGCGACGACGTGGCCCGCATCGACGCGGAAGGCCGCCACCGCCTCGACCAGCCGGCCTGTCTGCGTGCGCATGCTCTCGGCCGCGGCGGCCGTCTGCTCCACCAGCGCGGCGTTCTGCTGGGTGGCCTGGTCCAGCTGGCTGACGGCGGCGTTGATCTGCCCCACGCCCTCGCTCTGCTCGCGGCTGGACACGGTGATCTCGCCGACCAGGTCGGTCACGCGGCGCACCTCGTTGACCATCTGGCCTATCGTCTCGCGCGCCGTCAGCACCTGCGCGCTGCCGCTCTCGACCTTGGTGACGCTGTCGCCGATGAGGCTCTTGATCTCCTTGGCCGCCTCGGCGCTGCGCTGGGCCAGCAGGCGCACCTCGCCGGCCACCACCGCGAAGCCGCGGCCTTGCTCGCCGGCGCGCGCCGCCTCGACGGCCGCGTTCAGCGCGAGGATGTTGGTCTGGAACGCGATGCCGTCGATGGTGCCGATGATGTCGCCGATCTTGCGGCTGGCGGCCGAGATGCCGTCCATCGTGTCCACCACCTCGCCCACCGCCGTGCCGCCCTGCTGCGCCACCTCGGACGCGCGGTTGGCGAGCTGGTCGGCCTGGCGCGCGTTGTCGGCATTGGCCTTGATCTGCGCGGCCATCTGCTCGACGGATGCGGCCGTCTGTTCCAGGCTGGAGGCCTGGCTCTCGGTGCGCGCCGACAGGTCGGCGTTGCCCTGCGCGATCTCGGCGGCGGCGACGTTGAGCTGCTCGCAGCCCTGGCGCACGCCGGACACCATGCGGGCCAGGTTCTGCGTCATATCGTCCAGCATGGACAGCAGCTGGCCCAGCTCGTCACGGCCGCTGCTGTGCACACGCAGGGTCAGGTCGCCGCCGGCGACGGCCCTGACGGCCTCGGACGCGCGCTGCACCGGCACGGTGATGGACCGCGTGATGACCAGCGCCGCGAACGCGCCGATCAGCAGCGCGACGACGGAGACGATGGCGAAGACCCACAGCACGCGGACGTAGGCCGCCTCGGCAGATTCGGTGGTGGCCGCCGCCACCTTCTCGTTGTAGGCCCACCACTCCTTGATGGTGTCGCGTACCGGCGTGAAGGCGGCTCGGGCCGGGCCGAAGGTGAGGTCCCGCGCGGCGGTGGCCTGGGTGGGGTCGGCAGCCCCATCGTCCGACGCCTTGAGCACCTTGTCCTGCGCGGCCAGGTAGACCTTCAGCCCTTCGCTCACCTTGCCCAGCAGCGCGCGGTCCTGGTCGTCGGTGACGAGGGGCTCGTAGTCCTTGAGCCGCTGCTGCAGGTCGGTGCGCGCCTTCGCGATGCGCGCCGACAGCGACTTCTTCTCCTTGTCGTCATCCGTCAGGATGTGCTGCTGCTCCAGCCGCCGCGCATCCGACAGTGCGCCGTCGATCTGATGAATGACACGCAGCGACGGCAGTATGTTCTGCGGGTAGTACTCGGCGAAGTAGTTGATGGACTTGGCCTGCAGCGCGCCGATGCCGGCCATCGCCAGCAGCAACGCCAGCAGCATCGCGAACGCCAGGCCCAGCCGGGTTCCGACACGCAGGTTCTTCAAGGCGTCCACGGCTGTCTCCTGTAGTTGTTCAGAAGACTTTGCCCCTTTCGCGGAGGGTAGGCAATGCGGAAAGAGCGCCCTGTCCGCCGCCTGTCAACTTTGTGGCGAATCGGACTCGCTGAGCAGCAGGGCCAGCAACACCGCCGTGCCCACCGGCATGAAGATGACGATGGCGACGAACCACGGCGCGAACGCCCTGCCGGTGCGCTTGACCAGCTGCATCATGAAGACGCAGTGCATGGCGCCGGCCACCAGCATCCCCAGGCCCATCATCGCCATGCGGGCCGGCGGCGGATCGGGCTCGTTGGCACCGCTGATGAGCTGCCACAGGCACACGGCGGCCACCAGCAACGCGATCAGTGCGTACTCGACGCCGCTCTTGATGTCAGGTCTCATGGTCAGCTTTCCTCGATCAGCTTCTTCAGCGGCGCCGGCAGCGCGTACTCCGCGATTCTGTCGCGTGCGACCCAGGTGCCGCCAGACGCCAAGCCGTCGGGAGCCTCGGCGCGCAGCGTGTGCAGCACCCAGTCGAAATGCGTCAGCGCATGCTGGATGCGCGGCAGCGTCTCGGGCTCCGCGCCTGCCAGCGCGGCGCGGGCACCGGCCTCGTCGTCGAACATGGGCAGCGTCCACAGCCCCGCCCACACGCCGGTGGCGGGCCGCTGCTGCAGCAAGACCTGGCCCTGCCTCTCCACCCACAGCCACCAGTTCTCGCGCCGGCCGCGCTTGAGTTTCTTCGTCTTGACGGGGTAGCGCGTCGGGTCGCCCTGCTGCTGCCCGCGGCACAGCGGCTGCACGGGGCAGATCAGGCAGTCGGGCGAGCGCGCACCGCAGACGGTCGCGCCCAGGTCCATCAGCCCCTGCGTGTAGCGGTCCACGTCGTGCTCGGGCAGCAGCGCGGTGGCGTGGTCCCACAGCTTCTTCTCGGCGGCGCTGCTGGCGAGGTCGCCGCCGAAGGCCAGCACGCGCGACAGCACCCGCTTCACGTTGCCGTCCAGGATGGCGACGCGCTCCCCATAGCAGAACGCCGCGATGGCCGCCGCGGTCGAGCGGCCGATGCCGGGCAGCGTCTGCAGCCCGGCAGCAGTGGCCGGGAACTGGCCGCCGTGCAGCACGGCCACGGCCCGGGCACAGGCATGCAGGTTGCGCGCACGGCTGTAGTAGCCCAGGCCGGCCCACTGCGCCAGCACTTCGTCCAGCGTCGCGGCAGCCAGGTCGGTCACCCGGGGCCAGCGCGCCAGGAAGCGCTCGTAGTAGCCCAGCACCGTCGCCACCTGCGTCTGCTGCAGCATGACCTCGGACAGCCACACGCGGTACGGGTCACGCGTGTTCTGCCACGGCAGCGTGTGGCGGCCGTGGCGCTTCTGCCAGGCGACGACGGTCCGGCCGAAGTCCTCGGTCAACGCTTCTGGCATGACGGGCAGAAAAAGGTTGAGCGCTGTCCCTGCACGATGCGCCGGATGGCCGTGCCGCAGCGCCGGCAAGGCTCGCCCTCGCGGCCGTAGACCTGCGCCTGCATCTGGAAGCTGCCGGCCACGCCGTGCGCGTCGCGGAAGTCGCGCAGCGTCGTGCCGCCCGCCTCCAGCGCCTGGCCCAGCACCTGCCGCACGGCAGCGGCCAGCCGGTCGGCACGCGGGCGGCTGAGCTTGCCGGCGGGCAGGCGGGGGTCGATGCCGGCCATGAACAACGCCTCGCAGGCGTAGATGTTGCCGGCGCCGACGACGATGTCGCCCGCCAGCAGCGCCTGCTTGATTGCCACGCGCCGGCCGCTCAGCGCCGCGTGCAGGTGCAGGCCGTCGAAGCGCTCGTCGAACGGCTCCAGGCCCAGGCCGGCGAGCAGCGTCGCCACGGGGTCGGCGTCCAGCGCCGCGCCCCAGACGACCGCGCCGAAGCGGCGCGGGTCCGTCAGGCGCAGCAGGCCGCGGTCGGTGTGCAGGTCGAAATGGTCATGCGCGCCAGGCGCCGGCGTGGTTTCAAGAAACGCCAGCGAACCGGACATGCCCAGGTGCATCAGCAGCCCGCCGCGGTTCTCGAGCGGCAGCCACAAATATTTACCCCGTCTTTGCACGGCGCCCACCTCGCTGCCCAGCAGCGTTTCGGGGTCCACGCCAATGGGCCAGCGCAGCGGCTTCCCCAGGCGCAGGCCGGTCACCCGGGCTCCCTGGATGGCGTTCGCAAAGCTGCGGCGCGTGACTTCGACTTCGGGCAACTCGGGCATGGGACGGAAATCATAATCAGCGCCTCGCCCCTGGGGCTTGGAGTCTGAATGCCGTTCACCGTCCGCCGCATCGCCTGCGCCGCCGCCCTGTTGTTGGGCCTGCAAGTCCATGCCGAGGAGGCCCCACCCGCGCCCGCCTCGTCGTTCACCAACTCGACGATGGATGCGCCGCTGTTCTACCAGCTGCTGATCGGCGAACTGGAGCTCAACAACGGCCAGGCCGGCGTCGCCTTCCAGGTGCTGCTGGATGCCGCCCGGCGCACCGGCGACGAGGCCCTGTTCAAGCGCGTCGTCAACATCGCGCTGCAGGCCCGCGCGGGTGACCAGGCGCTGCTGGCCGCCCGCGCCTGGGGCGACACGCTACCCACGTCGGTCGAGGCGCAGCAGACCGTCGTGCAGTTGCTGGCGCTGCTGAACAAGCCCGCCGAGGTGCCCCAGCCGCTGCGCGCGCTGCTGCGCCTGGCGCCGGCCGACCAGCGGCCCGGCTTCATCGCGTCGCTGCCGCGGCTGTTCCAGCGCGCGCCCGACACCAAGGCCGTGCTCGCCGCGCTGGCCCCGGTGCTGCAGGCGCAGGCCGGCCCGCTCAAGCCCGCGGCCCTTTACGCCGAGGCGCGCCTCGCGCTGAACGCCGGCGAGAACGCCCGCGCGCTGGCGCTGACGCGCGAGCTCAACCAGGCCATGCCCGACGGCGACGACGCGATGCAGCTGGCGGTCGACCTGATGCCCGTCGAGCCACAAGCCGAGAGCCTCATCACCGAGCGCCTGGCGAAGAAGCCCGACCAGCACGCGCTGCGCCAGGCCTATGCCCGCACGCTGCTGAAGGCGCAGCGCCCGGCCGACGCCGCTCGCGAATTCCGCGCGCTGACCGAGGCCACGCCCGAGAACCCGGCCGTTTGGCTGGCGCTGGGCGCGCTGGAGCTGGAGCTCAAGCAGCTGCCCGCCGCCGAGGCCGCGCTGCGCGAAAGCCTCAAGCGCCTGGACGTTCCCGCCGCCGGCACCGACGCCGAGATCAAGGCCCGCGCCGACGGGCGCCAGAGCGCGTGGCTGATGCTGTCGCAGGTGGCCGAGCAGCGCGGCGACCTGAAGGCCGCCGACGCCGCGTTGCAGAAGGTCGACGGCAGCGGCCTGGACGTCAGGTTCCGCCGCGCCAGCCTGCTGGCCCGCCAGGGCAAGCTGGCCGATGCGCGCAAGCTGCTCAAGCCCGCCGCCGACGCGAGCGATGCCGACGCCCGCGCGGCGCTGCTGGCCGAGTCGCAACTGCTGCGCGAGCAGCGCGACTACGCCGGCTCCGCCGCCGTGCTGAAGGCCGGCACCGAGCGCTTCAAGGACGACACCGACCTGCTGTACGAGCTGGCCATGATGAGCGAGAAGCTGGGTCGCTTCGACGACATGGAGGCCCAGCTGCGCCGCGTCATCGAGCTCAAGCCCGACCACCACCACGCCTACAACGCGCTGGGCTATTCGCTCGCCGATCGCAACGTGCGCCTGCCCGAGGCCCGGCAGCTCATCGAGCAGGCCCTCAAGCTCGCGCCCGGCGAATCCTTCATCGTCGACAGCCTGGGCTGGGTGGAATTCCGCCTGGGCAACCTGCCCGAAGCCGCCAGGCTGCTGCGCCAGGCCCACGCCGGCCGGCCTGACGCCGAGATCGCCGCCCACCTGGGCGAGGTGCTGTGGCTCAGCGGTGCGCAGGACGAGGCCCGCCGCGTGTTCGCCGAAGGTCTGCAGCGCGAGCCCGACAACGAGGCGCTGCGAGACGTGATGAAGCGGCTGAAGGTCAAGCCGTGAGGGCCGCCGCCCTGCTGCTGGCCGTGGCGCTGGCCGGCTGCGCCCAGCTGCCCAAGGCCCCGCCCGCCGACACCACCGAGGCTCGCCTGGGCGGGCGCATCAGCGTCACCGTCGCCGGCGACCAGCACAACCGCGGCACCGGCGGTGCGGCCAGCTTCGAGCTGTTCGGCGGGCCCGACGCGGGCCGGCTGGAGCTGACGTCGCCGCTGGGCACGCTCGTGGCCCGCGCCACCTGGGCGCCGGGCCTCGTCACACTGACCACGCCCGACGGCGAACGCCGCTTCGACACCCTGGACGCGCTGACCCGCGAGCTGCTGGGCGAGGCCGTACCGGTGGCGGCGCTGTTCGACTGGCTCCGCGCCCGCCCCTGGCCCGCCGCGCCGCACGAGAAGACCGCCAACGGCTTCGAGCAGCTCGGCTGGCGCATCGAGCCCAAGCCGCCGGCGCTCGTCGCCACGCGGCTGGCCGCGCCGGTCGTCACGCTGCGCGCCAAACTGGATGGGGGCGATGAAAGCACTCCATGACCTGGCCGCGCCGGCCAAGCTGAACCTTTTCCTGCACATCGTCGGCAAGCGCGACGACGGCTACCACCTGCTGCAGTCCGTCTTCGTGCTGATCGACTGGGCCGACACGCTGCACGTCGAACGCCGCAGCGACGGCCGCCTCGCCCGCCACGACGTGCTCGGCGGTGACCTGCCCGCCGACGACCTGTGCCTGCGCGCCGCACGGCTGCTGCAGCAGGAGACCGGCTGCACGCTGGGCGCCGACATCCACCTCGAAAAACGCCTGCCCGCCGGCGCCGGCATGGGCGGCGGGTCGTCGGATGCCGCCACGACGCTGCTCGCGCTGAACCGGCTGTGGGACCTGCGGCTGCCGCTGCCGCGCCTGCTGGCGCTGGGGCTGAAGCTGGGCGCGGACGTGCCGTTCTTCCTCGGCGGCGGGCCGGCCTTCGTCGAAGGCATCGGCGAGATCCTGCACCCCATCACGTTGCCCGAGCAGCGCTTCGCCGTCATCAAGGGACCGGCCGGACTGGCGACCAAAGAGATTTTTTCAAGCAAACTCTTGGCAAGGTCCGAAAAGCTGGCTATAGTCACTGGCTTTCCCGCTTCGGCAGGAGTTGCAGAAAGAATCTGCGAAGGCAACGGTCAAGACTTCGGTCGCAACGACCTGCAGCCCGCAGCAGAATCGATCAGCAGCGAAGTGCGAGATGCGTTGACCCTGTTGTCGAACACCTTCGGCAACGCCCGGATGACGGGCTCGGGGGCGGCGGTCTTCTCGGTACTTTCCGGGGATGGAAAAGATGGCAAGGACGACCAGTCCCTGGCGACATTGCTGAAGGCCCAGCCTTCGGAGTGGACCGGTCGAATCTGCCGCAGTCTGGCTCACCACCCGCTCGCGGGCTGGGCAGACTGAGAAAGTTTTGGGGTGCAGCAGCTCTGCTGTGTCCTGTGTAGGGGAGTCGCCAAGTTGGTCAAGGCATCGGATTTTGATTCCGACATGCGAGGGTTCGAGTCCTTCCTCCCCTGCCAAATTCTTCTGATACTTCGCTGAACCGGCGCGCGCTTCAGCGAGCCACTGACTGATCCAGAGGCTCCAAGTGCTGCTCAACACGGTTCTCTTCACCGGCAACGCGAACCCGGTCCTCTCCCAAGAAATTGCCACCCACCTCGGCCTCGAGCTGGGCAAGGCCGTGGTCGGCCGCTTCTCCGATGGCGAGGTCGCCGTCGAGATCCAGCAGAACGTGCGTGCCCGTGACGTGTTCGTCATCCAGCCCACCTGCGCGCCGACGAACGAGAACCTGATGGAACTGCTGATCATGGCCGATGCCCTGAAGCGTTCCAGCGCCCGCCGCGTGACGGCCGTGATTCCCTACTTTGGCTACGCCCGCCAGGACCGCCGCCCGCGCTCCACCCGCGTGCCCATCTCGGCCAAGGTCGTGGCCAACCTGCTGGAGACCGTTGGCGTCGAGCGTGTGCTGACGATGGACCTGCACGCCGACCAGATCCAGGGCTTCTTCGACATCCCGGTCGACAACATCTACGCATCGCCGGTGCTGCTGTCGGACCTGAAGAGCCGCAACTACAGCAACCTGGTGGTCGTTTCGCCCGACGTCGGCGGCGTGGTCCGCGCCCGCGCGCTGGCCAAGCAGCTGGGCTGCGACCTGGCCATCATCGACAAGCGCCGCCCGGCTGCCAACGTGTCCGAAGTGATGCACGTCATCGGTGACATCGACGGCCGCAACTGCGTGATCATGGACGACATGATCGACACGGCCGGCACGCTGGTGAAGGCGGCCGAGGTGCTGAAGTCGCGCGGCGCCAAGAGCGTGTTCGCCTACTGCACCCACCCCATCCTGTCGGGCCCGGCCATCGAGCGCATCGCTGCCTCGCAGCTGGACGAGGTCGTCATCACCAACACGATCCCGCTGACCGACGCGGCCAAGGCCTGCAAGAAGATCCGCCAGCTGTCTGTGGCCTTCCTGTTCGCCGAGACCATCCGCCGCATCTCCGACGGCGAGTCCGTCACCTCCCTCTTCTCCGAGCAGAACAACAACTTCTGATCGGAAATCCGTGGCCGTCGCAAGACGGCTTTTTCAATGCGGTGCCTGGTCGCGGGTGCCGTTTCTCTTTTGGAGATAAACCATGAAGTTCGTCGCTTTTGAGCGCAAGCTGCAGGGGACCGGAGCGAGCCGCCGCCTGCGAGTGGCCGGCAAGGTGCCCGGCATTGTTTACGGCGCCGGTGAGCCCGCACTGATCGAGCTCGATCACAACGCGCTGTACCACGCCCTGAAGAAGGAAGCCTTCCACAGCTCCCTGCTGGACATGGAGCTGAACGGCTCGGTCACGCAAGTGCTGCTGCGTGACTTCCAGATGCACCCCTACAAGCCGCAAGTCCAGCACATCGACTTCCAGCGCGTGGACGGCACGACCAAGATCACGAAGAAGGTGCCCCTGCACTTCATCGGTGAAGAGAACTCCGTGGCCGTGAAGACCGACAAGTGCACGGTCAACCACGTCATCACCGAGCTGGAAATCACCTGCCTGGCCCAGCAGCTGCCCGAGTTCATCGAGGTGGACCTGTCCGGCCTGACCAAGGGCCACTCGCTGCACGTCAACGACATGAAGATCCCCGCGGGCATCAAGGTCGTCACGCACGGCAAGCCCAACCCCGTCGTTGCAACGCCGGTGGAGCCCAAGACCGAAGAAATCGTCGTCGTGGCTGCCGCCCCGGCCGACGACAAGAAGGGCAAGAAGGGCAAGAAGTAATTCCTGCCGGCTTCTCGCCACAGCCAAGGGCTCCTTCGGGAGCCCTTTTTCATGGCGACCCACCTCGATAATCCCGCCCCATGATTCGCCTGCTCGTCGGCCTGGGCAACCCCGGCACTGAATACGAAGACACCCGTCACAACGCCGGTTTCTGGTGGATTGACGGCCTGGCCCGCGGGCTCAAGGTGAGCCTTGCGCCCGACAAGGCGTACCACGGCCTCGTGGCGCGCGTGAACCAGGCGCCGGGCGCGAGCGGCCCGATCTGGCTGCTGGAGCCCATGACCTACATGAACGTCTCCGGCAAGTCGGTGGCGGCGCTGGCGCGCTTCTTCAAGATCGCGCCGGAGGAGATCCTGGCCGTGCACGACGAGCTGGACCTGCCGCCCGGCGAGATGAAGTTCAAGAAGGGCGGCGGCGACGGCGGTCACAACGGGCTGCGCGACATGCGCGCCCAGCTGGGCAGCGGCGACTTCTGGCGGCTGCGGCTGGGCATAGGCCACCCGGGCCACAAGGCCGAGGTGGCCAACTACGTGCTGCGCAAGCCGCCGCTGGCGGAGCGCCAGGCGGTGGAGGACTGCATCGAGAAGAGCTACGCCGCCGTCGAGCTGATGCTGCGCGGCGACATGGACAAGGCGCTCGCCAAAATTCACGCCAAGCCCCCGCGCCCCAAGGCCCCCAAACCGCAGCCGCCAGCGGAAACTCCGGCCTCATGAAACCGCTGCTGCTGGCCCTCGCCCTGAGCATCGCGCTGCCCGCGATGGCGCAGACGCAGAGCCGGCGGGCGCAGGTCTACCGCTGCGGCCCTGACGGCCGTGACCTGCGCGACTCGCCCTGCCCTGGCGGCACGGGCGCCAGCAGCGTCGACTACGACGAACCCAGCGACGCCGACAGCCGTGCCGCGCGCAGCCGCCATCTGGCCGACGCCCGGCAGGCCGCCGCACTGGCCTCGGCCCGGCGCGCCAGCGAGGCCGAGGCGCGCCGCCAGAAGGCCTCGCACATCGGCCTGCAGCCCGCGCCCGCCGCGGCCGCCAGCGCGCCGCAGGTCACCTACCTGAAGCCGCCCAAGACGGCAAAGCCCGTCAAGCCGCCCAAACCGGCCGCCAGCAGCGCGCGCCGATAGAATGCCCGCCGTTGGTGCTCGCGCCGGTCTTCACGGCAGGCGCAGTTCAACGGGAATCAGGAGGGCAAGCCGCCACGCGGTGAGCGACTCCAGGTCCATCCGAGCGATGCAGCGCGCCCCGACTGGGGATGGGCTGCAAGGCGCAAACCGGAGCCATGGCTTTCCATGGCGAGGATTTGCAACGCAGCAGACCGCCCCATTCGGGGATGCGATGCGCGCGAGGAGGGGCCTGGCGTTGCTCTGCCTAACCTGAGCTGTCCCCGCAACGGTAAGTGGACGAGGCCCAGCGCCTCACTGTTCGACTCAAGAGCCACTGGTGCCCAGCACCGGGAAGGCGTCGAGCAGCCGTCCATCAGCCCGGATACCGGCCAACGACGGGGCCTGTCGCGCAACCAGCGGCAAGCCGTTTTTCAGCCTTGCTGCGGGGGTCAGCACGGCTGGTGGTTCGTTTGCGTTTCTTCCATGTCCCAGTCCATCTTCGCGGCCCGTCGGCCCGCGCCCATGCTTTTCGCCTTGTCCGTGCTGGCCCTGGCCGCGTCCGCCCACGCCCAGACCAAGCTCGACACCGTCGTCACCACCGCCACACGTGCACCGCAGAAGCTCGCCGACGTGCTGTCCGACATGACGGTCCTCACGCGCGACGACATCGAGCGCCAGGCCGTCGGCAGTGTTGCCGACCTGCTGCGCCGCCAGGTGGGCTTCGAGATGGTCCGCAACGGCGGCGCGGGAACCAACACCAGCCTGTTCGTGCGCGGCGCCGACACGCGCCACACCGCCGTGCTGATCGACGGCGTGCGCGTCGACTCGCAGGCCAGCAGCGGCGCGTCGTGGAACGCGATCCCGCTGGCGCAGATCGAGCGCATCGAAATCGTGCGCGGCCCGGCCAGCGCGCTGTACGGCTCCGACGCCATCGGCGGCGTGGTGCAGATCTTCACGCGCAAGGGCGAGGGCAAGCCGGTCGTCGACCTCGGCATCGGCGGCGGCAACCGCGGCCTCGTGAAGGCGGACGCCAGCGTCAGCGGCCGCACGGGCATCGTGGACTACGCGCTGTCCGCCGCCGCGGAGAGCAGCAACGGCTTCAACGCCCGCCCGGCGCCCGCCACGCCCACCTTCACGCCCGATGACGACGGCTACCAGAGCCGCAACGCCAGCCTGCGCCTGGGCGTGCAACTGGCAGCCGAACACCGGCTGGAGGTCAGCGCGGTGACCAGCCATGTCGACGCCGACTACGACTCCAGCGCCACGGCCAAGACCGACGACCGCTCGATCTCCGACACCCGCGCCACCCGGCTGGCCTGGGCGGCACAGTGGAGCAGCGACGTGCGCAGCGAGCTGAGCGTGGGCGAGTCCAGCGAGCGCTACGAGACCCAGCCCAGCCCATACATGACGAAGACGCGCGTGCGCACCTACGGCTTCAACACGAGCTGGAACCTCGGCGCGGCCGGCACGCTGCAGGGCCTGCTGGAGCGGCGTGAAGACCGGCTCGACAACAGCGGCCTCGTGGCCGCCGCGCAGCCGGGCCATGGCGAGCGCCACCAGAACGCGATCGGCGCCGGCTGGACCTGGGCCAGTGGCCGGCTGTCGCTGCAGGTCAACGCGCGGCACGACCGTGACAGCGAGTTCGGCGGCGTCAGCACCGGCTCGGTGGCCGGCGGCTACCGCCTGGGCAGCGGCTGGCGCCTGCAGGCGTCGGCGGGTACGTCGTTCCGCGCGCCGTCGCTGTACCAGCGCTTCTCCGACAGCGGCAAGCCCGACCTGCGCCCCGAGAAGGGCCGCAACGCCGAACTGGGCCTGCACTACGCCGCTGGCGGCGACGAGTTCAGCATCACCACCTACCGCAACCTGGTGCGCGACCTCATCGTCTATGTGTCCAAGCCCGCCGGCGCTCCGGCCGGCCCCTGCCTCAGCACCTTCGGCTGCTACGACAACGTGAGCCAGGGTCGCCTGCAGGGCCTGAGCCTGCGCGGCGCCACGACGCTGGGCACGGTGCGCCTGTCCGGCACGCTGGACCTGCAGGCGCCCAAGGACGTCGACAAGGCCTCGGTGAACTACGGCAAGCTGCTGGCGCGCCGCGCGGAGCAGCACGGCACCGTGCGCGCGGAGACCGACATCGGCAGCTGGACGCTGGGCGCGCAGGTGCTGGCCAGCAGCCAGCGCATCGACAACCTGAGCACCGGCAACCGCCTGGGCGGCTACGCGCTGCTGGACCTGGATGCGCAGCTCGCGATGTCGCGCCAGCTCAGCCTGCAGTTCAAGGTGGAGAACGCGGCGGACCGCAAGTACGAGACCGCGCGCACCTACGCGACGTCGCCGCGGCAGGTGTTCGTCGGCCTGCGCTTCACGCCGCAGCTCTGACGAGCATGAGCCGCCACCACCTCATCGTCGGCGGCCAGCGCAGCGGCAAGTCGCGCCAGGCCGAACGGCTGGCGCGGGCCTGGCTGCGGGCTGACCCGGCCCGCCAGGTCACCTTGGTGGCCACCGCGCTGGCTTTCGATGACGAGATGCAGGCGCGCATCGCGCGGCACCGCGCCGACCGGCCGGCCGGCTTCGCCACCGTCGAGGCGCCGCTGGCGCTGACGGCGGCGTTGCAGGGCTCGGCGGCGCCGGGCCGGTTGCTGCTGGTGGACTGCCTGACGCTGTGGCTGACCAACTGGCTGATGCCCATGGACGACCGGCCTGACCTCACCGCCTGGCAGGCCGAGCGCGACGCGCTGCTGGCCGCGCTGCCCACGCTGGCGTCGCCGGTGCTGTTCGTGTCCAACGAGGTCGGCTGGGGCGTGAGCCCGATGTCGCGCGAAGCGCGCTTCTATGTCGACGAGCTGGGACGGCTCAACCAGGCCGTGGCGCAGCGCTGCGGCCAGCTGACGTTGATGGTGGCCGGCCAGCCCTGGACCCGTGCCGTGCAGAAGGAAGACGAATGACCCTGCCCCAGCTCCTCGCCACCGGCCTGCTCGCACTGGCCGGCCTGGCCTCGGCCGCGCCGATCACGATCAAGGACGACCGCGGTGCCAGCGTCACGCTGCCCGACACCCCCCGGCGCATCGTCAGCCTGCTGCCGTCGCTGACCGAGACCGTCTGCGAGCTCGGCGACTGCGCCAAGCTGGTGGGCGTGGACCGCTTCTCCGACTTCCCCGCCAGCGTGCGCGCGCTGCCCAAGCTGGGCGGGCTGGACGACACCGGCGTCGAGGCCCTCGTCGCGCTGAAGCCCGACGTCGTGCTGCTGGGCGTGTCGGCGCGCGTCATCGACCGGCTGGAGGCGCTGGGCGTCAAGGTCATCGCGCTGGAGCCCAGGAGCATGGCCGACGTGCAGCGCGTGTTGGGCAAGGTGGCGCAGGTGCTGGGCAAGCCGGACGACGCGCGCCGCATCTGGAACCGCATCGACGGCGCCATCTCGTTCAGCGCCCAGCAGCTGCCGCCGGCGGCACGCACGCTGAGCGTGTACTACGAAGTGGACGCCGCGCCCTACGCGGCCGGCCGGGCCAGCTTCATCGGCGAGATCCTGGACCGGCTGGGCGCGAAGAACATCGTGCCGCCCGAGCTGGGCCCGTTCCCCAAGCTGAATCCCGAGTTCGTCGTGCGCGCCGACCCGCAGCTCATCATGGTGGGCCAGCGCAGCGCCGGCGGCCTGCCGCAGCGCCCCGGCTGGGCCGGCATCCGCGCGGTCAAGGACAAGAAGATCTGCGTCTGGGTGCCCGCCGAGTCGGACGTGCTGGTGCGCCCCGGCCCGCGCATGGGCGAGGCCGCCGCGCTGATGGCGCGCTGCCTGCGCCAGGCCGCTGCGGGACCGGTGCCCTTACCGACAACGCCGTTCAACGCGCCTGCCGGAGGCATGCGCTGATGACTGTCAGCCCCTCGCCCGGTCTCGCCCCGCTGAACGCGGGCCAGCCCAGTCGGTCCCCCGTGGGGACGGCGATGCTGGCCGGATCGACCGGCCAGCACATCGCCCGACGGGCCGGCTTGGGGCGGCCCGGCGCTCGGCCCGCAACCCGCATCCACGGCGCAAGACCATGAGTGCACGGCATCGCCTCTGGCTGGTCGCGCTGCTGCTCGGCAGCCTCGCGCTGCTGGCGCTGGGGCTGGCCATCGGCAGCACCGGCTGGAGCCCCTGGCTGAACAGCGACCCGACGATGTCGCTGATCCTGTGGGACATCCGCGCGCCGCGCTCGGCGGGCGCGTGGCTGGCCGGCGCGCTGCTGGCGCTGGCCGGTGCGGTGGCGCAGGGCCTGTTCCGCAACCCGCTGGCCGACCCCTACCTGCTGGGCTGTTCGGCCGGCGCGTCGCTGGGCGTCGCGACGCTGCTGTTCGCGATGGGCCTGTCGCCCGCCGTCACGGCACTGGCGCTGCGCGTGGGCATGACCGGTGCCGCCTTTGCCGGCGCACTCGGTGCCGTGCTGCTGACGCTGCTGCTGGCGCGCGGCGTGGAGCAGACGCTGCGGCTGCTGCTGGCCGGCATCATCGTCGGCGTGGTGCTGGGCTCGGGCTCGGCGCTGCTGACGCTGATGAACCCCGACATCCTGCGCGCGATGCAGGCCTTCATGCTGGGCAGCACCGGCTACGTGGGCTGGAGCGCCGTGCAGATCATGGCCGCGACGCTGGGGCTGTGCCTCCTCGTCGCACTGGGCTGCAGCCGCACGCTGGACGCCTTGAGCCTGGGCGAAGCGACGGCACGCTCGCTGGGCGTGCGGCTGGCGACGGTGCGGCTGCTGCTGATCGGCACGCTGGCACTGGCCACGGGTGCAGCCGTGGCGCAATGCGGGCTGGTGGCCTTCGTCGGCCTCGTCGCGCCCCACCTGGTGCGCAGCTGGGGCGCCATCACGCACCGCGGCCTGCTGCTGCTCAGCCCGCTGGCCGGCGGCCTGCTGCTGCTGGCGTCGGACATCGGCGCGCGCTGGGTCATCGCGCCGCAGGAGCTGCCGGTGGGCATCGTCACGGCGCTGCTGGGCGGCAGCTATCTGCTGTATCTGATGCACCGGCGCCAGGCCCGCGGAGGTGCCCGATGAGCGCCGCGCTGCTGACGCTGGATCTGCAGGCGCTGCGCCTGGGCGGCACGCCCATCCTGCAGCCGCTGCAACTCACGCCGCCGGTGCGCGCGTGGACGGCCGTCGTCGGCCCCAACGGCGCCGGCAAGTCGACGATGCTGCGCGCGCTGTCGGGGCTGCTGCCGTTCGACGGCACGCTGACGCTGCAAGGCCGCGCGTGGGCCCAGTGGCCGGCCCGCGAACGCGCGCGGCTGGTCGCCTGGCTGGGGCAGAACGAGGCCGGCGCGGACGACCTCTCGGCGCTGGACGTCGTGCTGCTGGGCCGGCTGCCGCACCAGGCCTGGCTGGCGCCGGCCAGCGCTGCCGACGACGCCGCCGTGGAACGCGCGATGCGCCAGACGCAGAGCTGGGACTGGCGCGCGCGGCCGCTGGCTCAGCTGTCCGGCGGCGAGCGACAGCGCGTGCTGCTGGCCCGCGCGCTGGCCGTCGAGTCGCTGCTGCTGCTGATGGACGAGCCGCTGGCCCACCTGGACCCGCCGCACCAGAGCGACTGGGTGAAGATCGTGCGCAGCCGCATCGCCGACGACGGCGGCACCGTCGTGTCGGTGCTGCACGAGCTCAACATCGCGCTGCAGGCCGACCACCTCGTCGTCATGGATGCCGGCCGCATCGTCCACCAGGGCGCGCCGCACGAGGCGGCCACGCACGCCGCCCTGCAGCAGGTGTTCCAGCACCGCCTCGACATCCTGCAAGTCCAGAACCGCTGGATCGCCTTGAACGCATGACCTCTGTGGCACGTTGCCCCGCCCTCTTCATCAGCGCGCCGTCGTCGGGCTCCGGCAAGACCAGCGTGACCGCCGCCATCGCGCGCTCGCATGCGCGCCGCGGCCAGCATGTGCGCGTCTTCAAGACCGGGCCGGACTTCCTCGACCCCGGCATCCTGGCCCTTGCCAGCGGCCGCCCGGCCTATCAGCTGGACCTGTTCATGGGCGGGGTCGCCCACTGCCAGGCACTGCTGGCCGAGGCGGCGCGCGAGGCCGACCTCATCCTCGTCGAGGGCGTCATGGGCCTGTTCGACGGCAACCCCAGCAGCGCCGACCTGGCCGCCTCGTTCGGCCTGCCGGTGGTGTGCGTCATCGACGCGTCGGCCATGGCGCAGACCTTCGCGGCGCTGGCCACGGGGCTGCAGCGCTTCCGCGCCGACGTGCGGCATGGCGGCGTCATCGCCAACCGCGTGGGCAGCCCGGCCCACGGCCGCATGCTGCTGGAAGGCCTGCCGGCCGACCTGCCGTTGATCGCCGCACTGCCGCGCGACGGCGGCCTGAGCCTGCCCGAGCGGCACCTGGGGCTGGTGCAGGCGCTGGAACAGCCCGGCATGGACGCGCAGCTGGACGCCTGGGCCGACGCCTGGGAGGCCGCGCTGCGGCCCGGCCTGGTGTTCAGCGACGTGGCCTTCCACACCGAGCCCGAGCCGCCGCTGCCAGCGCTGCTGCGCGGCCGGCGCATCGCCATCGCACGCGACGCCGCGTTCGGCTTCATCTACCCCGCCAACGTGGACGTGCTGCGTGCGCTGGGCGCCGAGCTGTGCTTCTTCTCGCCGCTGGCGCACGAGGCGCTGCCGGACTGCGACGCGCTGTGGCTGCCGGGCGGCTACCCCGAGCTGCATGCCGCCGCGCTGGGCGCGCACCCGACCTGGGCCAGCGCGCTGGCCGCCCACGTGGCCGCGGGCAAGCCGCTGCTGGCCGAATGCGGCGGCATGCTGGCGCTGCTGGACACGCTGACCGACGCTGCCGGCGACACCCACCGCATGGCCGGGGTCATGCCGGGCCGCGCCCATGTGCAGCAGCGCCTGGCCGCGCTGGGCCTGCAAGCCATCGACTGGCCGGAAGGCCCGCTGCGCGGCCACACCTTCCACTACTCCACGCTGGACACGCAGCTGCAGCCCCAGGTACACGCCACCAACCCCAATGCCGGCCGCGCCGCCGAGGCGCTGTACCAGCAGGGCTCGCTGCGCGCGAGCTACGTGCACCACTACTTCCCGTCCAACCCGCAGGCCGTCGCGGCCTTCTTCCTGAACGCCAAGGCCTGACCGTCATGCTCGAACAAGGATTCGCCCAGATCGCCCAGGCCCTGCTGTGGCCCGTGCTCATCCTCGTGGCCTGCAGCTTCGTCTACGCGCTGTGGGTGGCCGGCGGCACGCTGATGGAGAGCCTGCAGCGTCGCAGCCCCGGCTACCGCGCGCTGGCACGGCACGCCGACAAGCCGGTGGAGGAGATCGAGCTGGCGGTGCTGCACCAGCTGGAGCCGCTGCGCCTGCTGGGCCGCGTGAGCCCGCTGCTGGGGCTGATCGCAACGATGGTGCCGCTGGGCCCCGCGCTGCAAAGCGTGGCCGCCGGTCAGGGGCAGCAGGCGCTGGCGGTGTTCAGCAGCGCGTTCGCGGGTGTCGTGCTGGCGCTGGCCGCAGCGGCCATCGGGCTGGTGGCGTACTCGGTCAAGCGCCGCTGGCTGATGGCCGAGCTCGTGTCCATCCGCAGTACCAGAGGCGCCGTATGAAGACCCCCACGCTCACTTCGTTCGCTGCCCCCCGAGGGGGCGCAGACCTCCCTTGGGGCGGCCCGGCGGGAGGTCTGGCATGAAGCACCTCACCATCCTCGCCGAGGAAGACGACGACCCGATGCTGTCGGCCGTCAACCTGGTGGACGTGTTCCTCGTGCTGGTGGTCGCGCTGCTGACCGCCGTGGCGCTGCAGCAGCAGGCGGCGGCGGACGAGAACGTCACCATCATCAAGCGCCCCGGCGAGCCCGACATGGAAGTCATCGTGCGCGAGAAGGGCCAGGAGATCCGCTACAAGGGCAACGGCGGCAGCAGCGAGGGCCAGGGCGTGCGCGCCGGCGTGGCCTACAAGCTGAAGGACGGCAACATCATCTACGTGCCTGAAGCCGGGGCCTCAGGCGCCGGCAAGCCGTGAAGCGTTTCCTGCTGGGCGCCGCCCTCGCGCTGGCGGCAGCCACCGCACAGGCCGCGACGAACCTGCTGTGGATCACGCTGGACATCACGCCGCAGACGCGCCATGCGCTGATCGAACGCGAGGCCGCAGCGGCGGGCGTGACGGTCCAGTCGCTGGACTACCCGCTGCGCACCACGGCGCTGGACGACGCCCAAACCCGCGAGCTGCAGCGCGCGCTGAAGGCCGCGAACGTGGTGTGGATAGACGCCCCACACGCCAGCGTGGCGGCCAAGCTGCAGGCGCTGGTAGGCGACGCCGTCACGCGCGCCGGCAAGCCCGCCACCTGGGTGCCGGCCGGCGAGCCCGCAGCCGGCGACCGCAGCCTGCGTGCCTACCTGCAGGCCGGCGGCGTGGCCAACACGCGCGCCGCCTTCGCCTTGCTGAAGGGTGCCGCACCCGGCGACCTGCCCGCACCGGCGCTGCTGCCGCAACGCGGCCTCTACCACCCCGACCTGCCCGGCCCGCAGCACCTGGCCGCCAGCACTGCGGCGCTGACCCGGCTGGCAGGCGACCGCCCCGCCGTCGCGCTGCTGCTGCACCGCTACCACTTCGTGCAGGGTGCCACCGGCTGGGTGGACGACTGGCTGCGCCGCTTCGAGCGCCAGGGCCTGTTCGCCTACGCGGTGTTCTCGTCCCATCTCGCGGGCGACGCGCTCGCGCCGCTCATCGAGCAGCCCGGCGGCGAGCCGCTGGCGCGCGTCATCGTCAACCATGCGCTGCTGCCGCAGGCCGGCGCGCTGCAGCCGCTGTTCGAGCGCTGGGGCGTGCCCGTGCTGCAGACGCTGCCTTACCGCGCCGGCCCGGCCGCCGACTGGGAGGCCAGCGAGACGGGCCTCGGCATGAGCGACCTGCCCTTCTACTTCGCGCAGCCCGAGGGCGCCGGCGCCATCGACCCGTTGCTCGTCGTGGCCCACGGCGAACGCGGCCGCGAGCCGCGGCTCATCACGCGGCAAGCCGACGCCGTCATCGGCAAGGCTCGCCACCTCATCGCGCTGCAGCGCAAGCCCGTGGCCGACAAGCGGCTGGTGGCCTTCGTCTACAACTACCCGCCCGGCGGCGACCACTTCGGCGCCAGCTTCATGAACGTGCCGCGCAGCCTGGAGAACGTGTCGCAGGGGCTGCTGACCGCCGGCTACCGCGTGCAGCCGCTGGCTGAAAGCGAATGGATCAACGGGCTGAAGCCGCTGATCGCCGCCTACTACCCCGGCGCCGACCTGCGCGCGCTGCTGGCCGCTGACCAGGCCGCCGCACTCCCGGTGGCCGAGTACGAGGCCTGGTTCGCCACGCTGCCCGCTCAGCTCCGCCAGCGCATCCAGGCCCAGTGGGGCGCGCCGGGCAGCAGCCGCTACGTCATCGAACAGAACGGCCGCCAGGTCTTCGTCATCCCGCGCCTGCAGCGCGGCAACTTGAGCGTGCTGCCGCAGCCGCCGCGCGAGGAGACGCTCAAGCGCGGGCAGGACCCGTTCATGCACAAGAGCAGGACGCCGCTGTCGCACCACTACCTGGCCGTCTACCTGTGGGCCCGCCAGGCCGACGCGCTGATCCACTTCGGCACGCACGGCACGCAGGAATGGGCGCCCGGCAAGCTGCGCGCGCTGGACGTGATGGACGAGGCGCTGCTGCCGCTGGGCGACGTGCCGGTCATCTACCCCTACATCGTCGACAACCTCGGCGAAGGCCTCACCGCCAAGCGCCGCGGCCGCGCGCTCATGGTGAGCCACCGCACGCCCAGCTTCGCGCCGGCCGGCTTCAACGCGCGCATGGCCCACATGCACGAGCTGATGCACGAATGGGAGACGGTGGACGCCGGCCCCACGCGCCAGGCGCTGGAGCGGCAGATGGTGGCGCAGTTCGTCGAGCACCAGCTGCACCGCGACCTGGGCTGGACGGCCGAGCAGATCGCCGCCAACTTCGCCGGCTTCCTGGAGCTGCTGCACCCCTGGCTGGACCGTTTGGCGCAAAGCTCGCAGCCCAAGGGGCTGGCGGTGTTCGGCCAGGTGCCCGACGTGGCCGCGCGCCGCACGACGATCTTGCAGATGCTGCGCCAGCCGCTCATCGACGCGCTGGGCGAGGACATCGACGAGGCCTTCCTCATCGATCACGAACGCGTGGCCGGCTCACGGCCCGGCCGCTGGCTGGAGGTCGCATTGAAGGACGCCCAGGCCGCCAGCGTGCTGGACCTGCGCCCGCCCGAGCCCGACGGCTACGTGCCCAACCGCGCCGCGCGCAAGCCGATCGACAGCCCCGCCCTCTTCAAGCTCGCCGAGCGCGCGCAGGAGCTGGAGCGGCGCCTGGCCACCGAGGGCGAGCTGCCAGGCCTGCTGACGGCGCTGGACGGGCGCTTCCTGCCCGCGGCCTACGGCGGCGACCCGCTGCGCAACCCCGACAGCCTGCCCACCGGCCGCAACCTCGCCGGGCTGGACCCGAACCGGCTGCCGACGAAGCAGGCCTACGAGGTGGCGAAGTCGCTGTTCGAGGCCTGGTATGCCGAGCAGGCAAGCCAAGGCCACGCCCCCAACCGCCTCGCGTTGAGCCTGTGGGCCGGCGAGACGCTGCGCCACCAGGGGCTGATGGAGGCACAGGCCTTCGTCGCTTTAGGCGTGGCGCCAGTGTGGGACGACAGCGGCCGGCCGACCGGCGTGAAGCTGCTGCCCGCCGCGGAGCTGAAGGGCGGCCGCCCGCGCGTGGACGTGTTGCTCAGCATCACCGGCTCCTACCGCGACCAGTTCCCCGCGCTGATGGCCCTGCTGGACCAGGCCGTTGCAGCCGTGGCCACCGCCGAGCCCGATGGCAGCGTCGCCAGGCACAGCGCCGCCGTCGCGGCCGAGTTGCGCAAGCAAGGCGTACCGGCCGCCGACGCGCAGGCGCTGGGCCGCGCCCGCGTGTTCGGCAACGCCACGGGCGACTACGGCACCGGCATCGCCGAGGCCGCGCAGGCCGACGGCCTGAAGGCCGGCGACGCACGGCTGGGCCAGCTGTTCCTGCAGCGCATGAGCCAGCCTTATGTGAACGGCGAACCGCTGAAGCTGAGCCGCCCCGCCGCGGCCGCGCAGGCGCTGGGCGCGCACCTGAAGCGCAGCGACGCCGCGCTGATGTCACGCAGCTCGCACCTGTATTCCATGCTCAGCTCGGACGACCCCTTCCAGTACCTCGGCGGCCTGTCCGCCGCGGCGCGCGCGGCCGGCCGCAAGGAGGGCCTGTCGCTGCACGTCAGCCAGCTGCAGGACGCCAGCGACACGCACACCGAGAGCGCGTCCCGCGGCATCGCGCTGGAGATGCAGACGCGCTACCTGCACCCCGGCTGGCTGAAGGCCCAGCAGGCCGAAGGCTGGGCCGGCACGCTGCAGGTGCTGAAGGCCGTGCAGTACACCTTCGGCTGGCAGGCCATCGCGCCGGAGACGGTGCGGCCCGACCACTGGCAGAGCCTGTTCGACAACCTCGTGCGCGACAAGCAGCACCTCGGCCTGCCGCAGTGGCTGCAGCAGAACAAGCAGGCTTACGCCCAGGCGCTGGAACGCCTGATCCAGGCCCAGCGGCTGGGCTACTGGAAGCCCGATCAGGTCACGCGAGAGCAGCTCGCCGCCACCTACCGCACGCTGACGAAGGACGCACCGCTGCACCAGGAACTGCACAGCGTGCGCCAGTGGGCCGCCGACCAGACGCTGGCGCCCGTGATCGAACCCGCCCGCGCGACGCGCGAAGTCCCGCAGGCCAAGCCCCAAGCCCCCACCGAGCCGCCGCCCCCGCGCGGCCTGCTGCTGGAGCGCCAGGCGCCACCGCCCCCCGGCACGCCGATTGCCGGCCACCTGTCGCAGGCGCTGGCCTGGGTGGCGATGGCCCTGCTGATGAGCCTGGGCGCCGCCTGGCAACACCGCCGCACCTCGCACACCGCCCCCGCCACGGCATGACCACCTTCGACGCGCAGCACCACTTCGACGACGCCGAGCGCGACGCGGTCTACCGCGCCATCGCGCTGCGCCGCGACACGCGCCACTTCCAGCCCGGCCAGACCGTGCCCGAGGCGCAACTGCAGCGGCTGCTGCAGGCGCTGCACCAGGGCCCGTCGGTGGGGCTGATGCAGCCTTGGCGCGTCATCCGCGTCACCAACGGCGCGCTGCGCGAGCAGATCGCCGCATTGGTGGAGGCGGAGCGCCAGGCCACTGCGGCCGCATTGGGCAAGCGCAGCGCCGAGTTCCTGCGCCTGAAGGTCGAGGGCCTGCGCGACTGCGCCGAACTGCTGGCGCTGGTGCTGCCGCCGGACGACGGCACCGTGTTCGGCCGCCGTACGCTGCCGCGCGAGATGGCGCTGTGCTCGGCCGGCTGCGCGGTGCAGAACCTGTGGCTGGCCGCGCGTGCCGAGCATCTGGGCCTGGGCTGGGTCTCGATGGTCGAGCCCGCACCGCTGGCCGACCTGCTGCACCTGCCGGCAGGCGCGCAGCCCCTGGGCCTGCTGTGCCTGGGGCCGGTCGAACGCTTCTACGACGCACCGATGCTGGAGCAGCAGGGCTGGCGCCAGCGCCGGCCGCTGTCCGAGCTGCTGATGGACAACCACTGGAACGAAGGCTGAGCCGCCATGGAGATCGAACAACCACCCGTCAACCGCGAACGCATCATCCCCACCGGCGAACGCCGCGGCCTGGTGCTGGTGCACACCGGCGACGGCAAGGGCAAGAGCACGGCTGCCTTCGGCCTCGCGCTGCGCGCGCACGGCCGTGGCAAGCCGGTGCTGATCTACCAGTTCATGAAGGTGCCCAGCGCTCGCTTCGGCGAGCACCGCATCTTCGAGAAGCTGGGCGTGCCCATCATCGGCCTGGGCGACGGCTTCTCGTGGAAGAGCAAGGACCTGGAGCACAGCGCCGAGCTGGCCCGCGAGGGCTGGGCCCGCGCCGAGGCCACCATCCGCAGCGGCGACCACTTCCTCGTCGTGCTGGACGAGATCATGTACCCGCTGCGCTACGGCTGGGTGCCGCTGGATGGCGTGCTGGCCTGCCTGCGCGAGCGCCCGGCCCACGTGCACGTGGTGCTGACCGGACGCGGCGCACCGGCCGAGCTCATCGAGCTGGCCGACACGGTGACCGAGATGACGCTGGTGAAGCACCACTACAAGGCCGGCGTGCCGGCGCAGCGGGGGATAGAGGATTGAGCGTGCTGACGATTTGCACCACCTGCAACGAGGGCCAGGGGCAAATGCTGCTGGAGGCGGTCGAGAACGAAGCGCTGGCGCGCGACTGCACGGTGCCCATCCGCGGCCAGGCTTGCATGGCGGCCTGCAAGCAGAGCTGCACCGCGGCGCTGCAGGGCATCGGCAAGCACAGCTACCTTTTCGGACAGCTGGCGCCGGACGCCGTCAGCGTCGACGCGCTGCTGGACGTGGCCGTCCAGCATGCCGATTCCGCTGACGGCTTGCTCGCCTGGAGCCGCCGACCGGCCTGCCTGAAGACCGGCCTGCTCGCGCGGCTGCCGCCGTTGTGACGATGCCCCTGCTGCTGCCACTGGCCATCGTCGTCGCCCTGCTGGTGGACCGCCTCGGCGAACCCCCGACCTGGATGCACCCCGTCGTCGGCATGGGTCGCTACCTGGGCTGGTTCAAGCTGACGCGGCTGCCGCCGCCGCTGGCCTTCATTGCCGGCGCGCTGGCCTGGCTGGCGGGCGCCGCGCTGACGGGCTTCATCGCCTTGTGGCTGGAAGGCTGGGTGCTGCTGGGGTTGCAGCCCTGGTTCTCGCCATTGCGCCTCGCCGGTGCCGCGCTGCTGATCGGCCTGCTGCTCAAGCCCTTGCTCGCCTGGCGCATGCTGGCCGACGAGGCGATGGCCGTCGAAACAGCGCTCCAGACATCGCTCGATGCCGGCCGCGCGCGGCTGTCGCGCCTCGTCAGCCGCGACACGTCGGCGCTGACCGCCACCGAGGTGCGCGAGGCGGCCATCGAGACGCTGGCCGAGAACCTCAACGACTCGGTCATCGCGCCGCTGTTCTGGTTCGCCGTGCTGGGCCTGCCGGGCGCAGCGATCTACCGCTTCGCGAACACGGCGGACGCGATGTGGGGCTACCGCGACGAGCGCGAGTGGAGCGGCAAGTGGGCGGCGCGCGCGGACGATGTGCTGTCGTGGATCCCCGCGCGGCTCACCGCGCTGGTCATCACGCCGCCCTCGCTGCGGCTGCTGCGCGAGGCGCGCCGCACGCCGTCGCCCAACAGCGGCTGGCCCATGGCCGCGATGGCGCTGCGGCTGGGCCTGCGGCTGGGCAAGCCGGGCGTCTACACGCTGAACGCCGACGGCCGGCAGCCCGCGCCCGATGACCTGCACGCTGCACGCACGGCGGCGTGGCACGCTGTGGCCCTGGGCGCCGCATTGATCGCCCTGCTCGCCTGGACGTTGCGGTCATGAACCCTCTGCTGCTGCCCGAACACGGCGGCCCCGACGACGGGCCGGCGGCGACCTTCGACTTCTCCACCAACGCCAGCCCGCTGGGCCCGCCGCCCGCGCTGCTGGCCGCCGTGCAGGCCGCCGATCGGCGCGCCTACCCCGACCCGGCCTATCGCGCGCTGCGGCGGCTGCTCGGCGATGAAGACCTCGTGTTGCCCACGGCCGGCGGCGCCGAGGGCATACGCCGGCTGACACTGGCCGCCATGCTCGCCGGCCGACGCGAGGTGTGGGTGCCGCAACCGGGCTTCGGCGACTACGCGCAGGCCGCGCAGGCGCTGGGCCTGGCCGTGAAGCCCTACGCGCAGCCCGCGGACATCGCACCCACGGCACCTGCGCTCGTGTGGATCTGCGAGCCCTGCAACCCGACCGGCGCCAGCGTGGCCGCGTGGCCCGACCTGGGCGGGCACCTCGTCATCGTCGACCGCGCCTACGAGCCGCTGCGACTGCAGGGCGACACGCCCGCACTGCCGCCCGGCGCGTGGCAGCTGCACTGCCCCAACAAGGCGCTGGGGCTGACCGGCATCCGCGCCGGCTACGCGGTGGCGCCGGCGGCCGACGACATGTGGCGCCACGCGCTGTCGCTGGCGCCCAGCTGGGTGCTGTCGGCCGAAGGCGTCGCGATGCTGACGCACTGGCTGGACGACGACACGCAGGCCTGGCTGGCCCAGGCCCGCGCCACGCTGCGCGACTGGACCGCCGCGCAGCGCGCGCTGCTGGCCGAGCTGGACTGGCAGCAACGGCCCAGCCGCACCCACTTCTGGCTGGCCCGCCCGCCGCGGCCCGACTACGCGCTGCGGCTGCGCGAGCGGGCATTGCGCCTGCGCGACGCCACCAGCTTCGGCCTGCCGGGCTGGGTGCGCGTGTCGGCCCAGCCACCAGCCGCGCAGCAGGCGCTGCAGCAGGCCGTGCTTGAAATCGAGGGAGAAGACGCATGAGCGCAGCGCCGGGCCGTCCCAAGCAAGCTCACTCCCCCTTGGGGGGACAGGCCGCAGGCCGAAGGGGGTATCAATGAGCCGAGGCAAAGCGGTGATGGTGCTGGGCACCACCAGCGGCGCGGGCAAGAGCTGGCTGGCCACGGCGCTGTGCCGCTGGTACGCGCGGCAAGGCCTGAAGGTGGCGCCGTTCAAGGCGCAGAACATGAGCAACAACGCGCGTGTCGTCCCTGGGCTGAACGGCCTGATGGGCGAGATCGGCAGCGCGCAGTACTTCCAGGCACTGGCCGCCAAGCGTGTGCCCGAGGTGCGCATGAACCCCGTGCTGCTCAAGCCCGAGGCCGACACGCAGAGCCAGGTGGTGGTGCTGGGCGAGGTGGATGCGCAGCTCTCCCGCATGCCGTGGCGCGAGCGCAGCGCGCTGCTGAAGCCGCGCGCCCGCGCCGCGCTGCACGAGCTGATGAGCGAGAACGACGTCGTCGTCATCGAGGGCGCGGGCTCGCCGGCCGAGATCAACCTGGCGCCCAGCGACTACGTGAACCTGGGCACCGCGCGCGACGCCCGCGCCGCCTGCCTGCTGGTGACGGACATCGACCGCGGCGGCGCCTTCGCCCACCTGTACGGCACGCACCAGCTGATGCCCGAGGACGTGCGCGCGCAGGTCAAGGGCTTCGTGCTGAACCGCTTCCGCGGCGACGCCGGCCTGCTGGCGCCGGGCCCCGAGCAGCTGGAGCGGCTGACCGGCGTGCCCACCATCGCCACGCTGCCGATGTGGCGCGGCCACGGGCTGCCCGAGGAAGACGGCGTGTTCGACGACGCCAGCACCGGCAGCGGCGGCGGGCTGCACATCGCCGTCATCGCCTACCCGCGGCTGTCCAACCTCGATGAATTCCAGCCACTGCGCCAGCTGCCCGGCGTGCGGCTGAGCTGGGCGCGCGAGCCGCGCGACCTGGCCGGCGCCGACTGGGTCATCCTGCCCGGCAGCAAGGCCACCGCGGCCGACCTGGCCTGGCTGCGCGCGCAGAAGCTGGACCTGGCCATCAGCGCCCACCGCGGCCGCGTGCTGGGCATCTGCGGCGGGCTGCAGATGCTGGGCGAGGCGTTGATCGACACGCACGGCGTGGACGGCAACGCGCCGGGCCTGGGCCTGCTGCCGCTGGTCACCGTGTTCGAGCCCGAGAAGCTGCTCAGCAACACGGCGCTGCGTTTCGACACCGTCGACGGCCCGTGGGCCGCGCTGGCCGGCGTGCGCACCGAGGGCTACGAGATCCGCCACGGCCGCACGCAGCCGCACCCGGGCCTGCCCGCGCCGCAGGTGGCGCTGCGCAACGCCGCGGGTGACGCCATCGGCTGGCAGGCCGGCCGCGTGCTGGGCGTGTACGCCCACGGCCTGTTCGAGCAGCCGGCCGTGCTGCAGGCGCTGTTCGGCGAGAAAGGCTGGCCGCTGGACGCGGTGTTCGACGGCCTGGCCGACTTCATTGACCTGCATTTCCAACCGGGCAAGATCGCAGGCTTGATCGACTGAAGGAGCCGCCCATGCGCCGACTGCTCATCGCCACGTTGACCGCGCTGCCCGTGGCCGCCCACGCCTGGGGCGCCGACGGCCACCAGACCGTCGCCACGATTGCCGCCGGCCTCATCAAGGGCACGCCCGCCGAGGCCCGCGTGGCCGCGCTGCTGGGTGACATGACGCTGGCGCAGGCCGCGCTGTGGGCCGACTGCGCCAAGGGCATCGTGCCGAGCAACGGCTACACCTACCCGTCGCCCGGCAAGTACGCCGAATGCGCGCCGCTGGAAACGCCCGCGCGCATCGCCGAGATGGCCGACTACGTGAAGCGCAACGACCGCCAGTGCGAGATCGGCGAGGACGAGGACAGCTGCCACCGCCAGACGCACTACGCCGACATCGCGCCGCAGCGCAGCCGCTACCTGCGTGGCTTCGTCGGCACGCGCGACGACGATGTCGTCGGCGCGCTGCGCACCGCCATCCTGGTGCTGCAGGGCAAGCCCGCCGACGGGCCGCCGCACTTCAAGAGCCCGCGCGAGGCGCTCATCGTGCTGACGCACCTGGTGGGCGACATCCACCAGCCGCTGCACGTCGCCGCGCCCTATCTCGACGCGCAGGGCCAGCGCGTGGACCCCGACAAGAAGGGCTTCGACCCCGCCACCTTCACCGTCGGCGGCAACAGCCTGTGGGTGGTGGGCGCGCCCAAGCCGCCAGCGCCCGCACCGGCGCCAGCCCCCGCGCCCGCCGGCGGCACGGGCGAGCCGGTGACGGCCGGCTTCGGCCCCGTGAAGCTGCACACCGTCTGGGACGGCGTGCCCGACAAGTTCAAGCCCGAGCGCGTCAACGCCGCCTGGCTGGCCGAGGCGCGCAAGGTGCACAGCAACCAGGGCGATCCGCTCGACTGGCCGGCCCGCTGGGCCACGCAGTCGCTGGAGCTGGCACGCGGCCCCGTGTTCGACGGCCTGAAGTTCGGGCCCAAGCAGGGCAGCCACTGGACCGTCGTGCTGCCCGGCGGCTACAGCGCCAGGGCCGATGCCATCAAGCGCCAGCAGCTCACGCAGGCCGGCGCGCGGCTGGCCTTCGTGCTGAAGGCGGTGTTCCCGAACTAGGGCTTGCCGCGGCGCCGTCGCGGCGATTCACTGGCGGCCTTGTTGCGAACGATGCCGCCCGACGATGCGCCCCTGGCTGATGGCCCTGCCCACCCTGCTGCTGCCGCTGGCCGCGGCCGCCGATGACACGCCGAACACGCTGATCCAGGCGGCCGTCATCCTCAACGTCTTCGACCGGCTGGACGCCGGCTGCGCCGGTCGCTACAGCGGCGAGCAGCGCGAGCAGCTCCAGCGCTGGCAGGCCGCCAACGATGTCGACGCGCTGCGGGCCCGGCTGCCCGAGCTGCGCGCCGATGCGGCACTGACCGCCAAGCTGGACCGCTCGGCGCAGCAGATCGTGCAGGTCGCCCGCAGCAAGGGCGCCAGCGACTGCGCGGCGGCGGCCTCGCTGACGAAGCTGCCGGACGCCCAGTTCGGCCGGCTGGCGCTGGACAGCCCCAGGCAGCCGGCGCCGCCGCTGCCACGCGAGCCCGCCGCGGCAGCGCCCGCGCCGCTGCCGGCGGCGACGCTGCAGCAGATCGACAGCTTCGCGTTCGCGACGCGGCCGAAGATGGGCCTGGGCGGCTTCATCGCGCTGGACATCTATCCGGTCGTGCTGTTCAGGAACGGCGAGCTGCTGACCGACGTGCGCGGCCTGCGCTTTGCCGGCGGGCTGGACGCGCACCGGGCTGCGCAGGCCGATGCCTGGACGCGCTGGCGCCGCGAAGGCGGCCAGCTGCAGTGGCTGAAGGCCGGGCAATGGGCCAACCTGCCGTTCAACAAGACCTACGCCCGCCTGCCCGCGGACCTGCGCCTGGCCGGGCGCTTTCGCAGCGTCGGCGGCACCGGCAACGTCGCCGTGGGCGGTGCGCAGTCGGTGACCGTGGTGGACGAATACCGCTTCGGCGCCGATGGCCGCGTGGTGCGCAGCGGTGCCGTGGGCAGCACGGCCGCGGCCGGCGACACCGCGGTCGCCACGCGCGGCGGGCCCGGCGAGCGCGCGGGCCGCTACCGCGTGGACGGGCTGCTGCTGCGCATCGACTACGACGATGGCTCGCGCGAGCAACGCGTGCTGATCACCGACCCGGACAAGCCGGGCGGCGCGCTGTGGCTGGATGGGGAAAGCTACGTCGAGCGGCGCTGAGCGAACGCCGTCAGGCCCAGCCCGCGATCCGGTTGAAGCCGCCCCCATGCGGCCACACCGCTGCCAGCGTCGTCGCATCCGCGCCGAACCAGCGTGCCAGCTCGGTGCCGAGCTGGTCGGTGGCCGTCGTTGGCAGCCACACGCCCTGCCCGATGTCGTCGGCGCCGTTGAGGGTCAGGTCGGGCATGCGGCCCAGCAGCTTGCCGCCATTGGTGCCACGCGCCGCGCCACCCACGGCGAAATGGTGGCTGCCCCAGCCATGGTCGGTGCCGGCGCCGTTGCTGGTGAGGTTGCGGCCGAAGTCGCTGGCGCTGAACAGCGTCACGCTGTCGGCCAGTCCCATGGCCGCCATGGCCGTGTTGAACGCGGTGACGGCGCCGTCGATCTCGGCGAAAAGCTCGGCCTGGCGCTGCAGCTGGTCGTCGCCATGCGTGTCGAAGCCGCCCAGGGACGTGAAGAAGCATTGGCGCGACAGGCCCAGCGCCCCGCGCGCGGCAATGAGCTTGGCCGCCATGCCGAGCTGGCGGCCCAGGCCTGTGTCGGGGAACACGGTGCTGACGCTGCTGCTCGCGAGCGCGCCGGCCAGCACGCGCTGCACCTCGATGCTGCGGCCCATCATGTTGAGCCAGGTCTGCTCGAACGGGTGGCTGCGCGTCTCGGCCAGCGTGGCGGCGACGGCGGCGGAGAGCGGGTCCGCGCCGTTCGGGTTGTAGAAGTCGAAGCCGAAGCGTCCCGAAGCCGACACACGATAGGGCGTGAGGCTCTTGTCGCCCGCCTCCCAGATGTTGCCGCCCGACAGGCTTATGGCCGCATAGCCGCGGTTGGCTTGCCCCTCGGCGACGGCACGCTCCAGCAGCCGGCCGCCCCAGCCATGGCGGGCCGGTGCCTCGGCAACACCGCTCTGCCAGGCGCCCTGCTGGTCGCTATGGGAGAACAGGTTCGCGGGCAGCGGCACGCTGCGCGCGTCGTACTGCGCCTTCGTGGTGGGCTGCAGCAGCGGGCCGATGTTGGCGATGACGCTGGCCTGGCCGCCGTTGACCAGACCCTGCAGGCCCGTGAACGCCGGGTGCAGCGCCAGGCCCGTCGCATTGGCGAGTGTGAGCGGCAGCAGCGTGTTGCTGGCCAGCGCCAGGTTGGGCCGTGCGCGCTGGTAGGCGGCGTAGCGCGCATCGGTGGGCACCAGCAGGTTGTTGCCGTCGTTGCCGCCGAACATGAACACGCAGACCAGCGCGCGGTAGTCGCTGGCGGCGGGCGCCGTCTGCGCGAGCGCGCGCATCTGGGCCCAGGGGTTGAGCGCCGCGGCGGCACCCAGTTGGAGCAGGTGGCGGCGTTTCATCGCTGGATGACGTGGTCGGGGCTGAGGGCGGTCACGATCAAGGCAGCCTTGACCGATTCGGTCTTGCTGTCGATCGCACCGATGAGCTTCGTCAGGCGTTCGCGCGTGGTCGCGCTCATGCCCAGGTTGAAGAACAGCAGGTCCAGGCGAGCGATGAGCGCGGTGGCGTCCAGCGCCGCCAGGCTCGCCAGGTCGAGGTTCAGGCGGTGCTGCTCCGGCCAGCCATAGCCGCCGCCGTTGACCAGCTCGGCGAAGAAGTTCAGCGAGCCCGCCACGGCCGTCTCGCCGCTGATCTGGAACTCCGGCGCCACCCATCCCTGCGCGGCGATGGGGCCGGCCGGGCGGTAGCCGGGCGCATAGAAGTTGAAGACCGACGGCGCCAGCAGCGGGCTCTGGCCCAGCGCGTCGTCGCTGCTGTCCAGGTACTGGATGCGGTTTAGGCCGCTGGCGCTCTTGGCCCCCAGGCCGCGCAGGAAGTTGGCGAAGCGGATGACCGGCTCGCGCTGCTTGGCGACGTTCGCGGCCGGGCTGTCGCCGCGCGCCTCGGCGTCCATCAGCACGGCGCGCACGACGGCCTTCAGGTTGCCGCGCACGCCGGCGCCGTCGTTGGCGAACACGGCCGCCACGCGGGCGACGAACGCCGGGCTGGGGTTGCTCGTCACCAGCCGCTGGATGAGCTGCTTGGCAAAGAACGGCGGCACGTTGGGATGCTGGAAGATGGTGTCCAGCGCATCGGCCATGTCCTTCTCGGGCGTCTGGCCGGCGGGCAGCGTCTTGCCATCCAGCAGCAGCTTCTCGCCGGGCGAGTGATAGCCGGCCCAGGCTTTCATCGGCACCACCCACAGCGACTCGTCGTTCTCGTCGTGGTCGTGGAATTGCGATGACTTCGTGTTGTCCAGCGCGCCGTAGCTCCAGCCGCTGAACGCCTTCGCAAAGCCCTTCACGACGGCCTCGTCGTAGGTGGGCTGGGTCTTGCCGGCGGCATCGAGCTTCGGCGTGCCGTCGGCATTGAGCTGGATGAGGCCGATGGAGAACAGCTGCAGCACCTCGCGCGCGAAGTTCTCGTTGGGATGGGTGCCTTTGCTGGGGTTCTCCTTCTCGCTCTCCAGCATGTTCAGGTAGTAGCCCATGGCCGGGTGCAGCGCCACATCCTGCAGCAGCGTGCGCCAGTTGCCGAAGGCATTGCGGTTGAGCATGTCCAGGTAGCTGCTCATGGCCACCGGCCGGATGTCGGGCGCGATGTTGCTGATGACGAAGATCTGCAGCAGCGCCCAGCTGACGCGGGCGCGCAGCTGGTCCTCGCCGGTCAGCCACTGCTGCCACAACGCCTCGTAGCTGGTCTCTTCGGCCAGGTAGGGCTTTTCGCCGGCCTTCTGGTCGCGGCCGCGCTGGCTGTTCAGGTAGTCCAGGTGCAGCGCCGCGGGCCGGGCGAACTGCGCGGCCAGCCAGCCGTCGAAGCCCTGCGCCACGAGCGCATCGACCTGGGCCGGGCCGGTGGCGCCGAAGGTCGCCTGGCTGAGGAAGCGGGCCGCGTCGCGGCGCGAGGGCGGCGGTGCGGCGGGCGTGCCTGGCGTCGGGGCGCTGCCGGTCGGCGTGGCCGTGCCGCCCGCGTCAGCGCCACCGCCGCCACCACCGCAAGCGGCCAGCAGCGCAGCAGCGGCCAGCGCGGCCGCAGCGGTTTCCGTGCTCAGGGCTGGCGGCGCGGCCTGCCCTGGCGCCAGCGTGTCGATGTCGTCATCCATGCCGCCTCCAGCGTCGCGGCGCGACTGTAGGCAGGCATGCCGCTTGCCGGCGTGAGCAATGGTGACGAATGTTGCCGCGGGCGCTCAGGCGGCTGCGGCCTGCGGCAGCTTGGCGATGACCTTGATCTCGAACTGGAAGCCATAGAGCCAGGTCACGCCGACGCCCGTCAGCGTCGGGTGGGGCGCCTCGCCCCAATGCGCCATGACGACGGGCCAGACGCGCTCGAAGTGCTGCTGCGGGTCCACCATGAACACCGTCACGTCCACGACGTCACGGAAGCTGCAGCCGGCAGCCGCGAGCACGGCGTCCAGGTTCTCGAAGGCCAGGTGCACCTGCGCGAGCAGATCAGGTTCAGGCGAGCCATCGGGCCGGCTGCCCACCTGGCCGGAGACGAACAGGAAGCCGTTGGAGCGGATGGCCGGTGAGTAGCGGTTGCGCTCGTACAGCGCCTGGCGGCCGGCGGGGAAGACGGCGTCGCGTGCGGAAGACATCGGGGACTTTCTCGGTTGGACAAACACCCAGCCACTCTAGGCAGCGCCCGCGCGCCGATAAACCGGCACGCCCCACAATCAGTTTTTGCCGTCGCCAAACAATCGGGAGCCCGACACCCCATGGACCGTTTCGATGCGCTGCAGGCCTTTGCCCGTGTCGTGGAGACCGGCAGCTTCACCAAGGCTGCCCGCGCGCTGGATGTGAGCAACACCACCATCACGCAGCTGGTGCAGCAGCTGGAGGCTCGCCTGCGCGTGAAGCTGCTGCACCGCACGACGCGGCAGGTGCGCGTCACCGAAGACGGCGCGGCCTACTACGACCGCGTGGTACGCGTGCTGGCCGACCTGGAGGACGCCGACACCGGGCTGTCCAGCGCCGCCGCCGCGCCGCGCGGCCGACTGCGCGTGGACGTGCCCAGCCCGCTCGCGCGGCTGGTGCTGGTGCCGGCGCTGCCGGAATTCCAGGCGCGCTACCCCGACATCGAGCTGCACCTCGGCGTCAGCGACCGCATGGTCGACGTCATCGGCGATCACGTCGACTGCGTGATCCGGGGCGGCGAACTGGAGGACTCCTCGCTGATGGCCCGGCGCGTCGGCTCGCTGGCCCTGGGCCTGTACGCGGCGCCCGCCTACCTGCAGCGCGCCGGCCGGCCGGCGCATCCGCGCGAGCTGGCCGGCGAGGAGCACCGCCTCGTGGGCTATCTGCGCTGGCGCAGCGGCCGCATCGCGCCCGTCACGCTGCATCGCGATGGCGAAGCCGTGGCCGTGCTGGGCCGCCATGCGCTGGCGGTGGACGACGGCAACGCCTACCTGGCGGCCGGCGTGGCCGGGCTGGGCGTGCTGTGCACGCCGCGCTACATGGCCGCGCCGCACGTCGCGCGGGGCGAGCTGGTGCCGCTGCTGGAGGACTGGCGGGCGGCGCCGATGCCGCTGTACATCGCCTTCCCGCCGCACCGGCACGTGAGCGCCAAGCTGCGCTGCTTCATCGACTGGGTGGCCGAGCTGCTCGCCGGCCAGCCCGACATCGCGCCGCCCTGAGCCAGGCGCGCAGCGCGAGGCTCGTCAGGTCGCGGCGGTCAGGCGCTGGTACTTCTGCAGCAGCGTCTCGCGGCTCTCCACATGCGCCGGGTTGACGGGAATGCAGGCCACGGGGCAAAGCATCACGCACTGCGGCTCGTCGAAATGGCCCACGCATTCGGTGCACTTGCTGGGCTCGATCTTGTAGAACTCCTCGCCCATTGAGATCGCGTTGTTCGGGCACGCGGGTTCGCAGACATCGCAGTTGATGCACTCATCGGTAATCATCAACGCCATGGTCAGCTCCCCTTGAACTTGTCGTTCAGGCGCGCCAGCACGCCGGGCGACACGAACTCGGCCACCTCGCCGCCCAGCGTCGCGATCTCGCGCACGAAGGTGCTGGAGGTGTACTGGTGGCGCTCGCCGGGGGTCAGGAAGATGGTCTCGACCTCGGGCATCAGCTTGCGGTTCATGCCGGCCATCTGGAACTCGTACTCGAAGTCGCCGCCGGTGCGCAGGCCGCGCACGACGACGCGGCCGGCATGCGCCCGCACGAAGTCTCGCAACAGCCCGTCGAAGGCGATGACCTCGACGTTGCCCAGCTCGGCCGCCACGTCCCGTGCCATGGCCAGCCGCTCGTCCAGCGTGAACAGGGTCTTCTTGTGGTGGCCCACAGCCACGGCCAGCACCAGGCGCTCGAACATGCCGGCGGCGCGGCGCATCAGGTCTTCGTGGCCCAGGGTGATGGGGTCGAAGGTGCCGGGGTAGACGGCGGTGATCGTCGTGCGGGAGGTCATGGGGTCGGATTGTCCTCGCGGCGCAGCAGGTGGTAGTGCACCGCGCCCGCACGCCCCTGGCGCCACACGGTAAAACCGGCCGGCGGCGTGATCTCGTGCGGGGCTTCCACGTAGATCAGCCCGCCCTCGGTCAGCAGCGGCAGCGCGGCGGTCAGGGCCGCGTCGAATAGGTCGGCGGCGAAGGGCGGGTCCAGCAGCACGAGGTCGAAGCCGCCGCGCGGTGCGGCGCGCATCCAGGCCAGCGCGTCGGCGGCATGCACCTTCATCGTCGTGGCCTTCAGGCGCTGCACGCTGGCGCGCAGGCCGGCAGCCAGCTTGACATCGCGCTCCACCAGCACCACCTCGGCGGCGTCGCGCGAAGCGGCCTCAAAGCCCAAGGCGCCGCTGCCCGCGAAGGCGTCCAGCACGCGCCAGCCGGTCAGCGTCTGGCCCAGCCAGTTGAAGAGCGTCTCGCGCACGCGGTCCGACGTGGGCCGCAGGCCCGGTGCGTCGGGCACGGGCAGCTTGGAACGCTTCCACTGCCCGCCAATGATTCGAATCTCACCCATGGCCGCATTGTCCGCGGCGGCGGACGATCACTGGCGGACGGGAATGCCGCGTGCGGCCATCAAGGCCTTGGCTTCGCCCACCGTGTGCTGGCCGAAGTGGAAGATGCTGGCGGCCAGCACTGCGTCGGCACCGCCCTTGGTGATGCCGTCGGCCAGGTCGTCCAGCGAACCGACACCGCCCGAGGCGATGACCGGCACGGGCACCGCGTCGCTCACGGCGCGGGTGAGTTCCAGGTCGAAGCCACTCTTGGTGCCGTCACGGTCCATGCTGGTCAGCAGGATCTCGCCGGCGCCGAATTCGGCCATCTGCTTCGCCCACGCCACCGCGTCCAGGCCCACGTTCTTGCGGCCGCCGTGGGTGTAGACGTCCCAGCCCGGGCCGCGGGCCGCGAGGTCGTCGCCCTGGCGGCGCTTGGCGTCGATGGCCACCACGATGCACTGCGCGCCGTAGCGGTCGCTGGCGGCGCGGATGAGTTCGGGGTCGGCCACCGCCGCAGAGTTGAAGGACACCTTGTCGGCACCTGCATTCAGCAGCCGGCGCACATCGGCCACGGCGCGCACGCCGCCGCCCACGGTCAGCGGGATGAAGACCTTGGAGGCCACGTCTTCGATGATGTGCAGGATCAGGTCCCGGCCATCGCTGGTGGCGGTGATGTCGAGGAAGGTGAGCTCGTCGGCGCCCTGCTCGTTGTAGCGGGCGGCGATGTCCACCGGGTCGCCCGCGTCACGCAGGCCGACGAAGTTGACGCCTTTGACGACACGGCCAGCCGTGACGTCGAGACAGGGGATGATGCGTTTGGCCAGCATGTCAGCGGCGCGTGGCCGTCCAGAGCCGCTGACGCGCCCCCTCGGGGGGCAGCGAGCGAAGTGAGCGTGGGGGCAGCATGTCAGCCCAATGCAGCCATCAGCTCATCTGCCCGCGCCTGGCCGGCCGCGAAGTCGAGGTCGCCCGTGTAGATGGAGCGGCCGCAGATGACACCTTCGACGCCGTCGCCGAACACCGCGCACAGGCGCTCGATGTCGGCGATGTTGGAAAGTCCGCCCGACGCGATGACGGGGATGGTCAGCGATTGCGCCAGCTTGACGGTGGCCTCGATGTTGATGCCGGACAGCATGCCGTCGCGGCCGATGTCGGTGTAGATGACGCCTTCGACGCCGTAATCCTCGAACTTCTTCGCCAGGTCGACGACCTCGTGGCCGGTCAGCTTGCTCCAGCCGTCGGTGGCGACCTTGCCGTCCTTGGCGTCCAGGCCCACGATGATGTGGCCGCCGAAGGCGCTGCAGGCGTCCTTCAGGAAGCCGGGGTTCTTGACCGCGGCCGTGCCGATGATGACGTAGCTCAGGCCGTCGTCCAGGTAGCGCTCGATGGTGTCGAGGTCACGGATGCCACCGCCGAGCTGGATGGGGATCTCGTCACCGACCTCCTTGATGATGGCCTTGATGGCCGGCTCGTTCACCGGCTTGCCCGCGAAGGCGCCGTTCAGGTCCACCAGGTGCAGGCGGCGCGCACCGGCGTCCACCCAGCGGCGCGCCATCGCGGCGGGGTCTTCGCCGAAGGTGGTGGAGTCGTTCATGTCGCCTTGCTTGAGGCGGACGCAGCGACCGTCTTTCAGGTCGATGGCAGGGATCAGCAGCATGGCCGGTGGCTAGAGAGCTGTGGAATGGTTGTGAGGCGAGGCGCAGAGGCTGTGAGCCGTGCGCTCGTGCCCGAGCGGGTCGCCCAGGTGGCGCCAATCAAGGCGCAAAGCGGAGCCGTAGTGCGTGCTACGGCGAGCATTTGCAACGACGAGTGGCGGCGCTTGGGCGGCACGAGCGGGCATGAGGGCATGGCTCGCAGCCTCTTAGGGCTTCCAGTGCAGGAAGTTGCGATACAGGGCGAGGCCCAGCGCGGCACTTTTCTCGGGGTGGAATTGGGTGGCAAAAATATTATCCCGGGCCACTGCACAGGTAAAGCGCAGGCCGTAGTCCGTCTCGCCGGCGCTGTGCTCGGGCTGGGCGGTGGTGGCGTAGAAGCTGTGAACGAAGTAGAACCAGCTGTCGTTCGGGATGCCATCCCACACCGCGTGCGCACGCGGCTGGTGCACGCGGTTCCAACCCATCTGCGGCACCTTGAAGCGGCTGCCGTCGTCCTGCAGACGGCCCTCCAGGCGAAAGCGCTGCACGCGGCCCGGAATGAGCCCCAGGCCCGGCGTGTCCTGCTCCTCGCTGTGGTCCAGCAGCATCTGCATGCCCACGCACACGCCCAGCAGCGGCTTGGTGGCGGCGGCTTCCAGCACGGCTTCCTTGGCGCCCGACGCGGCCAGCTCGGCCATGCAGTCGCGCATGGCGCCCTGGCCCGGCAGCACGACGCGCTCGGCGGCGCGGATCACTTCCGGGTCGCAGGTGATGGCCACCTCGAAGCCCTGCCCCTCGGCGGCATGGATGACCGCCTGCGACACCGAGCGCAGGTTGCCCATGCCGTAGTCGACGACAGCGACGGTGCGGCTCACAGCGATCCCTCCTCACGCGACAGATCGACGAGCGCCTCGGCCAGCGCGCGCACTGCGTCGTCGGACACGGCGAGATCCTTCGCCGGGAAGGTGGCGCGCAGCTTCCAGATCGCGCCACCACCGCTCCACAGCTGCACATGGGTGCGCAGGGCGTCGCGACCGGTCATTTCCAGGAAGGCGGAGCCCACCATGACCTCGACCCCGTGGCGGCCGCGCTTCTCGTAGTTCGCCTGCAGATCCCGCACGCTCGCGCCCGGCTGCTGCTTCCACTTTTGCTCCACGGCAATCATCGTGCCCTGGAACTGGTCCATCAGCCGGGGGTCGCGCTCGACATCGTCGATGACGCCCAGGCCGGCGCGATAGATGTAGACATCGGCCCACATGCCGCTGGGGTGCTCGTAGCGCACGCTGCAGCCAAAGCCCGGCGCCTGCGCCTCAAAGCCGTGCGTGCGGCCACGCGTGAAGGCAGGCCCGAGGATCTGCGGCAACGCCTGCTGGGTCCTGGGATGCAGGCACGGCAAACCGTCCTGCGCCCGGACGGCCGCCGGCGCGAGCCAGGCCGCCATCGCCAGCGCGGCCGCGCCCCAGACGCGGCTCACAGCGAGCCCTTCGTCGACGGGATGACGCCGGCCGAGCGCGGGTCCAACGTCGTCGCCATGCGCAGCGCGCGGCCGAAGGCCTTGAACATGGTTTCGGCCTGGTGGTGGGCGTTGTGGCCCTTCAGGTTGTCGATGTGCACGGTGGCCAGCGCCGCGTTGGCGAAGCCCTGGAAGAACTCGAACGTCAGCTGCGTGTCGAAGGCGCCGATGCTGCCGGCCGTGAACTTGACGTCCATGTGCAGGCCGGGGCGACCGGACAGGTCGATGACGACGCGCGACAGCGCCTCGTCCAGCGGCACGTAGCTGTGGCCGTAGCGCGTCAGGCCGGCCTTGTCGCCCACGGCCTTGGCGATGGCCAGGCCCAGCGTGATGCCGACGTCTTCCACCGTGTGGTGGCCGTCGATGTGCAGATCGCCCTCGCAGTGGATGTCCAGGTCGATCAGGCCGTGGCGGGCGATCTGGTCCAGCATGTGGTCGAAGAAGCCGATGCCGGTCTGCAGCTTGGACTGGCCGGTACCGTCGAGATTGATGCGCACCGTGATGCGCGTCTCGCGGGTGTTGCGGGTGACTTCGGCGGTGCGGGGGGTGCTCATGACAGGCAGCTCGTGAGTTCGGCGAGGAGGCGGGTGTTTTCGTCGGGCGTCCCGACCGTGAAGCGCAGGCAGTTCGCGAGCAGCGGATGCATGGCCGAGACGTTCTTGATCAGCACGCCGCGCGCCTTCAGCGCCGCGAAGGTGGCTGCCGCGTCCTGCACCCTCGCGAGAATCATATTGCCCTCACTGGGCCAGGGGCGCACGCCAGGCAGCGCCTGCAAGGCTTCGAGGAGCCGCTCGCGCTGCTGGCGCAGCTCGGCGGCCTGTGCGGCGTAGACGTCGGCATGCTCCAGCGCGAAGAAGGCGGCCTCGGCATTCAGCACGCTGATGTTGTACGGCGGGCGCAGCTTCTCGATCTGCGCCACCAGTTCAGCGTTGCCCAGCAGATAGCCGATGCGCACGCCGGCCAGGCCGAACTTGCTCATCGTGCGCATGACCAGCACGTTCTTCTGGCGCGCCATCAGCGCGAGGCTGTCGGCGCTCGCGAACGGCTGGTAGGCCTCGTCCATGACGACCAGCCCCGGCGCCGCCTGCGCGATGCGCGCGATGACGGCCGCGTCCCACAGCGTGGCGGTGGGGTTGTTGGGGTAGGCCAGGTAGATGAGCGCCGGCTGGTGCTGGTCGATGGCGGCCAGCATCGCGGCCTCGTCGAGCTGGAAGTCATCGGCGCGCAGCGGCACGCCGATGAAGTCCAGCCGCTGCTGCTTCGCGAAGGCCTCGTACATGACGAACCCCGGCACGGGCGCCAGCACCGAGGCGCCGGGCTTGGCGACGGCGATGCTGAGCAGGCCGATCAGTTCGTCCGAGCCGTTGCCCAGCGTGACGCCCACGTCGTCGCCCACGCCGGCGTGGCGCGCCAGCGCGCGGGCCAGCTCGGCGGTGCGCTCGGCCGGGTAGCGGTTCAGCGCCACGGCGCCCAGGCGTGCGCCCAGCGCCTGCTGCAGCGCGGGCGGCAAGCGGTAGGGGTTCTCCATCGCGTCCATCTTCAGCACGCCGTGGCTGGGTTGCACGACATAGGCATGCGCCGCGCGCACGTCGGGGCGGATGCAATCCAGGGCTTGTTGGAGCGGGTCGGTCATGGCGCTGCGACGATGGGGTTGAGGACTTGCACGCTGTCGTAGACGGCCTCGTGCGGCAGGGCCAGGCTGAGCAGCCTTGTGCAGCCCTGGGCCTTGGCGCTGGCGACGACCAGCGCATCGGCGAACGGCAGACCGAAGCGGCTCTCCAGCGACCAGGCGGATTCGACCGTGGCCTGGTCCGCCTGCCACGGGCGCCAGTGCTGGTAGCGGCGCACCTCGGCGCGCACGTCGCCCTGCGGCATGGGCGGCTTCACGCGCTGCGTGGCCAGCAGATAGAAGTCGTTCAGCACCTGCACCGACACGCGGCCGCTGCGCGTGGACCACAGCACGCGCAGCCAGGCCAGCACCTGCTCGCGCTCGGCCGGGCGGGCGCCGTCCTCGCTGAACAGCAGCACGGAGGTGTCGACGAACACGGGGGCGGTGAAATTCATGTCAATGCATTCACGGGTCGAGCGCCGGGCCGCACCCAAGCCGGCCCGTCATGGCGATGTGCTTGCGGCTCAACGCCGCATGCATCGCCGTCCCCTCGGGGGACCGGCCAACGTACCCGTTGGACGAGGGGCTTCATGTTCTGCCGGGGTAGGGCTGACCGTCGGACGACCACGAGCGCTCCCGGTGCAGCCAGTCCTGCAGCGCGCGCTCGTAAGCATCGTCATGCTGCATCTTCTCGGCCAGCAGTTCACCGAGCAGCCGAGAGACGCTGGTGTTGCACCGCGCCGCCTCCAGCCGCGCCCATTCGGCCACGGCGTCGTCCATCGAGACGGTCACGTTCTTCATGGGGCGAAGATTACACGAAGTTCGTGTTGCACGAACTTCGTGTCACGTTAACCCGGGGATTTGCTGCCCAGGTCCAGCTCGTCGAGCGGCGGCAGCAGCGGGTTGCGCAGCTCGATGACCTTGCGCGCACCGAACTGGGCACGGGCGACGTCTTCGCCGTGATGCCGCTCGAACAGGCGCTCCCAGGCACCGTTGGCACGCAGCCGCAGCAGGCCGGTCTCGATGGCCTGGGCCAACTGGGGCTCGTCCCGGGCGACGAAGTAGTAGACGGCGGCCGGGTAGTGCAGGCACAGGTTGGGCACCACCACCAGCCCCTGACCGTAGCGCTCCAGCTCCCACCACACCTCTTCGACCGAGCGCGGGAAGGCGTCAGCGCGGCCCAGGCGCAACTGCTTGAACATGGCGTCGTAGCTGGGCGAGACCACCACGTCGAGCCCATTGGCCCGCAGGACGCCGGTGTCCGGCCATTCATGCCCGGACACCATCGAGAACCGACGCAGCTCCGACAGCGTCTGCACGGCCGACATGCGCTGCGCCACCTCCGGGGTGGCCAACAGCAGCCGCCAGCCGAACAGCCCACGGAAGATGGACAGGCGCACCGGCAGCGCCTGCTGCTCGCGCTCGACGGAGGTCATGGTCCACAGCACGTCCAGCCGGCGGCGGCGCCCCAACTCCTGCAGCGCGCGGTTCTGCGGGATGAGTTCCGTGGTGGGCTCCAGCGTGGCGGGCACGCCTGCGGCCGCCAGCGCCTGCTCCAGCAACAGGGCGGGATAGCTGCGCTGCACATCGGCCTTGGCCGACACATGCGGAATGCGCAACCGGCGAGGCTGCGCCCGGGCGAGCAGTGGGACGGCGCCCGAGGACAGCAGGAGTTCGCGACGACGCAAGGACATCACCGCAGCCTAGCCGAAACAACGGACGCCGGCCCTTGAGTTAGCCTGCGGCCCCGACACTCCACGCGCCGCCGATGCCCTTGCCGCCCCTCGCCAAGAAACCCCTGCTCGCCACCGTCGCCAAGCTCAAGCGCACCGGGCGGGCACTGGGCCGGCTCAAGCCCCAGCCGGTCAGCCCGGCGCAGGCGCTGCAGGACATCAAGGCCCGGCGCGTTGCGCGCCGCACCGCGTCGGGGCTGCAGCTGGTGCTGGCGGACCGCATCGACTTCGTCAATCCGGCGCACTGGGACGCACTGGCCGCGCAGACCGTCTTCCTGTCGCGCGACTACCTGCGCGTGCTGGAGCAGCACGCGCCCGACAACCTGGAGCCACGCTACGCGATGGCCTATGCCGACGGCAAGCCGGTCGCGGCGCTGCTGCTGCAGCGCGTCAGCGTGGGCGCCGCGCAGCTGCGCAAGCCGGGCAGCAAGAAGCTCGTCGACCCGGTGGCCGGCCTGCGCGAGCACCTGCTGGTGTGCGGCAACCTGCTCGTCTGGGGTACCCGCGCAATGGCGCTGGCGCCGCATGCCGACGAGGCGCAGCTGTGGCATGCCGTCTGCGAAGCCATCTACCGCGTGCGCCGGGCGGACAAGCTCAGCGGCCAGTCCGACCTGGCCCTCATCAAGGACCTCGGCATGGCCGGGGAGCAGGTGCCGCCGGCGCTGCGCCTGCTGGGCTACCGCAGCGTGGAGACCGAGCCCGACATGGTGCTGACGCTGCGCCCCGAATGGCGCAGCTGGGACGACTACCTCGCCAGCATGACCTCGGGCTACCGCAGCGCGGCCAGGAAGCTGCTGAAGGACTGCGCCGCCGCCGGCCTGACGCTGCGCGACGCGAGCGCCGACGAGATGGCCGCTCGGGCGGACGAGCTGCATGCGCTGTACGGCCAGGTGCATCAGGCGCAAGGCCTGCGGCTGGCGACGCTGACGCCGGGCTACCTGCCCGCCATGGCGGCGGCTTTAGGCGAGCGCTTCCGCTGCCGCGTGGCCGAACACGCCGACGGCCGCTGGCTGGGCTTCGTCACCAGCGTGCACGACGGCGATACGACGCTGGGCTACTACATCGGCTATGACCGCGCGGCCAACGCCGACGCGCCCATCTACCTGACGCTGCTGCAGTCCACCGTGCAGGACGCCATCGCCTTTGGCTCCGCGCGGCTGAGCCTGGGCCGCACGGCGCTCGAGCCCAAAGCCAAGATGGGCTGCAAGCCCGAGCCGCTGAGCTGCGCGGTGCGGCACCGCGTGTCGGCGCTGAACTGGATCACGACGGCGCTGACGCGCACCGCCGAGCACGACGAGCCGCCGGAGCGCAGCCCGTTCAAGGCCACGCCGGTGGACGCGGCCTGAGCGTCACTTCAAGCGCAGCTCGGCCGCACGCGCGTGGGCCTGCAGGCCCTCCCCATGCGCCAGCACGGAGGCGATGCCGCCCAGCACCTGCGCGCCCTGCTCGCTGACCTCGATGAGGCTGCTGCGCTTCTGGAAGTCGTACACGCCCAGCGGCGAAGAGAAGCGCGCCGTGCTGGCCGTGGGCAGCACGTGGTTGGGGCCCGCGCAGTAGTCGCCCAGGCTTTCGCTGGTGTACGCGCCCATGAAGATGGCGCCGGCGTGGCGCAGCAGCGGCTCCCAGCGGGCCGGCTCAGCGGCGCTGATTTCCAGGTGCTCGGGCGCGATGCTGTTGCTGATCTCGCAGGCCTCTTCCATCGAGCGCGTGTGGATCAGCGCGCCGCGACCCTTGAGCGAGGCGCGCACGATGTCGGCGCGCGGCAGCTCGGGCAGCAGCCGCTCCATGCTGGCGCGCACGGCGTCCAGGAAGGTGGCGTCCGGGCTCAGCAGGATGCTCTGCGCCAGCTCGTCGTGCTCTGCCTGGCTGAACAGGTCCATCGCCACCCAGTCCGGCGGCGTCGTGCCGTCGGCGATGACGAGGATCTCGCTGGGGCCGGCGATCATGTCAATGCCGACCTGGCCGAACACATGCTTCTTGGCCGAGGCCACGTAGGCATTGCCCGGGCCGGTGATCTTGTCGACGCGCGGGATGGTGGCCGTGCCGTAGGCCAGCGCGGCCACAGCCTGCGCACCGCCGATGGTGAACACGCGGTGCACGCCGGCCACGGCCGCGGCCGCCAGCACCAGCGGGTTGCGCACGCCGTCCGGCGTGGGCACAACCATGATGATGTCCTGCACGCCGGCCACGTGGGCGGGGATGGCGTTCATCAGCACGCTGCTCGGGTAGGCGGCCTTGCCGCCCGGCACGTAGATGCCCACGCGGTCCAGCGGCGTGACCTTCTGGCCCAGCAGCGTGCCGTCCTCGTCGCGGTAGCTCCAGCTGCGGCCGGAGGCCTCCAGCTGGAGCTCGTGGTAGGCCCGCACGCGCTTCGCGGCGGCCTGCAATGCGTCGCGCTGCACGGCAGGAATGGCGGCCAGCGCCGCCTGCAGCTCGGCCTGCGTGATCTCCAGCGCGGCCATGTCGGCGGCCTGCACACGGTCGAAACGGGCGGTGTACTCCAACACGGCGGCATCGCCGCGCTGCTGCACATCGGCCAGGATCTCGGCCACGCGGACCTCGATGGCCGCATCCGTCTCGGCCGACCAATGGCGCAGGCGTTCGAACTCGGTGGTGAAGTCGGCGGCGGCGGTCGAGAGCTGGCGGATGAGGGTCATGCGGAGATGGCGGCGGCGAAGGCGTCGATGAGGGGGCGCAGCGTGTCGCGCTTGAGCTTCAGTGCGGCCTGGTTGACGACCAGCCGCGACGAGATGTCCATGATCTGCTCGACCTCGACCAACTTGTTCGCACGCAGCGTGCCGCCGGTGGAGACGAGGTCGACGATGGCCTCGGCCAGGCCCGTCAGCGGGGCGAGTTCCATCGAGCCGTAGAGCTTGATCAGGTCCACGTGCACGCCCTTCTCGGCGAAGTGCTGGCGGGCGATCTCGGTGTACTTGGTGGCCACGCGGATGCGCGAGCCCTGCTTGACAGCGGCGGCGTAGTCGAAGTCGGCGCGCGTGGCCACGCTCATGCGGCAGCGGGCGATCTTCAGGTCCAGCGGCTGGTAGAGGCCGTGCGAGCCGCCCTGGGCCAGGGCCTGCTCGTGCAGCACATCGCGGCCGGCCACGCCGAGGTCGGCGCCGCCGTATTGCACATAGGTCGGCACGTCGCTGGCCCGCACCAGCACCACGCGCACGCCGTCGCGGTTGGTCGGCAGGATGAGCTTGCGCGAGGTCTCGGGGTCTTCCAGCACCTCGATGCCGGCGGCGCGCAGCAGCGGCAGCGTCTCCTCGAAGATGCGACCCTTGGAGAGCGCGAGGGTCAATCCGCTCATTGCGTCCACTCCTCGGGCGCCAGCGTCTTCATCGACAGCGCGTGGATCTGCTCCTTCATGCGCTCGCCCAAAGCGGCGTAGACGCGCTGGTGACGCTTGATGCGGGTCAGGCCCGTGAACTCCGCGGACACGATGGTGGCGAAGAAATGGCGGCCGTCGCCCTCGACTTCCAGATGCGCGCAGGGCAGGCCTGCGGCAATGAAATCGCGCACTTCTTGCGGGGTCGGGTCGGCCATCTCGGGTCCTTGTGGGAAACCCGTCATTTTAGGAACGTATCTTGTAACCCCGCTTCAGCAGCGACAAAGCCAGCCCGGCCGTCACCGCGAAGCTGATGCCCACCACGCCCAGGCTCAGCCACGGCGACACGTCGCTGACGCCGAAGAAGCCGCGGCGGAAGCCGTCGATCATGTAGAAGAACGGGTTGAAGTGGCTGATGCCCTGCCAGAACCCGGGCAGCGAATGCACCGAGTAGAAGACGCCCGACAGGAACGTCATCGGCATGATGATGAAGTTCTGGAAGGCGGCGAGCTGGTCGAACTTCTCGGCCCACAGGCCGGCGATCAGGCCCAGCGTGCCCATCAGGCCGGCGCCCAGAACGGTGAAGGTCAGCACCCACAACAGGTTGTCCAGCCCCGGCGGCGCGAACCAGGCCGTGACCAGCAGCACGCCCGTGCCCACCGCCAGCCCGCGCACGACGGCCGCGCCCACGTAGGCCACGAACCACGCCAGCGGTGACAGCGGCGTCAGCAGCAGGAACACGAGGTTGCCGGTGATCTTGCTCTGGATGAGGCTGGACGAGCTGTTGGCGAAGGCGTTCTGCAGCACGCTCATCATCACGAGGCCCGGGATCAGGAACTGCGTGTAGCCGACGGTCTCGTAGACCTTCACGTGGTCTTCCAGCGTGTGGCCGAACACGAGCAGGTACATGCACGCGGTGAGCACCGGCGCGGCCACGGTCTGGAAGCTGACCTTCCAGAAGCGCAGCACTTCTTTCTTGAAGAGGGTCGAAGCACCGTTCATGCGGCTTCTCCCTGCATGATGTTGAGGAACACGTCTTCGAGGTCGGCGCGGCCGATCTCCAGGTCTTCGACGGGCACGCCCGCGGCGCGCAGCGCGGCCAGCGTCGTCTCCACCTCGGCGGCGTCATGCGCCGTGACCTGCACGATGCGCCCGGTCACGCGGGCCCGCGCCGCCACCTCGGCCGGCAGCGCGGCGTCGGTCTTGAAGCGCAGCATCGTGTGCGCCGTGCCGGCCAGCAGCTGCGAGGTGCGGTCCAGCGCCACGAGCCGCCCACCCTTGAGCATGCCGATCCGCTGGCACAGCGCCTCGGCTTCTTCGAGGTAGTGCGTGGTCAGCAGCACCGTGTGGCCTTCCTTGTTGAGCCGCGCGATGAACTGCCACAGCGTCTGGCGCAGCTCCACGTCCACACCGGCAGTGGGCTCGTCCAGCACGATGACGGGCGGGCGGTGCACCAGCGCCTGCGCCACCAGCACGCGGCGCTTCATGCCGCCCGACAGCTGGCGCATGTTGGCGTTGGCCTTGTCCGTCAGGCCCAGGTTGTGCAGCAGTTCGTCGATCCAGGCGTCGTTGTGCTTGACGCCGAAGTAGCCGCTCTGGATGCGCAGCGACTCGCGCACGCTGAAGAACGGGTCGAACACCAGCTCCTGCGGCACCACGCCCAGGGCCTTGCGGGCGGCGGCGTAGTCGTCCACGACGTCGTGGCCCATCACGCGCACGCGGCCCTCGGTGGCTTTGGCCAGGCCGGCCAGCACGCTGATCAGCGTCGTCTTGCCGGCGCCGTTGGGCCCCAGCAGGCCGAAGAATTCGCCGCAGGGGATGTCGAAGGACACGCCATCCAGCGCCCTGACCTGCCCTCCCCGGTATGTTTTCTTGACGTTCTCGAACGAGATGGCGGGGGGCGATGAGGTCGGGCTCGGCATAAGCGCGCAATTCTAGAAGTCGCCCCTTTTCGCGCGCAGATCGCTGCCAGAATGACCCGATGACTTGTGCGCCCCCACGCTCCCTGCACTGGCTGCGCCCCGCCGGGGTGCGCCAGTCGCTCCGGGCGGCCGCGCGCTGCTGAGATGCCCACGCCCAAACGTCCCCGCCGCACCGCCGAGCGCATCCTGGAGGTCACGCTGGACCTCTTCAACCGCTTCGGCGAGCCCAACGTGTCGACGACGCTGATCTCGGCGGAGCTGAAGATCAGCCCGGGCAACCTGTACTACCACTACCCGGCCAAGGACGAGCTGGTCAACGCGCTGTTCGGCCGCTACGAGGCCGAGCTCAGCGAGCTGCTGGCCGCGGCCGACAACGTGCGCCACGTGGAAGACGCCTGGCTGTTCTTCCACATGCTGTTCGAGCTGATCTGGAAGCACCGCTTCCTGTACCGCGACCTGAACGACCTGCTGTTCAAGAACCGCAAGCTGGAGACGCATTTCCAGTCGCTGCTGGCCGCCAAGGAGCAGGCGATGCGCCATGTGCTGTCGGGCCTGCACCTGGGCGGCGCGCTGAAGATGGAGCTGCGCGACGCCGCGCCCACGGCCAACGCGATGGTCGTGGTGGTGAGCTACTGGCTGAGCTACGAATACGTGCGCGACCCGCGCCACGCGCTGGAGCCCGACCGTGCCGGCGCGGCGCTGCTGCGCGGCGCCTTCCATGCGCTGAGCCTGCTGCTGCCCTACCTGGAACCGACTTCCCGCGAGCATCTCTTCAAGCTCGCCGGCCAATACCAATCAAACCCCTGAAGGAGACAACGCGATGGCCAAGTGGACCGCCTTTCCGTATGACAACACCGCCTTCGTCTACACGCCGGCGACGCTGAAGAAGCACTGGGCCCGGCTGCATGCCGGCGATGCCGAGCCCTTCCCCAAGGACGCCGACGTCGTGCAGGCCTGGATCCATTTCCATGCCGGTGAGTTCCAGGCCGCCTATGACGCCGGCCTCGCCGCCGGTGGTGCCGGCCTGACGGTGGCCAACAAGGCCCAGGGCATCTACGCCAACTATCTCGAGAAGAAGGAGAAGGTGAAGCTGGAGATGTTCCTGGAGATCGCCGAGCGCGCCGAGGCGCAGCAGGGCGACGAGCCCAAGAACGCTAACGCCTACTACTGGCAGGCCTACGCGCTGGGCCGCTACGGCCAGGGCATCAGCGTGGCCAAGGCACTGGCGCAGGGCCTGGGCACCAAGGTCAAGGGCGCGCTGGAGACGACCATCAGCCTGGCCCCCAAGCACGCCGATGCGCACATCGCGCTGGGCGCCTTCCACGCCGAAGTCATCGACAAGGTCGGCAAGCTGCTGGGCAAGACGCAGGGCGCCGACACGGCCACCGGGCTGAAGATGTTCGAGCAGGCGTTGAAGCTCAACCCCACCAGCGCCATCGCGATGATCGAACGCGCCAACGGCCTCGTCATGCTGGAGGGCGACAAGCGCCTGAAGGAAGCCGAGAAGCTCTACGCCGACGCGGCTGCCTGCGAGGCGATGGACGCGATGGAGCTGCTGGACATCGAGCTGGCCAAGGAAGAGCTGGAGGACTAAGGGGCAACCCTGATCCAACGTGCGGCGCCTGCGTGCAAACCGGTCGTATTTCACGGCCCCGCAAGCCAGTCGTGACGCAGTTCACGGCCGGCACACCCGTGGTTCCGGGGATGCGCCTGCAGGCACCGGCACGTAAGCTTCCGTCCATACCCAACCCCTCACCCGAGACAAGCGCCATGAAGTTCCTGATCCCCGCCCTCGCCGCCGTTGCCGCCTTCTCCGCCCAAGCCGCCGACAAGCAGACGCCCGAGCAGGCCGAGCTGCGCGCCGAGTGCGCCAACAGCTACAGCGAGACCAGCAGCATCTCGACGCCCGTCGCCGCCAACGAATACCAGTTCGTCTACGCCAACGGCAAGTACAAGGGTGAGGCCAAGCCCGGCAAGCTGCTGCCCTGCACGTCGCAGCAGTACGCCGCCTACCTGGACAACAAGGCTGACCCGGCCAAGGTGATGGCCGCGTACCCGACGGCCGCCGGCCGCCCCACCACCAAGAAGAAGGCCGAGCCCTTCCGCCTCTGATCGGCCGCTCTCCTTCAAACTACGCAAGGCGCTCCTCGGAGCGCCTTTGTTTTTCTGGCGCGCCCTCCTAATCTCCAGAGTCACCGCACTCACGAAGGAGATCCGCCATGCGCCCATTTCTTGCTGCGACATTCGCGCTGGCCTGCACCGGCGCGCTCGCCGCCGACGACGCCGACATCGCCAAGGCCCGCAGCGAATTGCGCGCCGGCTGCGCGCAGAGCTACGCCAGCTTCCTCGCCAACCACCCCGCAGGCAACACGCCCGAGTTCCGCGGCGAGCGCTACCCCGGGGACAACCAGCTCTACAGCGACGTGCAGCCCTGCACCGACGAACAGCTGGCCGCCTATCTCGACAAGGCCGACCCGGCGCTCGTCATGCGCGCCTACCCCAGCGCCGCCGGGCGTCCCAAGGCCAAGAAACCGGCCGCCAAGACGGCCAAGGCCTGAGGCCGGCTGCCGTTCACGGGAGCGGCGCCCGGTCGACCTTCGCTTGTGCACCGCGGCGTGCAATTCCGGCGCCGGCGGCCTAATCTAGTGAAGCTCCACGCAGCACGGAGGCCAGCCATGAGAACCCTCGCCGCATCCCTCGCCGCCCTGGTGTTCGCCCTCCCCGCCGCTGCCGCCAACACGCCTGCCGACCATGCGCAGGCCACGTTGCGCGACGGTTGCGCTCAGAGCTACGCCAGCTACAGCGCGTTCTACCCGCCCGGCGGCCCGGCACCCGCCTTCAACGGCGAGCGCGCCAAGGGCGACAACCGCTACTACAGCGACGCCAAGCCCTGCGACGACACGCAGTACTCGGCCTACCTCGCCAAGGCGGACCCGGCCATCGTCGCCATCGCCCACCCCAGCGCCGCCGGCAAGCCCAAGGACAAGGTCAAGAAGACCGACGGCAGCGCCGCCCGGCCCAAGTGAGCCCGCGCGGCGCGGCGCTCAGGCAGCGTCGGGGCCCCAGGGCAGCATCAGCGCCAGCATCAGCAGCTTCTCGAACTCGGGCGCGAAGTTGGCGATGATGGCCTCGGGGTCGGGGCACAGGCCGGCATCGGTGATGAGGCCGAACTGCACGCGGCCGGCATAGGTCAGGATGCTGACGCCCATGCCGATGTCGCCGGACTGCGGCACCCAGAACATCACCTTCTCCACCGTCGAGCCGCAGAACTTCAGCGCCTCGGCCGGGCCAGGCACGTTGGTCATCACGGCCGTGGCCTTCTTGGCGAACAGGTTCAGCATCGCGTGCTGCACCGGCTTGATGAGCAGGCCGGCGACCGACAGCAGCCCGAAGGCCATCACCGGCTGGAAGCTGCCCTTGAGCTCGCTCATGCGCGCCCGCACGGCGAACAACCGCTCCACCGGGTTGGCAATACCGATGGGCAGCACCAGCGGCACCAGGCCGAAGCGGTTGCCCAGCTGCCAGGCCTGCTCCAGCGGGCGCAGGTTGACGGGCACCATCGCGCGGATCTCCTTGCCCGCCGGGTCCTCGCCGCGCTCGGCCAGGTAGCGGCCGATGGCGCCGGCCGCGCAGGCCAGCAGCACGTCGTTGATGGACGCGCCCAGCGCGCGGCCCACGGCCTTCACCTCGTCCAGCGCCAGGCTGTCGTCCCATGCGACGGTCTTCTTCGCACCGGGCTTGCCCTTGAGCCGCGTGTGCGAGTCGTCCGGCATCAGCGCGAAGGCCGCCACGTCCGACACCGCCTGGTAGCCCATGCGCGCCATCTCCAGCGACGAGTCCATCGGCGTCACGCCGTGCATCGCCAGGTCCACCCCCTTGGCCACGCCCTTGCCGGTCAGGCCGATGGCCTTGACGGTCATGTTGGTCATGGGGCGCAGGAAGGCGTCGAGCAGCCAATCCGTCTCGTGGTGCTCCTGCGGCTCGCGCGCCGGGCGTTGCGGCGGCGCCTTGCCGCCGTCGGTGATGGACAGCATCACCGCGATCAGCGCGATGCCGTCGGCGATGCAGTGGTGGATGCGGCAGATCAGCGCGCTGCTGCCGTCACCCATGTCCTCGATGAGCTGCATCTGCCACAGCGGGCGGGCCGGGTCCAGCGGCTGGCTGCACAGCTCGGCCACGCGCTCTCGCAGCACCTCGTCGCGGCTCTGGCCGGGCAGCGGCAGCGGCACCTCGGCGACAACGTGGCGAGCGATGTCGAAATCCTTGTCGGCCACCCAGTGGGCGCCCATCAGTGAATCCTCGACAACCTTCTGCCGGAAGCGCGGGTACTTCAGCAGCCGCTCGGCCACGCGCTCGCGCAGCGCGCCCAGCGTGATGCCGGGGCGGATGGACCAGACCCCGACGATCATCATCAGGTTGGCCTCGGTGTCCATGCGCAACCAGGCCGTATCCACTTTGGACATGCGTTCACTGCTGGGGCCCATGCGTCTCCTCGAAATCGTTTTGCGCGGGCCTAAACTCGGCGGCCCGTCGAGCGATTGTCACGAGAATCGCATCCCGAATTCAGCCTGGAGAACCCCGTGAGCCTCAAAGACCAATTCGAAGCTGCCGTCGCCGATTCGAAGAACCTGCCCGAGCGTCCCGACAACATGACGCTGCTGAAGATCTACGCGCTCTACAAGCAGGGCAGCGCCGGCGACGTCGATGGCAAGCGCCCCGGCTTCACCGACATGGTGGGCCGCGCGAAGTGGGACGCCTGGAACGAACTGAAGGGCACGTCTCAGGATGACGCGATGCAGCAGTACGTCGACCTGATTGAATCCCTGAAGTAAGGCGCCCTCGGCGATCCGAAAGAACCGGCCCTCAGGCCGGTTTTTTCTTGGCCGGCGCCTTCTTCTTGCTGCCGGCCAGCAGCGTGTCCAGCTCCTTCTGGATCTCGCCCTCGATGGTGGCCTTGAACGCCCCCAGCAGGAAGCCCAGCTGCGCCACCAGCTCGAAGCGGGTGGCCGTCACGGTCAGCTCGCCCTTCACGCCCGAGCGGGTGAAGGTCACCGTGTCCTCGTCGTCGCCTTCGAGCACGGTGCATTCCATGTCGAACTTCTCCTCCACCTGCTCGGCCCATTGCCAGGCGATTTCTCTGGCCTTCTTCAGGCCCAGGTCGTGGTCTCGGTGAATGCGGATCTCGGCCAAGGCGGCTCTCCTCGATGTCGTTCGCCGCACTCTAAGCGAGACACGGCTGGTTGCCGTCTCGCAGGCCGCTGACGTGTCTGCCGCGAGGTTTGCGCGGATACTCCGCCGCCACAAAAGCCGGGCAGCGAGCCCGCCAGCGCCGTCCAGGGAGGATCCATGCACCTTGCCGACCCCGACCCGCCCACGCAAGACCCGCTCGCCGAGGGGCTGCTGCATTTCCGCGCGCCCGAGCCCGACCATGAACAGGCCGTTCACTGGTTTCGCGTGGCCGCCGACCGCGGCGACACCGAGGGCCTGGCGCTGCTGGGCTTCTGTCAGCTCGAGGGCCTGGGCCTGCCGCGCGACCCGCACGAGGCCCGCGGGCTGCTGGAGCGCGCCTCGGCCGCCGGCAGCCTGACGGCCAAGTTCAACCTCGCGCGAGCGCTGGTGGCCGGCTGGGGCGGCGCAGCCGATGCTGCCCGCGGCGTGGCCCTCTACACCGCCGCGGCCGCGCAAGGCCATGCCGACGCCACCTTCAACCTCGCCAGCTGCCTGGACGGCGGCTGGGGCTGCCAGCCCGACCGCCTGGCCGCCAAGGCCTTGTTCATGCGCGCCCGCGCGCTGGGCAGCCCGCTGCGGGCGCCGGGGCTGCTGATCCGCCAGCGCGAGCTCGACGCCGTGCGCGACCTTGCACGCCGCTTCGACAACGGTGACGAACTGGCCCGCGTCATCGGCGAGCGCCAGCACGAGATCGCGCTGGTGCAGGACCTCGTGCGCCGCCAGCGCCACAAGCCACGCCTCACACCGCGCCTGAGCAGCGGCCAGCGCCGCCAGCTGCTGCGGCTGGCCGGCCTGGGCGCCGTGCTTGCCGGCGTGGCGGCCGCGCTGGCGGGCCTGCTGGGCTGGCGCAACCACCGCTCGCTGGCGCATGATGCCGGCCCCACGTCCATCCGATAGCCATGTTCCCCCTGCCCCTGCACACCCATTTCCGCGACGCCAGCCCCCTCGTCTACGGCTGCATGGCCCTGGGCGGCGACTGGAACGGCGGCCCGCTGACCGAGGCCGACATCGCCCAGGCCCACGCCGCCGTCGAAACCGCGCTGGCCATCGGCGTGACGCTGTTCGACCATGCCGACATCTACCGCCGCGGCAAGGCCGAGGCCGTGTTCGGCGAACTGCTCAAGCGCGACGCCAGCCTGCGCGCCAAGCTGCGGCTGCAGAGCAAGTGCGGCATCCGCTTCGGCGACGACACCGCGCCCGGCCGCTTCGACTTCAGCGCCGAGCACATCGAGCGCAGCGTCAACGGCATCCTGCAGCGGCTGGGCGTGGAGCACATCGAGATCCTGCTGCTGCACCGCCCCGACCCGCTGATGCAGCCCGCCGAGGTGGCCCGCGCCTTCGGCCGCTTGAAGGCGGCCGGCAAGGTGGGGCACCTGGGCGTGTCCAACATGCACGCCGGGCAGATGCGCTGGCTGCAGTCCGCACTACCCGAACCGCTGGTGGTCAACCAGCTGGAGATGAGCCTGGCCAAGCTGGACTTCATCGACGCCGGCACCACCTTCAACGACCCGCAGGCCGCCACCCGCCCCGGCGCCATGGCCTGGGCCGGCACGCTGGAATACGCGCAGCAGCACGGCGTGCAGCTGCAAGCCTGGGGGTCGCTGGCGCAGGGGCGGTTCAACGACCCGGCAGCGTCGGCCGCGGCCAAGGTCGTGCAGGAGATTGCCGAGGCGCACGCCACGACGGCGAACGCCGTGCTGCTGGCCTGGCTGCTGCGGCATCCGGCCGGCATCCAGCCGGTCATCGGCAGCGGGAATGCGCAGCGCATTCGGGCATGCGGCGACGCGGTGAAGATTCAGCTGAGCCGGGAGGAGTGGTATCGGCTTTATGTGGCGGCACGGGCGCAGGTGTTGCCTTGAGCGAGCCTCTCTCTAGCGATCACGTGAAAGCGGCCCGTTCAAGGAAAGGGCCCATGACCTCTGAAAACGCACCCGTTGTATTCTGTCCAACGGCCGGCTCCGCGCCTGATGGTTTCGTCATAAGCCATCTACCCCACGGTCTAGTCGAAGTGCGTTTCCTGAATGAAACACTGACCCAGGTAGTTCGCAGACGACGCTCAGGACACATTCACGAAGAAGTGCTCTACCTTGGCCTCCTCACCCTTCAAAGCGGGAGTTCCGGTGAACCAGGAATAACGTACAAGCCCCTGAGCGACTTGACTTCTATGTTTCCTCTGACGGTTGGCGACAGTCACGAGCTCTCAATGGAAGTTGCCTTCGCTGGCCGAGTTCAAAGAATCGAGACGTCGGCTATTTCTGTCAGAAGCAAGAAGCAACTCAAGATCGGGCTCTGCCGCTACGACGTGTTCACGATTGCAGTGACATTTGATCCCCCCGGCCAAGCGAGCGTCTTCTACGACTACTCGCCAGAACTCCGGTGCATCCTCAACACGGCAGTTGGAGGCCGCTCTCTCAACAAAGGTGTCATCAGGCCGTTGTCGGAGCTACCTGCATTGATCAGTGCTATGGCTGAGTAGATATTGACAGGCGAGGCGCTAAGTAGCGGAGCCCCTCACCATCGGCTGCCTCGGATGCAGCCTCGCCATCATCAGCACGTCCTCATACACCCCGTTGCGCAGCGCATCGGCCCTGAGCCGGCCTTCATGCTCGAAGCCGTTGCGCTCGTACAGGCGGATGGCGCGCGCGTTGTCGTGATAGACGGTCAGCTCGATGCGCAGGATCTGCGCCCAGTTGTCGGCGTAGTCCAGCAGCGCCGTCATCAGCGCCTGGCCCACGCCCTGCCCCTGCGCGGCCTTGGCGACGGTGATGCCCAGGCCCATCACGTGGCGGCGGCGCACCGACGGGCCCACCGGGTGCAGCCCGGCCAGGCCCACCGGCTTGTCGTCGAGGCAGGCGGTCAGCACGATCTCGTTGGAGCCCGGCGCCGGCGGGTTCATGCCGGCGATGCGCTGGGTCCACATCTCCTCGCTGGCGAACGGCAGCTGCAGCGTGCCGCCGAAGACGTCCGGGTCGGAAAACTGTTCGGCGATGGCGGCGGCGTCAGCGGGTTTGACGCGTCGCAGGGTCAAGGTCATCGGAGCCTCCTTCTGGGCTCCGCAAGTTAGCACGGCGCTGCTCGCGCGACAGGGCCGCCAGCCGCTCCACCGCAGCGTGGAACTTCACCCAGTCCCGCCCCTCGCGCTCGAACAGCCGCTCGAAGGCGGGCACCAGGTCGCTGTAGGCCGACAGGATGGCGAAGCTCGCGTTGTTGGCGCGCTGGAACCAGCCCTCGTACCCCGGCACCTCGCGCAGCTCGGCCATGACGGCGGCCTTGCCCGCGGCACGCGCGTCGGCCGGGCCGTCGTAGACGCGCTGCAGCCGCTCCCGCCCCTCGCGGGCCAGCGCCAGGAAGGCCGCGCGGCGCGCCCGGCCCGCCTCGAAGGCGGCCAGCGCCTCGGGCCTGGCCGCCAGCCACTGGCGCGCGCCGATCAGCTCGACGGCGCTGGCATAGGCCTCGTTGAAGCCGGTGTCGTCGCTGACGTAGACGCGCTGGTGGGCCAGCTCGTGGAAGATCATCGCGGCCAGTTCGCCCTCGGGGTAGCGGATGAAGGTGTTCAGCAACGGGTCGCCGCCCAGCAGCCGGCTCCAGCCCAGCGTGGAGTAGGCGGGAATCGCCTGCACCTGCACCTCCCAGCCCTCGGCCTTCAGCGCGTCGGCGCGCGCCCTCGCCGTGTCGAGATCGAACCAGCCCTGGTAGCCGGCGCAGCCCATGATGGGATAGCACCAGGTCTTCAGCGTGAAGCCGAACTCGGGCGCGGCGACGACGTTCCACACCGCCGCGGCGCGGCCCAGGTCGGCGTAGCGGCGGTAGCTGTTGTTGTCGGGCAGGGCCAGCCGCGCGGTGGCGAAATCGCGCATCTGCTGCGACAGCCGCAGGCGCTCGGCGAGGTCGGCCGGCGTCTTCGCGTCGGCCAGCCACTCGTCCACCGGCCGCGCCGCGCGCGTGATGCCCAGATGCCCACCGGCGGCTTGGCGCCAGTGGCCGACGGCGCTGCAGCCGGTCAACGCCAGCAGCGTGGCCGCCAGCAACAGACGGCGGATCAAGCCGCCTCGACCTGCACCAGGCAGTCGTAGAACGCCGGCGCCTCGCCCAGGTCGGTCAGGCGCTGGTGGGTGACCTCGTTGACGTTCGTGCCGTCCAGGCCCAGCTTGCGCCACCACACGCCCAGGCCGTTGACGACGCCGGGCCGCGCGCGCGCGCTGACCTTCAGCGTGGCGACGTAGCGGCCGCGGTCGTTGAAGGCCGCCACGCGGGCGCCATCGGTCAGGCCGCGCGCGGCGGCATCGTCGGCATGCATCTCGATCAGCGGCTCGCGCTCGATGTCGCGCAGGCTCTTCACGTTGACGAAGCTGCTGTTCAGGAAGTTGCGCGCCGGCGGCGAGATCATGGCCAGCGGGTAGCGCGCGGCCAGCTCGGGCGCGCTGGCGGCGCTTTCGTAGTTGGGCACGTAGTCGGCGCCCACGGCGCTGGCGCGGCCGTTGGCGGTGCGAAAGCCACCGTTCGCGAACGGCGCTTCGGGGATGGGCAGCGGCTGCCAGCCCTGCGTGCGCAGCGTTCCCAAGTCGATGTCGGCCGTGAAGGCCTGGGCGGCCAGCTGCTCGTCGGTGTCGGCAAAGCAGGGGTCGGTCAGGCCCATCGCGGCGGCGAGCTCGCGGAAGATCTGCGTGTTGGGCTTGGCCTCGCCCAGCGGTGCAATGGCCGGCTGGTTCATCAGCACGTCGGTGTGGCCGTAGCTGGTGTGCACGTCCAGGTGCTCCAGCTGCGTGGTGGCGGGCAGCACGTAGTCGGCCAGGTCGGCCGTGTCGGTCATGAAGTGCTCCAGCACCACCGTGAACAGGTCCTCGCGCTGGAAGCCGGCCACGACCTTGGGTGACTCGGGCGCCACCGCGACCGGGTTGCTGTTGTAGACGACGAGGGCCTCGATGGGCGGGTCGGCCTGCAGCAGCGCGTCGCCGATGGTGCTCATGTTGACCATGCGCGGCGTGCGTCCTGCCAGCAGGTCCGGCCGCTCCAGCGCCGGGTTCTTGTAGGGCGCGAACCAGCCCGAGGCCGACAGCAGCAGGCCGCCGCTCTCGTGCCGCCACGCACCGGTCAGGCAGGGCAGCATCGCCACCAGCCGCACCGCGTTGCCGCCACCGCGCACGCGCTGCATGCCGTAGTTCAGGCGGATGGCGGCGGGGGTGGTGGTGCCGTAGTCGCGCGCCAGGCCGCGCACCTCGGAGGCAGCAATGCCGCAGACGGCGGCAGTGCGCTCCGGCGGCCAGGCCAGCGCCTTCGCGCGCAGCTCGTCCCAGCCGTCGACATGGGCGTCGATGTAGGCCTGGTCCAGCCAGCCGTGGGCGATCAGCTCGTGCATCACGCCCAGCGCCAGCGCGCCGTCGGTGCCGGGCAGCACGGCGATGTGCTGGTGGCACTTGTCGGCCGTCTCGGTCTTGCGCGGGTCGATGCAGATGAGCTTGGCGCCGTCGCGCTTGGCCTGGTTGGCGTAGGTCCAGAAATGCAGGTTGGACGCAATGGAGTTGCTGCCCCAGATGACGATCAGCTTGGCGCCCGCGAAGTGCCGCGTGTGCATGCCCAGCTTGTGGCCGTAGGTGGCGGCCAGGCCGGCGCCGCCGGCACTGGCGCAGATGGTGCGGTCCAGCCGCGCCGCGCCCAGCGCGTTCCACAGGCGCCCGGCCATCGCCTCACCCTGCAGCAGGCCCATGGTGCCGGCGTAGCTGTAGGGCTGGATGCACTGCGGGTCCTGCACCGCCTTCAGCCGGGCGGCGATGTCGGCCAGCGCCTCGGCCCACGTGACCTGCACGAAGGCCGGCGCCTCGGTCTTCTTACTGACGCGCTTGAGCGGGTGCAGCACGCGCTCGGCGTGGTACGTGCGTTCGGCGTAGCGCGACACCTTGGTGCACAGCGCGCCATGCGTGTTGGCATGCTCGGCGCGGCCCTGCACCTTGATGACGCGTTCGTTCTCGACGGTGACCTGCAGCGCGCAGGTGTCGGGGCAGTCGTGGGGGCAGGCGCCGAAGACGGTACGGGTGGTCATGGCAATCACGGTTCAGGCAGAACCGCGATTGTCGCCACCCGTGCCGTGGCGTGCTTAAAGTTGGCTCATACCCCCGTCGACGATGACCTCGGTGCCGACGATGAAAGCCGACTCCGGGGCGGACAGGTGCAGCACCGTTGACGCCACCTCCTCCGGCGTGCCGAACCGGCCCAGCGGGATCTGGCTCTGAATCTGCGCGGCGACCTGCTTCAGCGTCTCGTCGTCGAAACCCAGCTTGCCGTACAGCGGCGTGCTGACGGGGCCCGGGCTGACGACGTTGACGCGCGCGCCCTGCGGCAGCAGCTCGGCCGACAGCGTCTTGGCCAGCGAGATCAGTGCGGCCTTGCTGGCGGCGTAGATGGCCGAGTTGGGCATGCCGATGCGGGCGTTGATGGAGCCGTTCAGCACGATGGACGCACCGCGCGCCAGCACCGGGCGCAGCGCCTGGATCAGGAAGAACGCACCCTTGGCGTTGGTGTCGAAGGTACGGTCCCACAGGTCTTCGCTGGCATCGGCCAGCGACGCGAACTCGGCCATGCCGGCGTTGACGAACACGGCGTCCAGCGTGCGGCCGGCGGCGGCGAGGTGGGCACCCAGCGCGCGGGCGCCGAGCACGTCGGAAGCGTCCAGCGGCACCAGCTCGAAGCCGTCGGCCTCGTGAGCCTTGCCCGGGCGGGCGGTGACGATGACGTGGGCGCCCTCGGCCTTGAAGGCGCGGGCGGCGGCCAGGCCGATGCCGGAAGTGCCGCCGGTGACGAGGACGGTCTTGTGGGTGAAGCGGGTGGACATGATGGTTTCCTTTGAGTCGGGGTTTGAGCGGCCTGCTTGCCGTGGACTCGATACTCGACTTCGGACCCTCTTTTGACGTCCGGCCGCGCTGGCCGACTCGTGCAAGGCTTTCGAACATGCTCAGTGACGACGAGATCCAGCTGATGGAGGCCATCCGCGAGAGCGGCAGCCTCACGCGCGCCGCGGCCCATCTCGGCAAGGCGCCATCCAGCGTGTCGTACACGCTGCGCCAGATCGAGGGCCGCTTCGACGCGCTGCTGTTCGACCGGCGCCGCTACCGGCTGCAGCTCACGCCCGCCGGCAGCCTGCTGGTGCGCGAGGCCACGCGGCTGCGCGACGACATGCAGCGCCTCTCGCGCCGCGTCGCGCAGGTGGCCAAGGGCTGGGAGGACCGGCTGTGGATCGTCACCGACGAGGTCATCGAGTTCGACACGCTGCTGCCCGTCATCCAGGACTTCGACGAGCTGGGCTCGGGCGTCGGGCTGCGCGTCACGCACGAGGTGCTGGGCGGGACCTGGGAGGCGCTGGCCGACGGCCGGGCCGACCTCGTCATCGGCGCCACCAACGAGCCGCCCGCGGGCCTGGGCGTGCAGTGGCGCGAGCTGGGGCGCATGGACTGGGTCTACGCCGTGTCGCCCCACCACCCGCTGGCCAAGGCCAAGGGCGCGCTGACCGCCGAGCAGATGGGCGCCCACCGCGCCGTCGTCGTCGCGGACTCGTCGCGCCGCGGCGACGGCCGCGCCTACGGCCACGGCGCCGGCCAGCCCACGCTGGCCGTGCCCAGCATGGCGGCCAAGATCGCCGCGCAGCGCGCCGGCCTGGGCGTGGGCTGGCTGCCACGGGCGCGCGTGGCCTCGCTGCTGGCGCGCGGCGAACTGGTGGAGAAGGCCGTGGCCGTGCCGCGCGAGCCGAACACGCTGTACGTCGGCTGGCGGGCCGGTGACGGCCGCGCGCTGGCCTGGTGGCTGCAGGCGCTGGACGAGCCGCGGCTGCGCCAGCGGCTGGTCGACGGCGTGGACCGCTTCAGCTCAGCCGGAAGAAGCTGACCTCCGCGCTCAGCCGCTCGGCCTGTGACGCCAGCCCGCTCGCCGCGGCCGAGGTCTGCTCCACGAGCGCAGCGTTCTGCTGGGTGGTCTCGTCCAGCGCCTGCACGGCCTGCCCCACCTCGCCAACGCCCTGACGCTGCTGCTGCGTGGACTGCGTGATCTCGCTCATCATCGTCGCCATGTGCTCGGCGTTGGTGACGATGCCGGCCATCAACTCGCGCGCCTGGCCCACCACGGCATGGCCGGACGCCACCTGATCGATGCTGGTGCCAATCAGTGTCTTGATCTCCTTGGCCGCCTGGGCCGAGCGCTGGGCCAGGGCCCGCACCTCGGAAGCCACCACCGCGAAGCCGCGGCCCTGCTCGCCGGCGCGCGCCGCCTCCACCGCCGCGTTCAGCGCCAGGATGTTGGTCTGGAAGGCGATGCCGTCGATGGTGCCAATGATCTCGCCGATGCGGCTGGAGGACTGGCGGATGTCCTCCATCGTCTGCACCACGTCGGCGATGACGCGGCCGCACTGGCCGGCCGCGCCGGCGTTGTCCTGCACGATGCGGGCCGCCCCGTCGATGGTGGTGCTGGTCTGTCGTACCTGCTCGGCGATGTGCTCCATGGTCGCGGCCGTCTGCTCCAGGTTGGCGGCCGACTGCTCGGTGCGCCCCGACAGGTCCAGCGCCGCGCTGGCGATCTCGCTGCTGGAGTTGCGCACCTGGGCCGAGCCGTCGAGCACCACACCGACGATGCGCCGCAGCGCGGTCTGCATCTCGCCCATGGTGAGCATCAGCTGGGCGGCCTCGTCACGCCCCCAGGGGCGTGGCGCCGTTGTCAGATTGCCCTTGGTGATCTCGCGCAGATGGCCGGCCACCTCCTGCAACCCGCCCATCATCACGCGGTAGAAGCTCAGCATCAGATAGGCCGCCACCGCGACGAAGAAGACGGCGATGGCCACCTTCTGCGCCAGGCCCGCATGCTGCTGCTCGATGCGCTCCTGCAGGCGCTCCGCGAGCCGCGCGCGGATGTCCGCCAGCAGCTTCATGTTCTTGGCAACCGCGGTATTGCCCAGCGCCACCAGTTCCTGGGAACTGCCTTGCAGCTCGGCGCCGAGCACCTGCTTGTGGACGGCGCTCAGAAAGGCCTCGCGGGCCACGTCCACGCCCGGCATGTCCAGCCGCTTGGCCACCTCGGGCACCGACTCGACACCCAGCCGGTAGGACCGTTCGATGTCTGCCTCCAGCACCGGCTCGACGCCGAGCAGCTCGTGCATGCGGTCCCGCGTCTGCGGCGTCAGGGTCTTGGCGTTCAGGGCCAGGCTGCCGAGGCCGCGCAGCCGGGCTTCGTTGTCCACCTGGTGCGGGCCGCGCAGGATGGACACGATCATCATGTGATACGTGTCCAGCTCCGGGTCCAGGCTGAGCTGGGAGCCATCGGCCACGTCGGCCACCAGGGCCAGCACCTTGCTCACCAGGTCCGAATGCTGGGCGAAGCCCGCCTCGGGGCTCTCAGCCTTGGGGCTGCGCTCCAGCGCCGTCTCGGCATCGCGCAGCGCCGCATAGGACTTGGCGGTGCCCAGCGAAGCCCCCAGCTCGGCCTCCACGGCGGCCAGTTTCTTGAAGGCGGCCTCGGCCTGCCGGCGGGTTTCCTCCTGGTCCGCCGCCTGCATCGTGACGGCGCGGCGGCGGTTCTGCGCCGCCTCCATCAAGTCGAACGCGGCATCGGCATAGCGCATGCCGGCCAGCTCGGAGCGTGTGCTGTCGATCAGATCCTGGGCACTGCCACGCAGGAAGGCCAGCATGATGAGCAGCGGAATGACGAAGGCGGCCGAGACCCACAAGGCCTTGCCGTGAAAGGAGATCCGGCGGAACAGCCGCACGCCGGGAGACAGCCAGCCGTGATAGCGGAAGAAGCTGCCGAAGCCTTCATCCACGGCCCGGGTCGCGGAACCTTCGATGAACTTGCCTGCCATGTCGTGAACTCCTGGGAAGGTCGGGGGCAGCATCAGCACATCGATGCCCTGGTTCATCCTAGGAGTCGCCCCCCCGCGGTCGCAAGCGGCGGCGCCCGCGACTGCAGTGAACTCCGTGCAGACGTCGCGGGCCGCGCCGGCGCCCTCAGCTTTCTGCAAGCATCAGGGGTGCAAACGATGCCACTGCACCACAAGCCAGGCACGCCCCCGCAGCGTCGTCATGGCGAGGCCAGCGGCAGCGCCAGGCGGGCGATGCAGCCCCGCGGCGCCGCGGGGAGCAGGCTGGCACTGCCGCCATGCCGCTCGGCGATCTCCCGCACGATGGCCAGGCCCAGGCCGCAGCCCTCGCCGGTGGTCGAGCCGCGCACGAAGCGTTCGAACACGCGCTCGCGCAGCTCGGGCGCAAGGCCGGGGCCGTTGTCCTCGACGTCGATCCAGACATCTGCATCGGCGCGACGCAGCCGCACGGTGAGGACGGCGCCCGGCCCGGCGTAGCGGATGGCGTTGTCCACCAGATTGACGAGGGCTTCGCGCAACAGCAGCGCCACGCCCGGCACCGTCACGGGCTCGTTGGGCAGGTCCACGCCCAGGTCGCAGCCGGCGGCCAGTGCGCGGGGCACCCATTCGGCTGCCACCTCGCGCACGAGCTCGCCACAGTCCACCACGGCCCAACCCTGGGCCGCCACGGCCTCGGGCTCGGCGCGGGCCAGCACCAGCAGCTGGGACACCAGCCGCGCGCCGCGCACGGCGCTCTCGTGCACGCGCTGCAGGCGCTGGCGCAGCGCGGGGTCGGCGGCGCCATCGACGGCGGCCAGCGCCAGCTCGGTCTGGCTTTTCAGGCCCGCCAGCGGCGTGCGCAGCTGGTGGGCGGCGTCACTGATGAAGCGGCGCTGCGTGGCCAGGCTGTGCTGCACCTGGCCCAGCAGCTCGTTGACGGCGCCGGCCAGCGCGCCCACCTCGGGCGGCGCGGCCTGCAGCTCCACCGGGTCCAGCGCATCGGCGCGGCGGCCTTCCATCTGCTGCTGCAGCTCGGCCAGCGGCCGCAGCCCGCGGCGGATGCCGGCCCACACGCCCATGCTCATCAGCGCGATCAGCAACGACAGCGGCAGCGCGGTGTCCAGCAGCATGCGCCGCGCCAGCAGCTCGCGCGGCTTGCTGGAGCGGGCCAGCTGTACGCGCAGCGCCTGCTCGGGCGCGCCGGCGGCGCTCAGGCGCAGGTCCAGCGAGACGACGCGCATGGGCTCGGGCACGGCGGTGTCGAAAAACACCGGCTCGCCCAGCGCCGGCGTGCCTGGCGGCGCCGGCATGCGCGCGTCGCCCAGCAGCAGCTGGCCCGGCGGCGAGCTGACCATGTACATCACGCGGTCCTCGGGGTCGGCGGCCAGGATGTCCTGCGCCGAGCGCGGCAGGTCCACGAACAGGCCGCTGGCGGTGGGGCGGATCTGCCGCGCCAGCGCGCGGGCGGCCTGCAGCAGGCTGGCGTCCACCAACTCGTCGGCATGCCGGCTGGCCACGCGGTAGGCGCCGAAGGCCGCCACCAGCCACAGCACGATCTGCGGCAGCAGCAGCCACAGCAGCAGCTGGCGGTGCAGCGACCGGCCGGTGGACGCGTTCACGGGGGAGACGCCGTGGCTTCCAGCAGATAGCCCAGCCCACGCACGGTGCGCACCGCCAGGCCCGAGCCTTCCAGCTTCTTGCGCAGGCGATGGATGTAGACCTCGATGGAGCCGCCCGCGCTGTCCTCGCTGCCCCAGGCGGCGACGATCTGCGCCTTGGTGACGACGCGATCGCGCTCGGTGACGAGCAGGTCCAGCAGCGTCCACTCGCGCGGGCTCAGCTCGACGGCCTCGCCGGCGACGCTGGCGCGGCGCGCGGTGCGGTCCAGCGTCAGGCCACGCAGCTGCTGTGCCGCGCCGGCGGGCCGGCCGCGGCGCATCAGCGCGTGCAGCCGGGCCTCCAGCTCGGGGAAGTCGAAGGGCTTGGTCAGGTAGTCGTCCGCGCCGGCCTGCAGCCCGGCGACGCGGTGCTCCAGCGCATCCAGCGCCGTCAGCACGAGGATGGGCAATGCGCGGCCCGCGTCGCGAACGCGCTTCAGCACGGTCAGGCCGTCCACCAGCGGCAGGCCCAGGTCCAGCACGGCCACGTCGAAGTCCTGCTTCTTCAGCAGGTACTCCGCCACCGCGCCGTTCTCGGCCCACTCGACCTTGAAGCCGGCGTTCAGCAACTGCTGCTGCAGCGCGTCGGCCAGCAGGGCATCGTCTTCGGCAAGCAGCAGGTTCATGGGGTGCAGACTGTAGCGGCGGCCGTCCTCATGGTTAATCCGATATTAAGTTTCTTAATGATCGGTAATCATGGCGCCATGCTCCGCACCTGCGCCCTGACGTTGGCCCTGCTGCCCGCCGCCGCCGTGGCCGGGCCGCAGGCGGACGTCGTGCATTGGTGGACGTCGCCCGGCGAGACGGCCGCCATGCACGCGCTGGCCGACGCCTACCGCGCCGCCGGCGGCCAGTGGCGGGACGTGGCCGTCGTCGCCTCCGAGCAGGCGCGCGCCGTGGTGCTGGAGCGCATCCAGGCCGGCAACCCGCCGACGGCAGCGCAGTTCAACGCCTCGCAGGCCTTCCGCGAGCTGGCCCGCCGGGGGCGGCTGACCCCGCTGGACGACCTGGCCCGCGAGGGCCGCTGGGCCGACACGCTGCCCGCGCTGCTGCTGGACGCCGTGCGCGTGGACGGCCACCTCTACGCGGTGCCGCTGAGCATCCACATGCCGGCCTGGCTGTGGAGTTCCAAGGCCGCGCTGGCCAAGGCCGGCATCAAGACCGAGCCCCGCAGCATGGACGAGCTGTTCGCGGCGCTCGACAAGCTGCAGGCCGCCGGCCTGATCCCACTGGCCCACGGCGGCCAGCCCTGGCAGGACCTGAACCTGTTCACCGCACTGCTGGCCAACCAGGGAGGCCGCGAGCTGTACCTGGCCGTGCTGCGCGACCGCGACCCGGCGGCGCTGCAGGGCGACGCGCTGCGGCAGGTGCTCGTCAGCTACAAGAAGCTGCGCCGCTACGTGGACGCCGGCTCGCCGGGCCGCAACTGGAACGACACCACGGCACTGCTGACCAGCGGCCGCGCCGGCTTCACGTTCATGGGCGACTGGGCCAAGGGCGAGTTCGCCCAGGCTGGCCAGCAGCCCGGCCGCGACTACGGCTGCACACCCGGCCTCACCACCAAGGCGCCCTACATCGTCGATGGCGATGTGCTCGTGTTCCCCAAGGGGCGCGACGGCGCCGCGCTGCCCGCGCAGCGCCTGCTGGCCCGCGTGGCCACCGCGGCGGCCACGCAGCTGGCCTTCAGTGCCCGCAAGGGATCGGTGCCGGTACGCACCGACCTCGATACCCGCACGCTCGACGCCTGCGCCCAGCTCGGCGCGGCCGCGCTGCGGGATGCCGGCCGGCTGGTGGGCAACACCGAGATGCTGCTGGCGCCCGAGCAGCTGACGGCGCTCGAACGTGCCGTCAGCGACTACTGGAACCGCGACATCGCCGCGCCGGCCGCACAACAGACGATCGCCAAGATCTTGCAGAACAGGAGACCCCTTTGACCCGCGTTCACATCCAGGACCTCAGCATCCGCTTCGGCAACCACGAGGTCATCAAGGGCCTGGACCTTGACGTCCACGGCGGCGAGTTCCTCGTGCTGCTGGGCCCGTCCGGCTGCGGCAAGAGCACGCTGCTGCACACCATCGCGGGCCTGAACCCGGTCAGCGGCGGCAGCATCCACATCGGCGAGCAGGACGCCACGCACGCCGAGCCCAGCCAGCGCGGCGTGGGCATGGTGTTCCAGAGCTATGCGCTGTACCCGACGATGACGGTGAAGGAGAACCTCGCCTTCCCGCTGAAGATGGCCAAGACGCCCAAGGCCGAGCTGGAGAAGCGCGTGGCCGCCGCGGCCGACATGCTGCAGCTGGGCCCCTTGCTGGAGCGCCGGCCGGGCCAGCTCTCCGGCGGCCAGCGCCAGCGCGTGGCGATCGGCCGCGCCGTCGTGCGCGAGGCCAAGGTGCTGCTGCTGGACGAGCCGCTGTCCAACCTCGACGCCAAGCTGCGCACCGACCTGCGCCGCGAGCTCAAGCAACTGCACCAGCGCCTGGGCAACACGATGATCTACGTGACGCACGACCAGGTGGAGGCGATGACGCTGGCCACGCGCATCGTCGTCATGCACCAGGGCGTGATCCAGCAGGTGGGCACGCCGGCCGAGGTCTACGACCGGCCGAAGAACCTGCGCGTGGCCGGCTTCGTCGGCTCGCCGTCCATCAACCGCATCGACGGCCAGGTGGGCGAAGGCGGCCTGTTCGTGTCGCCCGCGCTCAAGCTGCCGCTGCCCGCCGCGCTGGCCGCGCGCAAGCAGGGCGAGGTGCTGACGCTGGCCGTGCGGCCCGAGAACGTGAAGCTGGGCGCCGACCAGCCCTTCACCGCGCAGATCCAGCTCGTCGAGCCGCTGGGCAACCAGCACGTCGTCTGGATGGCCAGCGCCGGGGTCACCGTGTCGGCCGTGCTGCCGGGCCAGCCCGAGGTGGCGGACGGCGAGGCGGTGCGCTTCGGCTTCGATGCGGCCAAGACGCTGTGGTTCGACGCCGCGGGAGATCGTATCGAGACGTGACGGCGCGGGCCGGCGTCACGGACATCTGGTGGAATGGCTCTTGCATACCCTGCTGACCCCGTTCCCGCCGCCTCGTTCATGCCCCTGTCCGCCCGACTGTCCCGTTTGCTGACCGCCCTGAGCCTGACCCTGCCGCTGCTGAGCGCCGCCCAGACGCCACCCCTCACCGACGCCGAGCGGGCCCGCCGCGACGCGGAGAAGGTGCTCAGCTTCATCAAGTTCCAGACGGTGAGGACCAAGCCGGCCGACGCGGCCGACAAGCCGCGCAAGCCCGCCCCACCCGCAACCACCGCCGCGCCGCACGCCGCACCGCGGCCGGCGGCCACGGCGCGTGCCGACACGCCCGCCGGCACGGCTGCGGCGGCGCCGGCCCCGGCCTTGGTGGCGGCCAGCGAGCACGCCGCCACGCCGCAGCCCGAGCCCGCCGCCGCGTCGTTTGCCGCGCCGGCCGGCAGCGCCCCCATGCCCACGCCCACACCGCCGGCAGCCGAGCCGGAGGCCGAGGCCGACGACGCCGACGAGGTGCCGCTGCAACTGCAGCGCTACGTGGCACCGGTGCTGTCGGCCACGGCCCAGTCGCTGCTGGTGACCGGCTCGCGCACGGTAACGGTGCGCTTCACGGTGGAAGCCAACGGCAGCGTCAGCAAGGCCGAGGCACTGGCTGACGCACCGCGCCGGCTGGCCCGGCCCGCCACCGACGCGGTGCTGCAGTGGCAGTTCGCACCACTGGCGCAGGCGCGCACGGTGGACGTCGACATCGCCTTCCGGCGCGAATGAGCCGGCGGGGCGCCGGCCGCTCAGCGGCTCACTGCGGCGCGGAGGCCGCGCCGTCCGCAGCCGGCAGCATCCAGCTGAAGCCCTCGATGCCTTTGGCGAACTGGTCCGTCAGCTCCCTGTAGGGGCTGTTGGCCGGCCCCTTGAGCAGCACGACGAGGCGGTAGCCGCCCTTGTCGGCGGTGTAGCTGATGGCGCGCAGGCCATTGGGCAGCGTGCCCTCGAAGCGTGCGCCGTCCACGCCGCCGACGGCCTGCGGCTTCGCGGCGTCGCGAGTCAGCTTGCGGTCGAAGGGGTTGCCCATGCGCACGGCCGCTTCCTGCGCATCGAAGGGCTTGGCGGCATCGGGCTCGGTGTAGCTGCAGACGACGATGAAGACGGCGCGCGGCAGGTCGTTGGCGCGCGAGAACACCACCATGCCCGACGGCTTGCCGGTCTTGGCGTCGGGCTTGTCGTCACGGTCCAGCACCTGCAGGCCGTCCGGTGCGGCGAAGCTGCCGCACGGCGTCTTCACGCTCTCGGCATGGGCGGGGAGCAGGCTGGCGAAGAGGGCGAGTGGAACGAGCAGGCGGCGCATGGCGATGAACAAAATGAAAGGGCGCGAGCATGCCCGCGCCCTCCCGTGATCCACGCCCGGGCATTCCCTGAGCCCGGGGCCGCGTCAGGGCGCCGCCGGCGCGCTCCACACGAAGCCTTCGACGCTGCGCGAGAACTGCTCCGTGAGTTCCTGGTAGGGGCTGTCCGGCGGCGACTTCATCAGCACGACGAGCCGGTAGCCGTCCTTCACCGCCACATAGCTGACGGCGCGCTGGCCATTGGGCAGCAGGCCGTCGTAGCGGCCGCCGTCGACGCCGCCCACCTGCACGGGCTTCGCCGCGTCGCGGGTCAGCGCCTTGTCGAAGGGGTTGCCGATCTTGACGGCACCGTCCAGCGGGTCGTACGGCCGGGCCGGGTCCGGCTCGGCGTAGTTCCACACCAGGATGAAGACGGCCTTGGGGTCCTTGGTGCGCGAGTAGATCGCCATGCCGGCGGGCTTGCCGGCCTTGTCGGGCTTCTCCTCGCGGTTCACGGCGGTGACGCCGTCGGGCGCGGCAAGCGTGCCGAAGGGCAGCTTGACGTCCAGCGCGTGCGCGGCCGGGGTGGCGAGCAGGCCGGCAAAGACGGCCAGCGTCAGGGTCGAGAGCAGACGGTGCATGGTGGGCGGCAACGCGGGCGCCGGAGTGCCGCCGCGCCGGTGCCCGCGATGGCCCGGCGCGCGGCGGGGGCGTGGCTCAGTCCTCTTTGTAGATGCGCACCCAGTCGACCAGCATGCGCGACGTGGCCGGCGTGGTGGCATCGGGCGCGCCGGGCCAGTCGCCGCCGATGGCGAGGTTGAGGATCACGAAGAAGGGCTTCTCGAACACCCAGGTGCCGCCGGCGGGCAGCTTGTCGGGCGAGAGGCGGTGGTACTCCTTGCCGTCGACCTGCCAGATGATCTCGTTGGGCCGCTTGATGATGGTGTAGGTGTGGAAGTCATCGATCACCGGCGCGCCGAGGTCCAGCGGCTTGCCGATGCCCTGCGCGCCGGAGTAGCCCGGGCCGTGCAGCGTGCCGTAGACCGAGTTGGGGGTCTGCGGCACGAACTCCATGATGTCGATCTCGCCCGACTTGGGCCACGGGTTGGTGGCGATGTCGGCACCCAGCGTCCAGAAGGCCGGCCAGACACCCTTGCCCGTGGGCAGCTTCATGCGCGCCTCGACCTTGCCGTAGGTGAAGCCGACCTTGCCGCTGGTGTGGATGCGGGCCGACGTGTAGTCGCAGGGCTTGCCATGCCAGCAGGGGCCGGGGTTGCTGGCCTTCTCGGCGGTGATGACCAGCATGCCGCTGCCGTCGGTCTGCGCGTTGCGCGCGTTCGACGTGTAGTACTGGTGCTCGTGGTTGCCCCAGCCGTTGTTCTCGGCGTTGCCGAGGTCGTAGTTCCAGGTCTTGGCGTCGGGCACCGTGCCGGCGGCGCCGTTGAACTCGTCGCTCCACACCAGCGTCCAGCGGTTGGACGGCGCGGAGGCGGCAGGTGCCGGCGGGGCGGCAGGTGCCGGCGGGGCGGCAGCAGCCGGCGTCGCGGCGGTGGCCGAGCCGCCGCCACCGCCGCACGCGGTCAGTGCAAAGGCGACGGCAGGCAGGACGCTGCGCCAGGGGCGCGGCGGCGGGGTCAGGGGCTTCATCGGGTGGTCTCCAGGTGTTGTCGTTGTGCCGTCAGCCCTTGCAGGCCAGCAGGAAGTCGCGGTACCAGTCGGCGCTGGCCTTGGGCGTGCGGACCTGCGTGCCGTAGTCGACATGCACGATGCCGAAACGCTTCAGGTAGCCGCTGGCCCATTCGAAGTTGTCCATCAGGCTCCAGACCATGTAGCCGGCCATGGGCACGCCCTGCTGCAGCGCGCTGGCGACGGCGGCGATGTGGGTCTGCAGGTAGGCCACGCGGTCGTCGTCCTGCACGCGGCCCAGCACGACGGCGTCGTCCCGGAAGGCGCCGCCGTTCTCGGTGATGTAGACGGGCGGCAGGTTGGCGTAGTCGTTCTTCAGCAGCACCAGCAGGTCGGTCAGGCCGTCGGGGTAGATCTCCCAGTCCATGTCCGACACCGGCAGGCCGCGGCCCTTGGCGTTCCATTCCTCGCCGCTGGCGGCGATGACGGAGCGGGTGTAGTAGTTGACGCCCAGGTAGTCCATGGGCTGCTGGATGGCCGCCATGTCGCCGGGCTGCACGACCGGTGCGTCGGCGCCCAGGTCGGCCAGCGCGTCCTCGGGGTAGGCGCCCTTGAACAGCGGGTCGGCGTACCAGCGCCGGCTGTGCGAGTCGGCCAGCTTCGCGGCGGCCACATCAGCCGGCATGGCCGTGGCCGGCACGGTGGACGACAGGTTCAGCACGATGCCCAGCTTGGCGGTCGCGCCGTCGGCGCGCAGCGCCTGCAGCGCCAGGCCGTGGCTGAGCAGCAGGTGGTGCGACACCTGCGCGGCGACCTTGCGGCTCTTGAGGCCGGGCGCAAAGATGCCCTTGTCGTGGCCCAGCGTGGCGACGACCCAGGGTTCGTTGTGCGTGGTCAGGCCGTCGAGCCGGTCGCCCAGCCGGGCCTGCACGTGGCGCGCGTAGTCGACGAAGCGGTGCACCGTGTCACGGTCGTTCCAGCCGCCGCGGTCCTGCAGGCCTTGCGGCAGGTCCCAGTGGTTCAGTGTGGCCCAGGCCTGGATGCCGCGCTGCTTCAGGCCGTCGACCAGGCGCTCGTAGAAGTCCAGGCCCTTGGGGTTGAACTCGCCGTGGCCGGCAGGCTGCACGCGCGGCCAGGCGATGGAGAAGCGGTAGGCGTTGACGCCCAGCGACGCGATGAGGTCGAGGTCTTCCTCCAGCCGGTGGAAGTGGTCGCAGGCCACGTCGCCGTTGCTCGCATCGGCGATGACGCCGGGCTGGCGGCAGAAGCGGTCCCAGATGGACTCGCCCTTGCCGTCTTCATGGGCGCCACCCTCGATCTGGAAGCTGCTGGTGGCCACGCCCCAGACGAAGTCGGGCGGGAATTGACGGGACAGGGGAGCGTGGGACATGGAGAGCTTCTGTTGTTCTTACTTGACGGCGCCGGCGGTCAGGCCCGCGATCAATTGGCGCGAGGAGATGACGAAGAGGACGATGAGCGGCAGCGTGGCGATGGCGGAGCCCGCCATCAGCGCGCCCCATTCGGTGCTGGTGGTGCTGAACAGGCTGCGCAGCGCCAGCGGCAGCGTGTAGTTCTCGGCGCTGCGCATGACGATCAGCGGGTTCATGAAGTTGTTCCATGAACTGATGAACGTGATGAGGCCCAGCGTGCCCAGCGCCGGCTTCATCAGCGGCAGCGCGATGCGCCAGTAGATGCCCAGCTCGCTGGCGCCGTCGATGCGCGCGGCGCTGAGCAGCTCCTTGGGCACGGTGCTGGCCGCGAACTGGCGCATCAGGAAGATGCCGAACGCGCTGGCCGCACCGGGCAGATACAGCGCGCGGTGGGTGTCGATCCAGCCCAGCGCGTCCATGACCATGAAGCTGGGGATCATGTTCATGAACGAGGGCACCATCAGCGTCGCCATGACCAGCGCGAACAGCGCCTTCTTGAAGCGGAACTCCAGCAGCGCGAACGCGTAGCCGGCCATGGAGCAGAACAGCAGCGTGAGCGCCGTGGACATGAGGCCCACGTACAGGCTCCAGCCAACGTTCTTCCAGAACGGCAGCCGCGTCGTCAGCACGGCAATGTTGTTCAGCAGCTCGCCGCTGAAGAACAGCGGTGGCGGCACGTTGAAGATGTCGGTGCGCGACTGCGTCGCGAACACGAACATGAAATAGAACGGCGCCAGCATGAACAGCGCGCCGATGCCGACGATGGCGTAGGCCAGCAGCTTCGGGGTCGTCTTCATCGCTGCACCTGCCGATCCGCAAACGCCTTGTTCGTCAGCCAGGTCAGCAGCGCGATGAGGCCGAACATCAGCCAGGCCAGCGCGCTGGCGCCGCCGAAGTCGCTGAAGTCGAACGCCAGGCGGTACAGGTACATGGCCACCGTCATGCCCTGCTGGTCGGCGCCGCCCTTGCCGTTGGTGAGGATGAAGGGCTCCTCGAACAGCTGCAGCCCGCCGATGATGGACAGCGTGACGCCGAACAGGATCATGGGCTTGAGGCCCGGCAGCGTGATGCGCAGGAACTGCTGCCACGGGCCCGCGCCGTCGAGCTTGGCGGCCTGGTAGAGGTCGTGCGGGATGGTCTGCAGCGCGGCCAGGTACAGCACGAGGTTGAAGCCGACGTAGCGCCAGAACACCACCATCGCGACGGCCGGCTTGATGGCGTCGGGCGAGCGCATCCAGTTGATGTTCTCGGTGCCGAACAGCGCATGCAGCGCCTGGTTGATGAGGCCGTAGTCGGTGGAGAACAGCGAGCCGGCCAGCATCGCGATGGCGACGGTGGACGTGATGTAGGGCAGGAAGTAGGCGCCCGAGAACAGCCCGCGCCAGCGGCCGAAGGCCTGGTGCAGGAACACCGCCAGCGGCAGCGCGACGAGGTGCTGCGGCAGCCCGGATGCGACGGCCAGCCACAGCGTGTTCTTCAGCGACTTCCAGAACCACCCGTCGGTCAGCGCGAAGACGAAGTTGTCGAAGCCGACGAAGGTCATCGCCTCGATGCCGCTGGTGGGCTCCCACGACTGGAACGCCAGCCAGGCCGAGAACAGCAGCGGGAACAGGCCGAAGACGGCGAACAGGATCAGGAAGGGGCTGACCAGCAGGTACGGCGCCCAGCGGGAAGGGATGCGCAAGCTCATGGTCAGCGGTTCGCTCGGTGGACGAGAAGGGCCTGGGCGTCTTCCAGCGCCTTCGGAATGGGCTTGCCGTACTCGAGCACGTTGTCGAGCTCGGCATCGACGACCTCGTCGGCGAACTTGTGCTGCTTGTGCATCTTCACGACGGGGATGCGCCGCGCCGCGTCGCGCCACAGCACACGGGCGTGCTGGCCGCCGAGGAAGGGCACGGGCTGGTCGAAGAAGGCGTCGTCCTGCGCGGCCAGCAACGCGGGGAAGGCGTCCTGCGAGCGGAAGGCATCGAGCTGGCGCTGGCGGTCCATCGTCAGCTCCTGCACCAGCTGCCAGGCCAGCTGCTTCTTCTCGGGCGCCGAGCGGCGCGGGATGGCGTAGTAGGTGCCGCCGTAGGAGCAGTACGTGTTCTCGGGCAGCTGCGCCACGCGCCACTTGCCGGCGGTGCCCGGCGCCACCCAGTTGGCCATCTGGCCGGCCATCCAGCCGCCGGACATCTCGGTGGCCAGGCGGCCGCGCTTGAGCATCTCGGCCCAGTCGTTCTGCCAGACCTCCACGCGCGCATCCAGGCCCATCTGGCGCACCTTGCGGGCCAGCTCGAACGCGCGCACGAAACGCGGCGACGTGACCTGGGCGCGGCCCTGGTTGTCGAAGAACTGCCCCTCGCCCGCCGGCGTGCCGCCGCGCACGACCATGTTCTTCAGCAGCCGCACATCGCCGATCAGGTAGGCGCCGGTCCGGGCCTTCAGCTGCGCGCCGGCCTCGACGTAGCTCTCCCACGAGCGCGTCAGGTCGTCTTCCTTCAGGCCGGCCTGGGCCAGCAGGTCCACGCGGTAGAACAGCGAGCCGGGACCGATGTCGCTCGGCATCGCGACGATGCGGCCGTCGCGGTTGCGCGCGGTATCGATGGCGAAGCTGACGAAGCGGTCGCGAAAGCGCTCGGCGCCGAAGGCCGGCGCGGACAGGTCCTCCAGCCCCGTGCCCAGCGAGAAGCGGCCCAGGTAGCTGGTCTCCAGCGCGATGACGTCCGGCAGATGGCCCGAGGTGGACAGCGCCGTCGTCATGGCGGTGTGGTGGTCGTCGTACTGGCGGCTGATGACCTGGGTACGCACCTCGGGGTGGCGCTGGGCCCAGCCCTTCAGCAGGTCCTTGGCGATGACGTCCACCAGCGGGAAGGCCGCCACCGTCAGCGGCGCAGCCTGGGCCGCCCGCACCGGGCCGGCAGCCACCCCCAGCGTGCCGCCCACAGCGGCGGCCAGCAGGTGACGGCGGGAGATGGATTCGTTTGCAGACATGGTTTGAAAGCGCTTTCAAGATTGTGCACGCCGCCGTTGCGCGCCCCAGCAGGACAAACCCTGGGGCAACTGGCGACGAAGGCTGACGCCCCCGACACCCCCTAATCCCGCCAGGCCGGCAACGTTTTGTCACCCGATGCCGGGTTTCTACCCGTGACGCCGGCCGCGCTGGTTTGCAAAGTGGTATTTAAGAGGTGGCAGATGTATCAAACTGGATGCATACCAGTTAAAGCCAGCTCGCAGAGCCTGCACGGAGCGGCAGGCCGATCGCCCGGTGGGCGCCCCGACGGCGCCCGCGTTTCAACGAGCCACTCGAGGACGTCTTTCCATGAAGCCATCACCCCTCGGCATTCCGGTGCAGCAGCTGCGCCGCCTCGCCGCCATCTCCGCCGCCGCGTTCGCACTGAGCGCCGGCGCCCAGACCTACCCCGCCTGGGCCCCCGACACCTACTACACGGCCGGCACGGTCGTGACCTACCAGGGCCGGCTGTACCGCGCCACGGTCAACCAGACCGACTACGCCTCCACCGGCTGGAACCCCACCAACGCGTCGCTCTGGACGGACCTGGGCGCCACCGGCGGCCCCGCGCCGTCGCCGGCCCCCACCCCGGCGCCGACGCCCGCGCCCACCCCGGCCCCCTCGCCCGCCCCGGCGCCCAGCGGCAGCTGCGCACCCGTGTGGGTCGCCAGCAAGGCCTACAACGGCGGTGAGATCGCCAGCAAGGGCACCACGAACTACAAGGCCAACTGGTGGACCCAGGGCAACGACCCCGCCACCAGCAGCGGCCCCACCGGCAGCGGCCAGCCGTGGACGTCGCAGGGCGCCTGCACGACGTCGCCTTCGCCGAGCCCCAGCCCCAGCCCCAGTCCGTCGCCGTCCCCCAGCCCCTCCCCGGCCCCGGCGCCCGGCCTCACCGACCCCGCCGCCAAGTCGGCCACGCAGAACGGCCGCGCCTACACGGTCTACTACCCGAGCTGGAGCGACAACTGGTTCGATGCCACCGGCAAGACCCTGAACCAGGTCTTCCAGGCCAGCAACTTCGCGCGCATCCCGGCCAACTACACGCACGTGGTGGCCGCGTTCGCGCAGCCCAACTTCACGTGGGGCGGCATGGCGGCCAACAACTGGTCGGGCACCGGCATCAACTTCAACGGCCGCCCGTCGGACATCAAGGCCGCCATCGACGTGCTGCACGCCCGCAACATCAAGGTCATCCTGGCCGTGGGCGGCGCCACGTACAACAGCTGGAGCACGCTGTCCGCCGAGGGCCACGCCGGCAGCGGGCCGACGATCACGGCGCTGGCCAACATCATGAAGGACGTCGGCTTCGACGGGCTGGACGTGGACTTCGAGATCGAAGGCCTGGACGCCTATGCCGGCGCCGTGAAGGCGATGCGCAAGGCCGTCGACCTGGCCGGCGGCGGCCGCATCCTGTCGGTGGCCGGCTGGTCCACCGGCGCGGACTGCACCGGCGCGACGCAGAACGACCCGCAGTGCGCGGGCGTGGGCGTCAGCTACTGGGGCGGCAAGGCCGGGCTGGAGCGCCAGCTCGTCAACAGCTACCCGGCGCTGAAGACCGCGTTCAACCTCGTGAACATCATGAGCTACGACGCGCGCTTCGAGCACTACGACGGCGTGACCGCCTGGAAGCAGTACCGCCAGCTCTTCCCCAGCAGCACCATCGTGTCCATCGGCTTCGAGACGGCCCCCGAGGGCTGGGCCGGCGGGCAGCTGGTGGTGAACAACGCCGACGCGCAATGCACCGGCTCGGTCATCCTGCAGAACAGCTACGGCGCCACCATCAACCAGCCCTACTCGGTGGAGCGCTACCTGAACGCGGTGACCACCAGCACGCTGGCCAACAGGAACCCGCGCGACGGCGCCATGCTGTGGCAGGCGCTGAAGACGGCCACCGGCAGCTGCGGCAGCGCGCCACTGGCGTCGCCGGGCTCCATCGGCAGGAAGGCCGCGGGTGCGCTCGGCCTGGTGGACGACCCGGCGCTGCAGAACGCGCCCTGGAAGTAAGCCCGCGGCTCGGTTGAGCCCCCCCGCCGCCCCGGCCTCGCGCCGGGGCGCTTCCGTTCATCCCTCGACTGGAGAACCCGATGATCTCGCGCCCACCCCTGCCGCGTGCGGCCAGCCCCTGGCTCGCTTCCATCCTGAGCGCCGGCGCACTGCTGCTGGCCACGCCCTCCTTCGCCCAGAGCTATCCCGCGTGGAAAGCCGACACCTACTACACCGCCGGCACCGTCGTGACCTACAACGGCCGCCTCTACCGCGCCACGGTCAACCAGACCGACTACGCATCCACCGGCTGGAACCCCACCAACGCATCGCTGTGGACCGACCTCGGCGCCGCCAGCGGCCCTGCGCCGTCACCGGCCCCCACCCCGGCCCCGACACCCGCGCCCACCCCCGCGCCGACGCCCGCCCCCTCGCCTGCCCCGGCGCCCACGCCGAACGGCGACTGCGCCGCGGCCTGGGTCAGCAGCAAGGCCTACAACGGCGGCGAGATCGCCAGCAAGGGCAGCACCAACTACAAGGCCAATTGGTGGACGCAGGGCAACGACCCCGCGACCAGCAGCGGCCCCGCCGGCAGCGGCCAGCCGTGGACGTCGCAAGGCGCCTGCGGCAACGCGCCCAGCCCGTCACCAAGCCCTGCCCCCAGCCCGGCCCCGTCGCCAAGCCCGGCGCCGTCACCATCACCCGCCCCCAGCCCATCGCCGAGCCCGGCGCCCTCTCCCAACCCCGGCAAGCATCAGCTGATCGGCTACTGGCACAACTTCACCAACCCGTCGGGGCCCACGTTCCCGATCAGCGAGGTCCCGGCGGCCTATGACGTCATCGTCGTCGCGTTCGCCGACGACGGCGGCAACGGCAACATCACGTTCAACCTCGACGGTGGTTCGGGCGGCGAGGCGCGTTTCATCGCCGACGTCGCCGCGGCGCGCGCCCGCGGCAAGAAGGTGGTGCTGTCCTTCGGCGGCCAGAACGGCACGGTGACGCTGAACAACGCGACGCATGTGACCAACTTCGTCAACAGCGTCGAGGCCATCCTGCGCAAGTACGGCTTCGACGGCATCGACATCGACCTGGAGAGTGGTGCCGGCGTGCAGTCGGGTGCGCCGGTCATCACCAACCTCGTGACGGCCGTGAAGCAGCTTAAAGCCCGCATCGGCAGCGGCTTCTACCTGTCGATGGCGCCGGAGCACCCGTACGTGCAGGGCGGCTACGTCGCCTACAGCGGCATCTGGGGCGCCTACCTGCCCATCATCGACGGCCTGCGCGACGAGCTGAACGTGCTGCACGTGCAGTACTACAACAACGGCGCCGTCTACACGCCGTACGCCACGCAGGGGCTGGCCGAGGGCAGCGCCGACATGCTGGTGGCGACCAGCCGCATGCTGATCGAGGGCTTCACGACCAACAACGGCACCGGGCCCTACGTGTTCCGCGGGCTCAGGCCCGACCAGGTCGCGTTCGGGCTGCCGTCGGGCCCGTCGTCGGCCAACAGCGGGCAGGCCAGCGTCGCCACCATCACCGCGGCGCTGAACTGCCTGACCAAGCTGACGCAATGCGGCGCCATCAAGCCGCCGGTCGCCTACCCGACGCTGCGCGGCGTGATGACCTGGTCCATCAACTGGGACAAGAAGGACGGCCTGGCCTTCTCCAACGGCGTGCGCAACGCGCTGAACGCACTGCCTTGACCCCTCGCCCGGACTGGCCGTGCTGAACGCCGGCCAGTCCAGTCGGTCCCCCAAGGGGACGGCGATGCTCGCGGCGTTGAGCCGCGAGCACATCGCCCTTGCGGGCCGGCTTGGCGCGGCCCGGCGCTCGGCCCGAATACCCCCTTCACCCAACCTCCCTAGCTTCATCACACCAAGGGTGTTGCCTAGGTTGCGCGGCCGCTCTTTTCGTCATCATGTGAAAGCGCTTTCAGCGTTCGTGACGACAACACCCAAGGAGACCCCCATGAGATTCCTGCGTTCCCTGATCCACCCCGGCCTGGCCGGGTTGCTGCTTGCCGCAACCCAGCTCGCCCATGCCCAGGGCTGGCAGCTCGTCTGGAGCGACGAGTTCAACGGCAGCATCGGCCCGAGCTGGGTCTTCGAGACCGGCGCCGGCGGCTGGGGCAACAACGAGCTGCAGTACTACCGGCGCGAGAACGCGACGATCGAGAACAACGCGCTGGTCATCACCGCCAAGCGCGAGAACTTCGGCGGCATGGCCTACACGTCGGCGCGCATGAAGACGCAAGGCCTCAAGACCTTCAAGTACGGCCGCATCGAGGCGCGCATGAAGCTGCCCAGCTTCCTCGGCGCCTGGCCGGCGTTCTGGATGCTGGGCGCCAACCTGCCGCAGGTGGGCTGGCCGGCCTCCGGCGAGATCGACGTCATGGAGAAGATCAATGACGAGCAGAAGGTCTACGGCACCATTCACTGGCAGGACCACAACAACCAGTACGCGCAGTACGGCGGCAACCTGGCAACGTCCGTGACCGACTGGCACGTCTACGCCGTCGAGTGGGACGCCAACGCCATCCGCTGGTACGTGGACGGCACCAAGTACCACGAGGCCAGCATCGCCAACGGCGTCAACGGCACCAGCGAGTTCCAGAACGACTTCTTCCTGCTGCTGAACTTCGCCATCGGCGGCAACTGGCCGGGCTTCAACGTCAACACCGCGGCGCTGCCGGCCAAGATGTACGTGGACTATGTGCGGGTGTACGCGCCCGCCACCGGCGGCGTCGCCACCGTCCACCAGGACTGCAACTACGGCGGCTACGCGGCCTCGCTGCCCGAAGGCAGCTACACGCTGGCCCAGCTGCAGGCGCGCGGCATCCGCGACAACGACCTGTCGTCGCTGCGCGTGAACGCGGGCTACCAGGTGCAGCTGTTCGACGGCGACAACTTCACCGGCGCCAGCGTCACGCGCACGGCCGACACCGGCTGCCTGGTGGACCAGGGGTTCAACGACCGCGCCACGTCCGTCATCGTGTCCAAGGCGGCGCCGGCCTGGTCGCGCCAGATCGAGGCCGAGGCCTTCAACGCGCAGGCCGGTGTGCAGCTGGAAGCCTGCGCCGAGGGCGGCCAGAACGTCGGCTGGATCGATACCGGCGACTGGATGGCCTACAACAGCGTGACCTTCCCCACCAGCGGCAGCTACCGCGTGGAGTACCGCGTGGCCAGCACCGGCGGCGGCACGCTGTCGCTGGACCTGAACGCCGGCAGCATCGCGCTGGGCCAGGTGGGCGTGCCCAACACCGGCGGCTGGCAGAACTGGCAGACCGTGTCGCACACGGTGAATATCAATGCCGGCACCTACAACGTCGGCGTGTTCGCGGCACAGGGGGGGTGGAATCTGAACTGGATCAAGTTCACCAAGCTGTAGAACCTGTTGGCCCCTCGCCCGGGCTGGTCGCGCTGAACGCGGGCCAGCCCAGTCGGTCCCCCGAGGGGACGGCGATGCTCGCGGGGGCTGCCCCGCTCGCACATCGCCCGAGCGGGCCGGCTTGGGGCGGCCCGGCGCTCGGCCCGCGGGCCACAAGCCCCTCGCCTGGTCTTGCGGGGCTGAACGCCCGCAAGACCAGTCGGTCCCCCGAGGGGACGGCGATGCTCGCGGGGGTTGCCCCGCTCGCACATTGCCTGAGCGGGCCGGCTTGGGGCGGCCCGGCGCTCGGCCTGCGTGAAGGCACGACGGCCGCGGCGATGCGGTCACGGCGCGTGGCGCGTGAAAGCCTGATGAACCCGCGCCGAAGCCCCGCCTACACTCGGTCACCTCTTTGCACGCCGATGAACGCCAAGCAGCCCCCCGCCAAGAAAGCGCCTTCAAGCCGCCCGGCCGGTGTCGTCACGCTGGAACAGGTGGCGGAAGCGGCCGGCGTGTCACCCAGCACGGTGTCGCGCATCCTCAACGGCACGGCCGCCGTCAGCCAGGCCAAGAAGGACGCCGTGCAGGCCGCCATCCGGGATCTGGGCTTCCAGCCCAACCCGGTGGCACGCGGCCTGGCCGGCGGGCGCACGCTGTCCATCGGCGTCGTCACGCAGATCATCTCCAGCCCGTTCTACGGCGAGGCGCTGCTGGGCATCGAGCGCGAGCTCGAACGTGCCGGCTACGTGCCGCTGTTCGTGTCCGGCAACTGGCACGAGGACGACGAGCGCAAGGCCATCGAGGCGCTGCTGTCGCGCCGCGTGGACGGCATCATCGTGCTGGCCGGCCGGCTGTCCAACGAGAAGCTGGTGCAGCTCACCACCGGCCTGCCGACGGTCGTCGTGGGCCGGCAGCTGGCGGGCCCCAAGCTCTACAGCTTCGGCTTCGACAACCGGCTGGGCGCCCGCCTGGCCACGCAGCACCTCATCGAGCAGGGGCACCGCCGCATCGCCTTCATCGCCGGCGACCTGCTGCACGACGATGCCGTCGAGCGCCAGGATGGCTACCTGGACGCGATGGCCGCCGCCGGCCTGCCGGTGGACCCCGACCTGATGGTGCAGAGCGACTTCACGGCCGCCGGCGGCATGCTGGCCGTCAGCCGGCTGCTGGAGCGCACCGTGTCGTTCACGGCGATGTTCGTCTCCAACGACGAGATGGCCATGGGCGCCTGCCTGGGCCTGCACCGCCGCAACCTGCGCGTGCCGGACGACGTCTCCCTGGTGGGCTTCGACGATGTCGTCATGGCCCGCTACACCATGCCGCCGCTGACCACCGTGCGCCAGTCGGTCTACGAGATCGGCAGCGAGGCCGCGACGGCCATGCTGGCCATGCTGAACGGCGGCACGCCCAAGGCGCAACTGCAGACGCCCGAGCTGGTCGTGCGCGAGAGCACGCGCCGCCTGCTGCGCTGAACCCTCCCCGCTGAACGCCCGCCGGCTGTTGTTCGGCTGGGGAAAACCATGTGGCTGATCACCCGGGTCTGCCGCATGATTGAATGAAAGCGCTTTCAGAGAATTTCAGGACGCCGCTTTCCAACCGCGAACCGCCCCGCTCCGCCATGCGGCGGCCGGCCCATCCGTCGATGGGATCGGCCCTCGCAGGCCGGTGAGGCGCCAAAACACCCCTCCGGATCCCGCCGTGCGCGCTGTTGCCGCCACGCCGCAGACCAAGGGTGTTGCCTAGGTTGAAAGCGCTTCCAATCCCGTATTCTTGAAAGCGCTTTCAGTCTTTCACATCAAAAGATCCCACCTGGAGACAACTGAATGAGAACACCCCGCCCAGCCCTCCGCCTCACCAGCCTGGCTGCCGCCAGCGGCCTGCTGTTTGCCGGCGCCGCCGCGATGGCGCAAGGCGGCAACCCGAACGCGGGCCCGACGCCCACCACCTCCGTGCCGCAGGCGCTGGCCAGCACGACGCAGCTGGAGACGGTGGTCGTCACCGGCATCCGCCGCGCGCTGGAGACCTCGGTCAACCTGAAGCGCTCGTCCTCCGGCCTGGTGGACGGCATCGTGGCCGAGGACATCGGCAAGTTCCCCGACACCAACCTCGCTGAATCGCTGAGCCGCATCTCCGGCGTGTCCATCGACCGTGCCAACGGCGAAGGCACCCGCATCACCGTGCGCGGCATGGGCCCCGACTTCAACCTGGTGCTGCTCAACGGCCGCCAGATGCCCGGCTCCAGCGTGGATGGCGGCGCGCCGTCCTCGCGCTCGTTCGACTTCTCCAACCTCGCCGCCGACGGCGTGGCCGCGCTCGAGGTCTACAAGACCAGCCGCGCCAGCAGCCCCACCGGCGGCATGGGCGCCACCATCAACGTGCGCACGCCGCGCCCGCTGGACACCCGCGACACCATCGCCCAGGTGGGCGTGAAGCTGGTCAACGACGACTCCGCCCGCCGCCTGCCCGGCGAAGAGCAGGGCAAGAAGCTGACGCCCGAAGTCAGCGGCATCTACAGCACGCAGACCAACGACGGCAGCTTCGGCATCGCGCTGATGGGCACCTACCAGGTGCGCGACTCCGGCTACTCGCAGGCCAACGTCAGCAGCGGCTGGAAGACCTTCGACGGCATCAAGGACAACAACTGGGACGGCGCCAACGCCATCTGGGGCGGCCTGCCGCCGGCCCCCACCGCCGACATCAAGAACCGCCCGGTGGCTGGCTCCGTCTACAGCGTGCCGCAGAACCTGAACTACTCGTTCACCGGCGTGCACCGTGAGCGCCTGAACGGCCAGCTCGTCCTGCAATACAAGCCCACCAAGGACCTGATCGGCACGCTGGACTTCGTCATGTCGGAGCAGAAGTTCCGCCAGCGCCGCAACGACATCTCAGCGTGGTTCAACTACGGCGGCCAGTTCGGCGAATACCAGACCGGCTCGCCCGCCTCGCCCATCATCTACGGCGAGAAGATCCCCGCCGGCAATGCCGACCTGGCCATGGGTGCCTCGCGCATCCAGACCAAGAACAAGAACCAGCAGATCGGCCTGAACCTGAAGTGGAAGGCCAACGACGCGCTGAACTTCGAGTTCGACGCCCACCACTCCACCGCCACCTCCGGCGCCAACGACCCGCTGGGCACGTCCGTCACGCTGGGCACCGCGTCCATGAACCGCGGCGACACCTCCGTCGACTTCAGCAACAAGTTCCCGGTGCTGATGATCAAGGGCACCACGCTGGACCCGGCCGCGCAGCAGCTGCAGGGCTCGGTGTTCGGCAACAGCTACCAGAAGAACCGCATCAACCAGATCCAGACCAAGGGCAACTGGAAGATCGACGCCGACAGCAGCCTGGACTTCGGCCTGACGCTGACGGACGTGAGCAACCGCTCGGCCTTCGCCAACGTGCAGCGCGACACCTGGGGCAACAACGCCGCCGGCGGCCCCGCCGGCCTGCCGGACAACATCTGGAAGGCCGACTCGATCAGCAAGTACTTCCAGAACATCCCCGGCGCCGGCGACCCGCGCCTGTTCAACCAGTTCTTCTATTTCAACTTCGAAGACCTGCGCGCCGCGGCCATCAAGACGCTGGGTTCGGACACGCTGCTGAAGGCCTCGTTCGACTGGCAGGACGACTTCCGCACGACGGAGAAGTCGCAGGCCGTGTTCGGCCAGTACAACCTCGGCTGGGAGATGGGCGTGCCGATGGAGGTCGCCATCGGCGCCCGCTACGAGCGCACCAAGGTGAGCTCGCCGTCCGTCGAGAAGATCCCGGTGTCCGTCGCCTGGGTCGCCAACAACGAAGTGCCCATCAGCTTCAACGGCACGCGCTCCTCGGGCCGTGATGGCAAGTACGGCTACTTCCTGCCCTCCATCGACTTCAGCGCCGACGTCACCAGCGACACCAAGCTGCGCGCCAGCTACGGCCAGACCATCGGCCGCCCGGGCTGGAACGCCATCCAGGGCGGCCTGAAGCTGGACCCGCTGGCCCGCGTGGACGGCGGCTCCGGCTCGGTGGGCAACCCCAACCTGAAGCCGCTGAAGTCCAGCAACCTCGACTTCTCGGCCGAGCACTACTACGCCAAGAGCAGCTATGTCGCGGCCAGCTACTTCCGCAAGTCGCTGAAGGACTACAACGAAGCCGTCATCAACAGCACCAGCCTGTTCGACCTGCACACCCCGATCGGCAACGCGATGTACAAGCAGGCGCAGACGACCGGCGGCTGCGGCGCCGACTCCGACTGCATCCGCAAGTACATCTTCACGAACTTCCCGAACGCACCGGGCGTCAACGGCACCACGGGCACCTCGCTGGGCAGCATCACCGCCCAACCGAGCGACCCGTTGCTGATGTTCAAGATCGGCAGCTACATCAACAACCAGCGCACCAGCAAGCTCAGCGGCATCGAGCTGAACGCGCAGCACATCTTCGGCAACACCGGTTTCGGCGTCTCGGCCAACTACACGAAGGTCAAGTCCAACCTGAACTACAACAACGCCAAGGCGGGCGCACAGACCGATGTGCTGGTGGGCCTGGGCAACTCCGGCAACCTGGTGGGCTTCTTCGAGAACGAGACCTTCTCGACACGGATCGCCTACAACTGGCGCGGCAAGTTCCTGGCGGCCAACTACGGCGGCTCGGAAGGCGCGCAGCCGCTGTACGTCGAGCCCTTCGGCCAGTTCGACCTGAGCGTGGGCTACAACTACACGAAGAACCTGCGGCTGCAACTCGAGATGATCAACTTCACCGACGAGTACACCCGCACGCACCTGCGCAACGAGAACCAGATCGGTGCCGTCACGCAGCTGGGCCGTCGCATCATGCTCGGCGCGCGCTACAAGTTCTGACGCCGAACGCCTCCGGGCCGGCTCCGACCGGCCCTGCAGGAAAACCGGGTGCCCTGCCCGGTTCCTTCTGAGGCACAGTCTGGTTCGGCGGTGCTCATGCTCTGGGTGCCGCCCTTGTTCGCCATTTGGCGAGGCCGCGCGAGCGGCTTTTTTTGTTGGCCCCTCGCCTGGCGCGCCCCGCTGGGCGCGGGCGCGCAGTTCGGTCCCGCGGCGACGGACACAGGCTGGCAGTTGACATGAGTGATCGAGTTCGGGAAGTGGTGGTACTCGGCGGTGGCTCGGCGGGCTGGCTGGCGGCCGGCCTGCTGGCCGCCGAGCATGCCGACCTGCACATCACGCTGATCGAGTCCAGCGACGTGCCGACCATCGGCGTCGGCGAAGGCACGTGGCCGTCCATGCGCGACACGCTGCGCCGCATCGGCTTGTCCGAGTCCGAGTTCATCCGCCGCTGCCAGGTGTCGTTCAAGCAGGGCTCGCGCTTCGACGGCTGGGCCCGCGGCGCCGCGGGCGACGCCGGCGACCGCTACTACCACCCCTTCATGCTGCCGGTGGGCCATGGCGACGCCGACCTCGTGCAGGCCTGGCTGGCCACCCAGCCCGGCCGGCCGTTCGCCGACGTCACCAGCCCGTCCGTGCAGGTCTGCGAGGCCGGCCGCGCGCCCAAGCAGGTGCAAACGCCCGAGTTCGGCGCCGTCGCCAACTACGCCTACCACTTCGACGCCGGCCTGTTCGGCCAGATGCTGCGCGAGCACGCCATCCGGAAACTCGGCGTCCGCCATGTCGTCGACCATGTCGACGCCGTCACCAGCCACGAGAGCGGCGACATCGCCGCGTTGCAGACCCGCGAGCACGGCCCGCTGGCGGCCGACCTCTTCATCGACTGCTCCGGCCTGACGTCGCGCCTCATCGGCCAGCATTTCGGCGTACCGCTGAAGAGCGAGCGCGACGTGCTGTTCAACGACGCGGCGCTGCCCGTGCAGGTGCCCTACGCCGCGCCCGACGCGCCGCTGGCCCCGGTCACCGTTGCCACCGCCTGGGCCAAGGGCTGGATCTGGGACATCGGCCTGCCCACGCGGCGCGGCGTCGGCTGCGTCTACTCGCGCGCCCATGCCAGCGACGACGAGGCCCACGCCGCGCTGCAGGCCTACCTGGACGCCACCGGCGCCCCGGCCGAGCGGCCCGCGCCGCGCTCGCTGCGCTTCGACCCCGGCTATCGCGAGCAGTTCTGGGTGCGCAACTGCGTCGCCATCGGCCTGTCCAGCGGCTTCATCGAGCCGCTGGAGGCCTCGGCGCTGGCGCTGGTGGAACTGTCGGCCCAGCGCCTGTGCGACGAACTACCGATGACGCGCGCCGCCATGCCCGCCGTCGCGCGCCGCTTCAACGAAGACTTCCGCTACCGCTGGGCCCGCGTCATCGACTTCCTGAAGCTGCACTACGCGCTCAGCCAGCGCGACGACAGCCCCTACTGGCGCGCCCACCGCGACCCGGCCACCTGGCCCGAACGCCTGCGCGAGTTGCTGCCGCAATGGCGGCTGCGCGCGCCGGCGCGGCACGACTTCGGCCGCATCGACGAGGTCTTCCCGTCTGCGAGCTACCAGTACGTGCTGTACGGCATGGGTTTCCGCCCTGACACGCAGCCCCTGTCGCCCGCCAAACTGCAGGCAGCCCAGGCCTGCTTCGACGAGGCCGCCCGCCAGGCGCGCCGCTTCGTGCCCGCCCTGCCAGGCCATCGCAGCCTGATCGACCACATCAAGAAAACCGAGACATGAAACCCGCCCTGCTCGACAACGTCACCCACCGCCACCTGCGCGTGCACACCGAGCGCTCGGCCGCGCGCGGCGACGCGCGCCAGTCGGCCCTCGCGCTGCCGGCCGAGTTCCGCCAGTTGCAGGCGCATTTCCCCATCGTCTTCCAGCTTGTCGAGGGCGACGCCGGCTTCCAGCCCGTCGCGCTGTTCGGGCTGGAGGAAGGCCAGAACCTGTTCCTGACCGACACGGGCTGGGACGCCCCCGTCATGCCGATGGCGATGCAGCGCGACCCCTTCCTGATCGGCCGCGCGCCCGACGACAGCCTGCAGCTGCACATCGACCTGGACAGCCCACGCATCGTGCGGCCCGAGGAGGGCGAGGTCGGCACCGCGCTGTTCATGCCGCACGGCGGCTTCAGCGACCACCTCGACCATGTCGTGCGGCTGATGGAGCACCTGCACGCGCAGGCCCAGCACCTGCCCGTCTTCATCGAGGCGCTGACGCGCCACCAGCTGCTCGAGCCCTTCGTCATCGACATCGAGACGCCGGACGGCGAGCAGGGCCGGCTGTCGGGCCTGTTCACCATCCACGAGGAGCGCCTGGCCGCGCTGCCCGGCGCCGCGCTGGAGGCGCTGGCGCGCGAAGGCCACCTGCTGCCCATCTACATGCAGATCGCGTCGCTGGCGCAGCTACCGGTGCTGCTGGACCGAACCACCAAACGCTGAATCTCTCCGCCATGCGAGCAGTACCCGCCTGGACCGGCCCGTTCGACGCGCAACAGCTCCCCGCCGAGCTGCTGACCGCCGACCGCCCCTACGTCGTGCGTGGCGGCTTCGCGCACTGGCCCGTCGTGCAGGCGGCGCGCCAGTCCGACGAGTCGCTGGCCCGCTACCTGATGGGCCTGTACAACGGCGTGCGCGTCGGCCTGTTCCAGCTGGCGCCCGAGGCGCAGGGCCGCGTCTTCTACGCCGACGACACGCTCACCGGCTTCAACTTCCAGCGCTTCAGCGCGACGCTGGACCAGGTGCTCAGCGGCTTGCTGGGCGTGGCGCACAACCCCGAGCCGCCGGCGCTGTACGTCGGCTCGACGACGGTGGACGCCGTGCTGCCGGGCTTCCTGGACGCCAACGTGATGGGCCTGGGCGAACGCGATGCGCTGGTCAGCCTGTGGCTGGGCAACCGCACCCGCATTGCCGCGCACTACGACCTGCCCGACAACCTCGCCGTCGTCGCCGCCGGCCGGCGCCGCTTCACGCTGTTCCCGCCCGAGCAGATCCACAACCTCTACATGGGCCCGCTGGACCCGACACCCGCCGGCCAGCCCGTCAGCCTGGTGGACTTCGCCCGGCCCGACCTCGAGCGCTTCCCGCGCTTCGCTCAGGCGCTGGAGGCCGGCGAGACGGTGGAGCTGGAGCCCGGTGACGCGCTCTTCATCCCCAGCATGTGGTTCCACCACGTCGAAGGCCTGGCGCCGGTCAACCTGCTCATCAACGCCTGGTGGCGCCAGACGCCCGAGCACGTCGACTCGCCGCTGGCCACGCTGCGGCTGGCGCTGATGACGCTGCGCGACCTGCCCGAGAAGGAAAAGCGCGTCTGGCAGCACCACTTCCAGCACTTCGTCTTCGGCGCCGACGCGCACACCTGGGACCACATCCCCGAGGCCGCCCGCGGCCTGCTGGGGCCCATCGACGAGCCGCTGTCCCGGCAGGCCCGCACCCAACTTCTGAACCAGCTCAAGCGATGAACACCACCATGAAGCCCTTCAACCGCGTCGTCATCGCCGGCGGCGGCACCGCCGGCTGGATGATGGCCGCGCTGATGAGCAAGTTGCTCGGCAAGCAGCTGGACATCAAGCTCGTCGAGTCCGAGGAGATCGGCACCGTCGGCGTCGGCGAGGCCACCATCCCCGCGCTGCACACCTTCCACAACCTGCTCGGCATCAACGAGGCCGAGTTCATGGCGGCCACCAACGCCACCTTCAAGCTGGGCATCAACTTCGAAGGCTGGAAGAACGTCGGCGAGAACTACTTCCACTCCTTCGGCGTCACCGGCAACGACCACTGGAGCGCCGGCTTCCAGCACTTCTGGCTCAAGGGCCGCCAGGAAGGTCTGTCGCGCAGCTACACCGACTACAACCTCGAGACGCTGGCCGCGTACAGCAACCGCTTCGCGCACCTGCCGCGCAACGGCATGAACTACGCGTACCACCTCGACGCCAGCCGCTACGCCAAGTACCTGCGCGCGATGAGCGAGGCCCACGGCGTGCAGCGCATCGAAGGCAAGATCGCGGCCGTGCTGATGGACGGCCCCCAGGGACGGGACGGCGACATCACCGCGCTGCAGATGCAGGACGGCAGCCGCATCGACGGCGACCTGTTCATCGACTGCACCGGTTTTCGCTCGCTGCTGCTGGGCGAGGCACTGGGCGTGGGCTACGAGGACTGGTCGTACTGGCTGCCCTGCGACCGCGCGGTGGCCGTGCAGACGGCCTCGGTGCGCGAGGCCTGGCCGTACACGCGGTCCATCGCCCACCCGTTCGGCTGGCAATGGCGCATTCCGCTGCAGCACCGCGTCGGCAACGGGCTGGTCTACAGCAGCAAGGAACTCAGCGACGCCGATGCGCCCGAGGTGCTGAAGCAGAACGTCGAGGGTGAACTGCTGACCCCGCCACGCATCATCAAGTTCCTGCCCGGCCAGCGCGACAAGGTCTGGCACCGCAACTGCGTCGCCGTGGGCCTGGCCAGCGGCTTCGTCGAGCCGCTGGAGTCCACCAGCATCCACCTCATCCAGCGCTCGGCCATCCGGCTCATGCAGATGTTCCCGGCCGGCGGCATCAGCCAGGCCGACATCGACGAGTTCAACCGCCAGAGCAAGCGCGAGCTGGAGCACATCCGCGACTTCATCGTGCTGCATTACCACGTCAACGAGCGCACCGACTCGGCGCTGTGGCAGCACGTGCGCGAGATGGACATCCTGCCCTCGCTGCGCCACCGCATCGACCTGTTCCGCGAGACGGCGCGCGTGTTCCGCCCCAGCGACGAGCTGTTCGCCGAGATCTCCTGGGTGCAGGTCATGATGGGCCAGGGCATCACGCCCCAGCGCTACCACCCGGTGGCCGACCAGATGGGTCGCCAGGAGCTGCGCGACTTCCTCGGCGACATCCACACCCGCATCACGCGCACGCTCAGCGCGCTGCCGCAGCACCAGGCCTATGTGGAGCAGCTGTGCGCGCCTTACCGCGGCGCGACGACGGCCCAGCTCGCCGCGACGCCGCTGGGGGCCTGAGCCCGGCGGCGGGCGCCCCTCTCAATACAGGTCGATGGCGTCGACCGCAAAGCCGGGGCTCAGGTAGGCCGTGCTGCCGCTGCCCGACGCGACGTTGATCGTCAGCGTGTTGGCACCGGCCACGAAGGCGCTGGCCGGCACGCTGAACGTGAACACCGTGTTGTTGCCGCGGTAGGTGCCGATGGTCAGCGAGCGGGAGTCGGGCTGTGTCGACGCCGCCGGCACGCTGCTCGTCCAGCCGTTCACGCTGATCTGCGGCCGTGCATTGGCATAGGCTGCCGAGATGCCGACACGCACCGTGCGCGCGGCCAGCTGTGCGCTGGTCAGGTTGAAGGTGATCTTGGTGTCGCCGTTCACGCCCTTCCAGATCGCGCCGGGGAACTTGTTGGTCGCACTGCCCACGGCATACGTCACCGGCCCCCACGACGGGTTGCGCGAGTCCGACGGGTGACGCACGTTGAGCGTCTGGCCGTTCAGGAACTCCAGCGGCGTGCCGTCCCACTGGCCCACGCGCCACAGCACGGGCTGCGATGACGGGTCGGCCGTGATGGCGCGCGTGTTCAGCGTCGTCGTGCCGCCGCTGCCGACGGTCACCGGCTCCGAATGGACCGCCAACTCGCCCTTGTAGACGGTCATCGTGTAGCTGCCCGGCTTCATGCCGGCGACGCTGGCCGCACCGCTGCTGCTGGCCGTGCCCCAGTACTGCGCCGTGCCGTTGGCAAAACCCACCGTGTACGTGAAGGCCGTGTCCATGCCGGTGAGGCCGTTCAGCACCACCTTGCCGCGGCTGCCGCTGGCGACCCAGCCGTTGAGACCGAGGCTGGACATCCAGCCCATGTCCGGCACGGCCGGCGTGGCGCCCGTCGTCACGACCATCGCATAGGGCCCGTGCAGGCCCATGCGAAAGGCCTCGGTCTGGTTGTGGCCCGAGTTCATGTAGTTCGTGACCTCGACGTCGGTGTCGGTCTTGAACTGGATGTCGCGGAAGAACGGGCCGCCCGACGACGACTCGCGGTTGCCGTAGGCCATGAAGACGCCGACACCGCTGCCGGTGACTCCGCGCAGCGTCAGGTCCTTGGCGCGCTGGTTGCCGTAGTACTTGGAGCGCGTGGTGCCGTCGCTCATGGCGACGACGTCGGTGCTCTCGATGGCACCGGTGTTGCCGGTGTGGTTGGACTCTGTGGGCACGCCCGTGAAGACGCTGCGGTTCAGCCGCGTGATCCAGCGCAGCTCCCCCACCGACGGCTCGGCCGTGATGTGGGTGGCCATGTAGACGATGTTCTCGCCACTGCGCACCGCGAGGTAGTGGGTGAGCGTGGACGTGGGGATGGTGATCAGCGCCGTGCTGCCCGACACGCTGTAACCGGGCATGGCCGACAGGCCGGAACTGATGTGCGAGCCCTTGGTCTGGCCCAGCAGTTCGGCGCCACCGTTGAGCTTCATGCTCGTGATGTCGCCATTGGTCTTGCTGACCTTGAACACCAGCCCCGCACCGCTGTCGACGGTGAGCACGCCGCCGGCATCGGTGACGCCGAAGGCCGCCAGCGCCGGCGCCGAAGCGAACAGGGTCGAGGCGGCCGCCGCCAGGCTCAGCGCGGCCGGGCGCGCTCGCGGAAGAGGGTTCATCGCAAAGTCTCCAATCGTTGTGGGGCGCGTGCGCCGCCTTCGCCGGCGCCGCCGCGGTGCCACTCCTTGTGATGCCGGAGCGGTCCAGCCCAGTCTAGGAAGGGCGGCGCGCGGGCCGCCTCGGGCGCGCTACCGAGAAGCGGCATTCACTCAACCGATTGATTGCTCCGCCGCCAGCGGCGACATCGGCGCTCTTGAAACCGGCGCCCGTGGCGCCAGATGCCCCCACAGCCCCAAGGCCTCTCCCGAACCACGGCACAATCGCACCCATCATGAAGATCAACCACACGACCCAAGCCCGCCTCAACACCTGAGCGCCCTTCGACCGTGTTCGGAAGGCGCCAAGCCTTCCGGTTCAAACCCAACCCCGGCAGGCTCGTCCCTCCCGGGGTTTTGTTTTTCCAGAGCTCAAGCCATGCGCACGCGCACCTTCGACAAGCTGATCGCCACGATTCCCGAGCGCCGGAGCGCGGCTCGGCCCTGCCTGTCGCGTGCGCGCTTCGGCGTCCTGACCCAGCGCTAGCCCCGTGGTTCCTCCACCGGGCTGGCAAAACCACCCGAATCAGGAACCACCATGAACTCGAACACCTTCCGCAACCTGCGCAACATCGGCGTCATCGCCCACGTCGACGCGGGCAAGACCACCACCACCGAACGCATCCTGTTCTACACGGGCGAGAACCATCGCATCGGCGACGTCAACGACGGCAACACCGCGATGGACTTCGACCCGCAGGAACGCGCCCGCGGCATCACCATCCACAGCGCGGCGACCACCGTGCACTGGCACGGCACGCAGATCAACCTGATCGACACGCCCGGCCACATCGACTTCAACCTCGAGGTGCGCCGCTCGCTGCGCGTGCTGGACGGTGCCGTCGTCGTGTTCGACGGCGTGGCCGGCGTGGAGCCGCAGACCGAGACCAACTGGCGCCTCGCGGACGAGTACCGCGTGCCGCGCCTGGCCTTCGTCAACAAGCTGGACCGCACGGGTGCGGACTTCCAGCGCGTCATCACGTCTCTGCGCGAACGCCTGGGCGTGCGCGCGCTGCCGCTGCAGCTGCCCATCGGCGCGGAAGCCGAGTTCCGCGGCGTGGTGGACCTGCTGACGATGCAGGCCCTCGTCTGGGACCGCGACGATGCGAAGGCGCCGCCGCGTGTGGACGCCATCGCGCCCGAACTGCAGGCTGCCGCCGAGGCCGCCCGCGCGCTGCTGCTGGAAGCCGCCGCGGAACAGGACTGCGCGCTGCTGGATGCCTGGCTGCGCGGCGACGCACTGCCACTGGACGGCGTGCGTGCGGCACTGCGCCGCGGCACGCTGGCGGGCGCCTTCGTGCCCGTGCTGGCCGGCTCGGCCTTCCGCAACCGCGGCGTGGAGCCGCTGCTGGATGCCGTCGTCGCCTACCTGCCCGCCCCTGGCGAGGCGCCCGGCGCGGCGTCGACCGATGGCCCGCTGTCTGCCCTTGCGTTCAAGCTGACCGCCGACGACCACGGCGCGATGGTGTTCGTGCGCGTCTACAGCGGCAGGTTGAAGCGCGGCGACACGGTCTTCAACGCGAGCACCGGCAAGGCGGAGCGCGTGGCGCGGCTGTACGAGATCCACGCCGACCGCCGCGTCGAGCGCGACGAACTCGTCGCGGGCGACATCGCGGGCGTCGTTGGGCTCAAGGACGTGCTGACCGGGCACACGCTGGCGTCCGCCAAGGACGCTGCCGTGCTGGAAAGCATCGTCGTGCCCGAGGCCGTCATCGACGTCGCCATCGAGCCGCGCGCGCAGGCCGATGCCGCGGCCCTCGCGAAGGGCCTGGGCGTGCTCGTGCGTGAGGACCCGTCGCTGCGGCTGCGTCAGGACGCCGACTCGGGCCAGACGCTGCTGTCCGGCATGGGCGAGCTGCAGCTGGAAGTGGCCGTGGAGAAGCTGCGTTCCCGCTTCGGCGTGGACGTGGCGGTGGGCCGCCCGCAGGTGGCCTATCGCGAGACCATCACGGCCGCGGCCGAGGTGCGCCATGTGCACAAGAAGCAGAGTGGCGGCCCCGGCCAGTTCGCCGAGCTGACGCTGCGCATGGCGCCGCTGCCGCGCGGTGAAGGCTTGCGCTTCGAGAGCACGGTGGTGGGCGGAGCCATCCCGCGCGAGTTCATTCCGGCGGTGGAGGCGGGCATCCGCAAGGCGGCGCAGGCCGGCCCGTTCGCGGGCTATCCGCTGGTGGACTTCGAGGCCGTGCTGGTTGACGGCAGCGCCCACGTGCGCGACTCGTCGGCGCTGGCCTTCGAGCTGGCGGCGGCGCAGGCGTTGCGCGAGGCGGTGCTGAAGGCCGCGCCAGTGGTGCTGGAGCCGCTGATGGCCGTCGAGGTCATCACGCCGCAGGACTACCTGGGCGACGTCATCGGCGACCTGCTGCGCCGCCGCGGCCACGTGCAAGGCCAGGACGCCCGCGGCAACGCGATCGTCGTGACAGCGCACGTGCCGCTGGCGCAGATGTTCGGCTACATCGGCCAGCTGCGCGCGCTCAGCTCGGGGCGCGCGCAGTTCACGATGCAGCTGAGCCACTACGCGCCAGCGCCGGCACGCGCTGCACTGGCGGCATGACGGAGGGCGAAAGGCCGACAGGCCTTTCGCCCTTTCTGCTTGGAGGCCCCCGACAAAGCCAAACCCGAAAACCGGCTGGCAGCGGCTGTTCTTCACTCCCCCTCTGAGCCCGCCGAGGAACGGAAAGCCTTGAGGCCGCGCGCGCAGCGCGCTTCAAGGCCTGACTTCGCGCAGTTGTCTGAGCGCAGCGTAGCGAAGCGAGTTCTGCGCGAGGCCTCAAGGCTTGAGTACCGCAGGGAAGCCCGCTGCGAAGCAAAGGGCCGGGCGGATCGGGGGCGACTTTTTGCCTACTTTTTGGTCGCTCAAAAAGTAGGTCGCCCGCCGGGGCGATTTCCGGCATGGGCCTCACGCGGCAGCCCGCCGTTGCCAAAGCGTCTGCCTCGCCGAGGAGGCCCATCGACCTGCACCTTTCCGGCCACTGTGGTGCGGGGATTTCGCCCCCGCGGGCGACCTACTTTCTGGACCGCCAGAAAGTAGGCAAAGAGCTCCCCCCGACCGCACCGCCCTCCGCTTCGCTTCGGGTTCCCTGCGCTGCTCAGGCCTTGAGGGCCCGCGCAAAACTCGCGCCGCTACGCTCTGCTCAAACAGTTGCGCGGAGTCAGTTGTCGAAGCGCGCTTCGCGCGCGCCCTCAAGACCTTGCGCTGCTCGGCGGTGCTAGAGGGGGCATACCGAACAGCCGCACCAGACGGCTTTCGGGCTTGGCGGTGGGCTGCGCCATCACTCCCAGCGCAGGTGCACCACCTTGAAGCCCTTGGCCCTCAACGTCTGCAGCAGGAACGGCAACGCCTTCGCCGTCTGGTCCTGCGCGTCATGCAGCAGCACGATGCCGCCGCCCGACTTGGCCAGTTGGCCCAACAGCTTGTCGGCCAGCATCTGCGGCGACTGGCCTGGAAGCCAGTCCTCGGCGCCGGCGTCGACCGACATCACGGTGATGCCCTGCTTCGAGAGCGCGCCCATCAGCACCGGCGACTCGGCTAGGAAAGGGAAGCGATAGGCCGCAGGCTGCACGCCCAGCGCGTCCACGTAGGCGGCGATCATGGCCTTGAGGTCACGCACCTGGTCCTCCGCCGGCAGCTGCGAGAAGTTGTCATGCCGATAGCCGTGCATGCCCACCGTGTGTCCGGCATCTCGCACCTGCCGTGCCAGCGCGGGGTGGCGGCTCATCGGCTCGCCGTTCATGAAGAACGTGGCCTTCACGCACTGGTCGGCCAGCGCCTTGAGCACCAGCGGCGTGGACTCGGGCCGTGGGCCGTCGTCGAAGGTCAGCACCACCTCGCCCGGCGCCAGGCCCGGCAGCGCGGCGTGCTGCGCGGTGCCCCAGGCGGCGCCCTCCCGCTTGAGGGTCAGCGTGCGTGAGGTCCCCAGCACGTCAGCGGCGCAGCCAGGCTCGGCAGCCGTGGCGGCGGTGGTGGCAGCGGCAAGCACCATGGTCAGCAGCAGCTTCATCAATGCGCTCCGGCGGGCGCAGCAGCGTCGCCCGCGGCCACCTCTTCGTGGTCGTGCGGGAACGGCGCCAGCCAGGCCAGGATGACCGGCGGAATCGAGAAGATCAGCACCCAGCCGAAGAAGCTCAAATAGTTGTGGCCGACGTGGTTCCACAGCAGGCCGCTGACGGTGCCCGTGCCCCACTTGGTGAGCGCCATGACGCCGGTGGCCATCGCGTAGTGGGCCATGCGGAACGGGCCCGGTGCCACCTGCTGCATCATGTAGAGCATGTGACCCACCGAGCCCATGCCGAAGCCGAATTTCTCGATGGACACGATGACGGCGACGGTCAGCGCGTCGGTCGGCATCGTTTGCGCGAGATAGTAGTAGGTCAGGTGCGGGATGTTGAGCACCAGGGCCAGGATGAAGAAGCTGTGCGGCAGCGTGCGCTTGGCCACCAGGAAACCGCCCAGGAAGGCGCCGGCGATGAAGGTCAGCGTGCCGACGGTGCCGTTGATGTGGCCCAGCGTCTCGTTGTCCAGCGCCAGGCCGCCGGCGGCGCGGGCGTCCAGCAGGAACAATGGGCCGAACTTCTCGATGAAGCCCTCACCGAAGCGGTAGAAGAAGATGACGGCCAGCATCATCCAGATCTGCGGCTTCTGGAAGAAGCTGACCCAGATCGTCACATTGGCCTTGAGGCCTCCCGCGAAGCCTTCGCCATGACGCGTCGGCGGCGCGCCGGGCGGCAGCACGCGCACATGCCACAGGCCGAACGCGGCCATCGCCCCCGCAGCGAGCAGCACGACGACGGTCCAGCACTGCACCCAGGGGAGCCCCAAGTGGTTGTGCAGGTAGCCGGTGAGCGACACGAACAGGCCGGAGGCCACCACCGCCCCCATGTTCCAGCACATGCCTTGCAGGCCGGCGTAGCGGGCCTGGTCGGTCTTGGACGCGGTGGTCATGAACACGCCGTCGGCGCAGGTGTCCTGCGTGGCCGACGCGAAGCCGACGATCCAGAAGAAGGCCAGCGACAGCTTGAAGAAGTCGGCCAGCGGCAGCACCAGCGCGATGAGGCCCAAAGCGGCGGCCATCGTGAACTCCATGCTGATGACCCAGAAGCGCTTGCTGCGGTAGGCCTCCAGCAGCGGCGCCCACAAGGGCTTCAACACCCAGGGCAGGTAGAGCTGCGAGGTGTAGAGCGCGATGTCCTCGTTGGGCACGCCGAGGTTCTTGTAGATGATGGCCGCGACGACGCCCACCATCACGTTGGGCAGGCCCATGGCCAGGTAGAGCGAGGGCACCCAGGTGAGCAGGTGGCGTTGGCGGGTGGTCATGTTTGTCTCCGTGTTCTTGTCGCCAACCCTCAGCGGGGCTTGGGCGTCAGGGCCTGGACCGCGGCCGATACATACACGAGCGGCGCGTTCCAGTTGATGGCTACCTCGTTACTGGCGTAGCTGCAGTGGTGGTCCAGGTAGGACAGGGCCGGCAGCTTGGAGGCATAGGCTGGGCAGTTCGTCTGGTCCTGCTGGCCGGGGTTGGGGCCGCCGGCGAGGAAGCCGGGCACCGGCGCGTCGATGCCGTCGGCTTCGGACGGGCGGTGGTGGGGGTGCAGCGGCGGCTTGGCGCCGAAGCCGGTCACGTAGCTCTGGCCCAGCGGGTTGCGGCCCAGCACGTAGTCCAGCACGGACTGCGCGGCGTCGAGCTTGCGGCGGTCGCCGTCCAGCCGGTAGGCCTGGATCAGCATCAGTGCCTGGTTCAGCGCGTGTGCGTTGCTGCCCCAGACGAAATCGGCCGGGCCCTGCATCGTCAGCCGGTAGGCAGACGACTGCCAGGCCGCGGCGAGTTCGTCGCCGAGGCCGGTCACGCGCTTCGTGACGAGCTCGGCATCGGCGCGCGAGAGGCTCTGGCGGTGCTGGGCCAGGCTCATCCAGGCCAGCCCGACGACGTCGCCCCAGCTGGGCACGCGGATGGCTTGCCGCTCCAGCGCGAGCACGTCGCGGTAGTGGGCGTTGCCGGTCGTGAGGTAGAGCTCGGCGGCGGCCCAGGCGAATTCGTCGTCGAGCTGGGCGTCACCGTACTCGCCGGTGCGCACGTCGGGCGGGTTCTTGAACGCGAACTGCGGATTTGCGCGGGCCCATGTCCACGCGGCGATGGCCGCCTCGCGCAGGCGGGCGGAAAACCCCGGCCGCTGAGCCTCGAAGGGCTTGAAGATTCGGCTGGCCTGGGCCATGACGGCGGCGAAGTCCAGCGCCGCGGCGGTGCTCTTGGCGACGACGTAGCGCGGCGCGCGTGCTTCGTGCGGCATCTGGCTGCCGTCGAAGCCCAGGTTGGTGAGCTTGTGATAGACGCCGCCATCGGCGGGGTCCTGCATCGTCAGCATCCAGTCGAGGTTCCACAGCACCTCGTCCAGCACGTCGGGCAGGTCGTTGCCGCTTTCCGGGATGTCGAGCTGCTGCGCCTTGAACAGCTCGGGGAACTGCTCCCACGCGGCCAGCAGCGTGTAGACGCTGATGCCGGAGTTGACGATGTACTTGTTGTAGTCGCCCGCGTCGTACCAGCCCTTGGGCGACGACAGGCGCGTGCCCTCGGGGCGCTTGTCGCTGGCGGCCGATGCGTGCACCAGCACGTCGGTGTCGGGGTGGCCGGCAGCGCGCGCCCAGCGGCCGGCGTGGCGCGACTGCAGCGCGGTGCTGGCGCGGTTGAAGTAGAAGGCCTTCAGGCTGGCGGCGTTCAGCGCGGCGTAGGCATCGGGCGCGATGCGGATGCGCGGCGAGGCCGGCTGGCCGTCCACGCGCAGCTCGTACTCGCCCACGTCGGTCAGCGCGGAGACGTCGGCCAGGCGCACGGCGGCACCGGCCGGGGCCCAGGTCTGCGCAGGGCCCAGGCGGCCACGCAGCACGACGTCGCCACTGCCCACGCGCACGACGCGGAACTCGTCGGCCGCGTCGGCCGGCAGCGCGGCCCATTTGGCGGCGGCGGGCAGGTAGCCCACCTGGTTGACGGCAATGCCCTGGGCCTGCGCGCCGAACGCGCCGGCCGCGGCCAGCAGGCCGGCCGCAAGGCGCCGGAAGAAGGAGGGAGCCGCGTGGCGCGGCAGACGGGTTGGCTTCATGGCAGCGGGATTCTGACAGCGCTATCCAGACCCCGGCGATCGGAGCCTGTGCCGGGGGCGGGCCGCCGCCGGCCCGGGTGGGCGGCGGCGGCCGGGGGCATCAGCCGCCCCAGCTCAGCGTGGCACCTTCGGCCAGCACCGGGCTGCGCCGGCCGTCCACGTCCAGGCCCCAGTCGCGCAGCGCGCCGTCGGTGACCCGGGCCGTGTACTGGCTGCCGGCGCGGCTGACCGTGCCGCGCGCCGCGACGTGGCCGTCCAGGCCCACGACCGTGAAGGTCGCACTGGCGCCATCCGCCAGCTCGAACACGCGCAGCACGGTGCCGCGGGCGTAGTCGTAGTCGGGCTTGTCGGTCTCGGCGCCCCACGGGATGACGCTGTTCGGTGCCGCATAGAGCGGCATCGACAGGAAGTCGTGCGTCTCGCGGTACCAGCGGCCGCCGGCCTTCTTCTCGCCCGACAGCAGGTGCGTCCACGTGCCCTCGGGCAGGTACACCTCCACCTCGCCGCTCTCGGTGAACACGGGCGCGACGAGCAGGCTCTCGCCCAGCTGGTACTGCCGGTCCAGCGTCGTGCAGGCCGGGTCCTGCGGATGCTCCAGCAGCATCGCGCGCATCAGCGGCACGCCCGTCTCCGTCGCCTCGTGCGCCTTGGCGTAGAGGTAGGGCATGAGCTGGTGCTTGAGCCGCGTGAAGACGCGCAGCACGTCGCAGCTCTCCTCGTCCACCAGCCATGGCACCCGGTAGCTGCTGCTGCCGTGCAGGCGGCTGTGCGAGGACATCAGGCCGAACTGGATCCAGCGCTTGTAGACGGCCGGCGGCGGCTTGCCCTCGAAGCCGCCGATGTCGTGGCTCCAGAACGCGAAGCCGCAACTCGTGAGCGACAGGCCGCCGCGCAGGCTCTCGGCCATGGACTCGAAGGTGCTCCAGCAGTCACCACCCCAGTGCACCGGGAAGCGCTGGCCCGACGCGTAGGTGGAGCGGGCGAAGACGATGGCGTCGCGGCCCTGGCGCTCCTGCAGCAGCTCGAACACGGCCTCGTTGTATTGCAGCGCGTAGAGGTTGTGCATCTCGACAGGATCGGAGCCGTCGAAGTACTGCACGCCCTCGCTCGGGATGCGCTCGCCGAAGTCGGTCTTGAAACAGTCGGCGCCCTGGTCCAGCAGGCGGCGCAGGTGGCCCTGGTACCAGGCCTTGGCGGCGGGGTTCGTGAAGTCCACGATGGCCATGCCGGGCTGCCACAGGTCGGTCTGGAAGGTCAGGCCGTTCGTCCGCTTGATGAAGTAGCCCTCGCGCACCCCTTCGGCGAACAGCGGCGACTTCTGCGCCACGTAGGGGTTGATCCAGAGGCTGATCTTCAGGCCCTTGGCATGCAGGCGCGCCAGCATGGCCTCGGGATCGGGGAAGCCGCGCGGGTCCCAGGCGAAGTCGCACCACTGGAACTCGCGCATCCAGAAGCAGTCGAAGTGGAAGACCGACAGCGGCAGCTCGCGGCGGGCCATCTCGTCGATGAAGTGCGTGGCCGTGGCCTCGTCGTACTTCGTCGTGAAGGACGTCGTCAGCCACAGGCCGAAGCTCCACGCCGGCGGCAGCGGCGCGCGGCCTGTCAGCGCTGTCAACCGGGACACGACATCCTTGGGCGTGGGGCCGGCGATGACGCAGTAGTCCAGGCTCTCACCCTCGCGGCTGAACTGCACGCGGGCCACCTTCTCCGAGCCGACCTCGAAGGACACCGGGCCGGCCTCGTTGACGAGCACGCCGTAGCCACGGCTGGTCAGGTAGAACGGCACGTTCTTGTAGGCCTGCTCGCAGGCGGTGCCGCCGTCCTTGTTGGTGTTCTCGACGACCTGGCCGTTCTTGACGAACGGCGTGAAGCGCTCACCCAGGCCGTACACGTTCTCGCCGACGGCCAGCGTCAGCTGCTCGTGCACGTGGTTGCGCGTGATGCCGTCCTTGCCGGCCCACTGGATGTAGCCCAGGCCGCGCCAGTCGCTCTTGGTGAGCACGCGCTCGCCTTCGCGGAACGTGAGGCCCCAGCCCTCGCCCTTCTTCACGTCGACCGAGATCGCGCCCGAGGTCAGCGTGGCCTGGGTCTCGCCGTCGACGATCTGCACGGCGGGATGGCTGGCGCCCACCATGGGGATGTGCAGGCGCGGCGCGCTCGACGCGGTGTAGTGCGCCACGCTGACGCGGATGACGCCGGGCAGCGGCGAGCTCAGCGTCACGGTGAGCGTGGGGCCCTGCAGCGTGTCGCCGCGGTGCTTGATGGGGCGCGTCGTGGCGAGCACGACAAGGCGGTCTTCGTGGACGTCAACGGCGTAGGCCTCGGCCGCGTAGTGCGCGGCGACGCCCGGCTGAAGCATCCACTGTCCGTCAGTGAACTTCATGAGGGGTTCCTGGTTGTCTCCGATCGGCGGCGCGAGGCCTGCCTCTTCGCTTGGCCACCCTTGCGGATGACGGCTGGCCCGACCGCCTCGGCGGCCTGGCGCGGCGCCATCTTCGGCGCAGCGTTGCGGAACGCGCTAGGGGCTTTCACCCAATTTACTTCGTGCGACGGCCGAACTAATATGTCCAAAAACCTGGACTCCAGGGCACAACAAGGAGACAAGCGTTGCAGGCTGAAGCCGCCGGTAGTCAGCAGTTGCTGAAGGTCATCAACCGCATGGCGCTGGTGAGGCACCTCTGTGCCCACCCGGGCCTGTCGCGGGCCGACCTGGCCGGCGCCGTGGGCCTGACGAAGTCCACCGTCAGCCTGCTGGTGCGCGAACTGGTGGCCGAGGGCTGGCTGGTGGAGAGCGAAGTCGTCGCCACCGGCGACCTGGGCCGCCGCCCCACGCCGCTGTTCATCGACCCGGCCCGCCTGCTGCTGCTGGGTGCCGAGGTAGGCATCGAGTCCGTGCGCGTCGTCGCCACGTCGCTGACCGGCGAGCTGCGCGCCTGCGCCGTCGCCAGCTACGGCGCCAGCCGCACGGCCAAGGCCTGCATCGCCACGCTGGCCACGGCGCTGCTGAAGGTGCGCAAGCAGCTGGATGCCAGCCAGCAGATCCTCGGCATCGGCGTGGGCCTGCCCGGCGGCGTCAACGAGGCGCGCGGGGTGCTGAACTTCGCGCCCAACCTCGGCTGGCGCGACATTCCCGTCGGCGCGCTGCTGGCCGAGAAGCTGCAGGACACGCTGCTGGCCGGCGTGCCGCTGTTCCTGCAGAACGAGGCCGACGTCGCCGCGTTGGGCGAGCTGGAGTTCAACCCGTCGCCCGCGTCCGACCCGCTGCTGTACGTCTCCATCAACCAGGGCCTGGGCGCCGGCGTCATCGTCGGCGACCGGCTTCTGACCGGCAGCCGCGGCTTTGCCGGCGAGGTGGGCCACATGGTGCTGCAGCTGAACGGCCCGCGCTGCTCCTGTGGCCGCCGCGGCTGCGCCGAGGCGCTGATCGCCACCCGCGCGATGCTGGGCGGCAGCCAGGACGGCACCGCACTGCGCTCGCTGGCCGAGGTGCGCGCCCACCTGGTGGATGAAGACGCCGAGACGCTGAAGGCCGTCAACTCCGCCGGCCGCAACCTGGGCGTGCTGCTGCAGAACCTCGCCACCGCCTACGACCCCTGCTGCATCGTGCTGGGCGGCTCGGTGGTCGAGCTGGGCGAGCCCTTCCTGCAACCGGCGCTGGACACGCTGCTGGACTACGCCAGCGCCGCCAACCTGCCGCCGCCCAGCGTGCGCACGTCGCGCTTCGGTGCCAACGCCGTCGCCGTGGGCGCCGCCGCGCTGGCGCGCTACCGGCTCACGCGCCCGGCGCTGCCGCTGGCCGACACCGGCGTGGCACTCACTCTCGAGGAAACCGCCTGATGTATCTGGGCATCGATCTCGGCACGTCCGAAGTCAAGCTGCTGCTGCTCGACGGCCGTGGCGCCATCGTCGGCACCGCGGGCAGCACGCTCACGCTGCAGAGCCCGCAGCCGCTGTGGTCCGAGCAGCACCCGGCCGACTGGTGGACGGCCACGCAAGCCGCCGTCGCCCAGCTGCGCAACGCCCACCCGGCCGAGTTCGCGCAGGTGCGCGGCATCGGTCTGTCGGGCCAGATGCACGGCGCCGTGCTGCTGGGCAGCGATGACACCGTGCTGCGACCCGCCATCCTGTGGAACGACGGCCGCTGCCACACCGAGTGCGCCGAGCTGGAAGCCGCCGCGCCGGCGCTGCACGACATCGCCGGCAACCTCGCGATGCCCGGCTTCACGGCGCCCAAGCTGCTGTGGGTCAGCAGGCACGAGCCCGACGTCTTCGCCCGCGTGGCCAGCGTGCTGCTGCCCAAGGACTGGCTGCGCCTGCAGCTGACGGGCGAGAAGGTCAGCGACCCGTCCGACGCCGCCGGCACGCTGTGGCTGGACGTGGCGCGCCGCGACTGGTCCGACGAGCTGCTGGCCGCCACCGGCCTGACGCGCGCCCACATGCCGCGCCTCGTGGAGGCCAGCGAGCCCAGCGGCGTGCTGCGGCCCGAACTCGCGGCCGCCTGGGGCCTGGGCGCCGAAGTCATCGTGGCCGGCGGCGCGGGCGACAACGCCGCCAGCGCCATCGGCATCGGCGCCACGCAGCCCGGTAATGGCTTCATCTCGCTCGGCACGTCGGGCGTGCTGTTCGTCGTCAACGACCGCTACCGGCCCAACCCCGCCTCCGCCGTCCATGCCTTCTGCCACGCGCTGCCGGCGCGCTGGCACCAGATGAGCGTCATGCTGTCGGCCGCCAGCTGCCTGCGCTGGTTCTGCAACCTGGTGGGCCTGCACGAAAGCACGTTGCTGGCCGAACTGGCGCGCAATGACAGCGCAGTCACCGACGCAGCGCCAATCTTCCTGCCCTACCTGGCCGGCGAGCGCACGCCGCACAACGACCCGTTCGCGCCCGGCGTGTTCCACGGCCTGAAGAGCCGGACGACACGCGCCGACTGCACCTACGCCGTGCTCGAAGGCGTGGCCTTCGGTCTGGCCGACGGGCTGGCCGCGCTGCGGGCCGCCGGCACCCAGGTGCGCCAGCTGTCGCTCGTCGGCGGCGGTTCGCGCAGCCCGTACTGGGCGCAGCTGATCGCCGATGCGCTGGACGTGGAGATCGTCGTGCACGCCGGCAGCGAGGCCGGCGGCGCCCTGGGCGCGGCACGGCTCGGCTGGCTCGCCACGGGCGGCCAGGTCGCCGACGTCTGCACCCGCCCCGCCATCTCCGCGCGCTTCGCGCCGAGTTCCACACGCCACGCCCGCCTGGCCCCGCGCCTGGCGCGCTTCCGTGACCTGTACCAGCGCCTCAAAGGCGCATGACCTGCCCCCCTGCCATGAGCTACTTCGAACATATCCAGCCCATCCGCTTTGAAGGTGCCGACAGCCCGAACGACCTGGCCTTCAAGCACTACGACAAGGACCGCCTCGTGCTGGGCAAGCGCATGGAAGACCACCTGCGCTTCGCCGCCTGCTACTGGCACAACTTCGTGTGGACCGGCCTGGACCCGTTCGGCGGCGCCACCTTCGAGCGCCCCTGGTTCCAGGGCGGCTCGCCGATGGAACTGGCGCGCGCCAAGGCCGACGCGGCCTTCGAGTTCTTCGCCAAGCTGGGCGTGCCGTACTACTGCTTCCACGACCGCGACGTCGCCCCCGAGGGCGCCACGCCGCGCGAAAGCCAGGACAACTTCCACCGCATCGTCGACCTGCTGGGCGAGAAGCAGCAGGCCACAGGCCTGAAGCTGCTGTGGGGCACGGCCAACCTGTTCAGCCACCGCCGCTTCATGTCGGGCGCCGCGAGCAACCCCGACCCCGAGATCTTCAAGATGGCCGCGCTGCAGGTGCGCGACGCGCTGGAGGCCACGCTGAAGCTGGGCGGCGAGAACTACGTGCTGTGGGGCGGCCGCGAGGGCTACGAGACGCTGCTGAACACGCGCCTCGCCCAGGAGATGGACCAGCTGGGCCGCTTCCTGACCATGGTCGTCGAGCACAAGCACAAGATCGGTTTCAAGGGCGCCATCCTCATCGAGCCCAAGCCGCGCGAGCCGTCCAAGCACCAGTACGACTTCGACACCGCCACCGTCTACGGCTTCCTCGTGCGCTACGGGCTGGAGAAGGAAGTCAAGGTCAACATCGAGGCCAACCACGCGACGCTGTCGGGCCACAGCTTCGAGCACGAGATCGCCACCGCCGGCGCCCTGGGCATCCTCGGCAGCCTGGACATGAACCGCGGTGACCCGCAGCTGGGCTGGGACACCGACCAGTTCCCCAACAACGTGCCCGAGACGGCCATCGCGCTGTACCACGTGCTCAAGGCCGGCGGCCTGGGCTCGGGCGGCCTGAACTTCGACGCCAAGGTGCGCCGCCAGAGCATCGACGCGGCCGACCTGTTCCACGGCCACATCGGCGGCATGGACGTCTGCGCGCAGGCGCTGCTGGTGGCCGAGAAGATGATCAACGACGGCCGCCTGCAGGCCGCGCAGGACGCGCGTTATGCCGGCTGGGACACGCCCGCCGGCCAGGACATCCTGTCGGGCAAGCGCTCGCTCGCCGAGCTGGCCGACGACGTGCTCGCGAAGAACGCGGACGTCGCGCCCGTGTCGGGCCGCCAGGAGGTCCTGGAGAACCTCGTCAACCGCTTCTGCGGCTGATCGCTTGCGCCCCAACCCCCAGCCCGCGCCCACCGACACCGCTGACATGGCGACCACCCGAGCCGCAGCCAGCCCCCGTCGGCGCGGGCGATGTTGACCCCCACCCATTCCCGCCGAACCAGCAGCAGTACCCGGCAACACCAGCCCCCCGTGCCAACGAGCACATCCAGAGGAGACAACTGTGAACCAGCCCCAGAGAACCCTGATTTCCCTCGCCGCCGCCCAGGCCGCGCTGCTCAGCAGCGGCCTGGCGATGGCGCAGACCGCGCCGGCCCCGGCGCCCACCCAGAAGGTCGAGACCGTCGTCGTGTCGGGCAAGCGCGCCGCGCTGCAGTCGGCACAGAAGATCAAGCAGGACTCCGACGAGATCGTCGACTCCATCGTCTCGGAAGACATGGGCGCCCTGCCCGACCGCTCCGTCACCGAGGTGCTGCAGCGCATCGTCGGCGTGACCATCGACCGCACCATGTCCAAGGGCGACCCCGAGCACTACTCGGTGGAGGGCTCCGGCGTCACCATCCGCGGCCTCACCTACGTGCGCTCCGAGCTGAACGGCCGTGACTCGTTCTCCGCCAACGGCGGCCGCGCGCTGAACTTCGAGGACGTGCCGCCCGAACTGATGGCGGCCGTGGACGTCTACAAGAACCCGTCGGCCGAGCAGATCGAAGGCTCCATCGGCGGCCTCGTGAACCTGCGCACCGCGCTGCCGTTCGACTACCCCGGCTTCAAGGCCTCGCTGTCGGCGCAGACCACCTATTCCAAGCTCAAGGGCACGCGCGCGCCGTCGTTCTCGGGCCTGCTGTCCAACCGCTGGGACACGCCCATCGGCCGCGTCGGCGCGCTGATCAGCCTGGCCTCGTCGGAAAGCGGCACCCGCACCGACGCCTTCCAGGTCGAGCCCTACTATCCGCGCACCGACGCCGTCGCCAACCAGGCCGCCGGCACGACGCTGTGGATCCCGAAGGGCGCGCAGTGGCGCACGCTGGAGTTCGACCGCAAGCGCAAGGGCACCTATGCCGCGCTGCAGTGGAAGAACGAGGCGCTGGAATCGTCGCTGACCTACTTCAAGTCCAAGTACCGCATGGACTGGACGGAGAACGCGATCTTTGCGCAGTCCTCGCCGTACAAGATCAAGGTCGCCGACGGCCAGTTCGACGCCAACGGCGCGATGGTCTACGGCACGCTGAGCAACAGCGACGGCTCGCCCATCGACTTCGGCGCCGACACCCGCATCGCCTTCCGCAACTCCACCACGCGCGACGTGGGCTGGAACGTGACCTGGAAGCCCAGCGAGCGCTGGACGCTCAAGTCCGACCTGCAGCACATCAAGGCCAAGACCGACAGCTTCGACTCCACCGTCGCCACCGGCGTGCAGATGCTCAAGGAGACGCTGGACCTGCGCGGCACCTACCCGACGCTGGTGTTCGACGACGCGTCGCGCGCCGCCCTCCTCGACCCGGCCAAGAACTACTGGGCCTTCACGATGGAGGACATGAGCAAGAGCACGGCGACCGAGACCGCGTGGAAGGGCGACGCCAAGTTCAACTTCGACCACGCCGTGCTGCAGGACCTGCGCTTCGGCCTGCGCTTGGCCAAGCGCAACGCGGAGTCGGTCAACTCGCGCCCCGGCTACCACTGGGCGGCCATCACGCAGACCTGGCAGCAGGGCTGGGCCATCGACGACGTCGCGCGCCTGAGCAACCCCAAGTACGCCAGCGGCACGCACGTCTACAACTTCCCGAACTTCTTCAACGGCAAGGCCTCGGTGCCGTCGCTGATCTTCCCGGACCGCGCACTGGCCGCCAATTTCCCGCAGAGCTACCAGCAGCTGCACGGCTACGGCCTGGCGCAGTGCGAGGCCAAGAACGGCGTCGGCGCGCAGATCTGCAAGGAGTCCTGGTCGTCGGTGCCGTGGAGCCCCGCCACCTTCGGCGTCGACCCGTCCGGCAACAACGACCAGGATGAGCGCACGCAGGCCGGCTACGCGCAGCTGCGCTTCGGCTTCGAGGACCTGAAGTACCCCATCGACGGCAATGTCGGCGTGCGCGTCGTGCACACGTCGTCCACCGCGCATGGCTACACCGTCTTCAGCGGCAAGGCGGCGCCTCCGGGAGCGCTGGGGGTGCCGGTGCCCATCATGCCCAGCTACGAGGAAGCCAAGAGCTACGAGAACAGCTACACCAACGTGCTGCCGACGCTGAACCTGCGCATGAAGGCCGGCAGCGACCTGCAATACCGCTTTGCGCTCGGCAAGGGCATGACCCGCCCCGACTTCTCGCAGATGCAGGCCTACACCAAGCTCACGCAGGACTTCAAGTCGACGACCACCGGCACGGCCCCCAACACCGTGACCACGGTCGACAGCGTCAGCTTCACCGGCGAAGCCTCGGGCAACCCGATGCTCAAGCCCATCCGCTCCACGCAGGCGGACCTGACGGCCGAGTGGTACATCAACAAGTCCAGTTCGCTGACCGGCGCGGTGTTCTACAAGAAGCTCAGCGACGTCATCCTGAACCAGACGTCCATCAAGCAGCTGCCCGATGTGGCCGGCAAGCTGTACGACTTCACCGTCACCACGCCCATCAACGGCGCCGACGGCCATGCCAAGGGCATCGAGCTGGCCTACCAGACCTACTTCGACTTCCTGCCGGGCTGGCTGTCGGGCCTGGGCATGCAGGCCAACTACACCTACGTGGACAGCAGCACCAAGCTGAAGACGCCGGTGCAACAGCTGTACTGCTCGGGCGGCAACTCGGCCGCCAACGTCAACCTGAACCTCAACGGCTGCGATGTGGATGGCCGCACCTTCGGCAACCTGCCGCTGCAGAACCTGTCGAAGAACGCGTTCAACCTGGCCTTCATGTTCGACCGCGGCCCGTTCTCGGCGCGCGTGGCGTACAGCTGGCGCTCCAAGTACCTGCAGAACGTCAACGTGAACGGCACGCAGGGCGGTGATGGCCTGGACACCAACCCCAACAGCCCCACGAAGGGCCAGACCAACGTCGCCTGGGGTCTGCCCACGTGGGCCGACGGTTTCGGCCAGGTGGACGCCAGCGTGTTCTACAAGATCACCGACCAGTTCACGGTGGGCCTGGAAGGTCAGAACCTGACCGACTCGACCTACAAGCAGCTCATGCAGCAGCACATCGGCATGAAGGGCCGCGCCTGGTTCGCCACCGGTCCGCGCTACACGCTGCAGATGCGCTACAGCTACTAAGCTCCGGGCCCAGCAAGCCTTGCCGGCGGCGGCCCACGCCGCCGCCGGCTATTTTTTGGCTCCTACCTCCCATCGCCTCATGCGCAAGCTCCTCATCTCCCTGCTCGCGTGTGCCGCTTCGCTGGCCGCCCAGCCCGCGTTGTCGGCCGAAGCGCCCCGCCTCGTCAGCCAGAACGGCCGCCATGCGCTGTTGGTCGACGGCAAGCCCTTCCTCATCCTCGGCGCGCAGGCGCACAACTCCAGCAATTACCCCGGCGCGCTCCAGCCCGTCTGGGCCGCCGCCAACGACCTGAAGGCCAACACCGTGCTGATGCCGGTGGCGTGGGAGCAGGTCGAGCCCGTCGAGGGCCGGTTCGACTTCAGCTTCGTCGACACCCTCGTCAAGCAGGCCCGCGCGCAGAAGAAGCGGCTGGTGATCCTGTGGTTCGGCACCTGGAAGAACACCAGCGCGCAGTACACGCCCGAGTGGGTCAAGCTCGACCCCAAGCGCTTCCCCTTCAACCGGGACCGCGACGGCAGCTCGAACTACAGCCTCAGCCCCTTCGGCGCCGAGACGCTGAAGGCCGACAAGCGCGCCTTCGTCGCGCTGATGGGCCACCTGAAGAAGCTCGACTCGACCGAACGCACCGTGCTGATGGTGCAGGTGGAGAACGAGGTGGGCACCTACGGCCTGGTGCGCGATTTCAGCCCCGCCGCGCAGGCCGCGTTCGAGCAGCCGGTGCCCGCCGCCGTGCTGGCGCGCCAGAAGCCCAAAGCTGCGGCCACGGGCACCTGGCGCGAGGTCTACGGCGACTACGCCGACGAGTACTTCCACGCCTGGGCCATCGCCCGCTACATCGGCGAGATCGCCGCGGCCGGCAAGGCCGTCTACGACCTGCCCATGTACGTGAACAACGCGCTGCGCAACCCGCTGGAGCAGCCGCCCAAGCCCTGGAACAAGGACTTCGCCAGCGGCGGCCCGACCTGGGACGTCATCGACATCTACAAGGCCGCCGCACCCGCCGTCGACATCGTCGCGCCGGACATCTACAACCCCGAATCCGCCCAGGTGAACGCCAATCTGCGCCTGTTCGGGCGCGCCGACAACGCGCTGTGGGTGCCCGAGATCGGCACCAAGCCGGCCTATGGCCGCTTCCTGTACGCGATGCTGGGCCGCGGCGCCATCGGCGTGTCGCCGTTCGGCATCGACTACTTCGACTACAGCAACCACCCGCTGGGCGCGACGGCCACCGACAAGACCATCGTCGAGCCCTTCGAGCGCGTCTACCGCATGTTCGCGCCCATCCAGCGCCAGTGGGCGCAGTGGGCGTTCGACGGCAAGACCCAGGGCATCGGTGAAGGCGACGACCGCAAGCCCCAGCAGCTGGACTTCCCCGGCTGGAGCGCCAAGCTGACCTACCGCCTGGGCCGCTTCGGCGAGGCCGCGTGGGGCGGCGAGTTCGCCAAGCCCGCAGCCGGCACCGAGGAGCCGGGCGGCGGCGCCGCCATCGCGCAGATCGCGCCCGACGAGTTCCTCGTCATCGGCCATCGCGTGCGCGTGCGCATGGAGCCCGCCGAAGGCACCAAGGGCATGATGCTGCGCGCCGAGCAGGGCCGCTTCGACGCACAGGGCCGCTGGGTCATGGAGCGCGTGTGGAACGGCGACCAGGTCGACTACGGCCTGAACCTCCCCGCCGAGCCGATGATGCTCAAGGTCAAGATGGGCCGTCCGGCGCAGCCATGATGCAGCGCCGCCACCTGCTGCAGGCCGCAGGCCTGCTCGCGCTGCCCGCCTGGGCGGCCGACAACGCGCCGTCGTACGACTGGCGCAGCCTCACCTACGGCGCTGGCGGCTTCATCGACGGCTTCGTGTTCCACCCCGCCGAGCGCGGCCTGCTGTACGCGCGCACCGACATCGGCGGCGCCTACCGCTTCGACCCCGCGGCCAGGCGCTGGCTGCCGCTGCTGGACCACCTGCCCAAGGCCGACGCCGACCTGATGGGCGTGCTCAGCCTCGCGGTGGACCCGACCGACGCCAACCGCGTCTACGCCGCCTGCGGCCTCTACACCGGCGAGTGGGCGCGCAAGGCGGCGCTGCTGGCGTCCACCGACCGCGGCGCGACGTGGACCTTGCACGAGCTGGGCATCAGGCTCGCCGGCAACGGCCCCGGCCGCGGCAGCGGCGAGCGCCTGCAGGTGGACCCGCGCCGCCCCGAGCGCCTGCTGCTGGGCACCACGCAGGACGGCCTGCTGCAGAGCACCGACCGCGGCCGCAGCTTCAGCCGCGTCGGCGGCTTCCCGGCCCGGCACGTGTCGCTGGTGCTGTTCGCCGGCCCGCGCACGGTCTATGCCGGCAGCCACGACCAGCCCGGCCTGTTCGTCTCCACCGACGACGGCGCCACGTTCACGCGCATCGCCGAGCTGCCCGCACAGGCGCCGCAGCGCGCGGCACTCGGGCCGGACGGCTCGCTGTACGTCAGCCTCGCCGCCGGCGACGCCGGCCAGGTCGTCAACCCCAGCTACGCCAAGACCGGCAGCGTCTGGCGCCGCGCGCCGGACGGCCGCTGGCGCGACATCACGCCAGTCCGGCCTGGCGGCGGCCAGACCTTCGGCTACTCGGGGCTGGACGTCGACGCCAAGCGCCCCGGCCGCGTCGTCGTCACCACCATCGAGCGCTGGAGCCAGGGCGACGAGCTCTACGTCTCCGACGACTTCGGCGCCAGCTGGGCGCCGCTGAGCCCGCGCTCCGCGTTCGACGCGAGCACGCACCCGTGGCTGCAGGCCTACCAGGCCAAGACGCACCATCAGCAGGGCCACTGGCTGGCCGACTTCAAGATCGACCCGCACGACGGCGACCACGCCGTCTACGGCACCGGCTACGGCCTGTGGATGACCGGCAACCTCGGCGCTCCCAAGGTGAACTGGGCGTTCACCGTCGACAACCTGGAAGAGACCGCCGTGCTGGGGCTGGAAAGCCCGTCCGGCGGCGCGTCGCTGCTGGCGGCCATGGGCGACGTGTCCGGCGCCGCGTGGGACGACCTGGCGCAAGGCCCGAAGACCGGCTTGTTTATGCCAGCCGGCGAAACCTGCCGTTCGGTGTCCTATGCGGAGTTGAACCCGGGCATCGTCGCGCGCACGTCCGACGCGGCGGCCAACGGCGGCTACTGGTCGCCCGACGGCGGCGCCAGCTGGCGCGCGTTCGGCCCGTCCACGCGCAACACCAAGACGCCCGAGGGCTGGACCGCATCCAGCGGCCAGGTGGCCGTGTCGGCCAAGGGGGGCTTCTTCCTGTGGGCACCCGACAAGCAGCCGGCACTGTGCTCGCGCGACCGCGGCAAGACCTGGACCGCGAGCCAGGGCTGGCCGGCCGAACGCGACGTGACGCTCACGCCCGTGGCCGACCGCACCGTCGAAGGCGTGTTCCACGTGTTCGACCGTGCCAACGGCCGCATCCTCACCAGCACCGACGGCGGCGCCAGCTTCCAGCCCGGCATCACCGGCCTGCCCAAGCTGCAGAACTGGCAGAGCGCACAACTCGTCTGCGCACCGGGCCAGCTGCGCGACCTCTGGCTGGCGCTGCCCGACGGCCTGCTGCACCTGCCCGGCGTGGACAGCAAGCCTCAGGGCGTGCGCGGCGTCGTCGAACCGTGGCGCGTGGCCGTCGGCAAGGCGGCACCCGGCGCGGCCTACCACGCGGTCTACGTGTGGGGCCGCGTGAAGGTGGGCGGCCAGGACGTCGAAGGCCTGTTCCGCTCCGTCGACACCGGCGCGACCTGGCAGCGCATCAACGACGACGCCCACCGCTACGGCCGCCTCAACGCGCTGGCCGCGGACCCGCTGGAGTTCGGCGTCGTCTACCTGGCGCCGGAAGGGCGCGGCGTCGTCATCGGCAAACCGAAGGCATGAAGCGTCTGGTCGTCACCGCCCTGCTGGCCCTCGCGCTGCCGCTGCAGGCCGCGGAGCTGGTGCTGCGCTATGCCACGCCGGCACCCGACACACCACAGGGCTGGGAGCAGCAGGCGCTGCCCATCGGCAACGGTCGCCTCGGCGCGATGCTGTTCGGCCAGGTCGCGCGCGACCGGTTGCAGTTCAACGACATCACGCTGTGGACCGGCGACGCCCAGACGATGGGCGCCTACCAGCCGTTCGGCGACGCGGTGCTGACGCTGGACGGCGCCGACGCCCCCGTGACCGGCTACCGCCGCGAGCTGGACATCGCCCGCGCGGTGAACCGCGTGCGCTACACGCAGGCCGGCACGCGCTTCACGCGCGAGGCCCTCGCCAGCCACCCGGCGCAGGTCATCGCGTGGCGGCTCACGGCCGACCGGCCCGGCCGCTACAACGGCCGCATCGCGCTGACCGACCGCCACGGCGCGGCACTCAGCGCCGCCGGCCAGACGCTGACGGCCACCGGCACGCTGCCCAACAGCCTGGCCTACGCCAGCCAGCTGCGCGTGCAGCACGACGGCGGCACGGTCGCCATCGACGGCGACACGCTGACCTTCCGCGGTGTCAACGCGCTGACGATCCTCCTCGGCGCCGGCACGAGCTTTGCCGACAGCCTGCCGCCGCTGCCGCGCGTGCAGGCGCAGGTGGCCGCCGCCAAGCCCTGGCCGCAGCTGCGCGCCGACCACGAACGAGACGTGGCCTCGCTGCTGGGCCGCGTGCAGCTGGACCTGGGCGCCAGCCCCGCCGACCGCCGTGCACTGACGACCGACGCCCGCCTGGCCGCCTACACCCGGAGCGGCGGCGACCCGGAACTGGAGGCGCTGTACTTCCACTACGGCCGCTACCTGCTCGCCAGCAGCTCGCGTGACGCGTTGCCCGCCAACCTGCAGGGCCTGTGGAACGACCACCTGCAGCCGCCGTGGAACAGCGACTACCACTCCAACATCAACCTGCAGATGAACTACTGGCCGGCCGAGGTGACCCACCTCGCCGACGCCGCGCGGCCGCTGCATCGCTTCGTGCAGCGCCTCATCCCCGAATGGCGCCGCCCCGTGGCCGAGCGCGCGATGCAGGCACTGAAAGACCCCGCCTCGCTGCCGCCCGAGACGCCGCCGTGGGACAACTCCGTGCAGCCGCCCGTCGAGACCTTCCTGAAGGACGGCCGCCCCGTGCGTGGCTGGACCGTGCGCACCGAGACCAACCCCTTCGGCGCACAGAGCTACCTGTGGAACATGACCGGCAACGCCTGGTACGCGCGCCACTTCTGGGAGCACTACGCGTTCACGCAGGACAAGGCCTTCCTGCGCGAGCAGGCCTGGCCGGTGCTGAAGGAAGTGGGCGAGTTCTGGGAAGACCGGCTGAAGGCCTTGCCGGACGGTCCGATGAAGGGTCGCCTCGTCGCACCCAACGGCTGGTCGCCCGAGCATGGGCCCATCCAGGACGGCGTGGCGTATGACCAGCAGATCCTGTGGGATCACTTCGACAACATGGCGCAGGCCGCGGCGGCGCTGGGCGAGCGGGCCGCGCAGACGCACGCCGAGTCCCTCCGCGACCGCCTGGCCAGCCCGCGTATCGGCAGCTGGGGCCAGTTGCTGGAGTGGCTGGACGAGCTGACCGACCCCGTGCTGGACACGCCGCATGACACGCACCGCCACGTGTCCCACCTGTTCGCGCTGTTCCCCGGCCGGCAGATTTCGCCGGCGCTCACGCCCGCGCTGGCCGCCGCCGCGCGCAAGACGCTGGACGCGCGGGGCGACGTCAGCACCGGCTGGTCCATGGCCTGGAAGATGGCCTGGTGGGCCCGGCTGCACGACGGTGACCGCGCCCACCGCCTGCTGCGCGGGCTGCTCGCCACGCCCGGCGCCGCCGCCGCGCGGCCGGGTGCCGAGGTGCACCAGGGCGGCACCTACCCCAACCTGTTCGACACGCACCCGCCGTTCCAGATCGACGGCAACTTCGGCGCCACGGCGGCCATCGCGGAGATGCTGCTGCAGTCGCAGGACGGCGTCATCGACCTGCTACCCGCACTGCCTGCCGCCTGGCCGCAAGGCTCGGTGCGCGGCCTGCGCGCGCGCGGCGGCTTCGAGGTCGACATCGCCTGGGCGAACGGCCGCGTGACCAGCGCCATCGTGCGGTCCATCGCCGGCGCCGGCGGCGGCCGTGTTCGCGTGGGGGAGCGCGTGATCGACCTCCGACTCCAGCCCGGCCAGTCGCGCACGCTGCGCGCCAAGGACCTCTTCTGACATGACCCGCTTCCTGCTCGCCCTCCTTGCGCTGCTGCCACTGACAGCGCAGTCACTGGACCTCGACACCGGCAAGCCCGCCAAGGGCTGGTCCATCGCCGTCACCGATTTCGAAGGCGATGCCCAGCTGACCGGCAGCCGCGTCACCGTGCCCAAGCCGGCCCACCCGCGCGTGCCGGCCAGCCGTGTCGCGGCCCACCGCAGCGACGATGGCGCGGTGACGCTGCAGTTCACCAACACGTGGATCGCGCAGCTGCGCTGGCAAGGCGGCCCGCCGCTGGACCTGCGCGCCTACGTACCCGCCGGCACCGTCGAGTTCGACCTGGACGTCATCGACCTCGCCCGCGGCGGCATGAAATTCAAGCTCGGCTGCGGCCAGGACTGTGAACGCAAGATCCCCTTCCTGTTCGCCGGCCGCGAGCTCGCCGGCAAGGGCCGGCAGCACCTGTCGTTCGCGCTGAAATGCTTCGCGCGCGACGGCGACGACTTCTCCGCCGTCAACGTGCCGTTCGCGCTGGAAGGCACGGGCAATGGCGAGGTCCGCATCGCCAACCTGCGCCTCAACAAGACCGGCAGGCCGACGACTGCCTGCCCGGACTCCCGCACGCAGTCGGTCACGCCCGAGCGGCTGCAGGAGTCGTGGGCCGTGGACTGGTGGCTGCCGCGCCACGAGACGAAGCTCGCCGAGATCCGCGCCCATCGCGACGCCGGCCAGCGCGTGGACCTCGTGTTCCTCGGCGACTCCATCACGCAAGGCTGGGAGAACGAAGGCCAGGCCGCGTGGGCGCAGCACTTCGCGAAGCACAACGCCGTGGCGCTTGGCTTTGGTGGCGACCGCACCGAGAACCTGCTGTGGCGGCTGCGGCACGGCGAGCTGGATGGCATGGCGCCCAAGGCCGTCGTCATGATGATCGGCACCAACAACACCGGCGAGCGGCTGGAGGACCCGGCACTGACGGTGGCCGGCATCCGCGCCAACCTCGACGAGATCCGCAAGCGCCAGCCGCAGGCACGCGTGCTGCTGCTGGCGCTGTTCCCGCGCGGCGAGAAGCCCGACGACCTGACCCGCCGGCACAACGCGAAGATCAACGCGCTGCTGCCGGCGCTGGCCGACGGCAAGCGGGTCGTCTTCCTCGACATCGGCCGCGCGTTGATGAACCCCGACGGCACGCTGTCCAAGGACATCCTGCCCGACTACCTGCACCTGAGCCCCCGGGGCTACGAAATCTGGGCCCGCAGCCTGGAAGCCCCCCTGAACGACGCCTTGATGGCGGCCAACCCCTGACCCCATGACCGCACTGACCTACGCCAGCCCCTTCCCCGCCGACTTCGTGTTCGGCGTCGCCGCCGCCTCCGCCCAGATCGAGGGCGCCGCCTTCGAGGACGGCAAGGGCGAGTCCATCTGGGACCGCTTCGCCCGCCAGCCCGGCAAGGTGCACGACGGCGACACGCTGGACGTGGCCTGCGACCACTACCACCGCTTCGACGAAGACTTCGCGCTGATGGCGTCGCTGGGCTACAAAAACTACCGGCTCTCCATCAGCTGGCCGCGCATCTACCCGAACGGCGATGGCGAACTCAACCAAGCGGGGCTGGACTTCTATCACCGCCTGTTCGCCAGCATGAAGAAGCACGGCATCACGCCGTGGGTCACGATGTTCCACTGGGACCTGCCGCAGAGCCTGGAAGACCGCGGCGGCTGGACGTCGCGCGTCACCGTCGACGCCTTCGCGCGCTACGCCGACACCATCGTCAAGGCCTTCGCCGGCGAGGTGACGCACTGGATCACGATGAACGAGATCCGCTGCTTCACGCTGCTGGCCTACGGCTACGGCACCAAGGCGCCGGGCCGCCAGGAAAGCGCCCAGGTTGTCAACCAGACCTTCCACCACGCACTGCTGTGCCACGGCCACGGCGTGCGTGCGGTGCGCGAGTTCGGCGGCGCGGGCGCAGTCGTCGGCCTGACGGACAACCTCGACGTCTGCATCCCCGTCACCGAGACGCCCGAGGACATCGCCGCGGCCAAGGCCTGGTTCCTGGAGAAGAACGCCCACGTGCTGGGCGCCATGCACGCCGGCCGCTACCCCGACGACTACCTGGCCCGGGTCGGCGCCGACGCACCTGAAGTGCTGCCGGGCGACTTCGACCTCATCAGCCTGCCCACCGACCATCTGGGCCTGAACATCTACACCGGCACCTATGTGCGCGCCGGCAAGGCCGGTGCCTGGGAGCCCGTGGCGCTGCCCGCAAACTACCCCAAGGCCGACAGCCCCTGGCTGCACATCGCGCCGCAGTGCATCTACTGGGCCACGCGCTTCGCGGCCGAGTGCTACGGCCACCAGGCGCTCTACATCACCGAGAACGGCTGCGGCTACAACGACGAGCCCGTGGTGAACGGCGAGGTGCTGGACCTGCACCGCCGCGACTTCCTGCGCAACCACCTGCGCGAGGCGCACCGTGCCATCAGCGACGGCGTGCCGCTGAAGGGCTACTTCCTGTGGAGCTTCATCGACAACTACGAGTGGGAAGACGGCTACCAGCGCCGCTTCGGCATCGTGCACTGCGACTACGCGACGCTGGCGCGCACGCCCAAGCTGTCCGCGCACTACTACGCGGCCGTCGTTCGCGAACGCCGCATCCTCTGACCTGAAGCAGGCCAGGCCCGTGACGCCTATATTCCTCGCGCCGCCCCGGGCCTGTCGCCCGCTGCGCGGTTCAACGAGGAACCACAGATGACTTCGCCCCGCTCCCCGCGCCGCCGCCAACTGTTCGCCGCCGCCGCCCTGGCGCCCACCGCGGCGCTCGCCGCCTCGCCGCAACGCCCCGCAGCTCCCGCGATGACAGCGCTGACTTCCGCCAGCGCCTTCCCCGCCGACTTCGTGTTCGGCGTGGCAGCAGCGTCCGCGCAGATCGAGGGAGCGGCGTTCGAGGACGGCAAGGGCGAGTCCGTCTGGGACCGCTTCGCGCGCATCCCGGGCAAGGTCCACAACGGCGACACGCTGGACGTGGCCTGCGACCACTACCACCGCTTCGACGAGGACTTCGCGCTGATGGCCTCGCTGGGCATCAAGACCTACCGGCTGTCCATCGCCTGGCCGCGCATCTACCCCAACGGTGATGGCGAGCTGAACCCCAAGGGGCTGGACTTCTACCGACGCGTCTTCGCCAGCATGAAGAAGCACGGCATCACGCCGTGGGTCACGCTGTTCCACTGGGACCTGCCGCAGGCGCTGGAAGACCGCGGCGGCTGGACCTCGCGCGTCACCGTCGACGCGTTCGCGCGCTATGCCGACACCGTCGTCAAGGCCTTCGCCGGCGACGTGAAGCACTGGATCACGCTCAACGAGATCGTCTGCTTCACGCTGCTGGGCTACGGCACCGGCACCAAGGCGCCGGGCCGCAAGGAGAACGCAAGGACAGTCAACCAGACCTACCACCACGCGCTGCTGTGCCACGGGCATGGGGTGCGGGCCGTGCGCGCTTTTGGCGGCAAGGGCGCGCAGGTGGGGCTGACCGACAACTGCAGCGTCGCCGTGCCGGTGACCGAGAAGCCAGCGGACATCGCCGCCGCCAAGACCTGGTTCATCGACCGCAATGCCCAGGTGCTGGGCGCCATCCACGCCGGCAGGTACACCGACAACTTCCTGAAGCGCGTCGGCGCCGACGCGCCCGACGTGAAGCCCGGCGACTTCGACCTCATCAGCCTGCCGACCGACTTCCTCGGCCTCAACATCTACAGCGGCACCTTCGTGCGCGCGGGCAAGAACGGCGCCACCTACGAGGCCCTGCCCCACCCGGCGGCCTACCCGCGCGCCGACAGCCACTGGCTGCGCCTCGTGCCGCAATCGCTTTACTGGGGCCCGCGCTTCTGCCACGAGGTCTACGGCCACAAGGCCATCCACATCACCGAGAACGGCTGCGGCTATGACGACGAGCCGGTCGTGAACGGCGAGGTGCTGGACCTGCACCGCCGCGACTACGTGCGCAGCTACCTGCGCGAAGCCCAGCGCGCCATTGCCGACGGCGTGCCGGTGAAGAGCTACTTCCTGTGGTCCTTCATCGACAACTACGAATGGGAAGACGGCTACCAGCGCCGCTTCGGCATCGTGCACTGCGACTTCAAGACGCAGGTGCGCACACCCAAGCTGTCCGCCCGTTACTACTCAGACGTCATCAAAGAACGACGAATCCTGTGAACACCAGCACCCTCCACATGACGCACGCCGCGCCGGCGGCCAGCGACCGCCTGCCGCTGAAGCAGAAGATCGGCTTCGGCCTCGGCTCCATCCTCGACATGTGGGGGCACTGGCTCTATGCCTCGCTGGCCTTCCAGGTGTTCAACATCTTCCTGGGCGTGGCGCCCGGGCTGATCTCCACCGTCCAGGCCATCAAGATCGTCATCGACGCCGGCTCGGACGCGCTGTTCGGCTGGCTGTCCGACAACACCCGCACAAGGTACGGGCGGCGGCGCCCGTTCATCCTCGTCGGCGGCGTGCTGGCCGGCATCGGCCTGCCGCTGATGTTCGCCGTCGGCCGCGGCTGGACCGACATGCAGTACTTCTGGTTCATGCTGGTCAGCATGATCATCTACGTGCCGGTGATGAGCTGCTTCAACATGCCGTGGGTCAGCCTGGGCGCGGAGATGACGCCCGACTATCACGAGCGCACCTCGGTGATGGCCGTGCGCAACGCCATCCAGAAGGCGCCCGAGCTGGCGATGTTCTTCGCCGCGCAGTTCACGACGCTGTCCTGGTTCCACGACGCCAACGGCAAGCCCGACATCCTGCGCGGCGCGCAGGTCTACACCGCCATCCTCGGCGCCATCATGGTGGCCGTCTCCATCGCCATCTTCCTGCTGACGCGCGAGCGCTACTACGAGAAGCTGGTGGCCCGCACGCAGACCCACATCCCGCTGGCCGACACGCTGTGGCGCACGCTGCGCTGCAAGCCCTTCCGCACCGTGCTGACGATGTCGCTGGCCTACAGCATAGGCACGGCCATGGTCGGCGCTTTAGGCTACTACGCCACCGTCTACTACGTCTGCAAGGGCGACATCGTGCTGGCCACGCAATGGAACACCGCGATGGGCCTGGCCGGCATGGCCTTCGGCTTCGCGGGCATCCCGTTCTTCTCGTGGATCGCGCGCCGCTGGGGCAAGCGCACGGGCCTGGCCTGCGTGCTGGTGCTGGCCATCGGCGCCTTCATCGGCGACTGGTGGCTGTACGACCCCGAGCGGCCGTATCTGCAGCTGTTCGCCTGCGGCTTCGTGGCCTTCACCGGCGCGGGCTTCTGGACGCTGTACGCCGCCACCATCGGCGACGTCGTCGACTACGACGAATCCCAGACCGGCCAACGCCGCGAGGGCTCGTTCTCGGCCTGCCAGTCGTGGATCTCCAAGGTCGGCATCGCCTTGGGCGTGGGCGCGTCGGGCTGGATCCTGCAGTTCACGGGCTTTGACGCCGCCAAGGAAGGCGCGCAGTCGCCTGAGGCCATCTTCTGGATCCGCATCCTGCTGTCGGGCATCCCCGTCATCGGCCTGGTACTGGCGTTGATCGCCATCCTGCGCTTCCCGCTGACGGAAGCCCGCATGCTGGAGATCCGCGGCAAGCTCGAAGCCACGCGGGGCAAGGTATGACGATGAACCGTCGCCTGGCCGTGCAGGCCGCGCTGGCAGGTGCCTCGCTGCCGGCCGTTGCGGCGCCACGCTTCGGCAATGGCGTCGAGGGCCAGCGCAAGGCCGACCTGGGCAACGGCACCTACATCAACCCCATCGTGCCGGGCGACCACGCCGACCCCACCATCCTGAAGGACGGGGCCGACTACTACATGACCTTCTCGTCCTTCCAGTCCTACCCAGGCGCCGTCATCTGGCACTCGCAGGACCTGGTGAACTGGACGCCCATCACCGCGGCGCTGACACAGCCCATCGGCACCGTCTGGGCGATGGACCTCATCAAGCACCAGGGCCGCTACTACCTCTACATCCCGGTGCTGCAGGATGCCGGCACGGGCATCTACGTCACGCACGCCGACGACATCCGCGGCCCGTGGAGCGCGCCCATCGACCTGAAGGTGCCGGGCTGCATCGACCCAGGCCATGTTGTCGGTGAAGACGGCAAGCGCTACCTGTTCGTCAACGGCGGCCGGCGCATCCGGCTCAAGGACGACGGCCTCGCCACCGACGGCGCACTGGAAGCCAACGCCTGGAAGCCGTGGCAATACCCCAAGGACTGGGTCGTCGAGATGTTCGCGCCCGAAGGCCCCAAGCTTTTCCGGCGCGGCGAGTGGTTCTACCTGATCAGCGCCGTCGGCGGCACCGCCGGCCCGCCCACCAGCCACATGGTCACCGTGGCCCGCAGCGCTTCAGTGCACGGCCCGTGGGAAGACGCGCCCAACAACCCCCTCGTCCGCACACAGAGCATCGAAGAGCCCTGGTGGTCGCGCGGCCATGCCAGCGTCGTCGAAGGGCCCAGTGGTGACCCTGGCGACTGGTGGATGGTCTATCACGGCTACGAGAACGGCATGCGCACGCTGGGCCGCCAGGCGCTGCTGGAGCCGGTCGAATGGACGAAGGACGGCTGGCTGCGCGCCAAGGGCGGCACGCTGGACCGGCCGCTGCCCAAGCCGCGCGGCGGCAAGCCCAGCAAGGCCGGCTTTGCGCTGTCCGACGACTTCTCCAGCGGCAAGCTCGGCCTGCAGTGGGCCTTCCACGCGCCGGGACCGGACGAAGCAAAGCGTCTGCGCTTCGAGCACAAGTCCCTCGTCATCCGCGGCAAGGGCAAGGCGCTGCCCGACTCTTCGCCGCTGACCTGCGCGACCGGCGACCGCAGCTACGAGGTCACGGTCGACCTGGAGATCAGCGGCGACGGCCACGGCGGCCTCGCGCTGTTCTACGAGGAGCGCGGCCATGTCGGCATCGGCTTCAGCACGACGCAGCTGCTGACCTACGGCTACGGCCAGGAGCATGGCTGGATGCGCCAGAACATCGCCACGCGCCGCGTGCTCATCCGCCTCGTCAACCGCGAAAACGTCGTCACCTGGCACTACAGCCACGACAGCGGCACCACCTGGACCCAGCATCCCTGGCAGATGGAGGTTTCCGGCCTGCATCACAACGTGTTCGGCGGCTTCGTCAGCCTGCGGCCCGCGCTGTTCAGCGCCGGGGCCGGCGAGGTGCGCGCCCGCAACTTCACCTATCGAGGACTGTGAACGTGACTTCCCGCCGTCAACTGCTGGCCGCCGCGGCCGCCCTGCCGCTCACTGCCCATGCCGCGCCCGCCCAACCCCGCCGCATCGTCCTCGACATCGCGCAAGCGAAACAGCCGCTGGACCGCTTCTTCGACCACTGCGTCGGCGCCGACTACCCCGGCACCACCTACCGCCCCGATGCGCTCGCGCAATTGAAAACGGCGGTGGACGAGCTGGGCTTTCGCTACCTGCGCTTCCACGCCATCTTCCATGACGTGTTCAAGACCGTGACGCGCGACGCCAGCGGCAAGCTGGTGTTCGACTTCACGAACATCGACAAGCTCTACGACGCAATGCTGGCCCGCCGCATCAAGCCTTTCGTCGAGCTCGGCTTCACGCCGCTGGCGCTGAAGACCTCGGACAACAAGATCTTCTACTGGGAAGGCAACACCTCCCACCCGCAGCCGGAAGGCTGGGTGGCGCTCATCGACACCTTCATCCGCCATCTGCTGGACCGCTACGGCGCGCCCGAGGTGCACGACTGGTACTTCGAGGTCTGGAACGAGCCCAACCTCGATGGCTTCTGGGAGAAGGCCGACCAGAAGGCTTACTTCGACCTCTACACGCGCACCGCCAAGGCCATCAAGGCCGTCAGCCCGCTGCTGCGCGTGGGCGGCCCGTCGACGGCCGGCGCGGCCTGGGTGCCGGAGTTCCTCGCGCACGCCAAGGCCACCAACACGCCGGTGGACTTCATCACCACGCACACCTACGGCGTCGATGAAGGCTTCCTGGACGAGTTCGGCAAGGAAGACCGCAAACTCTCCAAGTCACCGGACGCCATCGTGGGCGACGTGCGACGCGTGCGCAAGGAGATCGAGGCCTCCCACCTGCCGGGCCTGCCGCTGTTCTTCACCGAGTGGAGCACCAGCTACAACCCGCGCGACCTGGTGCACGACAGCTACATGAGCGCGCCCTACGTGCTCACCAAACTGAAAGCTTCGCAGGGCCTGGCCCAGCACATGAGCTACTGGGTCTACAGCGACCTGTTCGAGGAGCCCGGCCCGCCGGACGCGCCCTTCCACGGCGGCTTCGGGCTGATGACGCGCGAGGGCATCCGCAAGCCGGTCTGGTTCGCCTACAAATACCTTGCGGCGCTGAAGGGCAAGGAAGTGCCCACCAGTGACGCGTCCACCTGGGCCAGCGTCGACGGCGACCTGATCCAGGCCCTGGTGTGGGACTGGCGCCAGCCCGACCAGACCGCCAGCAACCGCAGCTTCTTCGGCAAGCCGCAACCCGCCACGGCCGCGGGCACGGTCAACGTCGAGCTGCGGCATCTGCCGCCCGGCCGCTACACGCTGACGCAGCGCCGCACCGGCTACGAGGTCAACGACGCGCACACGGCCTATCTGAAGATGGGCTCGCCCAGGAACCTCGATGCGAAGCAGCTCGCGACGCTGCAGGGCCTGACAACCGACAAGCCCGAGCTGCGGCGCGAGATCGTCATCGGCACCAGCGGCTCGGCCATCGTGCCGCTGAAGCTGCGCAGCCACGACGTGGTGCTGCTGAGCCTGCAGAAGGTGGGCCCATGAGGCGGCGCAACGCATTGCTGGCCCTGCTGCCGCTGGCGGGCTGCGGCGGTGGCGGCGCCACGGCGGCCACCACGCCGGCAGCCGCCACGCCTGCCGCACCCACCGCGCCCGTCCCGCCCGCCACCACCGGCATGCGCGACCTGACCAGCCTGCAGCTCAGCAAGCTCATGGGCGCCGGCTGGAACCTCGGCAACTCGCTGGAGGCCATCGGCGGCGAGACGGCCTGGGGCAACCCGGCGACGACGCAGACGCTGATGACCGCCGTGAAGGCGGCCGGCTTCAAGACCGTTCGCATCCCGGTGTCGTGGAAGCAATACGCCGATGCCAGCGACAACATCAAGGCCAGTTGGCTGACCCGCGTCGCCGAGGTCGTCGGCTTCGCGCAGACGGCCGGCCTGTTCGTCATCATCAATGTGCACTGGGACGGCGGCTGGCTGCAGCCCACCTACGCGGCGCAGGCCGCGGGCAATGCGCGCCTCACCAGGTTCTGGACGCAGATCGCCGACCACTTCAAGGGCTTTGATGACACGCTGCTGTTCGCCGGCACCAACGAGGTCATGGTGGAAGGCGACTACGGCACGCCCAAGGCCGAGTACGTCGCCGTGCAGAACGGCTTCAACCAACAGTTCGTCAACGCCGTGCGCGCCACCGGCGGCAACAACGCGGTGCGCCACCTCGTCGTGCAGGGCTTCAACACCAACATCGACCACACGCTGGCCTTCGCCGCCATGCCGACGGACACGGCCCGCGACCGGCTGATGATGGAAGTTCACTACTACGACCCCTACAACTTCACGCTCAACGAGAAGTCGGCCATCTGGCAATGGGGTGCCGGCGCCACCGACGCCAAGGCCACCGAGACCTGGGCCAACGAAGCCTACGTGGACGCGCAATTCCAGAAGATGAAGTCCGCCTACGTCGACAAGGGCATCCCGGTCATCCTCGGCGAGTTCGGCGCGATACGCCGCACCGAGTACGCCGGCGCGGAGGCCTACCGGCTGGCATGGGACAAATACATCGCCCGCGCCGCCTGGACGCGCGGCCTGGTGCCCGTCTACTGGGACGCCGGCGCCGCCACCGAGAACCACAGCAGCGGCCTGTTCAACCGTGCCACCGGCGCGCAGGTCTACCCGGAACTGATCAAGGCGCTGGTCGACGCGGCGAACTGAGGCAACTCGTCACGCCGCCGCGCCGGCTACGCGCTCAAAGTCCATCACCCAGTTCGTCTCCCAGCTGACGCCGCCGTCGGCCGAGAACGCCTGCTGCCAGCGCGGCCGGCCCGTGTCGGTGTCGGTCCAGCGGTAGCGCACGCGAATGGGCTGGCCACGCAGTTCGTCGTCGCACTGAAACTCGCCCACGCCGTCGGCAAAGCCACCCACCACGGGCGGGTCCAGCCGGTGCGGGTGGCGACTGTCCACCCACCAGATCGCCCACCGGTGCGTGTTCGGGTCAAAAGTGCGCATCGAAAGCGCGCGGTAGGGGCCGGTGGGGAGCTGCAACACGTTGTCGTCGAGATTGGCCAGCCCGCCGAGCAGTGGCCACATATGGCAACTGCCCTCGAAGGTTTCCCAGTCCTCACAGCCGAGCAGGCGCTCCTTGAGGCGCCGGTGGCTGACACGCCAATGGCCGACCAGGAAATCGAAATCTTGTGGTGTGGAGATTGCCAGTTTGTCGAAGGCAGGCATGGCGCGGGGCTCACGGAGTTCAAGGTCCGCGCAGTCTGCGCCGCCATACCTGTCAATGCATGGCATGTTTGGCGGCCGGCGCCCATCGGGCGCCCAGCCGCCGCCGTGCGGCTGATCAGCGGGAGATCAGCAGGTCTTCCGGCTGCTTGCCCGCGGCAATGGCGTCCTTGAACCAATTCGGGCGCTTGCCCACGCCGGACCAGGTGCGACCGGCGCCGTCGGTGTACTTGGCCGTGCCGCCCGCCTTCTTGGCCGCCGGCTTGCGGGCCTTGCCGGCTGCGGCCGCCGCGCGCTTGCGGGCCGCGCGGGGCGCCGCCGTGCCGAACAACTCGGCGGCCGTGATGTCGTAATGGGCAATGGCCTCCTTGATCCGTTCGATCACGTCGGTCTTCTCACGCGAGCGCAATGCGTCCGCCTGTTTCTGCAATTGCGCAATCTGCTTCAGCAGTGTCTGCAGGCTTTTTGCCATCGAGTCTCCAGCGACTTGTTGTTTTGACTGCGGGATTCAATCACAGCCGGCGACTGCGCGAATGAATGCGGCGCAATGGCGGCGCAACAGTCAGCGCAATGAAAGAAAGCAATGGCGCGAATGCCCGCCGAATGAATGGCCGGGGAGGCACCGGCCTACAGGCAGAGGGCGCACGGCCCGACTCGGCGTGCTGGCGGGCACGCGCACATTGGGCATCGGCGCACGCGCCACGACGGCCGCCCTCCCCCGGCGCGCACCGCGCACGGTGGCCGGCATTTCCTCAACTCATAGGAGCACACCATGTCCTACCCCACCATCTCTTCCTCCAAGGTCGAAGGCACGACGGTCTACAACCTGCAGGGCGACAAGCTCGGCTCCATCGACGATCTCGTCATCGACAAGCGCAGTGGTCAAGTGCGTTACGCCGCGCTGGAGTTCGGTGGTTTTCTCGGCATCGGGACGGACCGCTATCCGCTGCCCTGGAACATGCTGAAGTACGACACCGACAAGGATGGCTATGTCGTCAACATCGACAAGGGTCAACTGGAGGGCGCGCCCCGCTACACGGAGGACGAGGCGCCCAATTACACGGACGACTACGGCCGCAAGGTTTACGACCACTACGGCTTCCCCTGGATGTGACCGTGATCGGCGCCGCGCTGACGGCGTCGTCTGACGCGGCGCAGGCGGCGGCGCTGACAAGCCGGCCGGTGCCGGGTTCCTAAGCTGACCGACGCGGCAAAAGGCCTGCCGGCCAAGCCCGCCCACCAACCCAAGGAGAGCCAAGATGACCCGATTCCATACCCCCCGCGTCCTGTGCGCCCTGCTGCTGGCCGGCCTGGCCGGCGCGGCGTCCGCCAACCTGACCAAGCCCGTCTACGACACCGCCAAGGACGAGGTCAAGGCGATGTTCAAGGCCGAACGCGACAGCTGCGACAAGCTGTCCGGCAACACCAAGGACGTGTGCGTCGAGCGCGCCAAGGGCCAGGAGAAGGTGGCGCTGGCGCACCTGGAGTACCAGTACACCGGCAACACCAAGGACCGCAACGACTACCTGGAAGCGCGCTACGAAGCGAAGTACAAGGTCGCCAAGGAAGCCTGCGACTCGCTGTCGGGCAATGCCAAGGACGTCTGTGTGGCCGATGCGAAGGCGGCACACGACAAGGCCAAGGCCGACCTGAAGGCGAACAAGAAGATCGCCGATGCGCAGAACGACCAGATGGAGGCCAAGCTCAAGGCCGACTACAAGGCCGCCAACGAGCGCTGCGACACGCTGTCGGGCAACGCCAAGGACAGCTGTCAGGCCAGCGCCAAGGCGCGCTACTTCCAGTAAGCCGTCGCATCCAGAAAGAAAGGCGGGCCCCGGCGGCCCGCCTTTTCATTGCGGCGGTTTCAACGCAGCTTGAGCTGCGCGACGCGGGCCTCGCCAAGGTCGACCGGCGCAGCCTGGACGACCGTCCGCCCTGCCGCCGCCAACTGCGCCCGCCGAAGCTCGTCGCCGCGGCGCAGATGCGCGTGCAGGGTGTCGACGAAGGTGGACAGCAGCCATGCGGCAAACAGCGCGGCCACGCCCGCGGTCAGCCACAGCGTCGCGACAGGGCGGGCAAGCGTGGAGGTCCAGACTTTCATTGCGAGGCTCCCGGCCGGCCACCGAGGCCGGATGACGGCACTGTGCGACGCCCGTGCGGTGCCGCTTGCGCGGCGCGGCCGCGGTGCGGCCTAGGACAAATCGGCAGGCGCTTGCCAGCCGCGTCCGAGCGGGCATGGGGCTTGCTCCTACCTTGGCGTTACAAGCGGTGTCTTGACCGAATCTCGCCGCGTTCGGGACCGCCTGGCCTGTGCCGGGCGCGAGGAGCAATCATGTCGCGCGAGGACATCCGTGTCGTGCTGGTCGATGACGATATCGACACCTGTGAAACCCTGAGCAGCCTGCTGCAGTTCGACGGCTACAGCGTCCGCGTGGCCACGACCGCGCAGGACGCGATCACGGCCGTCAATGAGTACCAGCCCGTCTGTGCGCTGGTGGATCTGGGGCTGCCCGACTTCGACGGCTGCGAGCTCAGCAAACGGCTGCGCGCCGCGCATGGTGCCGACCTCGTGCTGATCGCCGTGACCGGCCGCAGCGGCGATGACGAGCACAACGAGGCCATGGCCGCCGGCGTGGACCACGTGCTCTGCAAGCCGCTGTCGCAGGAAAGCCTGAGGCGCTTCTTTCCGCCGCGCACCTGATTTACCGGTATTTCTTACCGATACGCCCGCCACAGAGCAGCCGTTCGCGACCGCTGCCACATGACCCGCGACCGGCGCCGCCGGCATGGGTCTTGCGTCGTGCGTCGGCATCGGCGGCGCAGCGGCGCGCGCGCCACAACAAGGACAAGCGATGACCGAGACAAGGCCGGAGGACACGGGCCAATTCCGCCGCATCCTGACACGCAACCTGCTGCTGCCGCTGGGCATCGGCCTGCTCAGCATCACCGTGTTCGTCGCGCTGCTGATGCACCTGCTGTCGCTGCTGAACTGGGTGGACCACACCCACCGCGTCATCAACCAGGCGCAGGACCTGACCACGCACATGGCCGACCAGGAGAGCGGCATGCGCGGCTTCCTGCTGTCGGGCCAGGACAACTTCCTGACCCCGTACAAGCTGGCCCGCGGCCGCTTCCTGTCGGAAACCGACTCGCTGCGCAAGCTGGTGGCCGACAACCCCGCGCAGCTGGAGCGGCTGGAGCGCGTGCGCATCGCCGCCGAGGCATGGAACGAATTCGCCACGGACGGCATCGCGCTGCGGCGCAGCGGCAAGCCGGTGGAAGACTTCGTGCGTACGGAGCGCGGCAAGCGGCTGTCTGACGACATCCGCCGCGACCTGCGCACCGTCATCGACGCTGAACTGCGCTTGCTGGGAGAACGCAAGGAGGCTGCCAACGACGGCACCTGGACGGCGGTCACCGGTTTCGTGACGCTGCTGATGGTCGTCAGCGGGCTGATTGCCTGGACCGGGCGGCGCGACATCCGGGCGCTGTCCGGCGAGTACAACAACGCGCTGGCCCTCACCATGGAGGAAGCCCGGGAAAGCGAGCGGCGCGCCTGGCTGCGCGAGGCCCAGGCGGAGCTGTCCACCGCACTGGCTGGCGAGCGCGCGGCTGCCGGGCTGGCCAGGCGCACGCTGGACTTCCTGGCCCACCGCGTGGATGCCGTCGTGTCGGCCGCCTTCATCCGTGGCGAGGACGGCCGTCTGGAGCGTGTGGCCGCCCACGGCCTGCACGGCGACGCCGGCACGCCGGCCGACATCGAGCAGGGCCTTGTGGGCCAGGTGTGGCGAGACGGCGCGCTGCGCCGCCTGCCCGGGCTGCAGACCGACTTCCTGAAGGTCGCCACCAGCCTGGGCACCATGCCGCCGCGCGAGCTGGTGCTGCTGCCGGCGCTGTACGAGGGCCAGGTCAACGGCGTGCTGGAGCTGGGCTTCCTGCAGGCTCCGGACGAGCGCACGCTGGCCCTGCTGGAGGTGCTGCAGGCCTCGCTCGGCGTGCAGCTGGAGGCCGCCGCCTACCGGCAGCGCCTGCAGCGGTCGCTGGAAGAGACGCGCCAGCTCAACGAGGAGCTGCAGGTGCAGCAGGAGGAGCTGCGCACCGCCAACGAGGAGCTCGGCGAGCAGTCGCGCGTGCTGGCCGAGTCGCAGCTGCAGCTGGAAGAGCAGCGTGCGGAACTGGAGCAGACCAACGTGCAGCTGGGCGAGCAGTCCGAGACGCTGTCGCGGCGCAACGCCGCGCTGACGCAGGCGCAGACCGAGCTCAAGGAGCGCGCGATGGAACTGCAGCGGGCCAGCCGCTACAAGTCCGAGTTCCTCGCCAACATGAGTCACGAGCTGCGCACGCCGCTGAACAGCTCGCTGATCCTGTCCAAGCTGCTGTCCGAAAACAAGCCGGGCAACCTGACCGACGAGCAGCTGCGGTTCGCCAAGACCATCTACGGCGCGGGCCAGGACCTGCTGACGCTGATCAACGACATCCTGGACCTCTCCAAGGTGGAGGCCGGCAAGCTGGACATCGCGGCGCGCCCGATGTCGCTGCGCGCGCTGGCCGACAGCATGCGCCGGCTGTTCGAGCCGCTGGCGCAGGACAAGCACCTGGGCTTTGTCGTGCGCCTCGCCGACGGGCTGCCCGGCACCGTGGTGACCGACGTGCAGCGCGTCGAGCAGATCCTGCGCAACCTGCTGTCCAACGCGATCAAGTTCACCGAGAAGGGCGAGGTCACGCTGCATATGGAGCCGCGCCCGGCAGGCGTCGCCTTCGTCGTCAAGGACACCGGCATCGGCATTCCCGCCGCGCAGCAGCAGCGCGTGTTCGAGGCCTTCCACCAGGGCGACGGCGCGCTGAACCGCCGCTTCGGCGGCACGGGGCTGGGCCTGTCCATCTCTCGCCAGCTCAGCAGCCTGCTGGGCGGCGACATCCAGCTCAGCAGCGTCGAGGGCGAGGGCAGCCAGTTCACGCTGCTGCTGCCGCTGTCGATGCCCACCAAGCGTGCGCCGGCCGCCGAGCGCCGCGAACCGCCGCAGCCCCCACCGCCGGCGCCGCCACGGCACCAGCCGGCTCCGCCCGCCTTCGACGACGACCGTGCCGAGCTCGGCCCGGACGCGTCGCAGCGCCGCCTCGCACTGGTGGTGGAGGACGACCCGGGCTTCGCCAGCGTGCTGTACGACCTGGCCCACGAGATGCAGTACCGCTGCCTCGTCGCCTCGCAGGCCAGCGAAGCGCTGGCGCTGGCCAGCACGCACCTGCCACAGGCCATCCTGCTGGACGTGCGCCTGCCCGACGGCTCCGGCCTGGCCGTGCTGCAGCGACTCAAGGAAGACCCGCGCACCCGCCACATCCCCGTGCACGTCATCGCCGGCGAGGACTTCCGCGACGTGGCGTTGCCGCTGGGCGCCGTGGGCACGGCCATCAAGCCCACCACGCGCGACGAGCTGATCGCCATCTTCCGCAAGCTGGAGCACCACGGCGCCGACGAGGTGCGCCGGCTGCTGCTGGTGGAGGACGACCCGCGCCAGCGCGACAGCATCACGCAGCTGGTGGGCGACGACGGCATCGAGGTCGTCGCCGTGGGCCGCGGCGAGGAAGCGCTGGCCCGGCTCGACGGCGACCAGCACTTCGACTGCATGATCATCGACCTCAAGCTGCCCGACATGGACGGCACCGAGCTGCTGGCCCGCATGGCCGAGCGTGACCCCGGGGCCCCGACGCCGCCGGTCATCGTCTACACGGGCCGCCACCTCAGCCGCGACGAGGAGGCCGAGCTCAACCGCTACTCGCGCTCCATCATCATCAAGGGCGCGCGCTCGCCCGAGCGGCTGCTGGACGAGGTGACGCTGTTCCTGCACCGCGTCGAGTCGCGCATGAGCGGCGAGCGCCGCGACATGCTGCGCGCCGCGCGCAACCGCGAGCAGGTGTTCGAAGGCCGCAAGGTGCTGCTGGTGGATGACGACATGCGCAACATCTTTGCGCTGACCAGCGTGCTGGAGCAGCGCGGCCTGACGGTGGAGCCGGCGCGCAACGGTGTGGAGGCGCTGGAGAAGCTGGAGGCGCACGCTGATGTCGACGTCGTGCTGATGGACATCATGATGCCGGTCATGGACGGCCTGGAGGCCACGCGCCGCATCCGCGCCGACCCGCGCTGGCAGAAGCTGCCCGTCATCGCCATCACCGCCAAGGCCATGCGCGACGACCAGGAGCAATGCCGCAAGGCCGGCTGCAACGACTACCTGGCCAAGCCGGTGGAGCTGGACCGCCTGGTCTCGCTGCTGCGGGTCTGGCTGCCGAGCACCGCATGAAGCGCCCGAACTTGCGGGCCGAGCGCCGGGCGGGGGTCTGATGCCGCAGGCTCTCCTTGACCTGGAAGTGCGCCTGCTGATGGAGGCCATCTATGCACGCTACAACCACGACTTCCGCGAGTACTCCGGCGCGTCGCAGAAGCGCCGTGTGCTGCATGCGGTAGAGCAGCTGCAATGCGACTCGGTGTCGGCGCTGCAAGGCCTCGTGCTGCGCGACGCGCGCGCGTTCGCGCAGCTGCTGGAGATCCTGACCGTGCCGTTCACCGAGATGTTCCGCGAGCCGACGTTCTTCGTCGCGCTGCGCGAGCAGGTCATGCCGGTGCTGCAGACCTACCCGTCGCTGAAGGTCTGGGTGGCCGGCTGCGCCAGCGGCGAGGAGGTCTACTCGCTGGCCATCCTGCTGCACGAGGAAGGGCTGCTGGAGCGCAGCATCATCTACGCGACCGACATCAACCCGGCCATGCTGGAGCGGGCGCGCCAGGGCATCTTCTCCATCAACGATGTGCAGCAATACACCCGCAACTACCAGGCCGCCGGCGGCCGGCGCGGCTTCTCCGACTACTACACCGCCGCCTACGGTGCCGCGCGTTTCGACCGCGAGCTCGTCAAGCGCGTCACCTTCGCCGACCACAGCCTCGCCACCGACCACGTGTTCTCCGAGACCCACCTGATCTGCTGCCGCAACGTGCTGATCTACTTCAACCGCAACCTGCAGGACCGTGCCATCGGCCTGTTCGCGCAGTCGCTGTGCCACCGCGGCTTCCTGGGGCTGGGCAGCAAGGAAAGCCTGGACTTCTGCACCAACGGCGCAGCCTTCGAGCCCGTCGTGGCCCGCGAGCGCCTGTTCCGCAAGCGATGAACACCCGCCGCACCGACCTCATCGTCATCGGCGCGTCCGCCGGCGGCGTGTCGGCCCTGCTCACGCTGCTGTCGCCGCTGCCGGCCACCTACCCACTGCCCATCGTTGCGGGGCTGCACCTGCTGCCGCGCCATGAAAGCCAGCTCGGCAGCGTGCTGGGCCACCACCTGGCGCTGCCGGTGCGCGAGCCGCGCGACAAGGAGCCCGTGCGCGCCGGCGCCGTCTACGTGGCTGCCGCCGACTACCACCTGCTCATCGAAGCCGACCGCAGCTTCGCATTCAGCAGCGAGCCACCGGTCAGCTTCGCGCGGCCCTCCCTCGACGTGCTGATGACCAGCGCCGCCGACGCCTACGGCCCCGCGCTCGCCGGGGTGCTGCTGACGGGCGCCAACATGGATGGCGCCGAGGGCATGGCCGCCATCCACGCGGCCGGCGGCCTCACCATCGTGCAGCAGCCGCAGGACGCCGACGTGGCCACCATGCCCGAGGCCGCCATCGCGCGCTGCGCGCCCAGCCACATCCTGCCGCTCAGCGGCATACGCGCGCTGCTGCTGCAGCTGGGCGCCGAAAGGGCCGCGGCATGAGCGATGCGGTCAACATCCTCATCGTCGACGACCTGCCCGAGAACCTGCTGGCGCTGCAGGCACTGCTGCACGACGACCATCTGATGCTGCACACGGCCACGTCGGGCGAGGCCGCGCTGTCGCTGCTGCTGGAACACGAGTTCGCACTGGCGCTGCTGGACGTGCAGATGCCCGGCATGTCGGGCTTCGAGCTGGCGGAGCTGATTCGCGGCAGCTCGCGCACGCGACACCTGCCCATCGTCTTCGTCAGCGCCGCCGACCGCGACCAGTCCCACACCTTCCGCGGCTACGAGAACGGCGCCGTCGACTTCCTCTACAAGCCGCTGGACGCGCACACGGTGAAGAGCAAGGTGCGCGTGTTCACGGAGCTGCACTGCAAGAGCCGCGAACTGCGCCGCCAGCTCGTCGAGCTGGAAGCCGCGCGCGCCGACCAGCAACGCCTGCTGGACGAGTTGCAGCACACCCAGGCCGACCTGCAGCGCGCGCTGAAGATGCGCGATGAGTTCATGTCCATGGTCACGCACGAGCTGCGCACGCCGCTGGGCGTCATGGCGCTGGAGGTCATCATGCGCCAGCAGCGGCTGGACAAGGGCGACCTCGGCTGGTTCAGCCGCGAGCGCCTGCAGGCCATGCTGGACAAGGACGCGCGCCAGGTGCGCAGCATGACCCGCCTCATCGAGGACATGCTGGACATCTCGCGCATCCAGCACGGCATGCTGTCCATCCGCCCGCAGCCCACCGACCTGGGTGAACTGGCCCGCCGCGTCGTCGCGGATTTCGAAGCGCAGTACCAGCAGGTGCCGCTGCAGCTGGCCACGCAGGCCGGCATCGTCGGCCACTGGGACGACAGCCGCATCGCGCAGGTGCTGGTCAACCTGCTGAGCAACGCGCTGCGCTACGGCCAGGGCAGGCCCGTGCGCGTGGACGTGGGTCTCGCCGACGCCGGCATCGCCCGGCTGGCCGTCACCGACCAGGGCCCCGGCATTCCGCCGCAGGACCAGCAGCGCATCTTCGAGCAGTTCCAGCGCCTGCCCACATCGGCCAGGGCGCCTGGCATGGGGCTGGGGCTGTTCATCAGCCAGCAGTTCGTCCAGGCCCACGGCGGGCACATCGCCGTGCACAGCGCACCGGGCGAAGGCGCCTGCTTCGAGGTGCTGCTGCCGCTGACGCCGGCCTGACGGCCGCACTGTTGCGGGCGACCCGCAGCCGGCCCCCACCGGTGCGACGTCTGCCGGCCTTTTGCCGCACAAGTCACGGCAATCCGGACCGCCAGCGCCGCCCAGAAGGCATGGGGGCACCCATTTCTGGTGAAATTTCAGCCGGTTTCATCCGCCGCCGCCCGCCGCCAGCACCCCTTCCCCGGGCGGCCTCGTCGCACCTCCATCCAAGGCTGCTCCCATGAATTTTTTGGCAAACCTGCGCATCGGCCAGCGCCTTGCGGCGGGCTTCACGCTCGTGACGCTGTGCCTGGTTGTGATCGCCGGGCTGGGCTACGTCGCCATCCGGTCGCTGAACGCCGAGATCAACCAGCTCATCGGCGCCGACTACAAGGCCGTCGCGCTGGCCAACCGCGCCAAGGCCGAGGTGGGCGACGCATCGCGCAGCCTGATGACGACGCTCATCATGACCGGCGAGGAACAGATCAAGAAGGAGCTGGACAGCATCGCCTCGCTGATGGCCTCGCACGACAAGACCATGGCCGAGCTCAAGCCGCTGCTGACCGACGAGGCGAGCCTGGAGCTGCTCAAGGCCGTCGACGACGCGCGCGCCAAGTTCATGCCGGCGCAGGCCGGCGTCGTGAAGATGGTGGCCGCCGGCGACGCCGAGGGCGCGACGCTGAAGTACCAGTTCTCCGTGCGCCCCGCCCAGGCCAAGTACATGGCGGCGCTGAACAAGCTGGTCGACGCCCGCAACGTCGCGATGGACGAGGCCGGCCAGAAGTCCAACGGCGTGGCCGACAAGACCCAACTGCTGCTGGCCGTGCTGGCTGCCGCCGCCATCGCCGCCAGCGTACTGACCGGCGTGCTCATCACCCGCGGCATCGTCAATCCGTTGCGCGGCGCCGTGAGCCTGGCGCGCAAGGTCGCCTCCGGCAACCTGACCAGCCAGATCGAGGTACGCAGCCGCGACGAGACCGGCGAGCTGTTGCAGGCCCTGTCGGAGATGAACGAGAGCCTCAAGGGCATCGTCGGCCGCGTGCGCGAGGGCACGGAGTCCATCGCGTCGGCGTCCAGCGAGATCGCCAGCGGCAACCTGGATCTGTCGGTGCGCACCGAGGCGCAGGCGGCGTCGCTGGAGCAGACGCTGTCGGCCATGAAGACGCTGACCGACGCGGTGCAGCAGAACGCGCAGAACGCTCAGCAGGCCAACCAGCTGGCGCAGGCCGCATCCACCGTCGCCGGCGAGGGCGGCGCCGTGGTGGCCCAGGTCGTCACGACGATGGGCAGCATCGATGCGTCCAGCAAGAAGATCGTCGACATCATCAGCGTCATCGACGGCATCGCGTTCCAGACCAACATCCTGGCGCTGAACGCGGCGGTGGAAGCCGCACGCGCCGGCGAGCAGGGCCGCGGCTTCGCCGTGGTGGCCGGCGAGGTGCGCTCGCTGGCTGGCCGCAGCGCCGAGGCGGCCAAGGAGATCAAGCGACTCATCGGCGACTCGGTCGAGAAGGTGGCCCAGGGCAGCGAGCTGGTGGCCAAGGCCGGCAGCACCATGCAGGGCGTGGTGGCGAGCGTGCAACGGATGACCGACATCATGGGCGAGATCACCCACGCCAGCACCGAACAGAGCGCCGGCATCGAGCGCGTCACGCATACCATCCACGACATGGACAAGAGCACGCAGCAGAACGCCGCGCTGGTGGAGCAAGCCGCCGCCGCCGCCGACTCGCTGCGCACCCAGGCCCAAGGTCTCGAAGAAGTCGTCAGCCTTTTCCAGCTCGAAGCGGCGCGCTGACACGCCGCCCCCACAAGACCAGGAGACTCCATGAAGACGAAGCCCCTCATCCGCTGCATCGCCGCCCTGGGCCTGGCCCTCGGTCTGGCAGGCGCCGCGCAGGCCATCGAGGTCGGCGGCCTGAAGTTCGACGACACCGCCAAGGTCGCCGGCAAGGAGCTGAAGGTCAACGGCGCCGGCGTGCGCACGCGCGTCATCGTCAAGGTCTACGCGCTGGTGCTCTACCTGCCCGAGAAGAAGGACACCACCGCCGGCGTGCTGGAGAGCAGCGGCCCGCGCCGCTTCAGCCTGGGGCTGCTGCGCGAGGTGACCGGCGAGGACCTGGGCCAGGCCTTCATGGCCGGCATCACCGCCAACACCGACAAGGCGGAGCGCTCCAAGTTCGTCAACCAGCTGGCCCAGTTCGGCGAGGCCTTCGTCAACATCCCGCAGGGCAAGAAGGGCGACGTCATCACCGTCGACTGGGTGCCCGACACCGGCACCGTCATGTTCCTCAACGGCAAGCCCATCGGCGAGCCGATGAAGGACATCGCGTTCTACAACGCCGTGCTGAAGATCTGGCTGGGCGACAAGCCTGTCGACTCCTCCCTAAAACCCCAGCTGCTCGGCAAGAGCTGACACCGCACAGGCCAGCGACTGGCCAACTGACCTCATTTTGAGCCGCAAGCCCTCGTCCTCCCTGTTCGCAGCGCTGGCCCTTGGCGCCAGCGTCGGCCTGCTGTTGCCCGCGGTCATCGTGGGCGGGCTGTTCATCGGCCTGCGCGAGTCGCAGGTCACCGAGCAGGCGCTGCAGCGCGACCTGGACGCCAAGCTGGACGTGCTGGCCAGCAGCCTGCCCGAACTGCTGTGGAACCTGGACGCCGTCGCCGCGCGCGAGGTGGTCTCGGCCATCGTCAAGTCGCCCGAGGTCGTGCGCGTCAGCGTCAGCGACGCGTCGCAGGGCCTGCCCTTCATCGAGAACCACCTGCCCGAGCGGCGGCTGGGCAAGACGCTGACCGGCGCTCGCGACATCATGCGCGGCGCCACGCGCATCGGCCACATCCAGATCGAGATCGACGACCACCTCAGCACCACCGCGCTGGCCCGCCAGCGCTGGCTGTACGGCGCCACGGTGGGCGGCCAGTTGCTGGTGTCGCTGGCGCTGGTGCTGTGGCTGCTCAATTCCCGGCTGTTCCGCCCGCTGCGCGAGCTGGGCGGCTTCGCCAACGACCTGGCGCAGGGCCGCTTCAGCGCCAAGCTGGAGCACAAGCGCCAGGACGAGATCGGCCTGCTGGGCGGCGACCTGGAGCACATGCGCGACGCGTTGCAGCAGCAGTTCGACGCGCAGCGTGCCCTCATCGAGCGGCTGCGCGGCATGGCCGAGACGGTGCCCGGCGTCGTCTTCCAGCTGCGGCTGGCGGTGAATGGCGAGTTCAGCTTCGCCTACGTCAGCGAGGCGGTGCGCGAGTACTTCCCGCTGGGCGGTGCCGAGCTGAACCGCAGTGCCGCGCCCTGGTTCGAATGCATACACGGCGACGACCGCGCCGCGGTGCGCGAGAGCCTGCTGGCCTCGGGGCGCTCGCTGAGCCCGTGGCAGCAGGAGTTCCGCACGCCGCAGCCCGACGGCGCGGAGCGCTGGATCTACGGCAACGCCATCCCGCAGCGCGAGGCCGACGGCGGCGTGCTGTGGCACGGCTTCCTGACCGACATCTCACGCGAGCGCCGCGACGCGCTGGAGCTGGAGCGCTATCGCCACCACCTCGAGGAGCTGGTGGAGGCCCGCACCGCCGAACTGGCCGAGGCGTCGCAGGCGGCCCAGGCCGCCAGCCTGGCCAAGAGCGCCTTCCTGGCCAACATGAGCCACGAGATCCGCACGCCGATGAACGCCATCATCGGCCTGACCTACCTGGCACAGAGTGACGCCGTGGAGCCCAGCCAGCAGCAACGGCTGCAGAAGGTGGCCAATGCCGCGGAGCACCTGCTCAGCGTCATCAACAACGTGCTGGATTTCTCCAAGATCGAGGCCGGCAAGGTGCAGCTGGAACAGCGGCCGTTCACCGTCGACGAGGTGCTGGACAACATCGCCAACATGACGACGCAGGCCGCCGCCGCGAAGCGGCTGCGCGTGGAGACGGACGTGGCGCCCGAGCTGTCGGGCCGCGTGCTGCTGGGTGACCCGCAGCGCATTGCCGAGGTGCTGCTGAACTTCGCCGGCAACGCCGTCAAGTTCACCGAGGCGGGCTTCGTGCGGCTGGCCGTGCGGGTGGACGGCGCCCCCGACGGCGCGATGCTGCCGCTGCGCTTCGAGGTGCAGGACAGCGGCATCGGCATCTCCGCCGAGGCGCAGACGCGGCTGTTCCGCGACTTCGAGCAGGCCGACAGCTCCACCACGCGCCGCTACGGCGGCACGGGCCTGGGGCTGGCCATCTGCCGACGCCTGGCCGGGCTGATGGGCGGACGCGTCGGCGTGGACAGCGAACTGGGCCGCGGCAGCCGCTTCTGGTTCGCGCTGGACGTGGAGGCCATGGCCGGTGCGCAACCCGCGCCGGCCATCGCGCCGCGCCCGCATTCCGTGCGCGAGCGCCTGGCCGAGCTGGCGCGCAGCCAGTCGCCGCGCATCCTGCTGGCCGAGGACAACGCGGTGAACCAGGAAGTGGCCGTCGCGCTGATCGGCAGCGCCGAGCTGACGGTGGACGTGGCCGCGGACGGCCAGCAGGCCATCGACATGGTGAAGACCGGCGACTACGCGCTGGTGCTGATGGACGTGCAGATGCCCGTCATGGACGGGCTGGACGCGACGCGCGCGATACGCCGCCTGCCGCAGGGCATCACGCTGCCCATCCTCGCGATGACGGCCAACGCCTTCGACGAGGAACGCCAGCGCTGCCTGGAGGCCGGCATGGACGACCACGTCGCCAAGCCCGTCGTTGCCGAGCAGCTGTTCGCGACGCTGTACGACTGGCTGTCCGGCCAGCGCCGCAACGGCCGCGGCTAGACCGCCGGCAACCGGCGGCGCGCGGCTATTGCGATTCCTTGATCAACCGCCCCGACCCCGCCTGCAACGGCCGCGCGTTCATCGGGTACAGCCGCGCGAACACGTTGATCTGCTGCAGCGTCACCGCCACCGGCTGGCGCATGACCATCCACAGCACGCCCTCGCTGCACGGCGGCGTCGTCAACGACCCCATGTAGGTGTAGTAGCTGCGGTTCTCGGGCAGCAGCTGGTTCAGGTCGATCTGGGCCTGCGCCGGCAGCGTCTCCCCCTTCTCCAGCGGCAGGTTGGCCCACACGGTCTGCAGCACCGGCTGTGGCTTGTTGTCGGCCCCACGCTCCAGCAGCACGGCCACGACAGCCAGCTTGCCGGCCGCGTCCCGATGCACCAGGTGAGCCACCATGTCGAACTGCCGGCCGTTGACGCGCTCCTCGCCCGGGCGGTGGAAGTGGAACTGCACCAGCTCGAAGCGGCGGCCCATCACCGTCAGCCCGTTGCCCGGCGCGACGTTGACCTGCACCGTGTGGCCGTTGTCCAGCACCGAGAAGCTGCTGGGCCGGTAGTCGAACGCGATCTTCTCCAGGTCCACCGCGATGCCGTCGCGGATGTCGATGGGGCTCTGCCGCGTGCCGACGGCACAAAGCTTGTTCTCCGGCGAGAGCTCGGCCCAGCGGTCGGGGCCGACGTCGCCGGTGTAGCCCCAGTGCGCCGCCTTGGGCGGCTCGGCCTTGGCCGGCCGGCCTGCGGCACGCGGCGCCGGCTTTGCGGTGGTGGTCCCCTCGGGCTTGGTCGCCAGGCGCTCGGCCAGCCGCTGGCGCAGCGTCTCGACCGGCGCGTCCTCGGCCCGTGCCTGAGCGGCCAGCGCCAGCACGCAGGCGGCAATGGCCAAGGGTGTGTTCTTCCTCATCCCTGCGATTTCGGCCGCTGCGCCGTCAGCTTGAGGGCCCCACACCCGCCTCAGCTGGCGACGGAACGCCGCACGCCGTACCACGCAGCCAGGCCCACCCCCATCAGCGCGGCCGAGGCCAGCGCCAGCGCCACGGTGGAATGCATGACCAGCGGCACCAGCAGCCCGGCCACCAGCCCGTTGGCCGCGGAGCCGATGCTGGCCTGCAGCGACGAGGCCATGCCGCGGCGCTCGGGCACCTGGTCCAGCACCAGCAGCGTGACCACCGGCACCATCAGCGCCCAGCCGAACGAGAACAGCCCGATCAGCGGCAGCGCCCAGAACGCGCTCAGCGGCGCGAACAGGTTCAGCGTGACGTTGACCACCGACACCGCCACCATGATGCGGAAGCCCCGCATGATCTGGCGCTGCGGGCTCATCTTGCCGGCCAGCCGGCCGCTGACCGCCGCGCCGGCCATGATGCCGCCGATGGTGCACAGGAAGAACCAGAAGAACTGCGTCGCGCCGAAGTGCAGGTGCTCGCCGAGGAACACCGGCGTGGCCAGCACATACAGGAACATGCCGTTGAACGGGATGCCGCTGGCCAGCACCAGCATCATGAACTTGGGGCTGGTGCACAGCCGCCAGTAGTCGCGCATCAGTGCGCCGACCTGGAAGGGCTGGCGCATGTCGGCGTGCAGCGTCTCCGGCAGCAGCCGCCAGTTGGCCACCAGCAGCACAGCGCCGACCGCGGTGAGGAACCAGAAGATGGAATGCCAGTCGGCGTGCACGAACAGGAAGCCGCCCACGATGGGTGCGATGGCCGGCGCCACGCCGAAGAACAGCGTCACCTGCGACATCACGCGCTGCGCGTCCGCGGGCGGGAACATGTCGCGGATGATGGCCCGCGACACGACGATGCCCGCCCCCGCCGACATGCCCTGCACGGTGCGCCAGAACACCAGTTGGCCGATGCTGCCGGCCACCGCGCAACCCACGCTGGCGCCGGTGAACACGGCCAGCCCGATGAGCACCACGGGTCGGCGGCCGAAGCAGTCCGACAGCGCGCCGTGGAACAGATTCATCACCGCAAAGCCGAACAGATAGGCCGATAGCGTCTGCTGCATCTGCACCGGCGTCGCGTCCAGCGCCTGCGCGATACCGGAGAAGGCCGGCAGGTAGGTGTCGATCGAGAACGGCCCCACCATGGCCAAGCCGGCCAGCAGCACGGACAGGGCCCAGCGGGGCGCGCGCCACAGGCGGCTGGCGTCAGGATTCATCGGGAGGCGGTCGGTAGACGGGCGGCACAGCCGCGGGTTGCGGCGCTGGGCAGTGTATCGACGGCCCCGCGCGCACGCCGCCCCGGGGGTCTTGCGAACCGGGGCCTGACAAAACAAAGAGTGAAGCAAGCCGATAGGCCGGATTCTGTGCACCGGGGTCGCCCCCGGCGTGACCGCCATTCCTCTGGGCCGGACATCGCTGCCCGGCTCGGTGCCACCTACCCGCCAGCTCTGCGAGCCGCATCAACGCTGGCCTACTTGGTGTTGCTGCGCGTAGAGATTGCCCGTTTCACCTCTGTCAGGCAGAGCCCGACAGAGGTGCTATTCGGTTCGGGCTTTCGCCCGACGGTGCGGAGCTTTCGCTCCACCCCACGCCAGCTTGCGCTGGCGCCTCATAGACCACCCGTCAGGGTGTCCCAACAGAACTCGTCTCTGTTGCTCTGATCCTCGGCTTTCGCCGGGCAGCCGTTAGCTGCTACGCCGCTCTATGCAGTCCGGACCTTCCTCCAGGGCCTCGTTTCCGAGATTGCCCCAGCGGCGGTCTGGCTTGCTTCACACTTGCGATTATCCCCGCACAACCGACAGGAGACCCGCATGAAGGCCCACAGCGTCCTCGACACCATCGGCAACACGCCCCACATCCGCCTGCAGCGCCTGTTCGGCGCCGCCGAGGTGTGGGTGAAGTCCGAGCGCAGCAACCCGGGCGGCTCCATCAAGGACCGCATCGCGCTGGCCATGGCGGAGGACGCCGAGACGCAGGGCCTGCTCAAGCCCGGCGGCACCATCATCGAACCCACCTCGGGCAACACCGGCGTGGGCCTGGCGATGGTGGCGGCCGTCAAGGGCTACAAGCTCATCCTCGTGATGCCCGACAGCATGAGCATCGAGCGCCGCCGGCTGATGCTGGCCTACGGCGCCAGCTTCGACCTGACGCCGCGCGAGAAAGGCATGAAGGGCGCCATCGCGCGTGCCAAGGAGCTGCTGGAGCAGCACCCCGGCTCGTGGATGCCGCAGCAGTTCGAGAACGGCGCCAACCCGGCGGTGCACGTGAAGACGACGGCGCAGGAGATCCTGCGCGACTTCCCCGACGGCCTGGACGCCCTCATCACCGGCGTGGGCACGGGCGGCCACATCACCGGCTGCGCGCAGGTGCTGAAGGCCGCCTGGCCGCAGCTGAAGGTCTACGCGGTGGAGCCCACCGCGTCGCCCGTCATCAGCGGCGGCCAGCCCAGCCCGCACCCCATCCAGGGCATCGGCGCGGGCTTCATCCCCGCCGTGCTGGACACGGCGCTGCTGGATGGCGTCATCCAGGTCGAGGCCGAGGCCGCGCGCGAATACGCCCGCCGCTGCGCCCGCGAGGAAGGGCTGCTGGTGGGCATCTCCAGCGGCGCCACGCTGGCCGCCATCGCGCAGAAGCTGCCCGAGCTGCCCCCCGGCGCGCGCGTGCTGGGCTTCAACTACGACACCGGCGAGCGCTACCTGTCGGTGGACGGCTTCCTGCCGCAGGCCAGCTGACGCTCACTCGCCGCCGAGATCCTCGGCGTCGAAGCCCTCGTTGTCCTTGCGGGCCTGGCGCTGCAGCTCCGCCTTCAGGGGCTTGAGCGACTCGATCAGGTCTTCCGGCGGCCGCGGCTTGGCGATGCGCAGCGCCGGCGGCGGCAGGCTGGCCAGGTAGGGTGGGCCGAAGAAGTACTGGTTCTCCATGCGCCCGGCCGCCTGCAGGCCCAGGCCCAGCACCAGCAGCGCGGCAATGCCGCCGTTCAGGATGCGCTGCGCGCCCGGCCACACCAGCCGCGCATGCCAGGCCACCAGGGCTGCGCCCAGCACCGGCAGCGCCACGGCGTCCAGCGCCATCAGCCGCGGCAGCGAGAACGCATACGCCACCGCGGGCAGCAGCCACTCCAGCACCTGCAGCGCGACGATGACCAGCAGCGCGCGGCGCAGGTGCGTCGCGAACGGGAAGCGGTGCTGGAAGATCTGGCTGGCCACCGACCACAGCCCGGCCCAGCCCAGCACGAAGGCCAGCGGCCCCAGCAGCGGCGCGGTGTACTGGATCCAGCGCGAGTCGGAGTCCAGCTCGCTCCAGCGCTCTGCCCACTGGAAGAACAGCATCGCCAGCAGCAGCAGCGGCAGCAACGCCCAGTGGCGCACGGGCTGCACGATGAGCAGCTGCTCGGGCGCCAGTGCGTCGGCGCTGGTGCGCAGCCGCAGCGAACAGCCGGCGAGCTGGAAGGCGCCGCCCGTGGGCAGTGCGACCTCTTCGCCAGACGCCAGCCGACGGCCGGCGATCGAGCCGCCGTTGCGCGTCTCCAGCAGCTTGAGCTGCACGCGGCCATCGGCGTCCAGCCGGAGCTCGGCATGCTCGGCAGCGACGTGCACGTCGTCCACGACCACATCGCAGGCCGGCGAGCGGCCGATGCGCACCGGCCACTGCGTCACGCGCTGCACCAACGCCACGCGGCCATCCCGGCCCAGCACCTCGACGACGGCAGCGGTCGGCGCGGCGGGCATCACTTGGCCTTGCTGTTCGTCCACGCGAAGCCCTCCAGGTAATGCGCCGCCAGCTTGAGCGCGTTGTCGAAGCTGACGCCACGGGCGTCGAAGCGGCCCAGCGCGCCCTGCTCGGCGGCATCCACCGTGGTCACGAGGATGCTGACGTCGTGCAGGCCCTCCAGCTTGCGGTAGGCGCGCAGGCAGACGACGGCGCGCAGCGGGAGCCCGCCGCGGTCGACGAACTGCTCCTTGCAGAAGGCGGCGGTGCGCGACTTGTCTGGGCCGCCCAGCCGCTCGTTGCGGAAGCTGCTGGAGTACTGCCGCGCAAAGCGCAGCGTGCCCAGCTTGCTGCCGTCGTAGGCCTCGTGGGACATGTCCAGCCAGCCGGTCTGCAGGTTGCCGCCGACGAACAGGGCGTGGTCCATGCGGCACTGCGAGCGCTCGAAGTCCAGGCCCTTGGTGTCGGCCGGCGTGCCGCGGCCCCAGCAGCGCATGAAGTCCTGCCGCGGCACCGGCAGGCGGTAGCGGTCGTGGTTGGCGCTTTCCCACGGCAGCGCGAGGAAGCGCGTCACCAGTTCGTCCTGGTACTTCGTGAGCTGGTCGCGCAGCCGGCCCCAGGCCGCCGTGCGGATGGGCTTGGCCTCCAGGCTGCGCTTGACGAGCGCGGCCGCGAACTCGCCCGGCACCAGGAAGCTGACCTGCTGCGCGAACAGCATCGTCGACACGTTGACGCCGACAACGAGGCCGTCTTCGTCGAGCACCGGCCCGCCGCTCATGCCGGGGTTGATGCCGCCGGCGTAGTAGATCAGCGGGTCGAAGCTGCGCTCGACCAGCCCGTTGTAGTTGCCCTCGACGACGGCGAACGCGACGTCGTGCGGGTTGCCCATCGAGTAGATGCGCTCGCCCTTGGCCAGCGGCTGCTCAAGCGGCCGGAAAGCCAGCGCACCGCGGCCCTTGAGGCCGTTGTTGCCCTTGTCGTCGCCGACGGCGCGCAGCAGCGCGAGGTCCCGGCGGGCGTCGAAGTCCAGCAATTCCAGCGCGCCGCTCTGGCCGTCGGTGGTCGCGTAGCGCAGCCGGTAGCTGTCGGGCTCCAGCGCGAACTGGCTGATGACGTGGTAGTTGGTGAGCACATGGCCGTTGTCGCTGACGAGGAAGCCCGAGCCCACGGAGGCCTGGCTGTCCTGCGTCTTCAGCAGCGTGCGGATCTGCAGCAGCTGGCCCTTGCTGCGCTCGTACAGCCGGCGCGCGCTGGCCGACACGACGGGCGGCGCGGCCGGCCGGGCCTCGCGCTGCCCCTCGGGCGCCGACGCGGCCGGCGACGGCTGCGCCGCGGCCACACCGGCCAGCACGGCCAGCGCCAGCCCCAACAACGGCTTCAAACAGGACTTCATCAGCAAGCGACACCTCCCACCGCGGGCGCCGATGCTAGCCTGGGTTGGCGGAAGACCCGGTCGTCCGCATAGAAGCCCCGTGACGCATTGGGCGCCCACCAGCCGGGGATGCCCAGCACGGGCAGCGGCGGCAGCGCCGCGGGCGAGAGGTCGGCCGGCAGCGCCGGCGCGTCGATGTCGTCCACCCACAGCACGCGGGCGCACAGCGGCTTGCGGGGGTGCAGCAGCTTTTCCAGCAGCGCATGGCCCACGACCAGCGCGCGCACCTCGCGCCACAGCGCACGCTGCGTGAGGAACAGCGCCGGCCAGTCGCGCGCCTGCAGCGCGGCCAGCAGCGGCGCGGGGCCGGCGAGCAGCAGGCCGCTCTCGTCCAGCAGCGTCAGCGCGTCGCGCAAGGGGCCGCGGCGGCCGGGCGGCGCCGGCGGCGCGGCCACGTGGGCCGCGTTCAGTGCCGCCTTGAACGCCGGGCAGCGCAGCCACACCAGGCCGTTGAACAGGTCGTGCGCGTTGTCCCGCGTGGGCACGCGGCCGGTGGCGGCCACGTGCTGCTCATAGCCCGTGGCCAGCGATCTGGCGGGCTCGAAACGCGGGTGGCCCAGCGCCGCGTACACCGGCTGCCCGGCCGCCAGCCGCTGCAGCACCGGCGCGGCCACGTCGCGGTAGGGCGCGAACCAGGGCGCCGCCCAGTCCGGTGCGATCAAGTGGCGAAGCGCACCTGGGTGGGCTGCTTCTCGGGCTGCAGCTGGAACGCATGCGGATGCTTGCGGAACAGCCGCGTGGCCGGTGCGGACTTGGCCAGCAGCCCAGCGTCCTTCAGCGCCTTGGCCGCGGCGCCCAGGTCGTGCCACTGGCCGTCGACGAGCTTGGGCAGCAGCGCCAGCACGGCGTTGATCTCCTTGGCGGCGGCGACCTGCGGGTCGTCTGCTGCGGCCGGCGCCGCGGCCTTGGCCGGCTTGGGCGCCGGCGCGGCAGCAGGCTTGGCGGCGGGCTTGGCAGGCGGGGCGGCCTCCACGGCCGGCTTGGCCTCGGCCTTCGCGCGCGGCTTGCGCGCGGCCTTGGCGGCCGGCTTGGGCGTGGCCGCCTCCGCTGGCGCAGCGGCGATCACCTCGGGTGTCGGCGCCACGGGCGCGGCCACGTCCATCACGACGGGCGCGGCGGCCACCGGGGCCTCGACCGGCACCGCGATGGCCGGTGCGGGCAGCGGTGCCGCCTCCTCGACGCGCGGCGGGCGCGGCGCCGGGTTGGCGCGCGGCACGTCGGCCTGCGGGCGGCCATTGCCACCGCCACCACCAGCGCGCCCGCCCCGACGCCCGCGGCCGCCGCCAGCGGCCTTGGCCGGTGCGGGGTCGCGTGCGGCGCGGCCGGTGCCGTGGGCCAGTTCGTTGAACTGGTCGTAGATCTGGATGACGCCGTCGCCGGTCTTGCCGTACTGGCCGAAGCCGCGCAGCCAGGCGCCCTTCTCGCGCAGGCGCAGCACCAGCGGCGCGAAGTCGCTGTCCGACGACACCAGCACGATGACGTCGGGCCGCTCGGTGATGGCGATGTCCATCGCGTCGGCGGCCAGCGCGATGTCCGTCGAGTTCTTGCCGATGGCGAGGTTGACGATGGCGCGCAGGCCCAGGCGCTTCATGAAGGCCTGTTGGTGGTGGGCCTGCTCGGCGTTGCAGTAGGCGCGGCGGATGTGGGCGGTGCCGTAGTCCTTGAACACCATGTTCAGCGCCTGTTCGATGACGTCGGTGGCGACGTTGTCGAAGTCGACGAGGAAGGCGACTTTCTTGTTCATCACGAGATCAGTTTCCAGTTCAGGGTCTCGCCGCCACGCAGCGGCTTGAGCTGCGCCTCGCCAAAGGGCACGGCGCTGGGCAGCGTCCACGGCTCGCGCTTGAGCGTGACGGTGCCGGCGTTGCGCGGCAGGCCGTAGAAGTCCGGGCCGTGGTGGCCGGCGAAGGCATTCAGCTTGTCGAGGGCATCGATGCCCTCGAAAGCCTCGGCGTACAGCTCCAGCGCCGACACGGCCGTGAAGCAGCCGGCGCCGCAGACCGAGTTCTCCTTGAGCTGCGCGGCGTGCGGCGCGCTGTCGGTACCGAGGAAGAACTTGGACGAGCCCGACGCCGCCGCCTTCAGCAGCGCCTGGCGGTGCTCCTCGCGCTTGAGCACGGGCAGGCAGTAGTAGTGCGGGCGCAGGCCGCCGGTGAAGAGGGCGTTGCGGTTGTAGAGCAGGTGCTGCGGCGTGATGGTGGCGGCCGTGAAGCGGTCGCTGTCGGTCACGTACTGCGCGGCTTCCTTGGTCGTGATGTGCTCGAACACGACCTTCAGCTCGGGCATGGCCGCGCGCAGCGGCGTCATCACGCGGTCGACGAACACGGCCTCGCGGTCGAAGACGTCGATGTCGGCATCCGTCACCTCGCCGTGCACGAGGAACAGCAGGCCCTCGCGCTGCATCGCTTCCAGCGTCGCGTAGGTCTTGCGGATGTCGGTGACGCCGGCGTCGCTGTTGGTCGTGGCGCCTGCGGGGTAGAGCTTGAGCGCGACGACGCCGGCGTCCTTGGCGCGCTTGATCTCGTCCGGCGGCGTGTTGTCCGTCAGGTACATGGTCATCAGCGGCTGGAAGTCGGACCCTTCCGGCAGCGCCGCCAGGATGCGCTCACGGTAGGCCACGGCCTGCGCGGCGGTGGTGACCGGCGGGCGCAGGTTGGGCATGACGATGGCGCGGGCGAACTGGCGCGCGGTGTAGGGCAGCACGCTGGCCAGCGCCGCCTCGTCGCGCAGGTGCAGATGCCAGTCGTCGGGGCGGGTGAGGAGGAGGGTGTCGGTCATGATGGGTCGGGATTGTCGTCGTCCAGGTAGCTCGCGAGCTGGGTGGCCAGCCAGTCCATGAACACGCGCACGCGCCGCGGGGTGTGGCGGCGCTGGCTCATGACGAGGTTGACGGGCATGGGCGCCGGCTCGAAACCCGCCAGCACGCGCACCAGCCGGCCCTCGGCCAGCGCCGCGCGCAGGCCCACGCGCGGCCCCTGGATGATGCCCATGCCGGCCAGCGCCGCGCCTTCGTAGGCATCGGTGTGGTTGACGCTGACGCGCGCCGGCGCGGCCAGGCTGTGCTCGCGGCCGTCGGCGTCCACCCACTCGAAGCGCGAGCGGCGGTCGGTCCAGGTCTGGCTGTAGTGCACCAGCTCGTGCGCCTGCGCGAGCAGGTCCTGCGGCACCAGCGGCGTGCCGCGCGCGGCGAGATAGGCCGGGCTCGCCACGTTGATGAGGCTGACCTGGCCCAGCGGCCGCGCCACCAGCATGGGGTCGTGCACGGCGCCGACGCGCAGCACGCAGTCGAAACCCTCTTCCACCAGGTCCACGCGCCGGTCGGTGCAGCTCACCTCCACCTGCAGGCCCGGGTGCTCGGCCAGGAAGCCCGGCAGCGCCGGCACCACGCGCCCCATCGCCAGCCGCACCGGCAGGTCCACGCGCAGCCGGCCGGTGAGCTGGCGGTCCTGCTGGAACAGCGCCTCGATCTCCGTGGCGTCGGCCAGCAGGCCGCGGGCGCGCTCGGCCAGCAGCTCGCCGTCGGACGTCAGGCTGACCCGCCGCGTGGTGCGCTGGAACAGCCGCGTGCCCAGCTGCGCCTCCAGGTCACGCACGACCTGGCTGACGCGGCCCTTGGGCAGCCCCAGCTCGTCCGCCGCGCGGCTGAAGTGCGCCAGCTCGGCCACCTGCAGGAAGACGCGCAGCGCGGCGAGATCCAGATTGGAATCCATTCAGAGCACAGTCAATTCAATTCCGAGAACTTTATCCACTTTCCATCAAACAATAAATTTCATGCCGTCCCATCCCTCACGGAGAACCTCATGACCACCCCCATCACCCTCATCACCGGCGGCAGCCGCGGCCTGGGCGCGCACATGGCGCTGGCCCTGGCGCGCGACGGCCACGACATCGTGCTGACCTACCGCGAGGCCCGCGCGGCGGCCGACGCCGTCGTCACGCAGATCCAGGCGCTGGGCCGGCGCGCGTTGGCGCTGCCGCTGGATGTGGCCGACGCATCGAGCTTCGCAGCCTTCGCCACGCAACTGCGCGACGGCCTCGCCGGCTGGAGCGCCCGCCACATCGACGGCCTCATCAACAACGCCGGCGCCGGTGCCCATGCCAGCTTTGCCGAGACGACGCCCGACCAGTTCGACGCGATGCTGGCCATCCACCTGAAGGGCCCGTTCTTCCTGACCCAGGCCCTGCTGCCGCTGCTGGCTGACGGCGCCCGCGTGCTCAACGTCTCCAGTGGCCTGGCGCGCTTCACCATTCCCGGCTACGCCGCCTACGCGGCGATGAAGGGCGCGGTGGAGGTGCTGAGCCGCTACCAGGCCAAGGAGCTGGCCGTGCGCGGCATCCGCGTCAACACGCTGGCGCCGGGTGCCATCGCGACCGACTTCGGCGGCGGCGCGGTGCGCGACAACGCGGAGCTGAACCGCTTCGTCGCCTCCGTCACGGCGCTGGGCCGCGTCGGTGAAGCCGACGACATCGGCGGCGCGGCGGCGGCGCTGATGCGTCCCGGCGCCGGCTGGATCACGGGTCAACGTGTGGAGGCTTCGGGCGGCATGTTTCTTTGAAGGGGCCTGCATCCAGGATGCGGGGCGTCCGCGTATAACTTGGACGCCCTTTCCTCAGGAGACGACATGACACGTCACGCCCTCATGCTCGCCACGGCAGCCACGCTGCTCGCCGGTTGCGCCACGCCGCCCTCCGAGCCGCTGGGCCCGCCCGCCAAGGAAACCATCTACGCGGTGACGGCGGGCAACCAGCTCGTCCAGTTCAACGCCGGGCAGCCGCAGAAGACGCAGTCGTCCAAGGCGCTGACCGGCCTGACCGCCGGCGACACGCTGCTGGGCATCGACTACCGCGTCGCCAAGGGCCAGCTGTTCGGCCTGGGCGCCAGCGGCCAGCTCTACCGCATCGACACCCAGACCGGCGCCGCCATCGCCGTCGGCACGCCGAATGCGCTGCCCAAGGAGGGCGCCACCGAGTGGGGCGTGGACTTCAACCCGACGGTGGACCGCATCCGCGTCGTCAACGACGCCGGCTTCAACCTGCGGCTGCACCCGGACACCGGCGCCATCGTCGACGGCAATCCCAACGAGCCCGGCGTGCAGTTCGACGGCCGGCTGGCCTACGACGCGACGGACGTGAACGCGGGCAAGACACCCGCCATCGTCGCGGCCGGCTACACGTACAACAAGGACAACGACAAGATCACCACCAACTACGCGCTGGACGGCCGTCAGGGCGTGCTGGTGCACCAGGGCAGCAAGGAGGGCGTGCAGCCCGCCGTGTCGCCCAACACGGGCCGGCTGTGGACGGTGGGGTCGCTGGGCATCGGCAGCTTCCAGCGCGCGACGCTGGACATCTCCGACGTGTCGAACGCCGCCTACGCGGCCATCACGACGGGCGGCAGCTCGGCCTGGTACCGCATCGACCTGGCGACCGGCAAGGCCACGCGCATCGGCACCATCGCGGCCGGCGCGGTCGTCGGCGCGGCCATCGAGCCCTGATTGAAACAGGCCCGCGGGAGCGGGCCTGTCGTCCTCGGAGGGCGCCGCGTGGCGCCCTTTTTCAATGCTGCAGGATCTTGGCCAGGAAGTCCTTGGCGCGCGGCGAGCGCTCCTCGGGCTTGCCAAAGAAGTCGGCGCTGCTGCAGTCCTCGATGATCTTGCCGGCGTCCATGAAGATGACGCGGTTGCTGACCTTCTTGGCAAAACCCATCTCGTGCGTCACGCACATCATGGTCATGCCCTCGTGGGCCAGCTGCACCATCACGTCCAGCACCTCGCCCACCATCTCCGGGTCCAGCGCCGAGGTCGGCTCGTCGAACAGCATGACGATGGGGTCCATGGACAGCGCGCGCGCAATCGCCACGCGCTGCTGCTGGCCGCCGGACAGCTGGCCCGGGAACTTGTCCTTGTGCGCCGACAGGCCCACGCGGTCCAGCATCTTCAGGCCGCGCGCCTTGGCGTCTTCGGCCGAGCGGCCCAGCACCTTGATCTGCGCGATGGTCAGGTTCTCCGTCACCGACAGGTGCGGGAACAGCTCGAAATGCTGGAACACCATGCCCACGCGCGAGCGCAGCTTGGGCAGGTCGGTCTTGGGGTCGGCGATGGAGATGCCGTCGACGACGATGTCGCCCTTCTGGAAAGGCTCCAGCGCATTGACCGTCTTGATCAGCGTCGACTTGCCCGAGCCCGACGGCCCGCAGACGACGACGACCTCGCCCTTCTTGATGGACGTCGTGCAGTCGGTCAGCACCTGGAAGCTGCCGTACCACTTGGAAACGTTCTTGATGTCGATCATGGTGAGGCGCTCTTAACGAATGATCTGGATCTTGGCCTGCAGGCGGCGCACCGTCATGGACAGGCCGAAGCAGATGACGAAGTAGATGACCGCGGCGACGAGGTAGGTCTCGACCGGGCGGTTGAAGTTCTTGCCGGCCACCTCGAAGCCCTTGAGCAGGTCGTAGGCGCCGATGGCGTAGACCAGCGAGGTGTCCTGGAACAGGATGATGGTCTGCGTCAACAGCACCGGCAGCATGTTGCGGAAGGCCTGTGGCAGCACCACCAGCTGCATGGTCTGGCGGTAGGTCATGCCCACCGCGTAGCCGGCGTAGACCTGGCCCTTGGGCACGCTCTGGATGCCGGCGCGCATGATCTCGGAGTAGTACGCCGCCTCGAACAGCGTGAAGGTGATGATGGCCGACAGCTCCGCCCCGAGCGGCTTGCCCGTCAGCAGCGGGATGAGCAGGAAGAACCACAGGATCACCATCACCAGCGGGATGGAGCGCAGCGTGTTCACGTAGGCCGCCGCGGGCATCTCCAGCCACGGCTTGCCGGACAGGCGCATCAGCGCCAGCAGCGTGCCGAGCACGATGCCGCCGATCATCGCGATCAGCGTCAGCTGCAGGGAGAAGAAGAAGCCCTTGGCGACGAAGCTGGAGACGACGCCCCAGTTGAGGAAGCTGAAATCGAGATCCATCACTTGCCCCCCACCATGCCGGGCACGCGCACGCGGTGCTCGATGAAGAGCGCCACGCGGTTGATCGCGAAGGCGGACACGAAGTACAGCGCCGTCGCGGCGAGGTAGATCTCGATGCTGCGCGAGGTTTCCTCGCTGGCCTGGATGGAGAACATCGTCAGCTCGGCGATGCTGACCGCGAAGGCCACCGACGAGTTCTTGACGATGTTCATGCTCTCACTGGTCAGCGGCGGGATGACGATGCGAAACGCCATCGGCAACAGCACATAGCGGTAGGTCTGCGGCAGCGTGAAGCCCATCGCCAGGCCCGCGTAGCGCTGGCCCTTGGGCAGGCTCTGGATGCCCGCCTTCACCTGCTCGGCGATGCGCGCCGACGTGAAGAAGCCCAGTGCGAACACGACCAGCACGAAGCTGGGCACCGCCCGCAACACGGGGAAGATGGACGGCAGCACGTGGTACCAGAGGAAGATCTGAACCAGCAGCGGGATGTTGCGGAATAGCTCCGTCCACGCGTTGCCCAGGAACACCAGCCCGCGGTTCGGCACCGTGCGCAGCACGCCCATCAGCGCCCCGACGCTCAGGGCCAGCACCAGCGCCAGCAGGGCGACGCTCAGCGTCCAGCCCCAGGCCGAAATCATCCATTGCAGATAGGTGATGTCGCCATTGCTGCCGAAGCAGCTGCCGACGACCTCCTGATCCAGCGTGTTCCTGCAGAACACCTGCCAGTCCCAACTCATCGTCTCTCCCAGAACGAAGCGGGTGCCTCGCACCCGCTTCCTGTTGGCTCAAACCGTGCCCGCGATCACTTCTTCGCGGCGTACTCTTCCATCGGCTTGTCGTTGGGGTTGGCCCAGGCCTCCTTGTTGGCCGCCGACACCGGCAGGCCGATCTTGGCGTTGGTGGGCGGGATGGGCTGCATGAACCACTTGTCGTAGATCTTGGCCAGCTCGCCCGACTTCATCAGGCCCTTGATGCTGTCGTCCACGGCCTTCTTGAAGGCGGGGTCGTCCTTGCGCATCATGATCGCGATGGGCTCGACGTTCAGCACCTCGCCAACGATCTTGAACTCCGCCGGGTTCTTGGACGTGGCGATGTTCTTGGCCAGGATGGAACCGTCCATGACGAACGCGTCGGCACGGCCCGACTCCAGCAGCAGGAAGCTGTCGGCGTGGTCCTTGCCGAACACCTCCTTGAAGTCCACGCCCGTGGCGCGCTCGTGCTTGCGCAGCGTCTGCACCGACGTGGTGCCGGTGGTCGTCGCGACCGTCTTGCCGTTGAGCTGGCTGATGTTGGTGATGCCGGAATTGGCCTTCACGGCGATGCGCACTTCCTCGACGTAGGTCGTCACGGCGAAGGCCACGTCCTTCTGGCGCTGCACATTGTTGGTGGTGGAGCCGCACTCCAGGTCCACCGTGCCGTTGGTGACCAGCTGGATGCGGTTGGCCGACGTGACCGGCTGGTGCTTGACCTCCAGCTTGCCGCCCAGCTGCTTGCGCAGGTCGGCGACAACGCGGTCGCAGACGTCGATGTGATAGCCGACGTACTTGCCGTCGCCGATGGTGTAGGACAGGCCGGAGGACTCGCGCACGCCCATCGTGATGACGCCGCTGGTCTTCAGCTTCGTCAACGTGTCTTGCGCGTGGACGGCCGAGACGCCGGCAAACAGGGCGGCGACGAGCAGAACTTTCTTCATGGAGGCTCCAACAACAGAAATGGGGATATCGATAACAAAACACGAGCAGACCACGCCATGCAGACTGCCCGAATACGGGTTTTCACGACTCATGCACAGGTGCAATGACCTCATGCCGCCGACGCAAGGTAATCCCACAGCGCCTGCGCTGCCGGTTTGTGCCGGCGCGACAGTTCGGGCCGCTCGCGATAGATGCGCAACTCCATGCTCACGCTGAACGTCCCAGGCGGCGCCGCAGGCACGAGCCGGCCGCTTGCCAGCTCCTTCTGAACCGAGCTCGCGGGCAGGAAGGCCAGGCCGTGCCCCTCCAGCGCCATCGCCTTCAGGCCCTCGGCCATGTCGGTCTCGTAGATGGCATCCAGGTTCAGCGCGCAGTCGGCCTCCTTGACGATGAGCTCCACGAGGCGCCCCAGGTAGGCGCCGGCCGCATAGCTCAGGAAGGGGATCTTCTGCCCCGGCCGCCCCGGCAGGCGGAACAGTGGCTCACCGTGCGCATCCACCTTGGCGTAGGGCGACAGCGTCTCATGCCCCAGCGATGCCGTCTGGTAGCGCTCGGGGTCCAGTTGCAGCGGCTGGCTGGCGTGGTGGTAGACCAGCAGCAAATCGCAGTTGCCCTCGCTGAGCTGCAGCATCGCGTCGTGCACATTGGCCGCGTTGAGGCGGCACTTGATCGCCCCGAAGCCGCGCCGCAGCCCCATCAGCCAGTGCGGGAAGAAGCTGAAGGCCAGCGAGTGCGGCACGGCGAACTCGATCATGTCCTGGTCAGCCGCCTGGTGGCTGCGCAGCATGTTGCGCGTGGCCTGCAGGTTGCCCAGCAGGTCCACGGCCTGCGCCAGCAGCGTCGCGCCAGCAGCCGTCAGCCGCGTCGGATAGGACGAGCGGTCCACGAGGTCGACGCCCGCCCACGCCTCCAACGCCTGGATGCGACGCGAGAACGCCGGCTGCGTCACGTGGCGCAACTGTGCCGAGCGGGAGAAGCTGCGCGTCTCGGCCAGGCTGACGAAGTCTTCAAGCCATTTGGTTTCCACCGCCGGCAGTGTAGCCAAGGCCCCGGACACCCCCTAAGCCAGGTTGGCGACCGCGCACGCCCCCTCAACTGAAGGGGGAACCCCGCCCCGTGAAATATGCCGCTTGTTTACAGTCCCGCACACAAACCAACTCGAAAACCCGGACGGAGAACCTGTCATGCGCGCGAAGAGCAAATTCCTGGCCCTGGCCCTGACTGCAGCCCTGCAACCGGCTTTTGCCGCGCCTGCTCCGGCGGAGTTCTCGTTTGAGGATCTCACGACCATCGCCGACGCGAACGGCATGGCCAATCTGGTGCAGGCCAACTACGGCGCCGCCAGCGGCATTCAGTTCACCGGCAGCGCCTGGGGCGTGTTGACCAGCAAGGACTGCGACGGTCTGGTCAAGTTCGTGCCCAACATCAGCGGCTGCGGTGCGCTGATGCTGTCAGACAACCCCGGCAACGGCTCTACCAGCTCGCAGCGGCGGACCTTGACGATGAACTTCGCCGAAGGTTTCATCTCGGGCTCCTCGCTGTACTACGCGACACTGGCCGGCGCCGACGTGAGCATCATGCTGTACGAGAACGTCGACCATAGCAGCGGCCGCTCGTGGTCGCTGGGCAAGCTGGACGGCACCGGATGCGTATCGGAGCTCGGCGCGTTCTACTGCGACTGGAACAAGATCATCGTCGATCTCAAGGGTGGCACCGCCCGCTCCATGGTGGTGACCGGCAACGACAACTCTGTCATCTTCGATGACTTCAGCCTGGTGCGCGCCACCCCCGTTCCGCCGGCAAACCTGCCGGAGCCCGCCGGCATCGCGCTGACGATGGCTGCGCTGGGTGCGCTGGGCTGGACGCGCAAGCGCGCAGCCGCTCGCTGATCTGCTGCAACGTCTGCAGAAACGACCGCCGCGGCGGTCGTTTTGCTTTTGCGGCGCGCTATTTCTTCTTTTGCGGATAGATCGTCTCGCCGCGCGCCAGCATGTCGACGAATAAGGCGATCTTGCGCGCCCGAGCGGCGGCAGTCTTCAGGTTGTGGACGCGAAAGGCCAGCGCGAAGCGATTCTGCGCACTGAGGCTGGCCAGCATGAGCCGGGCCTCGGGTACTGCGTCGATGGCAGCCTGCAGGTCAGCGGGGATCAGCAGCCCCTTGCTGCCGGCATAGGCGGCGGCCCAGCGTCCGTCAGCCTTGGCGGCATCGACCTCCCTCAGCCCGTGCGTCGTCATGCGCCCGGCCAAGGTCAGCCGCTCGACGTTGGCGATGTTGACCTGGCTCCAGATACTGCGGGCGCGGCGCGGGGTGTAGCGCTGCAGGAAGCTCCGCTCGTCCAGGCCCTTGCGGATGCCGTCGATCCAACCCCAGCACAGCACCACATCAATGGCCTGCTTGGGCGTGATGGACGCCAGACCGGAGCCGACCTTGTGGATCTTGATCCACGCCTCGTCTCGCTGGTCGTGGTACTCGGCGAGCCAGTCATGGAACGCTTGCTCGTCCACGAACTCATACACGCTGGCGGGGTCGACGGTCATTGCAGCCATGGACACACTTTCAGTTCGGCGGGCCAAGTTCTATCCTGTCGCCCCGCCAACAGAACGCTCATGCGAGCCGGCGACGACGCAGCGCCCAGAAACGACAAAGCCCGCACGTGGCGGGCTTTGCTAAGTCCTCATCGGACTCGATATTTCTTGGTTGCGGGGGCCGGATTTGAACCGACGACCTTTGGGTTATGAGCCCAACGAGCTACCAGACTGCTCCACCCCGCGACTGAAGCTAGCAGTATAGCGCTGTTTTCGGGCTGTGGGCAAGAACTTTCAAAAACTTCGTCGGTGCCGCGCCGGTGTGCATGGAGCGGCGGTACGCTGCGCCGCCCCTCCCATCGCTGCCCACGTCTCATGAAACTCTCCGCCATCGCCCTGCGCACGCTGTTGAGCTGCCTCGTCCTTTCCGCCGTCCCGGCCGCCGGCCAGGCCGGCGAGCCGCTGCGTGTCGCGACGTTCAACGTGCGCCTGAACGTGGCCAGCGACGGCGCCGATGCGTGGCCGCATCGGCGTGCGCACGTGCTGGCCATGGCGCGCCATCACGGCTGGGATGTCATCGGCACGCAGGAGGCGCTGCCCGATCAAGTGGCCGACCTTGAGCAGCTCGACGGCTTCACCCGTGTGGGCGTGGGCCGGGACGATGGCGCCGGCCGCGGTGAGCATGCGGCCATCTTCGTGCGCAAGGCCCGCTTCGAGATCCTGCGCTCGGGAACGTTCTGGCTCAGCGAGACGCCCGAGCGGCCCTCCAGAGGTTGGGATGGCCGGTGCTGCAACCGCATCGCGACGTGGGTGGAGCTGCGCGACCGCCTGGCCACGGGCGGCACGCGCGCGGGCCGCTTCTTCGTGTTCAACACCCATTTCGACCACGAAGGCCAGGTGGCGCGCCGCGAGTCCGCCAAGCTGCTGCTGGCGCGCTGGAAGGCTCTCGCGGGCGAGACGCCGACGCTGGTGATCGGCGACTTCAACAGCAGCCCCGGCAGCGAGCCGCTGCAGCTGCTGGGCGCCGAACTGCAGGACGCGCATGCCAGCAGCCGCACGCCGCCGTATGGGCCGGCGGGCACGTTCCAGGGCTTTCGCATCGACGCGCCGCTGGCCGAGCAGGACCGCATCGACCATGTCTTCCACACCCGCGACATCGACGTGCTGAGCTGGGCGGCGCTGACGGACTCGATGCGCGGCCGCTTCCCGTCGGACCATCTGCCGGTGGAGGTGCGGGTGCGCCTGCCGGACGCTCGGCCCTGACGGCGGGCTCCGCGAGGTGAAGGCGTAGGCCGGCGCCGCCGGTGGCCGTCAGCCACAACGCCGACGCAAGACCCGGCACCGCCAAGGCGCCCGCAGCTTGGGCACACTGCGCGAATGCCCGACCTGGTGACCCGCCGGCCGCAGGGGCTCTACTGCGAGCCCGGCGGCTTCTACATCGACCCCTGGCTGCCGGTGGACCGCGCCGTCATCACGCACGCGCATGCCGACCACTGCCGGCCCGGTCACGGCGCCTACCTCGCGCAGCGCGACGCGCTGGGCCTGATGCGCGCCCGGCTGGGCGACGACGCGCCGCTGGAGGGGCTGGCCTACGGGGAGACGCGCCGCATCGGCGACGTGGCGGTGAGCCTGCACCCGGCCGGCCATGTGCTCGGCTCCGCGCAGGTGCGCCTCGAGCACGGCGGCGAGGTGTGGGTGGTCGCCGGCGACTATTTCGTCAGCGGCGCGGGCGACTGCAACACGACCTGCGCGCCGTTCGAGCCGGTGCGCTGCGACGTGTTCGTCACCGAGAGCACCTTCGGGCTGCCGATCTACCGCTGGGCGCCGCAGACGGCGGCGCTGGCCGACATGCGCGCCTGGTGGATGGACTGCGCCGCCCAGGGCCGGCACGCGCTGCTGATGGGCTACAGCCTGGGCAAGGCGCAGCGGCTGGTCGCCGGGCTCGCGACGGCCGACGCCCCCGGGCCGGTGCTGGTGCATGGCGCCGTGGCCCGGCTCAACGCGGCCTACCGCGAGGCGGGCATCGCGCTGCCCGACGTCGAGACGGTCACGCCGGAGACCAAGTTCAAGGCGCTGCGCGGCGCGCTGGTCATCGCGCCGCCGGCCGTGCAGGGCAGCCGCTGGGCCAAGGCACTGGGCCCGCATGGCGATGCCTTCGCCAGCGGCTGGATGCGGCTGCGCGGTGCGCGCCGGCGGCGCGGCGTGGACCGCGGCTTCGTGTTCAGCGACCACGCCGACTGGCCCGGGCTGCTGTCGGCCATCCGCGCGACCGGCGCGCAGCGAGTCATCGTCACGCATGGCGACGAGGGTGCGCTGGTGCGCTACCTGACGGAGCTGGGCCTGCAGGCCGAGGCCTTCGCCACCGAGTACGGCGACGACACGCCCGGCGCGGAGGCCGCCGAATGAAGGATTTCGTCGCCCTCTACCTCGCGCTGGATGCCAGCACATCCACGCTGGCCAAGGTGGCGGCGCTGAAGCGCTACCTGGCCGACGCCGCCCCGAGCGACGCGGCCTGGGCGGTTTACCTGCTGGCCGGCGGCACGCCGCGGCGCGCGGTGCCCACGGGCGAGCTGCGCGCACTGGCCTGTGAGGCGGCAGCGCTGCCAACCTGGCTGTTCGAGGCCGGCTACGCGGCCACCGGCGACCTGGCCGAAGCCATCGCCTACGTGCTGCCCGACCCGGAGGACCGCCTGGACGCATCGCTCGCGGACTGGATGACACAGCGCATCCTGCCGCTGCGCCAGGCGGACGCCGCGGCGCGCCGCGAGGCCGTGCTGGCCGCGTGGCGCGGGCTGTCGGCGGACGAGCGCTTCATGTACGTGAAGCTGGTGGGCGGGGGCTTTCGCGTCGGGGTCAGCAAGCTGCTGGTGCAGCGGGCGCTGGCCGAGTGGTCGGGCGCCGACGCGGCCGGCATCGCGCAGCGCATGATGGGCTACACGCAGATCGACACGCCGCCGACGGCCGAGCGCTTCCAGGCGCTGCTGGCCGACGACCCCGGCGGCGCGCGCGGCGGCCAGCCCTACCCGTTCTTCCTGGCGCACCCGCTCGCGGCCGAACCCGCCACGCTGGGTGAGCGCGGCGACTGGCTCGCCGAGTGGAAGTACGACGGCATCCGCGCGCAGGTGGTGAAGCGCGACGGCCAGGTGTGGATCTGGTCGCGCGGCGAGGAGCTGGTGACGGAGCGCTTCCCCGAGGTGACGCTGGAAGCCAGTACCTGGCCCGACGGCACGGTCGTCGACGGCGAGCTGCTGGCCTGGCGCCATGGCGAGGACGCGCCGGCGCCGTTTGCGCTGCTGCAAAAGCGCATCGGCCGCACCCGGCTGTCCAAGGCCATCCTGGCCGACGCGCCCGTGCGGCTGCTGGCCTACGACCTGCTGGAGAGCGACGGCGTGGACCGCCGCGCCGAACCGATGCACGCCCGGCGCGCGCGGCTGGAGCGCCTGGGCATCGCGATGTCGCCGCTGGTCGACGCCGCCGACTGGCCCGGCCTCGCCGCGGCCCGCACAGGCTCGCGCGAACGCCGCGTCGAGGGGCTGATGCTGAAGCACCGCGAGTCCGCCTACGGCATCGGCCGCACGGCGGGCGCATGGTGGAAATGGAAGGTCGCGCCGCTCAGCGTGGACGCGGTGCTGGTCTACGCGCAGGCCGGCCACGGCCGCCGCGCCAACCTCTACACCGACTACAGCTTCGCCGTGTGGAACCGGGCGCCGCGCGATGCGGCGGAAGCCGAGGCCGCGCTGGATGCGCCGGGTGGCGAGCTGGCGCTGGTGCCATTCGCCAAGGCCTACTCGGGCCTGACCGACGAGGAGATCAAGCGCGTGGACCGCGAGATCCGCAAGACGACGGTGGAGAAGTTCGGCCCGGTGCGGCGCGTGCGGCCCACGCTGGTGTTCGAGCTGGGCTTCGAGGGCCTGCAGGCCAGCACGCGGCACAAGAGCGGCATCGCCGTGCGCTTCCCGCGCATGCTGCGCATCCGCGACGACAAGCCGCTGCACGAGGCCGACACGCTGGACACGCTACGCGCGCTGATGGAGGTGGGGCCGCATGGCCAGCGCATCGCCGACGACTGACTGGCTGGCCGCGCGCGGCTGGCAGGCCTTCCCGTTCCAGAAGAACGTCTGGAAGGCCATGCGCGCCGGCCACTCCGGCCTGCTGCATGCCACCACCGGCAGCGGCAAGACGCTGGCCGTGTGGCTGGGCGCGCTGCAGGCGCTGGCCGACGCCGAGGCGCCGCTGACGGTGCTGTGGATCACGCCGATGCGCGCGCTGAGCCAGGACACGCTGCTGGCGCTGCAGGACGCCGCGGCCACGCTGGCGCCGCAGTGGACGCTGGCCGCCCGCACCGGCGACACCTCCAGCGGCGAGCGCGCATCGCAGCAGCGCCGCTGGCCCACGGCGCTCGTCACCACGCCGGAGTCGCTGAGCCTGATGCTCGCCCGCGCCGACGCGCCGGAGGTGCTGAGACGCGTGCGGCTGGTCGTCGTCGATGAATGGCACGAGCTGCTGGGCAGCAAGCGCGGCGTGCAGCTGCAGCTGGCGCTGGCGCGGCTGCGGCGCTGGAACCCGACGCTGATGACCTGGGGCCTGTCGGCCACGCTGGCCAACCTGGAGGAGGCCGCGGACACGTTGGCGCCCGGCGCGGTCATCGTGCGCGGGGCGCAGGACAAGAAGATCCTCATCGACACGCTGCTGCCGCCGCGCATCGAGCGCTTCGCCTGGGGCGGGCACATGGGGCTGACGATGCTGCCGGCGGTCGTCGAACACATCGACGCCGCGGCCAGCACGCTGGTGTTCACGAACACGCGCTCGCAGTGCGAGCGCTGGTTCCAGGCGCTGCTGCAAGCGCGACCCGACTGGGCCGGTCTCGTCGCGCTGCACCACGGCTCGGTGGACGCCGAGGCGCGCCGCTGGGTGGAGGCGGCGATGAAGGCGGGTCAGCTCAAGTGCGTGGTTTGCACGGCCAGCCTGGACCTGGGCGTGGACTTCCTGCCGGTGGAGCAGGTGCTGCAGATCGGCTCGGCCAAGGGCGTCGCGCGGCTGCTGCAGCGCGCCGGCCGCAGCGGCCACGCGCCGGGCCGGCGCTCGCGCGTGACGCTGGTGCCCACGCACAGCCTGGAGATCGTCGAGGCCTCGGCGCTGCGCGCGGCCGTGCAGGCCGGTCGCATCGAGCCGCGCCGCCCGCCCGAGGCGCCGCTGGACGTGCTGGTGCAGCACCTCGTCACCATCGCGCTGGGCGGCGGTTTCCGGCCCGACGAGCTGCTGCCCGAGGTGCGCAGCGCGCCGTCGTACCGGGCCCTGGGCGACGACGCCTGGCAATGGGCGCTGGACTTCGTGCGGCATGGCGGCGACTCGCTGCGCGCCTACCCGGACTTCCAGCGCGTGGTGCCCGACGACACCGGCGTCTGGCGCGTGCCCGACGCGCGCCTGGCGCGGCGCCACCGCAGCAACATCGGCACCATCGTGTCGGACGCGGTCATGAGCGTGCAGTTCCTGACCGGCGGCCGCATCGCGACGGTGGAGGAGAGCTTCATCGCCCGGCTGCGGGTCGGCGACGTGTTCCTGCTGGGCGGCCGCTCGCTGGCGCTGGTGCGCGTGGAGGGGCTGACCGCCTACGTGCGCGCCGCGCCGCCGGGCAAGGCGCTGCTGCCGCGCTGGGACGGCGGCCAGTTCGCCATCTCCGACACGCTGGCCGAGGCCATGCGCGACCGCTTCGACGAGGCGCGCGACGGCCGCTTCACCGACCGCGAGATGCGCTTCGTTGCGCCGCTGCTGCGGCTGCAGGCCGACTGGTCGGCGCTGCCGGGGTCGCAGCAGCTGCTGGCCGAGTCGATGCGCTCGGCGGACGGCCACCACCTCTTCCTCTACCCCTTCGCCGGCCGCACCGTCCACCTGGGGCTGGCGGCGCTGCTGGCCTGGCGCGCCGGGCGCGACACGCCGGCCACGTTCACGATGGCCGTCAACGAGTACGGGCTGGAGCTGCTGAGCGCCACCGAGATCGACTGGGCCGCCCGGCTGCAGCCGCTGCTGGCGCCGGTGAGCCGCGAGACGCTGCGCGAGGAGGTGCTGGCCAGTCTGAACGCCAGCGAGCTGGCGCGGCGGCGCTTCCGCCAGATCGCCCGCATCGCCGGGCTGATCTTCCAGAGCCACCCGGGCGAGGCCCGCAGCCAGCGGCAGCTGCAGGCGTCGGCATCGCTGTACTTCGATGTCTTCCGCCAGCACGACCCCGGCAACCGGCTGCTGCGCCAGGCCGAGGGCGAGCTGCTGTCAGCAGAGCTGGACGTCGACGCGCTGGACCGCTGCCTCACGCGAATGGCGGGCCAGCGGCTGGACCTGCGGCAGCCGGCGCGGGCGACGCCGCTGGCCTTCCCGCTGATGGTGGAGAGGCTGCGCGAGCGGGCGTCCACGGAGTCGCTGGCGCAGCGGCTGTCGCGCATGCTGGCCGACCTGGAGGCCGCGGCGGGCGGCAAGCCGGCTGCGGCGGTGGATGTTGGCGCGCGGCTGGCGTTCGGCCAGGCGCCGGCCCCGCCGCGCGCGCCGCGCGAACGCCGGAGGCGCCGGTGAGCCTGCCCCTCGACGTCGCGGGCGAGACGCTGTGGCTGCTGCCGGACGGCGCCGTCTGGTGGCCGGCCGCCCGCACGCTGTTCGCAGCCGACCTGCATCTCGGCAAGGGCGCGGCCTTCCGCGCACAAGGCCAGCCGGTGCCGGCCGGCAGCAGCGCGCGCACGCTGGCGCGGCTGGAAGGGCTGGTCACCCGCCACGGCGCCGAGCGGCTGATCGTGCTGGGCGATTTCTGGCACGGCGCCGACGGGCTGACGGCCGCGCTGCTGGACGACGTCGCCGCGTTCGCACGGCGCGTGCCCACCGTGTTGGTGCTGGGCAACCACGACCGGCGCATCCATCCGCCGGCACTGCCGCTGCAGACCGTCAGCGGCGTCCTGTCGCTGGGCCCGCTGGCAGCGGCCCATGAGCCGCCGCCGCACGGCGCGCCGGGCTTCACGCTGGCGGGGCACCTGCACCCCGCGGTCAGCCTGCGCGGCCGCGCGGGTGACCGGCTGCGGCGCCCGTGCTTCGTGCGCCACCCGCATGCGTTGGTGCTGCCCGCCTTCGGCGGCCTGACCGGCGCCCTCACCCTGCGCCCGCGCGACCTGATGGGCGCCCACGTTGCGGTGCTGGGGGACGACAGCGTGCACTGGCTGCCGCGCTGAACAGCGGGCGCAAAAAAGCCCGCACGAGGCGGGCTTGTCAGATCAGCGGACGCTGAGCTTATTCGGCGGCTTCGCCAGCGGTTTCGCCTTCGGCGCGATCCACCAGTTCCACGAAAGCCATGGGCGCGTTGTCGCCGACGCGGAAGCCCATCTTCAGGATGCGGGTGTAGCCGCCCGGACGAGCCGCGAAGCGCGGGCCCAGCACGTTGAACAGCTTGGTGACGATGTCACGGTCGCGCAGGCGGTCGAACGCCAGGCGGCGGTTGGCCAGCGTGGGTTCCTTGGCGAGCGTGATCAGCGGCTCAACAACGCGGCGCAGTTCCTTGGCCTTGGGGACCGTGGTCTTGATGGCTTCGTGCTCGAGCAGAGACACGCACATATTGCGCAGCATGGCAGCGCGGTGAGCGCTGGTGCGGTTGAGTTTGCGGAGGCCGTTACGGTGACGCATGGTGCTTTTCCTTTCACTTCATTAATGCCGCCAGCCGGATCAGGTACTGGCGGGTGCACCGGGTGGCGTTGGTCAACGCGCCACCCATCTTCAAAAACCTGCCCTCTCGGAGGGCTGGCCGGTGTACTCACCGGCCGGGAGCGAAAAATTAACGCTTGTCCAGACCTTGCGGCGGCCAGTTCTCGAGGCGGGCGCCGAGGGTGAGGCCACGGGAAGCCAGGACTTCCTTGATCTCGTTGAGCGACTTGCGACCCAGGTTCGGGGTCTTGAGCAGCTCGGTCTCGGTGCGCTGGATGAGGTCGCCGATGTAGTAGATGTTTTCGGCCTTGAGGCAGTTGGCCGAACGGACGGTGAGCTCGAGCTCGTCGACCGGGCGCAGCAGGATCGGGTCGAAGCTGCTGGAACGCTGGGCCGGCTGGTCGAAGGCGTCGACCAGGTCGGTGCCTTGCAGCTGAGCGAACACGGCGAGCTGTTCCACCAGGATCTTGGCGGAGGCGCGGATGGCTTCCTCGGGCGAGATGGCGCCGTTGGTCTCGATCTCCATCACGAGCTTGTCCAGGTCGGTACGCTGCTCGACGCGGGCGTTCTCGACGGCGTAGCTGACGCGCTTGACCGGGCTGAACGAGGCGTCCAGCACGATGCGGCCGATGCTCTTGGTCGGCTCGTCGCCGAAGCGGCGCATCGTGCCCGGCACGTAGCCGCGGCCCTTCTCGACCTTGATCTGCATGTCCAGCTTGCCGCCTTGCGACAGGTGGGCAATGACGTGCTCGGGGTTGATGATCTCGACGTCGTGCGGCGTCTGGATGTCAGCCGCCGTGACGGGGCCTTCGCCTTCCTTGCGCAGGACCAGCGTGACTTCCTCGCGGTTGTGCAGGCGGAAGACGACGCCCTTGAGGTTCAGCATGATGTGAACCACGTCCTCTTGCACGCCGTCGATGGCCGAGTACTCGTGCAGCACGCCGGCGATCGTCACTTCCGTCGGCGCATAACCCACCATCGACGAGAGCAGCACACGGCGCAGGGCGTTGCCCAGGGTGTGACCGTAGCCGCGTTCGAACGGCTCCAGGGTGACCTTGGCGCGATGACCGCCCAGGGGCTCCACGTTGATGGACTTGGGTTTGAGCAAGTTGGTTTGCATGAGGTCTTTCTTTCAATACCCTCGGTTCGTTACACCGATAAGGCTGAGGACCAGCCGGGCAGAGCCTTCGAAGGGCGGATAAGCCCGGACGAGGAAACGCCGACCGCGCCCTTGCAGGCGTGGTCGGCGGGGGGAACGATTAACGCGAGTACAACTCGACGATCAGCGATTCGTTGATCTCGGCGCCGAACTCGTCGCGGTCAGGAGCCTTCTTGAAGACGCCTTCCAACTTGGTGCCGTCGACGGCCACCCAGGCCGGCAGGCCGATGGAGTCGGCCAGCTTGAACGACTCGGTCACGCGCAGCTGCTTCTTGGCCTTCTCGCGCACGGCGACGGTGTCACCGGCCTTGACCAGGTAGGAGGCGATATTGACGACCTCGCCATTCACCACGATGCCCTTGTGCGAAACCAGCTGACGGGCTTCTGCGCGGGTGGAGCCGAAGCCCATGCGGTAGACGACGTTGTCCAGGCGCGATTCCAGCAGTTGCAGCAGGTTCACGCCGGTCGAGCCCTTGCGGCGCTCGGCTTCGGCGAAGTAGCGGCGGAACTGACGCTCCAGCACGCCGTACATACGCTTGACCTTCTGCTTTTCGCGCAACTGCAGGCCGAAGTCAGACGTGCGCTGACCGGACGTGCGGCCGTGCTGGCCGGGCTTGCTGTCGAACTTGGCCTTGTCGCTGATCGCGCGGCGGGCGCTCTTCAGGTAGAGGTCGGTGCCTTCGCGGCGGGAAAGTTTGGCCTTGGGGCCGAGGTAGCGTGCCACTTTGCGTGTCCTTACGTATCAATCTGACGCCGGGACGGAAAGTCCGTGCCTGACGCGAGTCCAGCCGGTGTTGTTGTGGGCTTGGACGGTGGGCTTACGAGCTGGCCATTTCACGGGAGCGAAATGAGGCCAACTCAAGACTGAAGCCGGCGCGGCACCTGAGTGCCCGCCGGCTTCGGGAAAACGCGCGATTATCGCACCGTCATCCGAATCTGCAAAATCCTTGTCACCTGATGGTGATGAGGCTGCTTAGATGCGGCGACGCTTCTGCGGACGGCAGCCGTTGTGCGGCACCGGCGTCACGTCAGAGATCGAGTTGATGCGGATGCCCAGCGCAGCCAGAGCGCGCACCGAAGACTCGCGACCCGGGCCCGGGCCCTTGATCTTGACGTCCAGGTTCTTGATGCCCTGCTCTTGAGCAGCGCGACCGGCCACTTCAGCCGCCACCTGGGCTGCGAAGGGCGTCGACTTGCGCGAACCCTTGAAGCCCTGGCCACCCGACGAAGCCCACGACAGGGCGCCGCCTTGACGGTCGGTGATGGTGATGATGGTGTTGTTGAACGAGGCGTGGACGTGCGCGATGCCATCAGCAACGTTCTTGCGAACCTTCTTGCGAACGCGCTGAGCCGCCGAATTGTTGGGAGCCTTTGCCATATTGACCTTCTTTCAGTTCGGGCAGCTTACTTCTTGCCGGTCGCAGCCGACTTGCGCGGACCCTTGCGGGTGCGGGCGTTCGTGCGGGTACGCTGGCCACGCATTGGCAGGCCACGGCGGTGACGGAAACCGCGGTAGCAACCCAGGTCCATCAGACGCTTGATGTTGATGGACTGCTCACGGCGCAGGTCACCCTCGATGGTCAGCTTGTTGACCTCGTCACGGATCTTTTCGAGATCGCCGTCGGTCAGGTCCTTGACCTTCTTGTCGAACGGGATGCCGCAAGTCGTGCAGATCTTCTGAGCGGTCGTACGGCCGATGCCGTAGATCGAGGTCAGGCCGATCTCAGTGTGCTTTTGCGGCGGAATGTTGATACCAGCAATACGTGCCATGGTGGTCCTCTAATTCTGTCGTGCGGCCAATCAGCCTTGACGCTGCTTGTGGCGCGGGTCGGTGCAGATCACGCGCACCACACCCTTGCGGCGGATGATCTTGCAATTGCGGCACATCTGCTTCACGGATGCCGAAACTTTCATGGTCTGCTCCTTGGCCTAACTCTTCTTGCGCTCTTGACGCGTTCCCGGGGGTTCAAACAGCTCACTTCGCCCGGAACACGATGCGAGCACGACTCAAATCGTAGGGTGTCAGTTCCACGGTCACCTTGTCGCCAGGCAGGATGCGGATGTAGTGCATGCGCATCTTGCCGGAGATGTGACCGAGAACGACGTGCCCGTTCTCTAACTTCACACGAAACGTTGCATTGGGAAGGTTCTCCAGAATCTCGCCCTGCATCTGAATGACGTCGTCTTTCGACATGTCTTCTTCGCTTCGTGTGGGTTAAGTCAAATTTTTCCTACTTCCAGCTCCGCCCTTAACTGGGCTTGAAGCTGGCCTTCTTCAGCAGTGATTCGTACTGCTGGCTCATGATGTAGCTCTGCACTTGGGCCCAGAAGTCCATCGTCACGACGACGATGATCAACAGGGATGTGCCACCGAAATAAAACGGTACGTTGTACTTCAGCGTCAGGAACTCGGGCAACAGGCAGACCAGCGTGATGTAGATCGCACCAGCCAACGTCAGTCGCGACAGGATCTTGTCGATGTGCTTCGCGGTCTGCTCACCCGGGCGGATGCCCGGAATGAACGCGCCACTCTTCTTCAGGTTGTCGGCGGTCTCGCGGCTATTGAACACGAGCGCCGTGTAGAAGAAGCAGAAGAACACGATGGCGCCGGCATACAGCATCACGTAGATCGGTTGCCCCGGGCTGATCGCACCAGCCAGGTCCTTCAACCAGCGCAGGCCTTCGCTGTTCGCAAACCAGCTCACCACCGTGGTCGGCAGCAGGATGATCGACGAGGCAAAGATCGGCGGGATCACGCCCGACATGTTCAGCTTCAAGGGCAGATGCGACGACTGGCCGCCGTAGACCTTGTTGCCGACCTGGCGCTTGGCGTAGTTCACCAGGATCTTGCGCTGGCCGCGTTCGACAAACACCACGACAAAGGTCACCGCAACCACCAGCGCCACGATGAACAGCGCCGTGCCGTAACCCATCGCACCGGTTCGCACCAGCTCGAAGAGGCCACCGATCGCGCTGGGCAAGCCCGCCGCGATACCGGCAAAGATCAGGATCGAGATGCCGTTGCCCAGACCACGCTCGGTGATTTGCTCGCCCAGCCACATCAGGAACATCGTGCCGGCCACCAGGCTGGACACCGCCGTCAGACGGAAGCCGAAGCCAGGGCTCAACACCAGACCTGCCGTACCTTCCAGCGCCAGCGCGATGGACAGGCTCTGGAACAGAGCGAGACCCAGCGTGCCGTAACGGGTGTACTGCGTGATCTTGCGACGGCCCGCCTCGCCCTCCTTCTTCAGCTGCTCCAGCGTCGGAACGACGTAAGTCATCAGCTGGATGACGATGGAAGCCGAGATGTAAGGCGTGATGCCCAACGCGAACACGGTGAAGCGCGACAGCGCGCCGCCCGAGAACATGTTGAACAGGCTCAGGATGCCACCGGCCTGACCCTTGAAGAACTGCTGCAGCTGGACCGGGTCGATGCCGGGCACGGGGATGTGCGCCCCGATGCGGTAGACGACCAGGGCCAGCGCCAGGAACACAAGCCGGCGACGCAGGTCGCCGAACTTGCCACTCTTGGCCAGCTGATTCGCGTTGGTAGCCACGCTGGATCAGTTCCTGTGCTGGATTAGGCGACCGAGCCGCCCGCTGCCTCGATGGCCGCCTTGGCGCCCTTCGTGGCGTTCACGCCCTTCAGCGTGACCTTGCGCTCGATGGAGCCGGCCAGGATGACCTTGACCGACTTCGTCAGCTGGGGCACCAGGCCAACGGCCTTCAACGTCGACACGTCGATTTCTTCACCGGCCAGGCCTTGCAGGTCGGTCAGCGTGATCTCGGCGTTGTACTTCAGCGTCAGCGACTTGAAGCCACGCTTGGGCAGACGGCGCTGCAGCGGCATCTGACCGCCTTCGAAGCCGACCTTGTGGTAGCCACCAGCGCGGGACTTCTGGCCCTTGTGGCCGCGACCCGCGGTCTTGCCCAGACCGGAGCCGATGCCACGGCCGACACGGCGCTTGGCGTGCTTGGCGCCCTCTGCGGGCTTGATCGTGTTGAGTTCCATCACAGCACCTGCACCAGGTAGGCGATCTTGTTGATCATGCCGCGCACGGCGGGCGTGTCTTCCAGCGTGCTCTGGCTGTTCAGCTTGCGCAGACCCAGGCCGACCACGGTGGCACGGTGCGAGGCGCGGCAGCCGATGGGGCTGCGCACCAGCTTGACCGTCACGGTTTTCTTGTCAGACATCTTGTGCTCCGCTCAGGCGATCAGTTGAAGATCTCTTCAACCGTCTTGCCGCGCTTGGCAGCGACTTCCGACGCCGTCGTGGAACGCTTCAGAGCGTCCAGCGTGGCGCGGACCATGTTGTAGGGGTTCGTCGAACCGTGGCTCTTGGACACGATGTCGGTCACGCCCATCACTTCGAAGACAGCGCGCATCGGGCCGCCGGCGATGACGCCGGTACCGACGGGAGCCGGCGCCAGCATGACGCGCGACGCGCCGTGCTCGCCAATCACGTTGTGGTGGACGGTACCGTTCTTCAGCTGGACCTTGACCATGTTGCGGCGAGCCGATTCCATGGCCTTCTGCACGGCGACCGGCACTTCCTTGGCCTTGCCCTTGCCCATGCCGATGCGGCCATCGCCGTCACCGACCACGGTCAGAGCAGCGAAGGACAGCGTGCGGCCACCCTTCACAACCTTGGTCACGCGGTTCACCGCGATCATCTTTTCCTTCAGGCCGTCGTCGTTGCCTTCAGCCTGAGCGCCACGGGGTTGAAACTTTGCCATTTCGTATTCCTTGATGCGTCAGAACTGCAGGCCGGCTTCGCGGGCTGCTTCGGCCAGCGCCTTGACGCGGCCGTGATAGGCGAAGCCCGAGCGGTCGAAAGCGACCTTCTCGACGCCGGCAGCCTTGGCCTTCTCGGCGATCAGCTTGCCGACCAGCGTGGCAGCGGCGACGTTGCCACCATTGCTCACCTGCTCGCGAACCGTCTTCTCGGCGGTCGAGGCAGCGGCCAGCACCTTGCCACCGTCTTCCGACAGGACCTGGGCGTAGATGTGCAGATTGGAGCGGAACACCGTCAGACGGGCCACGCGCTGCAGGGCGATGCGAGCACGGGTCTGGCGCGAACGACGCAGGCGTTGTTCTTTCTTGGTCATCATGGCGCGGCTCCTTACTTCTTCTTGGTCTCTTTGAGGGAGACCTTCTCGTCCGAATAACGGATGCCCTTGCCCTTGTACGGCTCGGGCGGACGGAAGGCGCGCACCTCAGCGGCGATCTGGCCGACGACCTGACGGTCAGCACCCTTGATGACGATTTCCGTCTGGGTGGGGCACTCGACCTTGATGCCGGCCGGCATGTCCTTCACCACGGGGTGAGAGAAACCGATCTGCAGGTTCAGCTTCTGACCCTGGGCCTGGGCACGGAAGCCCACGCCGACCAGGTTCAGCTTCTTCTCGAAGCCCTTGCTGACGCCGTTGACCATGTTGGCCACCAGCGCGCGCATCGTGCCGCTCATCGCGTCGGCTTCCGTCGACTCGTTGGCAGGCACGAAGCTCAGCTTGCCGGCTTCGTTCTTGATGTTGACCAGGCTGTTCGCCGGACGCACCAGCGTGCCGAGCGAGCCCTTGACGCTGATGGACTCAGCGCCGATGGTCACGTCCACACCTTGCGGGACGTTGACCGGCATTTTTCCTACGCGGGACATTGTTTCCTACTCCTTCGCTTAGGCGACGTAGCAGAGCACCTCGCCGCCGATACCGGCAGCGCGGGCCTTGCGGTCCGTCATGACGCCTTGCGGGGTCGTCACAATCGCCACGCCCAGGCCATTCATGACCTGAGGAATGTCGTGGCGGCCCTTGTAGATGCGCAGACCGGGGCGGCTGACACGCTCGATGCGCTCGATGACCGGACGGCCAGCGTAGTACTTCAGCGAGATTTCCAGCTCCGGACGGGAAGCTTCACCGCGCACGGCGAAGTCGTCGATGTAGCCTTCGTCCTTCAGGACCTTGGCAATCGCCACCTTCAGCTTGGACGACGGCATCACAACGTTCGTCTTCTCGACGATCTGCGCGTTGCGGATGCGGGTCAGCATATCGGCGATGGGATCACTCATGCTCATTTGCGATATCTCCTATCAGCCGATTACCAGCTGGCCTTGACGACACCGGGGATGTCGCCCTTGAAGGCCAGTTCACGAATCTTGTTACGGGCCAGGCCGAACTTGCGGAAGGTGCCACGCGGGCGCCCCGTCAGCTCGCAGCGATTGCGCAGGCGAGTGGGGTAGGCATTGCGGGGCAGCTTTTGCAGCTCGAGGCGAGCGGCGTAGCGCTCTTCCTCGGACTTCTTGCTGTCGTCGATGATGGCCTTCAGATCCGCGTACTTCTTGGCGAACTTGGCGACCAGCGCTTCGCGCTTCAGCTCACGTTGTTTGATCGAGAGTTTTGCCACGGGTCACCTCAGTTCTTGAACGGAAACTTGAACGCAGCCAGCAGAGCCTTGGCTTCGTCGTCCGTCTTGGCAGTCGTCGTGATGCTGATGTTCAGACCACGCAGAGCATCCACCTTGTCGTACTCGATCTCGGGGAAGATGATTTGCTCTTTGACGCCGATGTTGTAGTTGCCGCGACCGTCGAACGAACGGCCGGAGATACCACGGAAGTCGCGAACGCGCGGCAGCGCGATCGTCACGAAGCGGTCCAGGAATTCGTACATCTGGACACCGCGCAGCGTGACCATCGCACCGATCGGCACGTTGTCACGGATCTTGAAGCCGGCGATGGCCTTCTTCGACTTCGTGACGACGGGCTTCTGGCCGGCGATCTTGGTCAGGTCGCCCACGGCGTGGTCCATGACCTTCTTGTCGGCGACCGCCTCGCTCACGCCCATGTTCAGCGTGATCTTGGTGATGCGCGGCACTTCCATGACCGACTTGTAGCCAAACTTCTCAGTCAGGCTGGGCACGATTTTTTCGCGGTAATGCGTTTGCAGACGAGCCATGTCGGACCTCTTATGCCTTGATCTCTTCGCCGGTCGACTTGAAGACGCGCACCCGCTTGCCGTCGACGAGCTTGACGCCCACGCGATCGGCCTTGCCGGAGGCGGCGTTGAAGATCGCCACGTTGGATTGATGGATGGGCATGGTCTTGTCGACGACGCCGCCGGTGGTGCCCTTCATGGGATTGGGCTTGACGTGCTTCTTGACGACATTGACGCCTTCGACGACCACATGGTCTTCGTCAGCGCGCGCGGTCACGGTGCCGCGCTTGCCCTTGTCGCGGCCGGTCAACACGATGACCTGGTCGCCGGTACGGATCTTGTTCATGGCTTACCTCAGACAGTGGGGGCTCAAAGCACCTCGGGCGCCAGCGACACGATCTTCATGAAGCGCTCGGTACGCAGTTCACGCGTCACGGGGCCGAAGATGCGGGTGCCGATGGGCTCCAGCTTGGCGTTGAGCAGCACGGCGGCGTTGCCGTCGAACTTGACGAGCGAGCCGTCCTGGCGGCGCACGCCCTTGGCGGTACGAACCACCACGGCGCTGTAGACCTCGCCCTTCTTCACGCGACCACGCGGGGCAGCTTCCTTGATGCTGACCTTGATGATGTCGCCGATGTGTGCATAGCGGCGCTTGGAGCCGCCCAGCACCTTGATGCACTGAACGGACTTGGCGCCAGTGTTGTCCGCGACATCAAGCCGCGATTGCATTTGGATCATGTCTGTCCCCAACTTGTCCCGAAACACGCCGGAGCGCGAGTCGGTCAGTCTTGGGCCCGTAAGTCAGTCAGCGCCGGGCATTGCACCCTTTGCTGCCCGACGGTTGTGGGCGGATTCCGAGGCCGCAGCACATGGAGTCATGTGCCTAGCTTTCGGCGAAGCTGCGCATTATGCAGTGACAAACCCTGAGTCGTCAATGCCCTCTGCGCAGAAAAATACGGGAAGGCGGCGAACGCACTTCCCACCCCGTCATCAGAGCGCCTTGGCCTGAGCCAGCAGCGTTGCAGCATCGCTGACCTCGAACTTGCCGGGCGCCTCGATGTTCAGGCTCTTGACCACACCGTCCTTCACGAGCATGGAGTAGCGTTGCGAGCGCACGCCGAAGCCCTTGGCGGTCAGGTCGAGCACCAGACCGACGGCCTGGGTGAACGCGGCGCTGCCGTCCGCCATCATGCGGACCTTGCCGGTCGTCTTCTGGTCGCGCCCCCAGGCGCCCATGACGAACGCATCGTTGACCGACACGCACCAGATCTCATCGACGCCAGCCGCCTTCAGCTCGTCGGCCTTGGCCGCATAGCCCGGCACATGCTGTGCCGAGCAGGTCGGCGTGAAGGCGCCGGGCAGCGCGAAGATGGCCACGGTCTTGCCCGCGGTCGCCTTCTCGATGTCGAAGCTGTTGGGGCCCAGGCTGCAGCCCTCCCCGTCGACCTCGATGAATTCCTGCAGGCTGCCGGCCGGCAGCTTGTCGCCTACTTTGATCATGCGTTCCTCCGTGAACTGGCAATGGAAAAGCCGGCGCGCCAGTTTCCCAGCGCGCCGGCTTCGGCGGTCATGCGACCGACAGGTTTTAGACGATCTGCGCCTTCTCGACCAGGCGGGTCACCGCCCAAGCCTTGGTCTTGGAGACCGGGCGAGTTTCGCTGATCTCGACGACGTCGCCGATCTTGTACTCGTTGGTCTCGTCGTGCGCGTGGTACTTGCGCGAACGGGCCACGATCTTGCCGTAGAGCTCGTGCTTGGCACGGCGCTCGACGAGCACGGTCACGGTCTTGTCGCGGGCGTCGCTGACGACCTTGCCGACCAGCGTGCGCACGTTCTTCACTTGGGCCTCAGTCATTTCGTGGCCTCCTTCTTCTTTTGTGCCAGAACGGTCTTGGCACGCGCGATGTCGCGGCGGGTCTTGCCCAGCTGGCTGTGGTTGGTCAGCTGCTGGGTGGCCTTTTGCATGCGCAGGCCGAAGTGGGCCTTCAGCAGGTCGGTCACTTCCTTTTCGAGGGCAGCGACGTCCTTGGCGCGGAGTTCAGATGCTTTCATGGTGTCCTTCCTCAGGTACCGACCTGGCGGGCCACGAAGGTGCAACGCAGCGGTAGCTTGGCAGCCGCCAGCGTGAACGCCTCACGAGCCAGCGTCTCGGGCACGCCGTTGATCTCGTAGAGCACCTTGCCGGGCTGGATCTCAGCGACGTAGTACTCCGGGTTGCCCTTGCCGTTACCCATACGGACTTCGGCAGGCTTTTGCGAGATGGGCTTGTCCGGGAAGATGCGGATGAAGATCCGGCCGCCACGCTTGATGTGGCGCGAGATCGCGCGGCGAGCCGCTTCGATCTGACGGGCCGTCAGACGGCCGCGTTCCGTGGCCTTCAGGCCGAAGTCACCGAAAGACACCGCGGCGCCGCGGGTCGCAACACCGGTGTTGCGGCCCTTCTGCTCCTTGCGGTACTTGCGACGATTAGGTTGCAGCATGCTTATTCTCCTTTGGCCTCACCGGCAGCGGGAGCCTTGCGGATCACGCGCTTGCCAGCGGGCTTGGCTGCGTCACCCGTGGGGGCGGCGGCAGCGGGCTGGTCTGCTCCGTCACGCGGGCCACGGTCGCCACCCGGGCGGCCACGGCCACCGGGAGCGCCCGGACGGGCGTTACGGCGCGGGCGACGATCGTCTTCGGCGCCAGCGGGGGTGTTGATGACGGGGGCCTCGCCATTGGCCAGGCGGTCACCGCGGTAGACCCAGACCTTGACGCCGATGACGCCGTAGGTGGTCTTGGCTTCGGAGAAGCCGTAGTCGATGTCGGCCTTCAGGGTGTGCAGGGGCACACGACCTTCGCGATACCACTCGGTGCGAGCGATTTCGATGCCGTTCAGACGACCAGCGCTCATGATCTTGATGCCCTGGGCACCCAGACGCATGGCGTTCTGCATCGCGCGCTTCATGGCGCGGCGGAACATGATGCGCTTTTCGAGCTGCTGGGTGATCGAGTCGGCGATCAACTGGGCATCGACTTCAGGCTTGCGCACTTCCTCGATGTTGACGGCGACGGGCACGCCCAGACGCTTGGTCAGCTCAGCCTTCAGCGCTTCGATGTCTTCACCCTTCTTGCCGATCACGACACCCGGACGAGCCGAGAAAATCGTGATGCGGGCGTTCTTGGCGGGACGCTCGATCAGGATGCGCGAAACAGCGGCGTTCTTGAGCTTGCCCTTCAGGTAGTCACGAACCTGCAGATCTTCGGCCAGCATGCTGGCGAAGTTCTGGTTGTTCGCGTACCAGCGCGAGGCCCAGTTGCGGGTGACAGGAAGGCGGAAGCCAACCGGATGGATTTTCTGTCCCATAGTCTTCCTAACGCCTTAGTTGCCGACGGCCACGAAGATGTGGCACGTGGGCTTGCTGATGCGGTTGCCGCGGCCCTTGGCGCGAGCCGAGAAGCGCTTCAGCGTGGCACCCTGTTCGACGTAGATCGAGGTGACCTTGAGTTCATCAATGTCAGCGCCGTCGTTGTGCTCGGCGTTGGCGATGGCGCTTTCCAGCGCCTTCTTGATGATGACGGCCGCCTTCTTCTGGGTGAAGGTCAGGATGTTGAGGGCGTGATCCACCTTCTTGCCGCGGATCATGTCGGCCACGAGGCGGCCCTTGTCACACGACAGGCGGACGCCACGGACGATTGCTTTGGTTTCCATCGTCTCTAGTCCTTACTTCTTCCCGGCCTTCTTGTCGGCCGGGTGGCCCTTGAAGGTGCGGGTCAGTGCGAATTCACCCAGCTTGTGGCCGACCATCTGGTCAGACACATAGACCGGCACGTGCTGCTTGCCGTTGTGCACGGCGATCGTCAGACCGATGAACTCGGGCAGGATCGTCGAACGACGCGACCAAGTCTTGATGGGCTTCTTGTCCTTGTTGGCAACCGCCTTGTCGACCTTGGCCTGCAGGTGGTGGTCAACGAAGGGGCCCTTCTTCAGCGAACGAGTCATGGCCTAGCCCTTACTTCTTGCGACGCGAGACGATGAACGTCTGCGTGCGCTTGTTGTTGCGAGTGCGGTAGCCCTTCGTCAGGGTGTTCCACGGCGACACAGGGACCTGGCCCTCGCCGGTGCGGCCTTCGCCACCACCGTGCGGGTGATCCACCGGGTTCATGGCGACGCCACGAACGGTCGGGCGGATGCCCTTCCAGCGGATCGCGCCAGCCTTGCCGTATTGACGCAGGCTGTGCTCTTCGTTGCTCACTTCACCGATGGTGGCGCGGCAGTCGATGTGCACGCGACGCACTTCACCGGAGCGCAGGCGGATCTGGGCGTAGACGCCTTCACGAGCCATCAGAACGGCAGAGGTGCCGGCCGAACGGATCATCTGGGCACCCTTGCCAGGCTGCAGCTCGATGCAGTGGATGGTCGAACCCACCGGGATGTTGCGGATGGGCAGAGTGTTGCCAGCCTTGATCGGCGCTTCCGAGCCGCTCAGGATGGTGGAACCCACTTCCAGGCCGCGCGGGGCGATCACGTAGCGGCGCTCGCCGTCGGCGTAGCACACCAGCGCGATGTGGGCCGTGCGGTTCGGGTCGTACTCGATGGTCTCGACCTTCGCGGGGATGCCGTCCTTGTTGCGCTTGAAGTCCACGACGCGGTAGTGGTGCTTGTGACCACCGCCCTTGTGGCGCATCGTGATGTGACCGTTGTTGTTACGGCCAGACTTCTGCTTCTGGGGTTCCAGCAGCGAAGCTTCGGGAGCGCCCTTGTGGAGGTGCTTGTGCACCACCTTGACGACGCCACGGCGGCCGGGCGAAGTCGGCTTGACTTTGACGATGGCCATTTACGCGGCCTCCCCGGAGAAATTGAGCTCTTGACCAGCCTTGAGGGCCACGTAGGCCTTCTTGACGTGGTCACGGCGGCCCGGACGGCCACCGAAGCGCTTGTTCTTGCCCTTGACGTTGACCACGCTGACCGACTCGACCTCGACCTTGAACATCAGTTCAACAGCGGCCTTGATCTCGGGCTTGGTGGCGTCGCGCAGGACCTTGAACAGCACCTGGTTGTGCTTCTCGGCGACTTGCGTGGCCTTCTCGGACACGATGGGCGCGAGCAGCACGGAGGCCAGACGGCCTTCGGAATACTTGGTGACGCTCATGCCAGCATCTCCTTGAGTTGCTCGACCGCAGCCTTGGTCACCAGCACCTTCTTGTAGAAGACCAGCGACAGGGGGTCGGCGTAGCGCGGCTCGACGACCAGCACGTTGGCCAGGTTGCGCGAGGCCAGCAGCAGGTTGTCATCCACGGTGTCGGCGATGACCATCACCGAGTCCAGGCCCATGGCCTTGAACTTGGCGGCCAGCAGCTTGGTCTTGGGGGCTTCGACCGAGATCGAATCCACCACGGCCAGGCGGCCTTCACGGGCCAGCTGCGACAGGATCGCAGCCATGCCGGCGCGGTACATCTTCTTGTTCAGCTTGTGCGAGAAGTTCTCGTCAGGCATGTTCGGGAAGATGCGACCGCCCCCGCGCCACAGCGGCGACGAGGTCATACCGGCACGAGCGCGGCCGGTGCCCTTCTGGCGGAAAGGCTTCTTGGTCGAGTGGTGAACCTGTTCACGGTCCTTCTGGGCGCGGGTGCCTTGACGGGCATTGGCCTGGAAGGCGACCACGACCTGGTGCACCAGGGCTTCGTTGTAGTCGCGAGCGAAGATGGTGTCGGGCGCGTCAACCTTGGACGTGGCCTGACCCTGCTCGTTCAGGAGCTCGAGCTGCATCAGTTGGCTCCCTTCTTGATCTTGACCTTGACGGCGGGGCGAACGACGACGTGGCCGTTCTTGGCGCCCGGCACGGCACCACGGACCAGCAGCAGTTGACGAGCTTCGTCAACGCGCACGATGTCCAGGTTCTGGGTGGTGACGGTTTCGTCGCCCATGTGGCCGGTCATCTTCTTGCCCGGGAACACGCGCCCCGGATCCTGCGCCATGGAGATCGAGCCCGGCACGTTGTGCGAACGGCTGTTACCGTGCGACGCGCGCTGCGAGCCGAAGTTGTGGCGCTTGATGGTGCCTGCAAAGCCCTTACCGATGGACGTGCCTTGCACGTCGACCAGTTGGCCCGTGGCGAACAGCGTCACGGGGACGGTCGCGCCAGCCTTGTACTGGGCAGCGACGTCGGCGTCGACGCGGAATTCCTTCAGGACTTCACCGGCTTCGACACCCGCCTTGGCGAGGTGGCCGGCTTCCGGCTTGGTGACGCGCGAAGCTTTGCGCGTACCGAACGCCACCTGGATGGCGCTGTAGCCGTCGGTCTCTTGGGTCTTGATCTGGGTCACGCGGTTGTTGGACACATCCAGCACCGTCACGGGGATGGCATCGCCATCGTCCGTGAAGATGCGCATCATGCCCACCTTGCGGCCCAGCAAACCGAGACGGTTGCTCAGACTCATGTTTTTTCTCCAGCCCCGTCGGCCCAAACTTGCGTTCAAGCCTTCAAAGCTATTGCGAACACCCGACATCGATTGGCCGGGCTGACCTGTGCAGCATCTCACTCGGAAAACCGTGCGAAACACTGCGCGAACATCCGAGCAGGCATAGGCCAACCCGGAAAAGCTGGCGAGTATAGCCTGCGGGATAGCACTGATGCAAGCCATCGGCAGCAATCAGCGCAAAAGACAAGGCCCCGGCCTGTCGAGACAGGGCCGGGGCCTCGTGATCGCAGCCCGAAGGCCTCGCGGATTACTGCAGCTTGATTTCGACGTCGACGCCGGCAGGCAGGTCGAGCTTCATCAGCGCGTCAACCGTCTTGTCGGTCGGGTCGACGATGTCCATCAGGCGCTGGTGGGTGCGGATCTCGAACTGGTCGCGGCTGGTCTTGTTGACGTGGGGCGAGCGCAGGATGTCGAAACGCTCCAGGCGCGTCGGCAGGGGCACCGGGCCCTTGACGATGGCGCCGGTGCGCTTGGCGGTCTCGACGATTTCGAGGGCCGACTGGTCGATCAGCTTGTAATCAAACGCCTTCAGGCGGATGCGGATTTTTTGCTTTTGCATGACTGTTCCTTAAAGAGCGATGTGAACGCCAGACGGAAGCCGCCCGGCGCACGGTCACGCGTTGATTACTCGAGGATCGTGGCGACGACGCCCGAACCGACGGTGCGGCCGCCTTCACGGATGGCGAAGCGCAGACCGGTTTCCATGGCGATCGGAGCGATCAGCTTCACGGTGATGCCGACGTTGTCGCCGGGCATGACCATTTCCTTGTCCTTCGGCAGCTCCACGGCACCGGTCA
>NZ_JBIGHX010000004.1:0-508186 GCF_043555885.1 Pelomonas lactea | reverse complement strand
CAGCGAACTCACGCGCTGGCGAGTTGGCAACACCACTACAACTGCCACCGTCCGCACAGCGGCATTGGTGGCGTGCCGCCCATCTCAAGACTCAGCTCGTCAAGAAACAACCTCTTGACGCTTCACAGCTAGCGATGCATCAGGCCGCGGGGGCAGGACGCATGGTGCCTAACCCCGGCGCCGGCCGCGGGCTCCGGCAGCAGTTGGTTCAGCGTGAAGGCCGCACGGCGCCGCGCCGGGCGCGGCCTTCAGCCGGCGCGGCGCTCGAAATGCAGGCGGTCGTGCCACACGCCGCCCAGTTCGAAGCTCTGCGTGGAGCGGCCGAACTCGCGGAAGCCGTTGCGCAGCAGCACCTTGACCGAGCCCTCGTTGCCGACGCGCGCGTTGGCCTCGATCCTCACCAGCCCCAGCTCGCCGAAGGCGCGCAGCAGCACCAGCCGCACCGCCTCGCTGGCATAGCCCTGGCCGCCCGCCGACTCGGCGATGCGGTAGCCCAGGTCGGCCATCTGGAAGTGCTTGCGCTTCACGCCGGCGAGGTTCACGCGCCCCACCAGCTCGCCGGCCGCGGTGCGCACGAGGAACTGGTAGGCCTTGTCCTCGGCGGCCTCCCGCTCGGCCAGCGCGATGGCGGCGCGCACGCCGTCGGGCGAGTAGTAGCCGGGCGGCCGCGAGTTGATGCGGGCCTCGAAGAACGCGCGGTTGTCGGTCTCGAAGCGCAGCAGTTCGTCGGCGCAATCGGGCGTGGGCGGGGTCAGGTGAAGTGCAGGCATAGGCTGCGCATTTGAACCCCGATCCCGCCTGCGCCGCTCACGGAGCGGCGCCGCTGCCGGTGTTGGCGTACTCGGCCAGCCGCCGGTTGCCCGCGCTGCCGTAGTTGACGGGGTTGCTGCTGTTCCAGTCGGCCCAGGGCGCGGTCTTCTTGATGTGGCCACCCAGCACCACCTCGCGCACGATCATCTGGCCCGTCGTGCCGCCGTTCTGCGGCCACTGGCGCGCGAACGACACACTGTTGCTGCCGCCCGTCGTCGTGAACGAGCCGCCCGTGAAGAGAAAGCCCTTGTTGCCGATCACATGGCTGGGTGCGGCAATGACGCCGGTGCTGGTGCGCGCGTTGGTGTAGCGGATCTCGCAGCCGTCGAACACGGCGGTCATGTCGCCGAAGATGAAGTCCACGTCGCCCTGGATGAAGCTGTTGCGCACATGGGTGCGCTTGCCCGCCCCGGCCAGCCACAGCGTGTCCTGGTTGCCCAGCAGGCGCACGGTGTCCAGCTGCACCTGGTCACCGCCGTTGTTCAGGTAGGCGACGGCCTGATGCTGGCCGTTGGCGGCCGCGTTGTTCTCGCCGTAGGTGTTCTGGATGGTGAGGTTCTTGATCTGCAGCTGGCTCGCGTAGCTGACGACGGTTGCCGTGCAGTTGGTGCCCAGCGTGCTGCGGCCACCACAGTCGTTGTAGTAGGCGCTGACGCGGCTGGGCGCGCCGCTGCCGTAGTCCGCGGAGGGCCCGGCCGCCGACTTGAACGCCGAGCCGGTCATCGCGTAGTGCGCGCCCAGCTGCAGCACGACGCCGGTCTGGCTGTCGCCGTAGAGCGTGAGCGGCACACCGGACGGGATGACCACCAGCCCGGTGTAGGTGCCGGCCTTGATCTGGATGTACTTGCGGGTGGTGCCGCCGGCCGCGATGGCGGCGTTCACCGCCGCCTGCACGGTCTTGTACGGGCCGCTGGGGCTGACGACATAGTCACCCGTGCTCTTGGTGCCCACCGTGCCGGGCGCCCAGCTGCCGAGGAAGCTGGCAAGCGTGTAGCTGCCCTGTTCGGACGACGACAGCTGGGGTCGCGTCGCGGTGGACGTGGCGGCCCAGGCCGGCATTGCCATGCCGGCGGCGATGGCAAGCGCCACTGCGGCCTTGCCGTGCAGCGCACGGCGGTTCGAAGCGAAGGAATGATGTGCCGTCATCTCGGTTGTCTCGTAGGTGGTATGCGGGGCCCTTGGGGGGGCGACACATGCACCGACGATCTGCGCGGCATGGCACAGCGGCTGACGTGCAACAAATGCCTGGCGATGGAGACGGCCGGGCGGCGGCGATTCTGCAAGCGCTGCGGCCGAGCGGCACTATGGGTTTCCCGGTACGCGGCGCGGCAGCGCTCGCCGATGCTGCGGGCCGTGAAACGCTCGACCGCCCTCCTGACGATGCTGGCCTGCCTGCCCGCGCTGCTGTGGCTGGCCGTGACGGGCGACGCGCTGCCCGAGCCGCCAGCCGAAGCCTCGGCCGCTGCCGCCGAACTGCCCGCGCCTCCGCTGCCTGCGGCACCGGCCGACGCCTCGCAGCCCGTGCCTGCCACCCTCAGCCCGCAGCCGCCCGCGACCAGCACCACCGAGCTCTGCGGCAGCGGCCGCTTCGCGCTGAGTGCCCCGCAGGACGACGCCGACGCCAACGCCGACGCCTTCGCCCGGCTGCCCGCTCCCGTGGGTCGGCTGGCGCTGCAGGAGCTGCAGGACCGGCTGTTGCCGCTGCTCGCCGCAGGCGACGCGCGCCAGCGCGCGGCCGCCTGGCTGCTGCGGCAGCCCGCCGACGGCGCCGCTCAAGCGGCTTGGGCCGCTGGCCAGCTGGCAGAGGCCCACGCAGGGGGCGACGCCCAGGCGCTGCGCTGGGCTGCCAGTGCCTGCGCCCACACCGACGACGCCTCAGCCTGCCGCCTCGCGCTGGCGCGCGCACGCGTCAACGCCGAACCGGACAACGGCCTGCACTGGCTGGCGTTGGCGCAGGAGGCGCCGCAACCGCGTGAGCAGGCGCAGGCCTGGCAAGGCATCGTGCAGGCAAGTGCTTGGCGTGAATATCCGGCGGGCCTGACCGCCACCACCCAGGCCGCGCTGTCTCATCTGCGGCCCGCACCGGCGGGCTATCTCCGTGCACGGCTGGCCCGCGACACGCTCGGTCCGGACGCCGCGCAGGCGCTCGACGGCGCCGACTGGCTGGTGTCGCAATGCGCGCACCACCGAAGCGACTGCGCACAGGTGGCCGACCGCATCGCGGCCCGCGCCGATTCCGCGGCGCTGCTGCAACTGGCCGCCACGCTGGGCCGTCAGCTTGACTGGCCGCAGGAGCGCCTGGACGCCGTGTCGGCGGTGACACAGGCCTTTCACACCACGCTGCCCGCCTGGCAAGACAGTCCGCTGGCCTGCGGCGCGGTCGACCCACAGCTCGCCCATGTCGACGCGGTGGCGCAGCGCGGCGAAGTGCCTCGCACGCGCTGACGGCGCGCCGGGTAGGTCAAGGCGTCGGCACGCGGACGGGCGTCATGGCAGGCCTGGATGGCAGGCTGGCATCAGCCCGCGGAGCGCGGGCCGAACATCATGCCCGCCATGCCCGCCATGCCGGCCAGGCAGCTCGCGGCACCGGTCCCGCCGTTCATCGTGGGCTTGATGCCATCCCCGTCGGCCAGAGCGGCGCCACGCCGATGTAGACGCCATCGCGGGCCGCGGAGACCCCAGCCGCAGCCACCGCGTGCAGCGACCGCTGCCACGCCAGCAGCGCAAAGGACTGGCGCATGTCCATGGCCGCGCATTGTCGGCGCGGCGCCACCGGCTCAGGGCGCCAGGCTGCGCACCAGCCGCAGCGGCAGGCGCTCGCGCTTGGGCATGTCGCCGCGCACCTCGCCACTGTGCGGGTCTGCCGCCCAGCCGACCTGCACCACCAGCCGGTTGGCTTGCGTCTCGGTCACGCCGCGCTGCACGTTGCGGTAGGCGTAGGGGTTCACCGACTCGCTGTCGATGCGCACGGTGCTGCTCCAGTACCAGCCCGCGGGCGCGGCCGGGGCCAGCGTGGCGCGCTGCGGCGCATGCGCCAGCCGGTCGGCGAAATGCTTGAGCTCGGGCACGCGCGGCACGCGCCAGGTGCGGCCCTCGGCCTCGCTGCGTGCCCGCGCAATCGCCAGCGCCTCGGCATGCGTGAACAGCGCCGGGCGCCCCTGGCAGGCGCGGCCATCCCAACGCATGCCCTCCACACAGCGCGACCAGGCCTGGCCGCCAGCGGCGTCCAGCAGCTCCGCGCCATCCGCGCTGGCCACGAGGCCCGGTGGCGCGTCGGCGGCACGGGCCGATGTGGCGAGCATCAGCAAGACGGCGGCGGCAATGGCGATGCGCATCGCCGCATCCTGCCTCAGCGGCCGGCCGCCGTCACCAGCGCCAGCGCCTCGGCCGGCGTCACGGCGCCCTGGCCGGGCAGTTCCACGACGATCAGATAGCCGGCCAGGTCCTGCCGCGCACCGGCAGCCGCGTAGGCCTGCGCCAGCGCGAGCTGGCCGCTGGCCAGCAGCCGGCCGCTCGCCGCATCCCAGGTCTCGGCGGAGATCATGCAGCCCTGCTGCGGCGTACCGGGGAAGTAGCTCGTGCCGGCGTAGTAGGCGGGGTTGATCGTCGTGCCGTGCACGATGAGTTCGTCGCGCCCGGCGCGGCCGGCCAGCCAGGCCTCCTGGAACGGCGCCCAGCCTCGCCAGCTGGCGGGCAGAAAGCTGTTGTAGGTGGCCAGACTCCAGTCGGCGGGTGCGGTGTCGGCATGCTCGAACTCGGCCGGCGTGGCTTCCACCGGCAGCTTGCTGTGCAGATAAGGCGTGGGGCCGATGTTGGGGTTGCTGGCCGTGCCGGCGCCGACCAGCGTGAACAGGCCCTGGGGCGTGTTGCCATTGGTGATCGTGCCCGGCAGACCGGTCCGCGCCAGCGCGAGCTGAGGCGACGTGAACAGCTGGCCCGACGCCTCGCGCACGAAGCGGCCGTCGGCGCCGCGCACCAGTGCCAGGCCCATCTGCTGGCGGCCCGGGCGCTGCAGGCTGACGATGACCGGGAAACCGGGCCGCAGCGGGGCGGCCAGCAATTCGGGCAGCGGCGGCGGCACGGCGGCAGACGGCTGCAGGCGGTGCATCAGCGCGGCCAGCCGCGGGTCGTCGGCCCAGCCAGGGAATTGCTGCGGCACCAGCACGCGCAGCCGCTCGCCGTAGCCGGCATCGGCCTGCAGCAGCGTGTAGGCGGCAATCGCGAACGGCTTGCTTGCCGTCAGCTGCGGCAGCAGCGGCCAGATCAGCGGCGCGGCGTCCGCGGCGTACAGCGTATGGGCCGCGGTCAGCACGGCGCGCTGGAACTCGGGCTCGCGCGGGCCCAGCGTGGGCAGCGCCTCAAGCAGCAGCGGTCGGGCTGCGGCGATCTCGGCGTTGTACTGAGCGACGAGGTCGAACAGCTTCGGCAAGGCCGCATCGCGCTCGGCGCCCGGCGACAGCGCGATGCGAGCCCGGATATCGGCCAGCGCTGCCTCGCGCAGCGCGCGCTCGCCGTCAGCGGACGCAGCGGGCCACGCCAGGCCGGCGGGCTGCAGCGCCAGCAGCTCGGTGGCGGTATAGCGCTTCTCTGCGGGCTTCTCGGCGGGCCGCTGCGGCGTCAACGGCGCGCATGCGGCCAGTGCCAAGGCAAACAGGGCGGTCAGTGGGCGGGCATTCATGGCGGCGATGATGGCTCCTGTCGAAATCGGGTGGCCTGCTTCGTCATAGTGTCAGGCATCCCCCACCCCACCTCAGGACCCCGATGAAGCCCCTCGCACTCGCCGCCACCCTGCTCGCCGCCTCGCTGGCCCAGGCCGCCCCGGTCACCTACGACATCGAGCCCACCCACACCTACCCCAGCTTCGAGGCCGACCACATGGGCCTGTCCTACTGGCGCGGCAAGCTCAACAAGAGCGCCGGCACCATCGTCTACGACAAGGCCACCGGCAGCGGCAGCGTGGACGTGCAGATGGACCTCGCCAGCATCGACTTCGGGCTGGACGCGATGAACGCCTGGGCCCGAGGCGACAAGTTCTTCAACGTCGACAAGAACCCCAGCGCCACGTTCAAGGGCCGCTTCGACGGCGCGCTGCCCGCGAAGCTGGTGGGCGAGCTGACGCTGAACGGCCGCACCCAGCCGCTGACGCTGACCATCCACCAGCTCAAGTGCATCCCGCACCCCATGCTCAAGCGCGACTTCTGCGGCGCCGACGCGTCGGGCACGTTCAACCGCGACGACTTCGGGCTGGGCGCCGGCAAGGACTGGGGCTTCAAGATGGACGTCAACCTGCGCATCCAGGTCGAAGCCATCGCGAAAGAGTGAAAAAGGAACGGCGGCCAGAGGCCGCCGTTTTCTATTCCGTATTTCGGGCCGAGCGCCGGGCCGACCCAAGCCGGCCCGCCTGGCGATGTGCGAGCGGCTCCATGCCGCGAGCATCGCCGTCCCCTCGGAGGCTGAGACCGGACACATTGAGTCCAGTGGGCTCGATGTGCCTGACGAAGCGCAGCGGCCACTGGCCGCGGCGCGGCCCCGACCAGACTGCCCGCGTTCAGCGGGGCAGCCTGGGCGAGGGGCTCATTGCTTGACGCCCATTTCGTCGAGCAGGCGGGTCGTCTTGTCCACGGTGCTCATCTGCCACAGCATGTAGCGCGAGTCGACGCAGATGCTGCGGACCATCTTGGGGTTGAAGTCCCAGTCGGAAATGACGGCGTCCAGCGTGCCGTCGAACAGCAGGCCCACCAGCTCGGCCTTCTTGTTCAGCACCGGCGAGCCGGAGTTGCCGCCGGTGGTGTCCAGCGTGGCCAGGAAGTTCACCGGCACGGAGTCCAGCGCCTTCACGCCGTAGGGGCCGAAGTTGCGGGCCTTGATGGCGGCCAGCTGCGCGGCCGGCGCGTCGAACTCGCCGCCGGCCTCGTTGGGGCCCTTGTGCTTGGCGACGATGCCGCGCAGCGTCGTGAACGCCGTCCAGGTTTCGCCGTCGCGGCCCACCGGGCGGCCCTGCACCTTGCCGAAGCTGATGCGCAGCGTGCTGTTGGCATCAGGGTAGACGGCGCGGCCCTGGGCCGCGTTGAAGTCGATGACGGCCTGCATGGTGCCGGCATAGGCCTGCTGCAGCTTGCCCGCCAGTTCCTTGTCGCGGTTCTCGCGCTTCTGGTCGTCGTCGTACAACGCCACGGCGGCCTTGATGAAGGCGTCGTCGCTGGCCTTGAAGGCGGCCACGTCCTTGCCCAGCCAGGCCAGGCGCGTCGCGCTGTCGGCCAGCTTGGAGCCGGCATAGAAGCCGTCGAGCTTGGCGCGCACGGCAGCCTCGTCCATGCCGGGCTTCAGGCCCAGCGTGTCCAGCAGCGCGGCGTTCAGCGTGTCGGCCGGCTGGGCCAGGTACTTGGCCAGGAAATGCGAGGCGCTCTTCTTGTCGGTGGGCTCGTCGTAGCGGCGGTCCAGGCGTTCCTGGTTGGCCTTGATGCGCGAGGCGTCGCGGTCCTGGTAGCCGCTCTTGCGCTCGGCGTCGGGCTTGGCGCGTTGCACGGCGGCCTCGTACAGCTGGCGGGCGGCCTGCAGCAGTGCCGGCGACGAGAAGCCCAGCAGCAGTTCATTGCGCGTGATGGCCTCGCGCTCGGCCAGCAGCGCCTCGGTGGCGGCGATGTCGGCGCCGTAGCGGGCCTGGCGCTTCGCGTCGGCCTTGACCCAGGTCTTCACGGCGTCAAAACCGGCCGTCTTGCGGGCCAGCACGTCACCGCCGTCATAGCTCTGCTGCTGCCCTTGCAGGTTCTTGAAGTAGTTCTGCAGGCCCTGCATGCGCGCGGCAATCTTGATCTCGGCATCGCGGCGGTTGGCGGTCTCGGCCTTGATGAGGTCGATGGCCTCGCCCATGGTCTCGATCTGCTTGGGATGCTGCCAGCCGAAAGCGAAGTCCACCTCGCGCGGCAGGCGGTGGCGGTCGGTGTGGCCCGGGTAGCCGGCCACCATGACGAAGTCGCCCTCGTTCAGCGGGCTGGTCGTCGGCGACGCCACTTTCAGGTGGTGCTTGGGCTGGTAGGGCTTGTTGTCCTTGCTGAAGTCGGCCGGCTTGCCATCCGCGCCCACGTAGGCGCGGTAGAAGCTGTAGTCGCCGGTGTGGCGCGGCCAGATCCAGTTGTCGGCATCGCCGCCGAACAGACCCACGCCGGTGGCCGGCGCGTGCACCAGGCGCACATCGCGGATTTCCAGCTGCTTGATGAGCTGGTACTGCAGGCCGCCGTAGAAGGCGTAGACGTTGCAGCGGTGGCCAGCGTCGGCCTCGCAGGCGGCGACGAGCTTCTTCTCGGTCGCCTCGATGGCGTCGGTGCGGGCCTTGCCCGTGAGCTTGACCGTGTTCGCGTTCAGGATGTCCGCCGTCACATCCTTCATGTCGACGGTGACGAGGATGCGGCTGCCGGGCGCGGCGGGCAGTTCGTCGGCCAGCGTCGTGGCGTAGAAGCCGTTCTTCAACAGGTCGCGGTCGGGCTTGGAGTTGTACTGGATGCTGCCGTAGGCGCAGTGGTGGTTGGTGACCACCAGGCCCTGCGGCGACACGAAGCTGGCCGTGCAGCCGCCCAGCGACACGACGGCGCCCATCGGGAACGCGGTCAGGTCATTGAGCTTGGCCGGGTCCAGCGCGAGGCCGCCGGCCTTCAGCGGCTTGGCGATCTGCGGCAACTGCTTGGGCATCCACATGCCTTCGTCGGCATGGGCGGCGGTGGCGGCCAGCGCGGCCAGGGTGGCGGCAGCCAGCAGCGAGAGGGAGTGACGGTTCATGGAGCGGTTCGGCGAGAAGACGAAACCGCGAGCGTACTGCGGGAAGGCCGGCGCCCCCGAGTGAGGAAAGACAGGCTTCGGTCTCGGGAAACCCCTGGGGTGGCCTCAACCACCTTTCCCGCGTGGGCGGGCCGAGCGACGGGCCGCCCCAAGCCGGCAAGCATCGCCGTCCCCTCGGGGGACCGGCCAGCCGCGCGCGCGTCCAGCGTCGCGCGGCTGGACGAGAGGCATCAATGCGCCAGGCCTATCCACTCACCGGCGGACTGGTAGGCCTCGAACAGCTCCAGCGCCAGCTCGCGCAGGCCCGGGTGGGCGCTGCCATGGCCGTCCGCCAGGCGCTCGTAGGCGTAATGGCGGTCGTACAGCATGCGGGTGGGGTTGATGGGCAGGCCGGCGTCGTTCATCAGCTGGCCGAAGCGCAGCAGGCTGCCGGTGCTGACCGGGCCGTTGGTGGCGCCATGCACGGTGAGGCCCAGTGCGCGGATGTCGCCCAGGTGCACGCCGGCCGCGATCTTCAGGCCGCCGTCACCCTGCCACGCATGGCCCGGGTCGCCCAGGCCGCGGGGTTCATCGGCGGGAACGGGGATCAGGTGCAGGGGGATGAGCATGGCGGACCTCGGTCGTGTGCCGCCATGGTGCCGGGGGATGAAAAAACTGAAGGGCGGATAAAGGCGGAAAAGCCGCCCTTCACCGCCGCTGATGTCGCTCAAGTACCGTTGAACTGCAGGTCCAGATCGCCGTGCGCGTAGATGATGACGCCGGTGTCCGTCTGCGTGATGCGGTGCCCCGTGCCCGCCGGCGCGAGCTGGTAGTCGCCCGGCTGCAGCAGCACGTCGTCCAGGAACAGCTCGCCCTGCACCATCAGGCATTCCTCGTCGTGGCCATGGCTGTGGCCCGGCACCGCGGCGCCGGGATCGGCGCGGTACAGCAGCGCGGCCTGGCCGCCGGCCGTCCACAGCACGCGGCGGCGGATGCCCGGCGCGAACTCGGGCCAGCCGGCCTCGCGGTCGCGCACCAGCGTGCGCCCGGCCCCCGGCTCATCGGCCTCACGCACGAAGACATGGGCGCCGTCGGTGCTGCGCAGGCGCGGCGCATTGCCAGCAGGAAGCAGCAGGAAGTCGCGCAGGCTCAGGCCTTCGCCGTCCACGTCGACACTGCCGCGCAGCACGAGGAACTCGCGCGCGCCCCCTGCCGGCAGCGCCAGCGCGGCGCCGGCCTGCAGCTCGACGACGCTGGCCGCCCGCGGCTCGCCGGGGCGGGCCGGGCGGTCGGCAGGCGCGCGGTACAGCGGGCGCTGCAGCGCGCCGTCGCCCAGGGGTTGCGCGGCCGCGTGCCGCCGGCGCACCGTGCACATGCCTTGCTCGGCCCGCAGCGAGCGAGCCAGGCGGTCACCCAGGCGTTCGGCCAGCCTGCGCGGCAGGCCCGGCGCAGGCGCGGCCCAGGCACGGGCGAAGGGCTCGCTGAGCAGGAGGCTCAGGTCGTCGTCTTGCGGTTCAGGGGTGGTGGGCATTGTCGTCATGGCGGCCCCTCAGGCTGGCAGCGCATGGGCGCCAGTGTCACCCAGCGATTCGCGCAGCGTGATGAGCGCGCGGCGGATCTGGGATTTGACGGTGCCCAGCGGCAGATGGGTCTGGCTCGCGATCTCCTCGTGCGACAGGCCGTTGAAGAACGCCAGCGCAACGAGCTGGCGCGGCTGGGGCTTGAGCAGCAGCAGCGCGCGGTGCAGCTCGGCGTGGCCTTGCGCCACGGCCAACAGCTCATCGCCCGATGCGGCGGCGGGCGATGAGCTGCTGGCCACGTCATCGTCCAGCTCCTCGTGCTGGAAGCGGGCTTCTCGGCGGATGGCGTCGATGGCGCGCGAGCGGGCCATGCCCAGCAGCCACGTCAGCGGCCGGCCGCGCGCAGGGTCGAAGCGCGGCGCCTGGCGCCACACCTGGAAGTACACGTCCTCCGCCACCTCCTCGGCCAGCTGGCTGCGCCGCACCAGCCGCAGCACCAGGCCATAGACGCGCGACAGCGTGGCCTCGTACAGCGCCAGCAGCGCGCGCTCGTCGTGGTTGACGATGGCGGCGATCCAGCCCTCCAGCTGCACGTCGTCCAGCGACGGGCAACCCGCCGGGGCAGCATCGCGCTCGGCGCAGCTGTCCTCGCCCCCGGCATCGTGCAGCTCGGCGTCGTCGAACAGCTGGGCAGCCTCGGGCGGCGGGTCGTCGGGCTCGGACGGTTGCGGATAGACCATGTCAAACCTCACACCAGCAGTTGGTCCACATGCGGCTCGGCGCCGCGCAGGAAGAGGGTCGCCCCCGTCTCGGTGCTGATCGGCGCGTGCAGGCTGCCCGCGCGCGCCAGATGGTAGCCGCCCGGCCCCACCTCGACGCGGCTGCCCACCTTGAGCACACCTTCCAGCACCACGCACTCCTCGTCCGCCGGGTGGCGGTGCGCCTCCAGCCGGGCGCCGGGGGCCAGCTTGAGCAGATAGCTCAGCAAGCCCGCCTGCCCGTGCAGCACCTTGATCTGCACGCCGTCGCCGAATGGCTGCCAGCCGACCGCGCCAGGCGGCACGGTCAGGTGGCTGTCATCGGTGTCGGCCACCCGCTCCAGCAGGCGCCGGCGGATGGCGCGGGCCTGGGCGGGGGTGGCGGCGGACGAGGTCATGGCAAGCTCTACGGGGCGTGAAGTTTTTTGGATGCAGCCTACTCCTTGGCATCTGCCCTGCCCAGCCGCACCGTATCCCTGTTGCATGTCTCAGACCGCTTACTTCGACCTCGTCAGCCACTGGCGCCTGGATGCGCCGGTGCCGCGCGTCTGGCAGGCCATCACCAACACCGAGCACTGGCCCCGCTGGTGGCCGGGCGTCGTCGCCGTGCAGCGGCTGGCCCCAGGGGACGCGACGGGCGTGGGCCGCGTGCAGCGCATCAGCTTTCGCACCGGGCTGGGCTACCGGCTGCACCTGGCGCTGGAGGTGACGGAGGTGGTGCACCAGGAGCGGCTGCGCGCCCGTGCGGGCGGCACGCTGGCCGGCGAAGGCATCTGGCTGATGAAGCAGGCCGCGCCCGCAGCCGGCGGCCACACGGACGTGACCTTCGTCTGGCGCGTGACGCTGCCGCCAGGCGTGCTGCGCAGCCTGGCCCCTGTGCTGGCGCCGCTGTTCCGCTGGAATCACAAGCGCGTCATGCGCGCGGGCCGGCTGGGTCTGGAGCGCCACCTCGCCCGTGCGCAGCCGGGCTGAACGGCTCAGGGCGCCGCGTCGGCACCGCCATGTTCGCGCAGCAGGGCCGCTGGCACGCCGCGGCGCTGCAGCGCGGCCCAGCCGGCGCGCAGACGCTGCACCGTCGGCTCGGGCAGGTCGCGCCGCGCGAACAGCGCATAGCCGCTGCCGCCGACGCTGATGGGCGGGGCGAACGCGGCGCGCTCCAGGCCCGGCTGGCGCAGCGCGTGCATCAGCAACAGGTCGGTGGAGATGACGGCATCCAGCCGCCCCAGCGCCAGCATGCGCAGCCCCTGGTTGGGATCGACGATGGTGAACTTGCGGATGGTCTCGTCGTCGTTGATCAGCGCGTTGTAGTAGGCATTGCGGGCGATGCCCAGCAGCTTGCCGCGCAGCTGCGCGGGCTCGGTCAGCGGCGCGTCGGCGCGGCTGATGACGAGGTAGCGCACCGGGTGCAACACGGCCACGCGCTGGCCCTGGGCGTCCTGGTCGGGCGTGGCCAGCGTGACGACCAGGTCCGCCACGCCGTCGGCCAGCGCCCGCGATGCCCGCGCGTACAGGCCGGCACTGAAGTCGAACTGCAGGCCGGCTTCCGCGGCCAGCGCGCGCAGCAGGCTGGGGTGCAGGCCGGCCAGCTCGGCACCGTCGCGCCAGCTGTACGGCGCCACCTCGTTGACCATCACGCGCAGATGCAGCTCGGCGGCGACGGCCGGCAGCGGGCCCAGGTCGGCCAGGCCCACCAGCCAGGCAAGACAGCGGCGCCGCGCGGCGGCGGGCGACGGCAGCAGCGGGCGTTGTGATCCGGTCCATCCCATGCGGGCAGTATGCAGGCCTCACGGTGAGTCTGACGGGTTTGGCTGTCGTTGGGCTGGCTGCGTTTCCAATGCCTGGACGTCCCCACACCGAACACGCATGTTGCTGAACAAGACCCTGCCCCTGCTGCTCGCCTGCCTGCTGCTGCCTGCCTGCGCCAGCGAGGCGCCGCCGCCCGAGGCGGCCACGGGCCCCGTCGTCGTGCTGCAGGCCGGGCTGGGCGACGACTCGGGCGTCTGGCAGCGCGTGCGGGCGGCGCTGCCGGCCGGCGCACTGACCGTCGTCGCCCCCGACCGCCCCGGCTATGGCCGCACGCCGGCCACGTCAGCCCCGCGCGACCCCTGCACCATCGCCGCCGAGCAGCACGAGTGGCTGGCGCGCAGCGGCCTGAAGCCGCCCTATCTGCTGGTGGGCCACTCCATCGGCGGGCTGTACCAGTACGCATTCGCGCGGCTGTACCCCGGCGAGGTCAAGGGCCTGCTGCTGCTGGAAGGCACGAACCCGCAGCACCTGGCGCGCGTGAAGGAGAAGGCGCCGGCCATCGCCACGATGCTCCGCGTCGTGCGACTGGCAATGACCGGCGCCACCGCCGCCGAGTTCGACGCCCAGGCCCGCTGCACCGATGCGTGGGACGCCGCCCCGCCGCTGCAGCTGCCGGTGCGCGTGCTGGCGCGGCGCGACTTCCGCGGGCTGGAGCAGGGCGCGTTCGAGGCCGTGTTCCGCGAGCTGCAGCAGGACTGGCTGCGCCGCACCGGCGCCGCCCGCGTGGAGCTGCTGCCCGACACGGGCCACTACCTGCAGAAGGACCAGCCCGCCGCCGTCGCGCAGGCTATCGTGGAGATGGCGCGCTGAGGTCGCCGCCCGTCGCTCAGGTCTTGGGCAGCGTGACGCCCACCTGGCCCTGGTACTTGCCGCCGCGGTCCTTGTAGCTGGTCTCGCAGACCTCGTCGCTCTCGAAGAACAGCACCTGCGCGCAGCCTTCGCCGGCGTAGATCTTGGCCGGCAGCGGCGTCGTGTTGCTGAACTCCAGCGTCACATAGCCCTCCCACTCGGGCTCGAACGGCGTCACGTTGACGATGATGCCGCAGCGGGCATAGGTGCTCTTGCCCAGGCAGACCGTCAGCACGTTGCGCGGGATGCGGAAGTACTCCATCGTGCGCGCCAGCGCGAAGCTGTTGGGCGGGATGATGCAGACGTCCTTGTTGACGTCGACGAAGCTGTTCTCGTCGAAGTTCTTCGGGTCCACCACCGTGGAGTGGATGTTGGTGAAGACCTTGAATTCGGGCGCGCAGCGGATGTCGTAGCCATAGCTGCTGGTGCCGTAGCTGACGATCTTGCGGCCGTCCTGCTCGCGCACCTGACCGGGCTCGAACGGCTCGATCATGCCGTGCTGCTCGCACATGCGGCGTATCCACTTGTCGCTCTTGATGCTCATCTCGTTGTCCTTGCTCAGCGGGGCAGCGCCCCATCGAAATATGTGCTGCCGTCCATCTCCAGCACGAAGCCCTTGACCGTCGCGCGCATCGGCACGGCGACGCGGCCATAGGCCATCGGCGTCCACGGCAGTTGCTCCAGCACCAGCTTCTGCGCCTTCGCGTAGAGCGCCTTGCGCTCGCCGGGCTGCTGGGCCTGGCGCGCCTGGGACAGCAGCTGGTCGTAGGCGGGATTGCACCAGAAGGTGCCGCTGGCCGACCCGCAGGCCAGCTGCGCGAAAGTGCCGGAGGGCTCGGGGTCGCCATTCCAGCCGGACATGGCCACGTCGTGCTCGCCGGCATCGATGCGCCGCAGGTACTCGCCCCACTCGTAGGTGACGATGCGCGCCGTCACGCCCACCTTGGCCCAGTCGGCCTGGATCATCTGCGCCATCACCTGGCCGTTGGGGTTGTAGAAGCGCACCACGGGCATGGCCCACAGCGTCAGGTTCAGCGGCAGCACGCCGGCCTTCTTCAGCAGCTCGCGCGCCTTGGCCGGGTCGTGTGGCGCGGGCTTGAGCGAGGCGTCATGCGCCCAGTTGGAGGCCGGGATGATCGTCGTGGCCGCCGTGCCGGCGTCGCCGTAGACGGTGCGCAGGATGGCGGCCTTGTCGATGGCCATGTCCAGCGCCTGGCGCACGGCCAGGTTGGCGAGCACGGGCTTGCGGGTGTTGTAGGCCAGGATGCCCACGTTCATGCCGGCCGCGGTCGCCAGCTTGATGGCGGGGTCCTTCTGCAGCTGCGCCAGTTCGGCCGGGCCCACCGGGGCGGCGATGTCGCATTCGTCGCGCCGCAGGCGCTGCGCGCGCACGGTGGCATCGGGCGTGATTGCGAACACCAGTTGGTCGGCGCGCGGCACCTCGGCCTTGCGCCACCAGCCCGGGTGGGCGGCGTAGCGGATGACGCTGTCCTTGCGGAAGCTCTTGAGCTGGAACGGCCCCGTGCCCACGGGCAGCTGCGCGATGCGTTGCGGCGTGCCGCGTTGCAGCAGCTGCGCGCCCAGTTCGGCGGACTGCAGCGACGTGAAGGCCTGCGTCAGCGTGAACAGGAAGCCGGCATCGCGTTCGGCCAGCGTGATGCGCACCTCATGCTCCGACAGCTTCTCGACCTGCCGGATCAGCTTCTCCCACCCGAAGGACACGACGTAGGGCACGACGCCGGGCAGGGCCTTGGCGAAGGCACTGTCGCGGTTCAGCAGACGGCTGAACGTGAAGACCACGTCGTCGGCATTGAACGGCCGCGTGGGCTTGAAGTCGGCGCTGCTGTGCCAGGCGACGCCGCGGCGCAGCTCGAAGGTGTACGTCAGGCCGTCGGGGCTGACCCGCCAGCTCGTGGCCAGCCCGGGCATCAGCTCGTCGGTGCCGCGGCGGGTTTCCACCAACGTGCCGAAGATGGGCAGGTGGGCGATGTGGTCGATGCCGCTGTCGGTCACCGCCGGGTCGAAGGTCTTGGGGCTGCCGGCGGCGCAGAAGCGCAGCGTGGTGTCGGCGCCGGCGAGCAGCGGCAGCGCCAGCAGCAGCGGGGCCAGTCGCTTCATTTCAGGATGTCCGCAGCCGGCACGAACGGCAGGATGCCCATCGATTGATACAGCGCCGCCGGCGACAAGGCCCGCGTCTCGCCTCCCTGCCCCTGGATGACCAGCGCCACGCGGCGGATGGCGCGGATGTCGGCCACCGGGTCGCCGTCCACCAGCAGCAGGTCGGCACGCTTGCCGCGTTCGATGCTGCCCAGGTCGTTCAGCCGGTCGCTGTACTTCGCGCCGTTCCACGTCGCGATCTTCAGCGCCTGCGCGGCCGGGATGCCGGCCTGCACGTACAGCTCCAGCTCGCGCTGCAACGCGAAGCCGGCCGTCGCGTCGGTGCCGGCCACCAGCGGGATGCCGGCCGCATGCATGCGGCGCAGCAGGTCGGTCATGACCGTCCAGCTCGCGCCCCAGCGCCTGGCCTTCGCATCGTCCAGCTCCGACTCGGCCGACAGCAGGCTGCGCTGCACCGCGGCCGGCAGGTTGGCCGCCACCACCGCATAGCTGGGGTTGGGCTGGCCCTGGCGCTGCGTGTACTGGCCCTCGAAGGCCACCAGGGTGGCGTCGACGACGGTGCCCTTCTTCTTCAGCAGCGCGATGAAGTCCTGCGTGCGGCGGTCGTTGAGCTTCAGGTCGGCCGCCTTGTCGCCGACGAGGGTGAAGCGCAGCAGCGTGCGCGTGTCGTCGGTCTTGCTGACGAGGAAGTTCAGCGTCACCTGGTTGATGTGGTGCAGCTCGTCGTAGCCGGCCTCGACGGCCTCGCGCGCCGTCATGAACGCCGGCACATGGCCGCCGGTGCGCAGCCCCAGCGAGCGTGCATGCGCCACCATGGGCTTCACCCACTCGGGGCGGATGGAGTTGTAGAGCTTGAGCTGGCGGTAGCCGTGCGCGGCGTACCAGTCGATGGCGGCCAGCGCATCGGGCAGGCTGTCGGGCACGAAGTCGGCCTGCGATGAGAACGGGCTCTTGCCCTCGATGAAGCCGTTGGCCGCGATGTCCGTGCCCAGCAGCTCGCCGCGCCCGATGCGGCCGCGCAGTGCGGCCAGCTCGGCGTTGTTGTTGCCCACGTCGCGCACGGCCGTCACGCCGGCGGCCAGGTTCAGCAGCAGGTCGCCCGGCGTCACGTGCGCATGCATGTCGACGAAGCCCGGCAGCAGCGTGCGGCCGCGGCCAGCGATGCGCTGAGCCGGCGCGGCGTTCTTCAGGCTGCCAGGCTTGGCGATGAAGGCGATGCGGCCGTCCTGCAGGTAGACGTCGGACGGCCCGCGCAGCTGCGCCGCCTGCGCGTCGAACCAGCGCACGCCCTCGATGACCGTCAGCCCCGGCAACGGCTGCGGCAGCTCCTTGGCGATGCGCTGCAGACGCGCGAACTGCGCGGCGTTCTGCGCGTCGCCCAGTCGGTCCACCTCGGCCTCGAAGCCCTGCAGCACCGTGCCGCCCCAGCCCGGGTAGACCTGCGCGAACAGCGCGCGGTTGTCCTCGCGCAGCCAGACGTAGACCGGCTCCAGGTCCAGCCCCGTGATCGCGTACAGGCCGACCTCGTAGGCCTGGCCCGGCACGGCCAGGCGCTGCACGCGCTCGATGGACAGCCGCCCGACGGGCAGCACCTCGGTGCGCTGTGTCTTGCTGGCCAGCAGCGCCTGCGCCAGCCGCGCGGTCCAGGCCGGGCTGGCGGCTACCGGCAGGTAGACGGCGTCGCGCGCCAGGCCGGCGCGTTCGCCGCGGTCCACGGGCGAGCGCCAGGTGGCCTTGTCGGCCGCGTCGCGCTCGAAGCTCTCGTCGATGCGCGCGCCGAAGGTCGCCACGCCCTCGGTGCGGTAGCGCAGCCAGGCGCCGTCGGGCGCGGTCTCCAGCAGCTCCTTCTGCTCCGGCCCGCGGCCGTTGTTGCGGTAGCGGTAGTCCACCTCCAGCCGGCCGCCGTTCTCGGTGGCCTTCAGCTGGCCGCACGGCGTCTTCTTGCAGATGACCGTGTAGTTCGTCTGCGTCTGGGCCTGGGCCGCGCCGGCCGCCAGCAGCGCGGCAGCGATCAAGGTGGGCAACAGCTTCACGGGCGACTCCCTGCGGTGTTTAGGTGGAGCGCACTTTACTGATCGAGGCCACCCCCTTGTTGGCCAGCATGTCGGCGCGCTCGTTGCCCGGGTCGCCCGCGTGGCCCTTCACCCAGCGCCACTCCACCGCGTGCAGCTTGCGCAGCGCATCCAGCCGCATCCACAGGTCGGCGTTCTTCACCGGCTTGCCGTCGGCCGTCTTCCAGCCACGACGCTGCCAGTTCGTGATCCATTCGGTGATGCCCTTGCGGACGTACTCGCTGTCCAGGTAGACGACCACGTCACAGCTGCGCTTGAGCGAGGCCAGCGCCTCGATGGGCGCCGTGAGCTCCATGCGGTTGTTGGTGGTCTCGCGCTCGCCGCCGAACAGTTCCTTGTCATGCCCGGCGCTGTGCAGCCATGCCCCCCAGCCGCCAGGGCCCGGGTTGCCCTTGCAGGCGCCGTCGGTGTAGATCGTCACCTGGGGCTTCTTGATCGCCACGGCAGGTCGGGTCGCTTCTTCGGTCATCGTTTCTTGTGGTTGTTGTTCAGCGCGACGGCCGGTGCCTTCTTGGCCGCCATGCGCGCATTCTTGGCCAGGCCGATCATGCGCATGCCATGCACGCGCTTGACCGCCTGGATGAAATAGACGGCGCCCAGCACCGGCCACCAGCGAGCGCCCACGCCCTCGACCCACTGCCAGCGGTCCAGCCAGGCCTCGGTGCGCAGCGGCGGGCGGTACACGCCGAAGCGGGCCGCCTCCACCTCGAAGCTCAGCAGCTTCAGCCAGTCGCGCAGCCGCCAGTAGCCGATGAAGTCCCCGTCCTCGGGCAGGTAGGGCTCGCCGCGGCGCTTGAGGCGGCCGAGATTCTGGCGCAGCCCCCACAGGCTGGCCGGGTTCAACCCGAAGACGATGAGCCGCCCCTCGGGCCTCAGCACCCGCTCCACCTCGCGCAGCAGCGCGTGGGCGTCGCAGGCCAGCTCCAGCGCGTGCGGCAGCAGCACGAGGTCCAGGCTGGCGCTCTCGAACGGCAGCGCGTCAAAGTCGGCCTGCAGGTCCTGCCCCACCAGCCAGCGGTGCGGCATGCGGTTGGCCTGCAGGCCGTCCAGCTCGGGCATGCCCAGCTGCAGTGCATGGAAGCCGAACAGGTCGGCCACGGCCGCGTCCACCTGCGCCTGCTCCCACGCCAGCAGGTAACGGCCGGGGGGAGTCTGCAGCCACGCAGCCAAATCTATACTCGACCCTTTATTGGTGACGCTCACGTTGACGCTCACGCCTCTCCCCGCTTTCGACGACAACTACCTCTGGCTGCTGGACAACGGCCGTGAGGCCCTGGTCGTCGATCCCGGCGACGCAGCGCCGGTGGCCGCTGCGCTGGACGCCCGGGGCCTGACGCTCGCGGGCATTCTATTGACCCACCACCACGGCGATCACGTCGGCGGCGTCAACGCGCTGCGCGGCCGGCTGCTGGGTCCCGTCTACGCGCCGGCCCACGAACAGATGCCCGAGCCCGTCTCGCGCGTGCAGGGTGGCGACACCATCGAGCTGCTGGGCCTGCGCTTCGCCGTGCTGGACGTGCCGGGCCACACCGCCGGGCACATCGCCTACTTCGCCACACCCCACGGCGCCGATCCGCTGCTGTTCTGCGGCGACACGCTGTTCAGCGCCGGCTGCGGCCGGCTGTTCGAGGGCACGCCCGCGCAGATGCACGCGTCGCTGCAGGCGCTGGCCGCTCTGCCCGGCGACACCCGCGTCTGCTGCGCCCACGAGTACACGCTGTCCAACCTGCGCTTCGCGCGCGAGGTGGACCCCGCCAACCCGGCGCTCGCCGCCTACGCCGCCTGGTGCGAAGCCGAGCGCGCAGCCGGCCGCCCGACGCTGCCCGGCCGCGTCGGCACCGAGCGCCAGATCAACCCCTTCTTGCGTTGCGCCGAACCGGCGCTGCGTGAATCTGCGCGGCGCCATGCGCCGCTGAAACTCCCGGCCGCGCCCAGCCCGGTCGACGTCTTCGCCACGCTGCGCGAATGGAAGAACGGATTCCGATGACGCTGATCCACCGCCTGACCCCGCTCGCGCTTGCACTGCTGCTCGCCGCCTGCGCCACCACCGCCCCGCCGCCCGCCGCCACCGCGGAGCCGGCCGCCCTCCCCACCCCCGCCCCCAGCGTCGAAGCCGCCCCGGTCACCGAGGCCACCACCGCCGTGCCCGTGCGCACGATGGCCTCCGAGCTGCTGGAGGACAACCTGCGCCCCGGCGAGAAGATCGACCTCGATTCGCCCGACGCCAGCGCCGACCTGTGGGCGCGGCTGCGCGGCGGCCTGCAACTGCCCGATCTGGACGACGACTGGGTGCGCAAGGCCGAGGCCTGGTACAGCGCGCGGCCCGACTACGTCGAGCGCATGACCACACGCGGCAGCCGCTACCTGTTCCACATCCTCGAAGAGGTCGAGAAGCGCGGCATGCCCGCCGAGCTGGCGCTGCTGCCGTTCGTCGAGAGCGCCTTCGTCACGCATGCCGTGTCCAGCGCCAAGGCCACCGGCATGTGGCAGTTCATGCCGGCCACGGGCCGCGACTTCGACCTCAAGCAGAACATCTTCCGCGACGACCGCCGCGACGTGCTCGCGTCCACGCGCGCCGCGCTGGACTACCTGGGCCGCCTCTACAAGCAGTTCGGCGACTGGCACCTGGCGCTCGCCGCCTACAACTGGGGCCAGGGCAACGTCAGCAAGGCCATCGCACGCAACCAGCGCCTGGGCCTGCCCACGGACTACGCCAGCCTGAAGATGCCGGACGAAACCCGCTACTACGTGCCCAAGCTGCAGGCGGTCAAGAACATCGTGCTGAACCCCGACCGCTTCGCGCTGTCGCTGCCGCCGGTGGCCAACCACCCCTACTTCCTGAGCGTGAAGATCGAGCGCGACATCGACGTCGCGCTGGCCGCCGAGCTGGCCGGGCTGTCGCTGGAAACCTTCCAGCAGTTCAACCCGCAGATGAACAAGCCCGTCATCCTGGCCGCGGCCACGCAGCAGGTGCTGCTGCCCTACGACCAGGCCGGCAACTTCGCCGAGAACCTGTCGCGCCACACCGGCCCGCTGGCCACGTGGACGGCCTGGGTGGTGCCCAAGACCATGAGTCCGTCGGAAGCCGCCAGGCGCACCGGCATGGCCGAGGCCGCGCTGCGCGACGTGAACCGCATCCCGCCCAAGATGCTGGTCAAGGCCGGCTCCACGCTGCTGGTGCCGCGCGCCGCGCATGTGCAGGACGACGTGTCCGAGCGCCTGGCCGACAGCGCCAGCCTCAGCCTCGCGCCCGACGCGCCGCCACCGGGCGCGCTCAGGCGCGTCAGCTTCAAGGCCGGCAAGGCCGATACGGTGGCCGGCGTGGCCGCACGCTACAAGGTCAAGGCCGAGCAGGTGGCGCAGTGGAACAAGGTGGGCAGCGGCACCCGCTTCAAGCCGGGTCAGTCGATCGTGGTCTACACCGCGGCGCAGCCCATCGTGGCCAAGGCCGCCACGCCTGCGGCCCGCCCGGCTGCCAAGGGCAAGGCCACGACGACGGCCCGCGCTGCCAAGCCCGCCGCGCCCCGCGTGCTGGCCAAGGCTCGCGGCGGCAAGGGCCGCGGCAACGTCGTCGCGTCCGCCGCGCCCTAAACGAAGAACAGCGCGACGCTGGCAGCCAGGCCCGCCACCCACAGCAGCGAGCGCAGCGACGCCAGGTCGGCCAGGTACAGGCCGATGTAGGCCAGCCGGGCGGCCAGGAAGCCCAGCGCCAGCATGTCCACCGTGCCCTGCGCAGCCTGGTGCTGGTGGGCCACGAACAGGCCGGCGATGAACACCGGCAGCGCCTCCCAGCTGTTGGCCTGTGCCGCGTTGGCGCGTGCCTGCCAGCCCTGCAGCGTCGCCAGCCATTCGCGCGGCGAGTGGTTGTCGAAGCCACCATCGCGGCGGCGCTTGCCGAAGCCCTTGGACTTGGCCAGCGCCGCGCACGCGACGGGCAGCACACAGGCCACGAGCAGGCAGAGTTGGGCGAGGGTCATGAGGGGCTCCTTCAGCGCCGGTCAGACAGGGCGTGGGCGATGGTGCCCAGGTCCACGTATTCGAGTTCGCTGCCCACCGGCACGCCGCGCGCCAGCCGCGTGGACTTGATGCCGCGGGCGCGCAGGGCCTCGGCCAGCACATGCGCCGTGGCCTCGCCTTCGGCGGTGAAGCTGGTGGCCAGGATGACCTCGCCGACCCCTTCCTCCGACGCCCGCGCCAGCAGCTCCGTGGCGCCGATCTGGCGCGTGCCCACGCCGTCCAGCGGCGACAGCCGCCCCAGCAGCACGAAGTAGTAGCCCAGGTAGGAGCCGGTGCGCTCCAGCGCCGCCTGGTCGGCCGGCGTCTCGACCACGCACAGCAGCCGCGCGTCGCGCTTGTCATCGGCGCAGACGTTGCACAGCGGCGTCTCGCTGAACGTGTGGCAGCGCCCGCAGTGCTTGATGCGCTCCTGCGCCGCCGTCAGCGCGCCCGCCAGCCGCGGCATGGCCTGTCGGTCATGCTGCAGCAGGTGGTAGGCCATGCGCTGGGCCGATTTCTGGCCCACGCCGGGCAGGCGCTTGAGCGCCTCGATCAGCGAGTCGAGTGCGTTCAAAAGGGAAATTTCATGCCCGGAGGCAGCGGCATGCCGGCGGTCAGCTTGCCCATCTTCTCGGCGCTGGTGGCCTCCGCGCGGCGGGCCGCGTCGTTGAAGGCGGCGGCGACGAGGTCTTCCAGCATGTCCTTGTCGTCGGCCAGCAGGCTGGGGTCGATGGTGACGCGGCGGACTTCGTTCTTGCAGGTCATCAGCACCTTCACGAGGCCGGCGCCGCTCTGGCCCTCCACCTCGACGTTGGCGAGCTCTTCCTGCGCCTTCTTCAGGTTGTCCTGCATCGCCTGGGCTTGCTTCATCAAGCCGGCGAGTTGGCCTTTCATCATGGTCTTGTCCTTTAAGGTGAGGGAGTCAGCACGGGCTGCACGGAGCCCGGCAGGATGCGTGCCGACGGGAATTGGGACAGCAGCGTGCGCGTCATCGGGTGCGTGGCGGCGATGTCCTCGGCCGCGCGCTGCTGCGCCTCGGCGCGCGCCACGGTGCGCAGCGCGATGGAGTCCTCGGCCACGCCAGCCTCGATGTCCAGCTTCGCGTCCAGCGCGGCTTCGAGCTTGGCCACCAGCGCCGGCGCTCGCAGGGACTCGCGCTCGACGCGCAGCGTCCACACCTCGCGGCCATCGACGGTCCGGCGGCTCAGGGCCTGCGCCTGGCGGGCCAGCTCGCCGGTCATGCCGAGGATGTTGGCGGCCGCGATGCGCTCGGCCCACTGCGCGCCTTCGGGCGTCTCACGCAGTTCGACGCGGCGCGGCGCGTCGGGCTCGCGGGCATCGGGCGGGGCGGCGGAGGACGGCGAGTCGTCGGCCTCCATCCAAGGCGGTGGTGCGTCGTCGGGCGGCGGGCCGTCGCCGAAGTCGGCGTCATCCTCCACCGCCGGCTGCTCGACGGGACGCGGGCGCAGACGCGCGCCAAAGCTCGTCGCCGGCTCGGCCGCCTTCAACGCAGGTGCCGCCACCGGGGCTGCGACCGGCGCTGCCACTGGAGCCGACGCCGGGGCGGCTACCGGTGCCGCAACCGGCGCGACGGCCACCGGGGGGGCGGCAACCGGCGCTGCAACAACCGGCGAGGGCGCCGGCGGCACGGCCTTGGGCAGCGGCACCGCCACCACGGCCTTGGCCACGGCAGGCGGGCGCACCAGGGCGGCCGCCTTCACGGGCTTGGGCGTCGTGCCGGCCGGGCGAAAGGCCAGCATGCGCAGCAGCACCATCAACAGGCCGGCGTACTCGTCCGGCGCCAGGTGCAGCTCGGCGCGGCCGTGCAAGGCCATGCTGTACATCAGCTGGATCTCGTCGGCCGGCAGCGCGGCGGCCAGGCGGCGGATCTCGGCGGTCTCGCCGTCGGCGTCGTCCAGCGCGGCGGGCGCGGCCTGGGCCAGCGCCATCTGCTGGAATAGCGTGGCCAGGTCCTCCAGCGTGCCGGCCGCCGACAGGCCCGCGCCGCGCAGCGCATCGGCCTGGGCCACGACGGCCTCGCCGCTGGCCGCCGCCAGCGCGTCGACGATGGCCACGACATGGCCGCGGTCCACGCTGCCCAGCATTTGCCGCACACCGGCTTCGGTGAGGCTGCCGGCACCGAAGGCGATGGCCTGGTCAGTCAGCGACAGTGCGTCGCGCATGGAGCCCCGCGCCGCGCGCGACAGCAGCCGCAGCGCGCCCGGCTCGGCCGGCACGCTCTCGGCGCCCAGCACATTGCCCAGATGGCTCTGCACATCCGCCGCCGCCATGGGCCGCAGGTTGAACTGCAGGCAGCGCGACAGCACGGTGACGGGCACCTTCTGCGGGTCGGTCGTCGCGAGCACGAACTTCAGGTACTCGGGAGGCTCCTCCAGCGTCTTCAGCATCGCGTTGAACGCGGTGTTCGACAGCATGTGCACTTCGTCGATCATGTAGACCTTGAAGCGGCCGACCACGGGCTTGTAGACCGCCTGGTCCAGCAGCTGCGAGATCTCCTCGACGCCGCGGTTGGACGCCGCGTCCAGCTCCACGTAGTCGACGAAGCGGCCGGAGTCGATGTCGCGGCAGGCCGCGCAGACGCCGCAGGGCTGGGCCGTGATGCCGCCCGTGCCGTCCGGCCCGGTGCAGTTCAGGCTCTTGGCAAGGATGCGCGACACCGTCGTCTTGCCGACGCCGCGCGTGCCGGTGAACAGGTAGGCGTGGTGCAGCCGGCCCTGCGTCAGCGCGTTGGCCAGCGCCTGCACGACGTGCTCCTGGCCGACGAGCTGCTCGAAACTCTGCGGGCGGTATTTGCGGGCCAGGACCAGATAACTCATGGGCGCGGATTCTAGGAGCGGCGGCGGCCCCGGCCGGCCGGCTGCCGATATGCTGCGCGCCTTCCTGGCATGACTGCCCCGCCCTGCCCATGCTGGTGCTGCTGATCGAAGACGACCTGGCCCTGGGCAGCGCGCTGCACCGGGCCCTGCTGGCCGCGGGGCATGACGCGCTGTGGGTGCGCCGCGCGGCCGACGTGCCGCCCGAGCCGGGCGACGCCGGCGTGCAGGCCGTGCTGCTGGACCTGGGCCTGCCCGACGGCAGCGGCCTGGCGCTGCTGCGGCGCTGGCGGCAGGCCGGCATCGGCATCCCGGTGCTGGTCATCACGGCGCAGGGCTCGCTGCACCAGCGGCTGGACGGCCTGGACGCCGGCGCCGACGACTACCTCGTCAAACCCTTCGAGGTGCCCGAGCTGCTGGCCCGGCTGCGCGCCGTGGCCCGCCGCAGCGCGCAGCAGAGCAGCGACGACTGGCCCTTCGGCGCCCTCGTGCTGCAGCCCGGCCGCGCCCGCGCGCTGCTGCACGGCGAGGTGCTGGCGCTGTCGCCACGCGAGTTCCAGCTGCTGCAGGCACTGGCCGAGGCGGGCGGCCAGGTGGTGCCGCGCCACCAGCTCGCGCAGCGGCTGGAACCGCTGGGCGACGCGCTGCAGCTCACCGCGCTGCAGATGCACCTGAGCAACCTGCGCCGCAAGATCGGCGCCGAGCGCATAGGCACGCTGCGCGGCGTGGGCTACTGGCTGGAGGCGCTGCCATGACCTGGCCGCCGCGCACGCTGACCCGGCGCCTGGTGCTGACGCTGCTGACGGCGCTGGCCGGCGTCGCCGTGCTGCTGACGGCCTTCAACGTCTGGGACATCAAGCGCCAGGCCGACGCGGCGCAGGTGCGGCCCGTGGCGCAGGTCATGCTGCACCTGGTGGACAGCCTGCCCGACGCCGCCACCGCCCGGCAGGCGCTGCAGGGCTTCGTGCAGCAGCTCAACCGCGAGCGCGCACAGCTGCCCATGCCGCTGCAGCCGCTGCACGTGCAGCTGTGGGACGCGGCCGGCCAGCTGCAGCTGGCGCTGCCCGACGCGCCGCCGCCGGCCGACGCGGCGCGCGCGACCGTGCAGGGCGAGCGCTGGCGGCTGCAGGTGCACGAGGCCTTGCCCGACGACGCCACGCTGCTGCGCTGGCAGGCCGGCGAGCTGCTGGTGCAGCTGCTCATCGCGCTGCCGCTGCTGGCACTGCCGCTGTGGCTGGCCGTGCGCAGCGGGCTGCGGCCGCTGCGGCGCTTCACGGCCCGGGTGGCTGCGCTGGACCCGCGCGGCCCGCTGCAGCCGCTGGGGCTGGACCTGCGCTACGCCGAGCTGGCGCCGGTGGGCCGCGCTTTCGACGCCCTCATCGCGCGCCTGGACGAGCGCCTGGCGCTGGAGCGCGCCTTCGTGCAGGACGCCGCCCACGAGCTGCGCACGCCGCTGGCGGCGCTGGCCGCCCAGGTGCACCTGCTGCTGGAGGCCGGCGACGCGCGCGATCAGCGCGCCAGCGCCGCCGAGCTGCTGGCCACGCTGCAGCGCACCGCCCACCTGTCCCAGCAACTGCTGGACCTGGCGCTGCTGGACCGCGGCGACCGCCCGGCCGAGGCGCTGGACCTGGCCGAGCTCGGCGCCGAGCTGCTCGCGTCGCTGCATGCCCAGGCCCGCGCCCGGCACCAGCAGCTGGCGCTGGCAGGGCCCGAGCAGCTGCCCTGGCACGGCGACCGCGCCGCCCTCGTCCACGTGCTGCAGAACCTGCTGGACAACGCGCTGCGCTACACGCCCGACGGCGGCCACATCGAGCTGCGCCTGGACGCCGCACCGCCGCGGCTGGCCGTGCTGGACGACGGCCCGGGCATCCCCGAGGCCGAGCGCGAGCGGGTGTTCGACCGCTTCTGGCGCTCGCCCGGCCAGGCCCAGCCCGGCACCGGGCTGGGCCTGGCCATCGCCGCGCAGGCCGCCCGGCGCCTGGGCGGCCACCTGCGGCTCGTGCCCGGCCTGCACGGCCGCGGCGTGGGCTTCGAGCTGACACTGCCGGAGCCCACCCGAGATTTAGCGAGTCTTTAGGGTCAGACCCGAAGAATCCGCGGCATTCCCACTGCCCTGGATTGCCCCCTTGTCCTACCCGGCCCAACCGAGCCGCCGCCACCTGCTGGCCGCCCTCATCAGCACGCCCACCCTGCTGGCCGCCTGTGGCGGCGGCAGCGCGCAGCGCGACGAGATCCTCGACCCGCGGCTGCTGACCGAAAACCAGCGCCTGCAAGACCAGGCCAACGCCGCCGTGCTGCCCGGCGGCCTGGCCGGCGTCGTCATCGCCAGCCAGTACCGCAGCGCCAGCAAGCTCTACCGCGCCTGCGCCGGCCGCCGCCGCCAGCCGCAGGGCGCGCCGCTGCAGGGCGATGAGAGCTTCAGCACCGGCTCGCTGGGCAAGGCCATGACGGCCGCGCTGGCCGCGCGGCTGGTGGAGCAGGGGCGGCTGCGCTGGGACAGCCGGCCCGTCGACCTCATCCCTACGCTGGCCACGCAGCAACAGCCCGCCTACGCCGGCATCACGCTGACCCAGCTGCTGGACCACCGCAGCGGCCTGCCCTACGGCGGCGAGGACGACCTGGCCCAGTTCCTCGACGCCTGGGCCGCCGGCGGCCAACCCGAGCCCGCCACGCCGGTGCTGCGGCGCCGCGCCGTGCTGGCCTGGGCGCTGCAGTCACCACCCGCCGGCCCGGCCGGCGAGTTCCTGTACTCCAACATCGGCTACGAGCTGGCGGCCTGGATGCTGGAGGCCGCCACCGGCGACAGCTTCGAGGCGCTGCTGCAGCGCGAGATCCACCAGCCGCTGGGCCTGACGCTGCTCGTGCAGCCGCCGGCCGATGCCGCCACCGGCCATGCCGGCCCGTCGCCCGCCGCGCTGGCCGTGGCCGAGGTGCCCGCGGCTGTCGACGCGTGGCTGCAGGCGCTGCAAGGCAGCGGCGGCCAGTGGCTGAACGCCCGCGGCTACGCGCTGTGGCTGCGCGAGCACCAGCGCGCGCTGCAGGGCCAGCCCAGCCTGCTGCCCGGCACCTATGTACGCCGCCTGCAGGGGCTGCGCCCCGGCGAGTACGCGCTGGGCTGGCAGGGCGGCGGCACGGTGCAGTCGCCACTGCTGGTGCACAGCGGCGGCATGCCGGGCTTCACCAGCCTGGTGGCGCTGCGCCAGGACGGCCAGGCCGCCTGCTTCGCGTTCAGCAACACCCAGGCCAGCGGCGGCGGCGCCACGGACTGGGTGGCCGATCGCCTCGATTCGGCGCTGTCGGCCGTGCTGCTGGGCCACTGAAGAGACAATCGCGCCTGAACACCTTTCACAGCCGCGGCGCGACATGACCTCCAACAGCCCCCTCACCTACGACCAAGCCGGCGTCAACTACGACCTGATCGACCCCCTGAAGGTCACCGCCCAGCGCGCCGCCGCGGCCACCGCGTCACACCTGGCCGGGCACGGCTTCAGCGAGGTCAAGGCCTCGCGCGGCGAATCGGCCTACGTCGTCGACGTGGGCCCGTTCTACGTCGCCTCCATCGTCGAATGCCTGGGCACCAAGACGCTGGTGGCCGACGAGATGGCCAAGCTGACCGGCAAGAGCTTCTTTGCCGGCATCGCGCAGGACACCATCGCGATGGCCGTCAACGACCTCATCACCGTCGGCGCCACACCGCTGGTGGTGCAGGCCTACTGGGCCGCCGGCGGCAGTGACTGGTTCGGCGACGCGCAGCGCGCGCAGGCGCTGGTGGCCGGCTGGAAGGCCGCCTGCGACACCTGCCAGGTCGCCTGGGGTGGTGGCGAGACGCCGGCGCTGGCCGGCATCGTCGAGGACGGCCGCATCGATCTGGCCGCGTCCTGCACGGGCCTCATCAACCCCAAGGAGCGACTGTCGGTGGGCGACAAGCTGGGCGCCGGCGACGCCATCGTGCTGCTGGCCTCCAGCGGCATCCATGCCAACGGCCTGTCGCTCGCCCGCAAGCTCGCGGAACGCCTGCCGAACGGCTACCTGACCGAGATCGCCCCCGGCCTGACCTACGGCGAGGCGCTGCTGGCGCCCACCGCGCTGTACTCGCCCGTGACCGAGGCGCTGTGGAAGGCCGGCATCGCGCCGCACTACTGCGCCAACATCACCGGCCACGGCTGGCGCAAGCTGCTGCGCCACCCGAGCGCGCTCACCTACCGCATCCACACCGTGCCGCCCAAGACGGCCGTGCTGGAGTTCATCCAGCAGCAGGCCGGCCAGGACGACCGCGAGGCCTACTCGACGCTGAACATGGGCGCGGGCTTTGCGATCTTCGTCAAGGCCGAAGACGCCGAGCGCACCGCGCAGGTGGCGCGCGACTGCGGCATCGCCGCCTGGGTGGCCGGCAGCGTCGAGGCGGGCGAGAAGCAACTGCTGATCGAGCCGCTGAACATCCGCTTCAGCGAAGACGACCTGGCACTGCGCTGAACCACGCGGCACCTCTGCGATGACGTGGTTTTATTCGCAGATGGTCCAGTGGCACGTGCTGCTGGCCTGGTGCAGCCTCGGCCTGTTCTTCACGCGCGGGGCGCTGTTCCAGTTCGGCACGCCGCGGCTGCAGGAGCTGGCCAAGGACGCGCGGCTGCTGGTGCTGGTGTTCGGCGTCAACGCCTGCCTCGTCGTCACCGGGCTGAGCCTGTGGGGCGCCATTGGCTACAACCCGGTGCGTGACTCGTGGCTGGGCATCAAGCTCGTCGCGCTGGTGGGCTACCTGGTGTGCGGGCATTGGGCGATGAGCCAGCAGCGCCTGCATCTGCTGGGCTACTTCACGGCGCTGGCGCTTTTGATGCTCGCCATGGACCTCTCGATCAATCGAGGCTTTCTGCCCGGTTAGAATCTCGCTCGACGGGCCTCCCCGCATGGAAGCGCGCCCAACCGGGTCAGGTGGGGAACCAAGCAGCCCTAAGCGTTGCAACCAGTGCCGGGGGTAAGGCTCGTCACCCTCCCCAACAACACGCCGCTGCATCGCGGGCCGAGCGCCGGGCTGCCCCAAGCCGTCCCCCGAGGGATCGGCCAGGGCAAGGCCCCGAGGCGAGGCGTTTCAGCTTCCCGAGATGTCCGTCGACCGCACGGTCAGCGTGGTCATCCGGCCGCCTGCGGACACGCTGCCCGCCACCTCGCCTTCGCGAACGCGGCGCTCGCAGAGATCGCGGTCTTCCGGCGGCTGGGCCTGGCAGCGCCTGAGCGCGTTGGCCGCCCACTGCTCCGGGCGGTCCCCGGGCGTCGTCAGCCGCCCCTGGCGGGCCTGGGCATAGGCGGCACCCGCCTCCTTCAGGCAGACATCGCGCGGCTGGCCGGTCTGGCCCTGCAGGCAGGCGGCACGCTCACGCTCGTACTGCAGGCGCAGTGGGTCGACGTTGTTGCCGGCCTGTGCGGCCGTGACGCCCAGCACCAGCAGCGCGGCAGTCAGGCAACTTCGGTGGACGTGGTTCATGACGGTCTCCTTCAACCGCGTGCGCGCACGGGCTGGTTGTCGTTGGAGATGTAGACCTCGACGCGGCGATTCAGCGCGCGGTCGGCGGTGCTGGCGTTGCTGGCGACCGGGTAGGCCTCGCCGTAGCCGCGGGTGTCGACGCGTGCCGGGTCGACACCCTGGGCGCGCAAGGCGTCCGCCACGGCCTGCGAGCGACGCTGCGACAACGTCAGGTTGGCCTGGTCGCTGCCGACGCTGTCGGTGAAACCTTCGATCAGCACGCGGCGGTCGGGGTGCTGCTTCAGGTAGTTGGCCAGCTTGCCGATGGCGTTCTGCGCGGTGGGCTTGATCTCGGCGCGGCCGAACTCGAACAGCACATCGCCCAGCGTGACCAGCATGCCGCGGTCGGTCTGCTTGGCCTGAAGCTCGGCGAGTTCCTGCTGCAGCGCGGCGGCTTGCGCCTGCGCGGCGGCGGCATCGGCCTGCGCTGTGGCGGCCTGCTGGCGGGCGGCGTTGGCGTCGGCGCTGGCGTTGGCGGCAGCGATCTGCGCGTTGGCGGCCTGGGCCTGCGCGACGTTGGCGCGGCGGGCGTTGGCGTCGGCACGGGCGCGCTCACGGTCGGCCTCGGCAGCCTTGATGGCCTCTTCCTCGGTCGCGGCCTTGGCCAGCGCCATCGCGGTGCGGGCCTGCGTAGAGGCGATGTAGGCGGCCGAGTCGATGTCGGCCGGCGATTCACGGTTGGCGCTGAGCTCTTCGGCGCGCTTGAGCGAGTCACCGGCCTTCTTCACGTCCAGCGACGCGTACTTCAGCACAGCCGGATCGGCTTCGGCACTGCGCACGGTGCTGCGTGCCTGCTGCAGGCCGGGCGTGACGGTGGGGGCGCTGGCACAGCCGGCGAACAGCGCGGCCGCGGCGGCCAGGGTAGACAGTTGGGCAAGGGTCTTCTTCATGATGTCGCCTTTCGCAATCAGGAACGGTTGAGCTGCGCCTGCAGCTGCTGGATGCTTTCGCGCACCTCGGCAAGCGCGCGGCTGGAGCGGGCATTGCGGGCTTGCGCCTGGGCGAGCGCGGCGTCGGCCGCGGCCTCGTCGGCCAGCTGGCGCGCGGCCACGTAGTCTTTTCGGGCGGCCGCGGCGTTGGCGCGGGCCAGCTTGTCGCGGGCCGTGGCCAGCTCGGCAGGTGCCTCGGCGGCGTTGCCGGTGGCGGTGTCGACGGCGGCGTTGGCCACAGCCAGCTGTTCCTTGGGTTCGGGCGTTGATGCGCACGCTGCCAAGGCAAGCGCTGCGCCCACGGCGAGCACGGCACGGCTCTTCTTCACGATGGTTTGCGGATTCATCTGGGGCTCCTGGTTGTGGTCATGCCGGTGCGGCTGGCGGGGCCAGTCCAACCCGGTTCCTGTGCTTGCAGGCTGCGAAATCAGTATTCGCGAGCACAGGTTCACGACCCGTCGGAAGCCGGCCGCGCGCGCGGTCAGCCCCGCGCCCCACCTGCTGTGGGAATCGCCCTACGCCTCTGTCAGCTGGAGGCCTGGCGGAAGGCCATCACGGCCTGGTTGCGCAGCGTGCGCAGCAGCGACAGCTCCTTCTCGCCCAGCTGCACGGCGCCCGCCTGCGCATGGTCGGCGTAGATGAGCCCCAGCGGCGCGCCCTTGAGCATCAGCGGCAGCAGCAGAAAGCTCTGCGCCTGCAGCTCGCCCTTGAACCACACCGGCAGCCGCGCGGCGATGTTGGCGGCGCGGGCGTCCTGGATCAGCGTGTCGGCGCCCTTCAGGCACACCGCCGCCAGCAGGTCGGGCGGCTGCTGCACCAGGTCCACGCGCAGCAGCGGCGCCAGGCGCTCGACGTCCAGGCCCACGCCCAGCCGGCCGGTCAGCGTCTGGCCGCGCGCGTCACGCAGGCAGAAGATGACACGGCGCAGGTTCAGCGCGCGATAGATGGTCTCCAGGATCATGCGCAGCACGGCGTTGAGCTGGAAGCTGTTGACCATCGCGTCGGTGATCTCCTGCACGCCGGCGGCCAGCAGCTCGACAGGCGCTGCCGGCGGCGGCGGCCCGCCAAGCGCCTCGGTGCGTTCCAGCACCAGCGTGGGCGCCAGTTCGTGCGCGGTCAACGAGTCCTGCACCGACGGTGTCAGCGGCGCCAGCAGCCGCTGCGCCGGCGAGTGCTTGGGCAGGTGCAGGTCCAGCGCCTCGGTCATCTGCGTGAGGCGTTGGCGGGCCGTGTCGGCGGCCTTCTCGAAGGCGTCTGCCTGGATGCCCAATGCGCGCGCATGCCGCTGCGCCAGCGCCTTCACCTTGGCATGGGCCTGCTCGGGCGGCGTCTGCAGGATGAGGTCGGCCATGTCGTTGGCCGCGCGGGCCAGCCAGCGCTGGCGCTCGGCCGCATCGTCGATGAGCTTGACGGGCGCCTCGCCGCCGGGGCGGCGCATCGCGCGCTGCAGGCTCTCGGGCAGCCCCCATTGCCGCGCCACGCCCAGGCCCAGCGCCTCGTAGCTCATGCCCAGCACCTGGGCCGACGCAGCGGCCTCGCTGAGGGCCAGGCCGTCGTCGGCGGGGCTGACGAGGCGGCGCACGGCATCGGCCTCCTCGGGGAAGTAGAACTCGGTCAGCGTGCGCCCCAGGTGGTGCAGCATGGCGCCGAGGAAGGCCTCCTCGGCCTCGCGCTCGCTCAGGCACAGCTCGCGCGCGACGGACGCAGCCATCAGCGAACGCAGGAAGTCCTCGCGCAGCCGCTGCGCATGGCCCTTGTTCTCCATGCGCTCCAGCAGCACGAGGCTGAGCGCCAGGTTGCGGATGCCGGCGAAGCCGATCAGCGCAACCGCGCGCGACACGGTGCTGATGCCGCCGCCACCCGTGTGCCGGTAGGCCGCGGTGTTGACCAGGCGCAGCAGCTTCTGCGTCAGTGCCACGTCCTTGAGGATTTCGTTGGACAGGCTGGCCAGGCTCTCGTTCTCGGACTGCGTCAGCCGCTGGATGCGCTGGATGGCGTCGGACAGTGCCGGGAAGTCGCTCTTGTGCCGCATGCGGCGCAGCAGGAAGTCCAGCACCGGCGCGTCCTGCGCGTCGGCGTCGGGCTCGGCCACGGGGCGCAGCCAGGACGCCAGCGCATCGCGCATCTGCGTGGCGCTGGGCCAGCGGGCGTGCGGGTCACGCGCCAGGCCGCGCTGCACGATGGCACGCAGCGCATCGTCCACATCCGGCGCCAGGCCGGACGGCAGCACGAGGTCGGTCGTCTGCACGCGCTGCACGGCGCGCCAGGGGTCGGGGTCGTGGTTCAGGCGCTGGCCGCTGAGCATCTCGGCCAGCACGACGGCGGCCGCGAACACGTCCATCTGCGGGTGTGGCGGCGCGCCGGCCGCGGCCTCGGGCGAGATGTAGCCGGGCGTGCCGACGACGCGCGCCGGCACGTTGGTCGCGGGCGACACGCGGGCCGCGATGCCGAAGTCCATGACCCGCGCACGGCCACGGGCGTCGAGCAGGATGTTGCTGGGCTTGAGGTCGCGGTGCACCAGGCCGGCGGCGTGCGCGGCCGTCAGGCCGTCCAGCGCGCCCAGCATCAGCGTGACGGCCTCGGCCGCCGTCAGCCGCGGGCCGGCGCGCAGGCGCTGGCTCAGCGTGCCGCCGCTGACGTACTCGAACACGAGGTAGGAGCGCCCGCCCTGCGTGTCGGCCTCGAAGACGGGGACGATGTTGGGGTGCGTCAACCGGCTGACCGCGCGGGCCTCGTGCAGCCATTCGTCGACGGTGCCGGGCTCGGTGGCATCGACGCCGCTGGTCTTGAGCAGCTTGACGGCGACCTCGCGGTCCAGCAGCGGGTCATGCGCCAGCCAGACGGTCGCCTGCGCGCCCTCGCCCAGACGCTGCAGCAGACGGAAGCGGCCCAGCTGGGGTGGCAGGTCGTCGGTCATGGATCAGCGGCCTCAGCCGCGCCCTGCCAGGCGGCTGCGCAGCGGGCTGGGCGCGACGGCCGGCGTGGCCGGGGCTGCCGTTCTCGCGCCCGCGGGGGCCGGCGGCGTCTGCCCGGGGCGGGCTGCACCGGGGTTCAGCGCCTCCATGACCTCGCGCAGCCCCAGGCCCAGCGCCTTGGCATAGCGGCGCGTGGCGGCCTCCACGCCGGGGCGGCGGCGCGCCTCGGGCAGCGCCAGTGCGTCCAGCAGTTCGTTGGCCAGGCTGCTGGTCAGGCGCAGCGTGTCGGCGTCGCTGCGCGGCGGGTGCACGGGCGCGTCCAGCGGCTGGCGGCGGATCATCTGCAGCAGCTCGTCGCCCAGGCCCCAGTGGCGGGCCACGGCGGCGCCCAGCGCGTCCAGGTCGCAGCCCAGCACGGCGTAGGCGGCGGCCTGCTCGCTCAACGTGGGCGGGTTGGGCAGTTCCTCGGTGGGCTCGGGCGGCACCATCAGCTGGCGGATCTGCTGGGCGTCGTCCGGGAAGTGGTACTGCAGCAGCAGCCGGCCCAGGTTCTGCATGACGGTGATGAGGTAGACGACCTCGCCGTCATAGCCCGCCGGGCGCAGTGCCTGCGCGACCTGGCCGGCCTTGACGACGCGCGCCATCACCTGGCGCAGCATCTCGGCCGCCACCGGCGCCAGCGGCCCCGGCCAGGGCTTGAGCGCGTTGGCGGCCAGCTGCACGCCGTCCAGGCCGATCATCTGGATGGCGCGCTGCATGTTCAGCACCGTCTCGCCGGCATGGCCGCTGAGCTTGAGCGCGTTGTTGACGCGGCGCACCAGCTCCAGGCTGAGGGCCATGTCCTTCAGCACGAGATCGGACAGCGCGCTGGCGTGCTGCGCCTCCAGGCCCGAGCCGGCCGTGAAGCGGTGGATGCCGGTCGTCGTCGTCGGCAGGTGGCCCTGGCGCTGCAGCTTGTCCAGCAGCAGCACGATGGGGCCGCCATCGTCGTGCGCGGCGGCCTGGCGCCAGCCGTCCAGCGCGCGCCAGAAGCTGCGGGCCAGGTGGTAGCGCTGGCGCAGCTGGCGGTCGGTCGCGCGGTTGCAGATGGCGCGCAGCGGGTCGGGGATGGGGTGCGGCGTCTCCCAGCCCAGGCGCACCATCTCACGGCCGATGGGCTGCATCTGCTGCACGACGTGCTGCAGGTCGTTCTCTTCCAGCACTGGCTTGCCGCTGAGGATGCGGTTCAGCAGCAGGCCCACGCACAGCACGTCCTCCTCGGCCGACTCGCGCACCGCGCGGCGCGTCACGGCGTTGAAGTCCACCGTGGCGGGGAACACCTCCTGCGCCACCTCCAGGCCCATCAGCCGCACCTTGTCGCTGGCGTCGATGAGCAGCGTGGCGGTCTGCAGGTCACGGTGGGCATGGCCGGCCTCGTGCGCAAAGGCCAGGCCTTCCAGCAGCTGCGCCACCCAGCCGGCGGCGTCGATGGGCAGAGGCGCGGTCTGGCGGGCCAGGCGCTCGTCCAGCGTCTCACCCAAGGCGCGGTCATAGGCCACGTAAGGCCAGTTCTCGACCTGGCCGATCTCGAAAGGCGGGGCAAGGTTGGGATGCTGCACGCGCTCGGCGCCCTGGGCCATGCGCAGCCAGTGCTCCAGGGCCGGCGTGCTGTTGGGCTTCTCGCGCGGCATGCACAGCATCAGCTCCTGGCCGTGGCGGGCGTCGTAGACACGCCAGATCAGGCTGCGGGCGCTCTTGGACAACAAGGCACGCAGCTCGAAGCGGCCAAAGGTCCTCAGCGGGGTCGAAGCAGGGCTGGTGTCAGACACGGCGGGAGCGGGCAGGATGTAACCAATGCGATGGCTGCATTGGACTCCAGCCTAGAAGGGCCGGGCTTGCTGCCAAGCGTCGAAATGCGACGGATTTCCACCCGACGACCGCGCATCCACCGGCTTTCGTGCAGCAGCTCACGAGTGAGTGCGGGCTCGCATGCGCCTGGGAGCTGCCCGCCGCTGAAGGCGCCTCGCCCCCACCCGGCTCGCGCCGCCGGGGCGTCGCGCCCATCACTACCCGCACGCTCCGTTGCGCAGCGCGCGGCGGGGTTCAGAACGATTCCCAGGCTGCATCGTCCGCGATGGGCTGGGCCGGCTTGCGCACGGGCCGCGGCACGCTCGCTGGAGCGCGCGCCGACGCAGGCGCCGGCCCGGCCGGGGCGGATGCCCGCGCTGCAGGCTGCGGCACCGCCGGCGCGGGGCCCGCCGTGCGCAGCGGCAGGCTCGGCGCATCGCCGCCCATCTTGAACACGCGGACCACCTCGGCCAGGCGGTCCGCCTGGTACCTGAGGCTGTCGGCGGCCGCCGCGCTCTCCTCGACGAGTGCGGCGTTTTGCTGGGTGACCTGGTCCAGCTGCGCCACTGCCGTGCTCACCTGGCCGATCCCCAGCGTCTGCTCGGCCGTCGCGCTGCTGATCTCGCCGATGAGGTCGGCGACCCGCTTGACCTGCGACACGATGTCCTGCATGGTCGCTCCGGCCTCGCTGACCAGCCGCGATCCGTTCTCCACGCGGTCCACGCTGGTTCCGATCAGCCCCTTGATCTCGCGGGCGGCGCCGGCGCTGCGCTGCGCCAGGCTGCGCACCTCACCCGCCACCACCGCAAAGCCCCGCCCCTGCTCGCCGGCCCGTGCAGCCTCGACGGCGGCGTTCAAGGCCAGGATGTTGGTCTGGAAGGCGATGCCATCGATGACGCCGATGATGTCGGCAATCCTGCGCGAGCTGGCCGTGATCTCGTCCATGGTCATGACCACGCGGCCGACCACCTCGCCGCCACGCTCGGCGGCGGCGCTCGCGGAGGCAGCCAGCTGGTTGGCCTGCACGGCGGTATCGGCATTGTTTTTGACCGTGGCCGTCATCTGCTCCATCGACGACGCCGTCTGCTGCAGGTTGGACGCCTGCTCCTCGGTGCGCTGCGACAGGTCTGCATTGCCGGTGGCGATCTCGCTCGAGCCGGTGGCGATGGAATCCGACGCATTGCGGACCTGCGCCACCACTTGCGCCAGCGCGGCCTGCATCTCGCCCAGGCTGGCCAGCACGCTGCCACTGGGCGCCGCCGCGGCACCGATCACCTCCCCCAGATCCCCGGCGGCAACCCGCCGCGCTGCGGCACCCAGCTGCGCCGGCTCTGCCCCGAGGGCTCTGATCAGCGAGCGCGTGATGAGCAGCGCCAGCACCACGGCCAAGGCCATGGCCAGCCCCGCCAAGCCCAGCAGGAGGGCGCGGCTCTGCGTGAACGCCGCATCGGCGGCGGTCACCTGCAGCTCCCCGCTCTTCTTCAGAAAGTCGTCGTACTTGCGCGAGACGGCCACCAGTGCGGCCAGCAGCGGACGGCAGTCCGCATTCATCCTGCTGATCGCCTCATCGGCGCTGCCCGCGAGGGCCAGGTCCACGATCTTGAGCGCGACGGGCGCGTACTTGGCCTCGATGGCTTCCAACTCCGCGAACAGCCGGCGCTCCTCGTTCGTGATGCCGGCCTTGCCCACGGCTTGCTTGAGCGAGGCCATGCTCCGAGTCAAGCGCTCGTGGGCACTCACCACATCGGCCTTCTCGGCATCGCGATCGGCGGCGCGCGTGACCAGCACCAGGTTGCGTGCTGCGATGGCCCGTGCATCAGCCGCGGCCTGGATGTCCTGAGCCAGGCTGTTGCGGGCGGCGGTTTCGTCGATGTAGCGCGAGAAGTCCTCGTGGCTTCGCCCCAGCCCCCAGACCGCAAGCGCAGACACCATGAGCAGCACACCCACCACCGTGCCGAAGGCCGCGAACAGTCGCGCCCGCACGGACATTGCGTCGAGATTCATTGGCTTTTGTTCTCCATCAGATCAGATGCCCGCGTCGCAGTTGAGCAACGACTACGCACAGCGCCTTGCCGCATCGCCCGCAGGGGCGGGCTGCCGAGCACAGCAGGCGCCGTGAGGGGCGCCACTCTAGTGCGACGCATAAATTCCTTGCGGCGCAAATTTATTGGCGAGGCAGCGCAAATGTGCAATTGTTTGCAAAGCTGCTCTTCGCATCTGATCGGGGCCCCACCCTGGCGGGCCCGCCACAGGCCGGCCCGCGAGACCGACGGGCATCCTCGGCGTGCCGGCCCGCGTGACGGTGACCCCGCACCTTGGAGCGGGTGAACAACCTATCGGAACGTCACACCTAGCTCACCATCTGCGCCCAGACCTTGTCCAGCCGCTTGACGCTGACGGGCTGCGGCGTGCGCAGCTCCTGTGCGAACAGGCTCACGCGCAACTCCTCCAGCTGCCATCGGAAGTCCTCCAGCCGGGCGTCCCTCACGCCCTTGAGCTCGGCCAGTCGGCGGGTGTAGCGCTGCTCCAGCGGCTTGACCTCGCTCATCAGCTTGGCGTCTCGGGCGGGGTCTGCGCGCAGCTTGTCCAGCCGGGCGGTGATGGCTTTCAGGTACCGCGGCAGGTGCTGCAGCTGCGACCAGGGCGTGTCCAGCGCAAAGCGTTTGGGCACCAGCCGCTGCAGCTGCGCGGTGATGTCGTCACCCACGTCCTTGGCCGGGCGCGAGTCCTTGAGCTTGCGGCTGGCGTTGGCCAGCTCCTGCAGCACCGCGTGCACCGCGCGGGCCACCTCCTGGGCGATAAGGTTGAGCCGGCTGCGGCCTTCCTCGATGCGCTTCTTGAAGCTGATCGGGTCGATGGGCAGCGGGTCGCCCAGGAACGCGCGGTCCAGCGCCACGCCGATGATCTGGTCACGCAGCTCCTCGGCCGTGCCCAGGCCCATGTAGAGCACCGACATGCGCTGCAGGTCCGGGATGTTCTTTTCCAGGAACTTGAGCGGCTCCTTCAGTTGCAGCGCGATCAGGCGGCGCAGGCCGGCGCGGTGCTTGGCGGCGGCGACCTCGGGCTCGTCGAAGACTTCGATCTCGACCGCGTGGCCCTTGTCGATCAGCGCGGGGAAGCCGATCAGCGTCTGGCCGCCCTTGCGCACTTCCAGCAGCTCGGGCAGTTCGCCAAAGGTCCAGTCTGTGTAGGCCTGGGCGCTGTCACGCACGGGCTCCGGTTTCCTGACGATCTCGGCCCGCACACCCTTGCCCGCCACCGGTGCCGGCGCCGCCTTGGGCGCCTCGGCTGCGGGGAGTTTGAGCGCGGCCAGCGCCTGAAAGGCCGAGCGCGCCTGCCCGCCCAGCTCCGCCTTCAGCGCCGCCAACTGGCGGCCCTGGCCCAACTGGCGGCCGTGCTCGTCCACCACGCGGAAGTTCATGAACAAGTGGGGCGCCAACTGCTCCAGCTTGAAGTCGTTGCGCTGCACGGCGAGCTGGGTGCGCTCCTTCACTGCCTTCAGCAGCACGTCCACGAGACCGCCCTGGGCGAATGCGTTCAGCTCGATGAACTCGGCCACGAAGTCCGGCAGCGGCGTGAGCCGCGCGCGCGGCTTCTGGTGAAGGCTCTTCAGCAGCGCCGTCACCTTGGCCGCCAGCATGCCGGGCACCAGCCACTCGGCGCGCTCCTCGCTGACCTGGTTGAGCGCAAAGATGGGCACGGTCACGGTCAGGCCGTCGCGCGCGTCGCCGGGCTGGTGCAGATAGGTTGCCGCGCAGTCCACGCCGCCCAGCCGGATGACCTTGGGAAAGGCCTCGCTGGTGACGCCCGACGCCTCGTGGCGCATCAGCTCGTCCTGGCTGAGCTGCAGCAGCTTGTCGTTGCCCTTGCTGGCCTCGCGCCACCACTTCAAGAGTGTGGCGCCGGAGAACACGTGGGCGGGCAGCTTGTCGTCGTAGAAGGCGTAGATGAGCTCGTCGTCCACCAGCACGTCCTGGCGGCGCGACTTGTGCTCCAGCGCCTCCACCTTGGCGATCTGCCGGCGGTTGTGGCCGATGAAGGGCAGTTGCTTGACCAGGTCGTCCGGCAGTTCGTCGTTGACCAGGCCCTCGCGGATGAAGATCTCGCGCGCCGTCTTCGCGTCCACGCGGCCGAAATTCACCCGCTTGCCGCTGTACAGCACGATGCCGTAGAGCGTGGCCCGCTCCAGCGCCACCACCTCGGCGGCCTTCTTCTCCCAGTGCGGCTCCAGCAGCTGGGTCTTGATCAGGTGGCCGGCGATGGGCGGCAGCCATTGCGGCTCGATGTTGGCGAGACCGCGGCCGTACAGCCGGGAGGTATCGACCAGCTCGGCGGCGACGATCCAGCGCCCCGGCTTCTTGCTCAGGTGCGCACCCGGGTGGCGGTAGAACTTGATGCCGCGCGCGCCGAGGTACCAGTCCTCGTCGTCGCTCTTCTGGCCGATGTTGCCCAGCAAGCCGGCCAGCATCGAGAGGTGCACCTGCTCGTAGGTGGCCGGGCTCTGGTTGAGCCGCCAGCCATGCTCGGTGACGACGGTGTGCAGCTGCGAATGCACGTCGCGCCACTCACGCACCCGGCGCGGGCTGACGAAGTTCTCGCGCAGCAGCGCCTCGTGCTTGCGGTGGGACAGCTTGTGCTCGCCCTCCGCGCCCCGGGAGTCGCCCAGCCACTTCCAGAGCTTGAGGTAGCCCATGAACTCCGACTTCTCGTCGTCGAACTTCTTGTGCTTCTCGTCGGCGGCCTGGGCGGCTTCCTGCGGTCGGTCGCGCACGTCCTGGCCGCTCAGCGCCGACGCGATGACCAGCACCTCGGTCAGCGCGTCGCGCGTGCGGGCTTCCAGGATCATGCGGCCCACGCGCGGGTCCAGCGGCAGGCGGGACAGTTCCTTGCCCAGCGGCGTCAGTTCGTTGGCGTCGTCGGTCGCGCCCAGCTCGTTGAGCAGTTGGTAGCCGTCGGCAATCGCCTTGGGGCGCGGCGCCTCCAGAAACGGGAAGCGCTCCACGTCGCCCAGGTGCAGCGACTTCATGCGCAGGATGACGCCGGCCAGGCTCGACCGCAGGATTTCCGGGTCGGTGAACTTGGGCCGCTCGTTGAATTCCTTCTCGGAGTACAGCCGCACGCAGATGCCGTTGCTGACCCGGCCGCAGCGGCCGGCGCGCTGGTTGGCCGCCGCCTGGCTGATGTTCTCGATCAGCAGCTGCTCGACCTTGTTGCGGTAGCTGTAGCGCTTCACGCGCGCCAGACCTGGGTCGATGACGTAGCGGATGCCCGGCACCGTCAGCGAGGTCTCGGCCACGTTCGTGGCCAGCACGATGCGGCGCGCGCCGTGCGGCTCGAACACCTTGTTCTGCTCCGCCTCGGACAGGCGCGAGAACAGCGGCAGGATGTCCACGCCGGGCGGGTGGTGCTTGCGCAGCGCCTCGGCCGCCTCGCGGATCTCGCGCTCGCCCGGCAGGAAGACGAGCACGTCGCCCCCGCCCTCACGCCACAGCTCGTCCACCGCGTCGCAGATGGCGTTGTTCAGGTCGTACTCGCGGCTTTCCTCGAAGGGGCGGTAGCGCTGCTCAACCGGGAACAGACGGCCGCTCACCATCAGCACCGGCGCCGGGCCTTTGCTGGACTCGAAGTGCTTGGCGAAGCGCTCGGCGTCGATGGTGGCCGAGGTGACGATGATCTTCAGGTCCGGCCGGCGCGGCAGCAGCTCGCGCAGGTAGCCCAGCAGGAAGTCGATGTTGAGGCTGCGCTCGTGGGCCTCGTCGATGATCAGCGTGTCGTACGCCTTCAGCAGCGGGTCGCTCTGCGTCTCGGCCAGCAGGATGCCGTCGGTCATCAGCTTGACCGACGCGTCGCGCGAGAGGCGGTCCTGGAAGCGGACCTTGTAGCCCACCACCTCGCCCAACGGCGTCTTCAACTCCTCGGCAATGCGCTTGGCCACGCTGCTGGCGGCAATCCGCCGCGGCTGGGTGTGGCCGATCAGCCCGCCGCCGTTGACGCGGCCACGGCCCATCGCCAGCGCGATCTTGGGCAGCTGGGTGGTCTTGCCGGAGCCGGTCTCGCCACAGACGATGACGACCTGGTGCTCGGCCAGCGCCGCCATGATCTCGTCGCGGCGCGAAGAGACCGGCAGGCTTTCGGGGAATGAAATGGAGAGAGCCGGCTGTTGCCGGCTCTCGGGGTTCAAAGCTGTCATTGCCGCGGGATTGTCCCGCAACCGCCCTACTCGGGTCGCGGGAAGTAGTTGATGACCTGCAGCACGGCGCCCTGCGGGTCCTGGATCACGGCCATGCGGCCGACGCCGGGAATGTCGAACGGCCCGGCCAGCAGGTTGGCGCCCAGCCCTTTGGCCTTCTCCACCGTCGCGTCACACGACTCGACGGTCACGTAGGCTCCCCACATGGCCGGCGCACCCGGCTGCATGGGTGCGCAGACGCCGCCCACCGCCGCATCGCCAACCTTGATGACGTGGTAGTCGCCCTGGCCGAGATTCATCGTGTCGAAGCGCCAGCCGAACAGCGTGCCGTAGAACTCGGTGGCCTTCTTCGGGTCGGGACAGGACAACTCGTTCCAGCTGAAAGCGCCGGGGGTCGTGTAGACGTCGTTGTATTCCTTCATCGCGATCTCCGTGTGGTGGAGCGGCGATGCTGCGAGTCAGACATGACAGCGTCAAGTGCGCGTCGTCACACGCGACAATCCCGCCCCATGACCGGCCTCGTCTTCCCCCACACCTTCGTGCCCTGGTTCCGTTCCGTGGCCCCCTACATCCACGCCTACCGGGGCGAGACCTTCGTCGTGGGCATGCCGGGCGAGCTGGTGGCCGCCGGCAAGCTGAACAACTTCGTGCAGGACCTGGCCATCCTGCACGCCATGGGCATCAAGATCGTCCTCGTCCACGGCTTCCGGCCGCAGGTCAACGAACAACTGGCCGCCAAGGGCCAGACACCGCGCTACAGCCACGGCCGCCGCATCACCGACGCCGTCGCTCTGGACTGCGCCCAGGAGGCCGCCGGCCAGCTGCGCTTCGAGATCGAGGCCGCCTTCAGCCAGGGCCTGCCCAACACGCCCATGGCCAATGCCACCGTGCGGGTCGTCTCGGGCAACTTCCTGACGGCCCGCCCCGTCGGCATCGTCGACGGCGTGGACTTCCAGCACTCGGGCCTGGTCCGCAAGGTCGACGGCGCCGCCATCCAGCGCGCCATCGACATCGGCGCCATCGTACTGCTGTCGCCCTTCGGCTTCTCGCCCACTGGCGAGGCCTTCAACCTCAGCATGGAAGACGTCGCCACGTCCACCGCCATCGCACTGCAGGCGGACAAGCTGCTGTTCGTTTGCGAAGTGCCCGGCGTGCCCGAGAACCCCGGCGACCCCGACAGCGCCATCGACACCGAGCTGGCCGTGGCCGACGCCGACCGCATGCTGGCCAAGGCCGCCCCCAACCCCGAGCCCACCGACGTCGCCTTCTACCTGCGCCACTGCGCCGAGGCCTGCCGCGCCGGCGTGGAGCGCTCGCACATCATCCCGTTCGCGGTGGACGGCGCGTTGCTGCAGGAGGTCTACACGCACGACGGCATCGGCACCATGGTCGTGGACGAGAAGCTGGAGAGCCTGCGCGAAGCCAGCGCCGACGACGTCGCCGGCATCATCCAGCTCATCGAGCCGTTCGAGCGCGACGGCACGCTGGTCAAGCGCAGCCGCACCGAGATCGAACGCGACGCCGAGCTCTACACCGTCATCGAGCACGACGGCGTCATCTTCGGTTGCGCGGCGCTGTACCCCTATGTTGAAGCCCGCACCGCCGAGATGGCCGCCCTGACCGTGTCTGCCGAGGTACAGGGCCAGGGTGACGGCGACCGGCTGCTCAAGAGAATCGAGCAGCGCGCCAAGGCCATGGGGCTGGACAGCATTTTCGTGCTGACGACGCGCACCATGCACTGGTTCATCAAACGGGGTTTCCAGCAGGTGGACCCCGAATGGCTGCCCGAGGAACGCAAGCGCAAATACAACTGGGACCGCCGCTCGCAGGTTCTCGTCAAACGATTCAACTAAGCCCCACGGGGCCCGCCCAAACGGGCCACGCGCTAAAGTGCCGGCCCATTTCCTTTCTCGCGTCCGCAGGAGTCCGACATGCCCCGCACCGTTCAATGTGCCTATCTGAAGAAGGAAGCCGAAGGCCTGGACTTCCCGCCCTACCCCGTCCACACCGAACTCGGCAAGAAGGTGTGGGAATCCGTCAGCAAGGAAGCCTGGGCGGCCTGGATGAAGCACCAGACCATGCTCGTCAACGAAAACCGCCTGAACCTCGCCGATCTGCGCGCACGCCAATACCTGATGCGCCAGGCCGAGCAATTTTTCTTCGGCACGGGTGCCGAAGCGGTGGCGGGCTACGTGCCGCCCGCCGCCTGACTGTGGCGGCTGGCGCCGGTGAAATAGGCGCCCGCCCATTTCGCCACGCCATATTGCCGGGGCCGGGACGCAAGTCGCCGGCCCCGGCCGTTTCCGGCGCAGGCCTGCGCGGGCACACCCACTGCAGCAGTCATATGCCAAATTGGCCGCATACAAATGGAAACCCGTAGCCGTCGGCCAACAAAAACTCTTGCATGAAACCCATCCCCGCGATTTAATTCGTGCCACGGAGATATTCAGCGCATGCCCGGCATGCGCCACTCCGAGGCCGCGACGGCAACTTCGCGCGTCTCAATGCCCAAATCGCAAGAGGAATAGCAGCATGTCCAGTCTCAAGGAACTCTTGGCCCAGCGCGCCGCGCTGGATGAGCAGATCAACCAAACCAAGGACCGCGAGCGCAGCGAAGCCATCAACAAGGTCAAAACCCTGATGAGCGAATATGGCCTGACGATTGCCGATCTCAGCGTCCGCACGCCCAAGCCGGCCAAGGTCTCCAAGGTCGCGGCCAAGTATCGCAACCAGGCCACCGGCGAAACCTGGAGCGGCCGCGGCCTGCAACCGAAATGGCTGAAGGCGGCCATCTCCGGCGGCGCCAAGCTGACCGATTTCGCCGTCTAACTGCTTTCCTTCTTGCCGCAGCGGGTCCGCCCGTGCGGCGCACCCCCATAAATCAGGGCCATCCGCGGGATGGCCCGTTTCTTTTCGGGCACGGGCGGCCCATAAACTCCGCGCATGGCTTTCGTCATGCTGTCGACCCCGCCGGGCCCAGGGTTTCACCCAGGCGCGTCGGCATGGACGCGCGACGAGATTCCCGGCATGCCGGTCCGCCGCCCCAAGCCCTTTCTGCGCCGCCCCGCCGGTGCCCGCCGCGGATCACGCTGAGCCATGGACCTGCACTCCACGGTCAGTGACATGCTGGAAACCCGCGGGCTGACCACCAGCGGCGCGCCGCCAACGACGTCACTGCCTCCCGGGCCGCGCCGCATCCACGATCGCCGCCGCGGCTGGCGCCGGCTGCGGCGCGTGGGCCTGGCCGCCGTGACCGGGCTGGCCGGCGGCCTCATCGCCGCCTGGGCGCTGGCAGGGGGGCTCCTGCCGCCGCTGCTGCGCCTGCCGCAACCGGCGACCGCGCTGCCGGCCGTCGACCTGTTCGTCCCGATGCTCCTGGCTGCCGTCGGCCTGGCCGCGCTCTGGCGGCTCAGCGCCTGGGTGCTGCCGCTGGTGATGGCCGGCCTGCTGGTGGGCTGCAGCCTGCCGCTGCTGCTGGCGCCCGGCTTCCCTGCACGGGGCCTGCTGGCCTCGCCGCCGCTGCTGACCGTGCTGGCCCTGCCGCTGCTGGCGGCGGTGCTGAACCGCACGCTGCTGCGCCGCATCGGCCTGACCGGACGGCTGGCCCATCTGCGTGACATGACCAGCTTCGCACTGCTGGCGGGGCTGGCTGCGCCCGCGCTAGCCGGCCTGCTGGCGCTGGCCGCCCTGCTGATGGCCGGGCTGCCGCGCGGGACGGCGTTCATGACGGCGCTCGGGCTGGCGGGCCTGTGGGGCCTGGCGCTGCTCAGCGCCGGCACGGTTCTGCAGGCCAGCGCCGCTCAGCCACGTCGCAGCGGGCGCTGGACCGGCGCGCTGATCGCCACCGCCGCACTGCTGCTGCAGGCCGCGCAGCCCTGGCTGCCGCCGGCCAGCCTGCTGGCACTGACGCCGCATCTGCTGCTGTGCCTGCACGCACTGCAGGCCTCGCCGCGCAACAACGCGCGGCTGGGCGCCGCGTTGCTGGGCCTGTGGGCGCTGGGGGCATCCGTCCAGCCGCTCACCCTCGTGGCGGGCGCATTGCTGGCCACGCTTCCGCTGGCCGTCATCGCGCTGACCCAGCACCAGATCCGAGACCGCGACAGCTGGCGCGGCGCGCTGGATGCCCAGGGGCTGGCGCTGGTGGAATGGCTGCTGCCTGAGGGGCGCCGGCACGCGTCAGCGCGCTGGCTGGCCCTGACGACACCGATCGATCCGGCGGCCGCAGCCGGGAACGCGCCGCTGGACTGGGTTCGCATCGCCCACCCACGCGACCGCGAGAGGGCGCGCCGCGCGCTGCGCGACCTGCTGGCCATCCCGGGCCAGGACCGGCTCAATCTGTCGCTGCGCCTGGCCGCCGACGGCGGCGACTGGCGCTCGCACGAACTGCACGCCCACGTGCCGGTGCGCGACCGCAAGGGCCGCGCGCGCCACCTCATCATGACGCTGGCCGACATCAGCTGGCGCCACACGGCCGAGGAGCGAGAGCGCATGTCGGCTACGCTGTTCCAGCAGGCCACCGAAGGCCTGGCCGTGCTCGACATGCAATGGCGCATCGTCGAGGCCAACCCGGCCTACTGCGAGATCCTGCACACGCCCCGCGAGGCGCTGGTGGGCCGCGTGGCCACGCCGCTGAGCGCATCCAACCTGCAGCGCAGCGGCCACGAACCCGCCGAGCTGCAGGCCCGCCTGGCCGCCGGCCAGGCCTGGAGCGGACAGCTGCAGGCCGAGCTGGACGACGGCGGCCGCCACGTGTTCGCGGCGCGGCTGAGCGCCGTGCCCGAGCCCGACGGCGCCAACCCGCGCTGGCGGCTGCTCAGCCTGACCGACATGGGCGAGACGCTGCGCCAGCAGGAGCAGTTGCGTCGCAGCCTGCGCTTCGACACCGCCACTGGCCTGCCCAACCGCGAGGAATTCATGCGGCTGATGCAGCAGGCCATGGCCGCCGCCAACCGCGACAACTTCAAGCTCGTCGTCGCCGTCATCGACCTGGACGACTTCGCCCGCGTCAATGCCGAGCATGGCCTGCTCGTCGCCGACGCCGTGCTGCTGCAGCTCAGCGGCCGGCTGCAGGCCACGCTGCGCGGCGCCCGCGGCGCCTGGCCCGACACGGCCGACCAGCTCGCCCGCCTGCACGGCGACGAGTTCGGCGTGCTGCTGCGCGTGCAGACCCCCGAGGAGGCCCAGCGCGCCGTGGACCGGCTGATGGCATTGCTGTGCACACCGGTGGCCATCCGCGAGAGCCGCATCGGCGACGGCCTGGCGCTGGAGATCGGCGCCAGCATGGGCGCGACGCTGTACCCGCTGGACGACGCCGACCCGGAGACGCTGCTGCGCCACGCCGGCCATGCGCTGTACCGCGCCAAGCATGCCGGCCGGGGCGTCGTGCAATTCCATGACCCGGCGCTGGACCAGCGCGACGAGGCCAGCCTGATCGCGCTGGCGCGGCTGCAGCGGGCGCTGGACAGCGACGAACTGCTGCTGCACTACCAGCCGCAGATCGACCTGCGCACCGGCCAGGTCATGGGCGTGGAGGCGCTGCTGCGCTGGCAGCACCCCGACCGCGGCCTGCTAACGCCGGCGCACTTCCTGCCGCTGGCCGAGACCACCGGCCTGGCGCTGCAGATCGGCGACTGGGTCATCGAGCAGGCGCTCGCGCAGGCGGCGCTGTGGCGGCGCCAGGGCGTCAACGGCGGCCGCGGGCTGCCGGTCAGCGTCAACGTCGGCGCGCGCCAGCTGCGCCGTCACGACTTCCCGCAGCGGCTGCAGGAGCTCATCCAGCGCCAGCCGCCCGAGATAGCGTCGCTGCTGCACCTGGACGTGCTGGAGTCCGATGCGCTGGAGGAAACCGACGCCGCCCAGGCCCTGATCCAGCGCTGCCTGGTGCTGGGCGTGGGTGTCGCGCTGGACGACTTCGGCGCCGGCTACTCCCACCTCGCGTCGCTCAAGCGCCTCAGCGTCGACACGTTGAAGCTGGACCGCAGCTACGTGCAGGGCATGCTGGGCGACGCGCAGGACCTGTCGCTGGTGGAAAGCGTCATCGGCCTGGCCCGCAACATCGGCTGCGCCGTGCTGGCCAAGGGCATCGAGAGCCGCGCCCATGCGCGTGAACTGCTGCGGCTGGGCTGCCGCCTGGGCCAGGGCAACGGCATCGCCGCCGCGATGCCGCCGCAGAACCTGCCAGGGTGGATCCACGCCTTCGCCGACACCCCCTGGGCCACCCAGTTGAAGCTGCCCGCGCAGACGCGTCTTTAAACTGCCGGGGTGATTCCCCAAGGCTTCATCCAGGATCTGCTGTCCCGCGTCGACATCGTCGACGTGGTGGGCCGCCACGTCGACCTCAAGAAGGCCGGCATCAACCACAAGGGCCTGTGCCCCTTCCACGGCGAGAAGTCACCCAGCTTCATCGTCAGCCCCAGCCGCCAGACCTACCACTGCTTCGGCTGCGGCGTGCATGGCAACGCCATCGGCTTCCTGATGGAGCACACGGCCGCCACCTTCGTCGAGGCCGTGGAAGACCTGGCCCAGCAGGTGGGCATGGTGGTGCCGCAGGACGAGCGCTCGCCCGAGCAGCGCGAGAAGGCCAAGGCCGAGAAGCAGAAGCAGCAGAGCCTCACCGATGTGCTGGCCCGCGCGGCAGACTTCTACAAGGCCAGGCTGCGCGAGTCGCCGCGCGCCATCGGCTACCTGAAGGCCCGCGGCCTGACCGGCCAGATCGCCGCACGCTTCGGGCTGGGCTATGCACCCGAGGGCTGGCGCTCGCTGGCCAGCGGCTTCCCGTCGTACGACGACCCGCAACTCGTCGAGTCGGGCCTCGTCATCACGCCCGAGGCCGAGCCCGGCCAGGACACCAAGCGCTACGACCGCTTCCGTGACCGCGTCATGTTCCCCATCCGCAACGTGCAGGGCGAGGTCATCGGCTTCGGCGGCCGCGTGCTGGACAAGGGCGAGCCCAAGTACCTGAACTCGCCCGAGACGCCGGTCTTCCACAAGGGCCGCGAGCTGTATGGCCTCTACGAGGGCCGCCAGGCCATGCGCCAGCGCGGCTACGCGCTGGTCGTCGAGGGCTACATGGACGTCGTCGCGCTGGCCCAGTACGGCATCGGCAATGCCGTCGCCACACTGGGCACCGCGTGCACGGCCGACCACGTCCACAAGCTGTTCCGCCACACCGACACGGTGGTGTTCAGCTTCGATGGCGACGCCGCCGGCCGCCGCGCCGCCGTGCGCGCGCTGGAGGCCGCCCTGCCCCACGCCACCGAGACGCGTACCGTCAAGTTCCTGTTCCTGCCGACCGAGCACGACCCCGACTCCTACGTGCGCGACCTGGGCGCCGACGCCTTCGAGCGCTGCGTCGAAGGCGCGGTGCCGCTGTCGCGCCAGCTCGGCAGCGTCGCGGCCGACGGCTGCGACCTCGGCACGCCGGAAGGCCGGGCCCGCATGCTCAAGCAGGCCCACCCGCTGTGGAGCCTGCTGCCCGACGGCCTGCTGCGCCGCCAGCTGCTGGGCGAATTGGCCCGCCAGGGCCAGATGCACGAGGCCGAGCTGCAGGCGCTGTGGCTGGGCCAGGCACCATCACCCAGCGCTGCAGCACCCGACGACGCACCGGGCGAGCCACCGGCCGAGAAGCCACGCTGGCAGCCCAAGGGCGAGTGGAAACCCAAGGGCGAGTGGAAGGGCAAGGGCGACTGGAAGGGCAAGCGCCGCGGCGAGGAAGAGCGGCCGGCCGGCCCGCGCACCGCCCCGCCCACACCCACCGACAACGCCGTGCGCCTGCTGCTGCAGCACAGCGAACTGTGGGAGCCCCTGCCAGACGAGGACCGCGCGCTGCTGCATGAACTGCCCGGCACGCACGGCCAGCTCATCCACTGGCTGGAGCGCCACCTGACGCATCACGGCGCCAGCCCCTGGGCCGTCGTGCAGGCCGGGCTGCAGGCCGACGGCCTGGGCGAGCAAGCACAACGGTTGGTGCGTCCGTCACAGGAGCTGGGCATCGAAGAGTCCGACCCCGCCGGCGACCTGTCCCATGCTGTCTCCGAACTGCGCGCCCGCGCGCCGGCTGCGCTGCCCGGCGGCAACGGCGCCACCGACGACGAACGCCGCCGGGCGCTGGAGGCGCTGGCCCGCCTGCGCGAACGCCACGGCGTTCAGCCCTAGGGTTCTCCCTGTCACAGTTTTGCAATTCAGCGCTTTATCGCTGATAATCTCGTGTTTTCCGCGCGCGTCAACAAGAGTGACGGCAGAGAGATGCCGGACCCGGCCACCCAGCGACACTGGGCAACCCACCGAGGGTTTTGATGGCCAAATTCCCCGCCACCTCTGCACTCCAAACGATCACGCCAGCTTGTTCGCGCCACGACGGGGTCCCTCACCGACACCCCGCCGGTGAAAGCCACCGCCCCCAGCCCCGCCGGTTTGACGCCGAGCCCGGGCCGGCTGCGGTGGCTGCTGCATTTCTGAATTGACCCGCGCAACCCCTCGAAGGACCTGCATGACCGCCAAGAAGACCGCGCCCAAGGCCAGCCCCGCCCCCGCCGAAGACCCCAAGAAGAAGCCTGCCGCGAAGGCTGCGGCCGCCAAGCCGGCCGCGAAGGCCGCCAAGGCGACGGATGAGGACAAGCCCAAGCGCGGCCGCAAGCCCAAGGCGGAAACCACGTCCAAGAAGGCCGGCAAGAAGGACGCCGACGAGGACGAGGACTTCTCCGACATCGACGCCGAAGTCGAGGGCGAAGGCGAAGAGGCCGAGGTCGAGGAGACCACTGCCGTTGCGGAAGAGACCGTCAAGGCCAAGCCGCTGCGCATGAAGGTCAGCCGCGCCAAGGAGCGCGCGCTGATGCGCGAGTTCGGCCTGGAAGAGACCGCGCTGACGGAAGAGGAAGCCCTCAAGCGCCGCAGCGAGCTGAAGACCCTCATCAAGATGGGCAAGACGCGTGGTTTCCTGACGCACCAGGAAATCAACGACCACCTGCCCGAGAAGCTGGTCAGCGAGGAAATCCTCGAAGCCATCGTGTCCATGCTCAACGACATGGGCATCGCCGTGTACGAGCAGGCGCCCGACGCCGCCACGCTGCTGATCCAGGGCAACACGACCGCCACCTCGACCGAGGAAGAAGCCGAAGAAGCCGCCGAGGCCGCGCTGTCCACGGTGGACTCCGAATTCGGCCGCACGACCGACCCGGTGCGCATGTACATGCGCGAGATGGGCACGGTCGAACTGCTCACGCGTGAAGGCGAAATCGAGATCGCCAAGCGCATCGAAGGCGGCCTGCAGGCCATGATGCTGGCCATCTCGGCCTCGCCGACGACCATCGCCCACATCCTCGAGTACGCCACCAAGATCCGCGCCGGCGAGATGCAGATCTCCGACGTCGTTGACGGCTTCGTGGCCGAGGACGAGGCCGACGACTACGTGGCCGAGGAAGACTTCGACGAATTCGACGAAGAAGACGACGACGACGGCAACGGCGGCTCCAAGGCGCTGACCAAGAAGCTCGAAGAACTGAAGAACGCCGCGCTGATCAAGCTCGATTCGATGTCGACCAGCTTCGACAAGATGCGCAAGGCCTTCGAGAAGGAAGGCTACAAGTCGGCCTCCTACAACAAGGCCCAGCAGGCCATCAGCGCCGAGCTGATGACCATCCGCTTCACCGTCAAGACCATCGAAAAGCTGTGCGACATCCTGCGCAGCCAGGTCGACGATGTGCGCCGCTACGAGCGCGAACTGCGCAAGATCGTGGTCGACAAGTGCGGCATGCCTCAAGAGCACTTCATCAAGACGTTCCCGCCCAACGCGCTGAACCTGAAGTGGGCCGAGAAGGAAGTGGCCGCCGGCAAGAACTACAGCGTCATCCTCAGCCGCAACCTGCCACCGGTGCAGGAGCTGCAGCAGAAGCTCATCGACATCCAGGCCAAGGCCGTGGTGCCGCTGGATGACCTGAAGGACATCAACAAGAAGATGAACGAGGGCGAGAAGGCCTCTCGTGACGCCAAGAAGGAAATGATCGAGGCCAACCTGCGCCTCGTGATCTCCATCGCCAAGAAGTACACCAACCGCGGCCTGCAGTTCCTGGACCTGATCCAGGAAGGCAACATCGGCCTCATGAAGGCGGTGGACAAGTTCGAATACCGCCGCGGCTACAAGTTCTCGACCTATGCGACGTGGTGGATCCGCCAGGCCATCACGCGCTCGATCGCCGACCAGGCCCGCACCATCCGCATCCCGGTTCACATGATCGAGACGATCAACAAGATGAACCGCATCTCGCGCCAGCACCTGCAGGAGTTCGGCTACGAACCCGATGCGCCGACGCTGGCCGAGAAGATGGAGATCCCGGAGGACAAGATCCGCAAGATCATGAAGATCGCCAAGGAGCCGATCTCCATGGAAACGCCGATCGGTGACGACGACGACAGCCACCTGGGCGACTTCATCGAGGACACCAACAACACCGCGCCGATCGAGGCCGCCATGCAGGCCGGCCTGCGCGACGTGGTGAAGGACATCCTCGACTCGCTGACGCCGCGCGAAGCCAAGGTGCTGCGCATGCGCTTCGGCATCGAGATGCAGAGCGACCACACGCTGGAGGAAGTCGGCAAGCAGTTCGACGTCACCCGCGAGCGCATCCGCCAGATCGAGGCCAAGGCCATCCGCAAGCTCAAGCATCCGAGCCGCTCGGACAAGCTGCGCACCTATCTCGACAACCTCTGATCGGGGTAGCAACAAAGGCCGGTCCGCCGGCCTTTTTTGCGCCTATAAACTTTCGACATGACCGCGATCCGCGAGCGCACCGTCCTCTTTGCCGACCTCCGCGGCAGCACCGGGCTCTATGAGTCCCTCGGCAATGCCGAGGCCAGCGGCCTGGTCACGCAGACGGTGAGCCAGGTCAGTGAGGCCGTGCTGGAGAGTGGCGGCCACCTCATCAAGACGCTGGGCGACGGCCTGATGGCCGCGTTCGAGACGCCGCGCGACGGCGTCCGCGCAGCGCAGCGCATGCAAGAGATGCTGGAAAAGACCGTGCAGCGCGCACGCCGGCTCAACAACCCCGCCATGCTGGCGCTGCGTCTGCAGGTGGCGCTGGCACGCGGCGAGGTGGTGGAGTTGAACGGCGACTGCTTCGGCGACGCGGTCAACGTGGCGGCCCGGCTCATCGACCACGCCGGCGACGGCGAGATCCTCATCACGGCCGAGGTGCTGGCTGGCCTGCACCACGCCTCCAAGGGGCGCTTCCGCAGCCTGGACCGCATCTCGGTGCGCGGCCGCATCGAACCCGTGCACGTCTATCGCCTGGACGCCGCGCCGCTGCTCAGCGCCGACGACACGGCCACGCAGTTCGGCGAGCCGATGCGTTCGGTGGAGCCGGACGGCATGCGCCTCATCTGGCACGACCTGGACCGCGTCTTCGACATCGGCGCCATGCCCATCGTGCTGGGCCGCAGCGTGCAAGCCACCTACTGCATCACCGACGCCCGCGTGTCCCGCTCGCACGCCCGCATCGACTGGCAGGGCAGCAGCTTCGAGCTGACCGACCTGTCCTACAACGGCACCTACGTGCGCTTCGGCGACTCGGGCGAACTGCTCAGCCTCAAGCGCGGCAGCTGCACGCTTCACGGCAGTGGCGTCATCGGGCTGGGCGGGCTGCCCACCGACGAGCAGTCGCCCGTCGTGCGCTTCGAGGTGCTTCACTTTGCCGACACGGAGCCGCAGGCCTTTGGCGGCCCGCGCTCAAGGCGCTGACGCATGCCTTTTCTTCCCGAACCGCCGCGGCGCCACGGCGCCGCACCCGCTGGCCCTGAGGTGGCCGTGCTGCTCTGCAACCTCGGCACGCCCGACGCCCCCGATGCGCCGGCGCTGCGCCGCTACCTAGCGCAGTTCCTGGCCGACCCGCGCGTCGTGGAGATCCCCAAGCTGGTCTGGGCGCTGATACTGCACGGCATCATCCTGCGCGTGCGGCCGGCCAAGTCGGCCGCCAAGTACGCCACCGTCTGGATGCCCGAGGGCTCGCCGCTCAAGGTGTGGACGGAAAAGCAGGCCAAACTGCTGCAGGGCCAGCTGGGCGAGCGCGGTCTGCGCGTGCGCGTGGCCTATGCGATGCGCTACGGCCAACCCGCCATCGCCACGACGCTGGACGCGCTCAAGCGCGACGGCGTGCGCCGCGTGCTGGTGCTGCCCGCCTATCCGCAGTACTCGGGCGCCACGACAGCCAGCGTCATCGACGATGTGGCGCGCTGGGCGCTGCAGACCCGCCATGTGCCTGAGCTGCGCTTCATCAACCGCTACCACGACGACCCGGCCTACATCGCCGCGCTGGCCCAGACCGTGCGCGAGCATTGGCAGCGCGACGGCCGCGCCGAGAAGCTGGTGATGAGTTTCCACGGCATGCCCGAGCGCACGCTGCACCTGGGCGACCCCTACCACTGCGAGTGCCTGAAGACCGGCCGCCTGCTGGCCGAGGCACTGGGCCTGCAGGCTGGCGAGTGGCTGGTCACGTTCCAGAGCCGCTTCGGCAAGGCCAAGTGGCTGGAGCCCTACACCGAGCCCTGCCTCGTCAAGCTGGCTCAGGGCGGCACGAAGAGCGTGGACGTCATCTGCCCCGGCTTCGCGGCCGACTGCCTGGAGACGCTGGAGGAGATCGCCCAGGAGGCGCGCGAGGCCTTCCTGCATGCGGGCGGGCAGCGCTTCGGCTACATCCCCTGCCTGAATGACCACCCGGCCGGCATGCGGGCCCTGGCCAGGCTGGCCGAGCGCCATCTGCAGGGCTGGCCGCTGGAGGCCCCCCACCCCGACACGCTGGCCCTGCAGCGCGAGCGCGCACTGGCGGCCGGGGCGCCTGAATGAGCAATGCACCGGCCGGCATGCGCCTGGACAAATGGCTCTGGGCCGCCCGCTTCTACAAGACCCGAGCGCTGGCCGTGGACGAGATCAACCTGGGCCGCGTGCGTGTGGGCGGGCAGCCGGTGAAGCCGGCACGTGACGTGAAGGTGGGGGATGTGCTGAGCATCCGCATCGGGGCCGTGGCGCGCGAGGTGGAGGTCAAGGGCCTGTCCAACCAGCGCGGTCCGGCGCCGCAGGCCCAGGCGCTCTACGCCGAGACCCCGGCCAGCATCCTCGCCCGCGAGGCCGCAGCGGAGGCGCGCCGCCTCGCGCCGGAGCCGGCCGCCACCATCGAGCAAGGCCGGCCCACCAAGCAGGACCGCCGCCGGCTGGCGGACTGGGACCGCTGGTCCGCATCGCTGGACGATGAGGATCCGGGTTGACCCGGATAATTCGCCGCCAATTCCCCTCTTGAAACCAGGGCATCGCGCCCCATGTCGTCGCGGTTGCCCCTTTTTCTGCCATGACTACCGACACCTCCCTGCCCGAAGACGCCGCTGGCGCCCCCGAGCCCACGGCCGCCGAACTGAACCCCGAGATCAAGATCGCCGAGCTCGAAGGCCGCCTGGCCGAGATGAGCGACGCGTATCTGCGTGCCAAGGCCGAGGCCGAGAACGTGCGCCGCCGGGCCGATGAAGACATCGCCAAGGCGCGCAAGTTCGCCGTCGAGGCCTTCGCCGAGGCGATGCTGCCGGTGATGGACAGCCTGGAAGGCGCCATCGCCACACCCAACGCCAGCGTCGAGACGGTGCTGGAAGGCGTGCACGCCACGCGCCGGCAGCTGTCCAGCGCGCTGGAGCGCAACCGCGTCGTCGAGATCAACCCGGGCCAGGGCAGCAAGTTCGACCCGCACCAGCACCAGGCCATCTCGGTGGTGCCGGCCCCCACGCAGGACGCCAACACGGTGGTCACCGTGCTGCAAAAGGGCTTCCTGATCGCCGACCGCGTGCTGCGCCCCGCGCTCGTGACGGTTGCCGCACCGAAGTAATACACATGCAGCCGTTCCCTTGAAACGGCGCAAGTTATCCACAACTCGAACACATCACCAAATCCTCAGGAGCATCCCATGGGAAAGATCATCGGCATTGACCTCGGCACCACCAACTCGTGCGTCGCGGTCATGGAAGGCAACACGACGCGCGTGATCGAGAACGCCGAAGGCGCCCGCACCACGCCGTCCATCATTGCCTACCAGGAAGACGGCGAGATCCTCGTCGGTGCCTCGGCCAAGCGCCAGTCGGTGACCAATCCGAAGAACACGCTGTACGCAGTGAAGCGCCTGATCGGCCGCAAATTCACCGAGAAGGAAGTGCAGAAGGACATCGACCTGATGCCCTACACCATCGCCGCCGCCGACAACGGCGACGCCTGGGTGGAAGTGCGCGGCAAGAAGTTCGCGCCCCCGCAGGTCAGCGCCGAAGTGCTGCGCAAGATGAAGAAGACGGCCGAGGACTACCTCGGCGAGGAAGTGACCGAGGCCGTCATCACGGTGCCGGCCTACTTCAACGACGCCCAGCGTCAGGCCACCAAGGACGCCGGCCGCATCGCCGGCCTGGACGTCAAGCGCATCATCAACGAGCCCACCGCCGCGGCCCTGGCCTTCGGCCTGGACAAGCACGGCAAGGGCGACCGCAAGATCGCCGTGTATGACCTGGGTGGCGGCACGTTCGACGTGTCCATCATCGAGATCGCCGACGTGGACGGCGAGAAGCAGTTCGAGGTGTTGTCGACCAACGGCGATACCTTCCTGGGCGGCGAGGACTTCGACCAGCGCGTCATCGACTACATCGTCACCGAGTTCAAGAAGGAACAGGGCGTCGACCTGACCAAGGACGTGCTGGCCCTGCAGCGCCTGAAGGAAGCCGCCGAGAAGGCCAAGATCGAGCTGTCGAACTCGTCGCAGACCGACGTCAACCTGCCCTACATCACGGCCGACGCCTCGGGCCCCAAGCACCTGAACGTCAAGCTGACCCGCGCCAAGCTGGAGTCGCTGGTGGACGAGCTCATCGAGCGCACCATCGCCCCCTGCCGCATCGCCATCAAGGATGCCGGCGTGTCGGTGTCGGACATCGATGACGTCATCCTGGTCGGCGGCATGACCCGCATGCCCAAGGTGCAGGAGAAGGTCAAGGAGTTCTTCGGCAAGGAGCCGCGCAAGGACGTCAACCCCGACGAGGCCGTGGCCGTCGGTGCCGCCATCCAGGGCCAGGTCCTGGGCGGTGAGCGCAAGGACGTGCTGCTGCTGGACGTCACCCCGCTGAGCCTGGGCATCGAGACCCTGGGCGGCGTGATGACGAAGATGATCAAGAAGAACACGACCATCCCGACGAAGTTCTCGCAGACGTTCTCCACGGCTGACGACAACCAGCCGGCCGTGACCATCAAGGTCTACCAGGGCGAGCGCGAGCTGGCCCAGGCCAACAAGTCGCTGGGCGAGTTCAACCTCGAAGGCATCCCGCCGGCACCGCGCGGCGTGCCCCAGATCGAGGTGAGCTTCGACATCGACGCCAACGGCATCCTGCACGTCGGCGCCAAGGACAAGGGCACCGGCAAGGAAAACAAGATCACCATCAAGGCGAACTCGGGCCTGTCCGAAGCCGAGATCGAGAAGATGGTGAAGGACGCCGAAGCCAACGCGGCCGAGGACAAGAAGAAGGTCGAGCTGGTGCAGGCCCGCAACCAGGCCGACGGCCTGGTGCACAGCGTGCGCAAGTCCGTGGCCGAGCACGGCGACAAGCTGGAAGCGGCCGAGAAGGACGCCATCGAGGCTGCCGCCAAGGACCTGGAAGAAGCCATCAAGGGCGACGACCAGGCGGCCATCGAGTCCAAGACCGAAGCGCTGATGACGGCCAGCCAGAAGCTGGGCGAGAAGATCTACGCCGACCAGCAGGCCGCGCAGGCGGCCGCGGGTGCCGCCGGCGCCGGCGCTGCCGAACAGCCGCAGGCCGCCCCGCAAGGCGAGCCCAAGCGCCCGGCCGACGACAACGTCGTGGATGCCGAGTTCAAGGAAGTCAAGGACGGCAAGTAATCCTTTGATGACCGCGGCCCGGACGCGTCCCCACGCCTCCGGGCCTTTGCTGCTTTAAGAGACGAGCATGGCTTCCAAGCGCGATTACTACGAAGTCCTCGGCCTCGCGAAAAACGCGACCGAGGAGGACATCAAGAAGGCCTACCGCAAGCTGGCCATGAAGTACCACCCCGACCGCAACCAGGGCGACGGGGCGAAGAAGGCCGAGGAGCAGTTCAAGGAGGCCAAGGAGGCCTATGAGATGCTGTCCGATGCGCAGAAGCGCGCGGCCTATGACCAGTACGGCCACGCCGGCGTGGACCCCAACATGGGCGCCGGCCGCGGCGGCCCGGGCGCGGAGGGCTTCGGTGGCTTTGCCGAGGCCTTTGGCGACATCTTCGGCGACATCTTCGGCGGCCAGGGTGGCGGTCGTCGGGGCGGCGGTGGCCAGCAGGTCTACCGCGGCAGCGACCTCAGCTACGCGATGGAGATCACGCTGGAGGAGGCCGCGCGCGGCAAGGAAACGCAGATCCGCATCCCCAGCTGGGAGGGCTGCGAGACCTGCGGCGGCACGGGCGCCAAACCCGGCACCAGCGCCAAGAGCTGCGGGTCATGTGGCGGCTCGGGCACGGTGCACATGCGCCAGGGCTTCTTCAGCATCCAGCAGACCTGCCCGCACTGCCACGGCAGCGGGAAGATCATTCCCGACCCCTGCACGGCCTGCAACGGCCAGGGCAAGGTCAAGAAGCAGAAGACGCTGGAGGTCAAGATCCCGGCCGGCATCAACGAAGGCATGCGCATCCGCTCGGCGGGCAATGGCGAGCCCGGTGTGAACGGCGGCCCGGCGGGCGATCTCTACATCGAGATCCGCATCAAGCAGCACGACATCTTCGAGCGCGACGGCGACGACCTGCACTGCACGATGCCGGTGTCGATGATCACGGCCGCGCTGGGCGGCACCATCGAAGTGCCGACGCTGGGTGGCAAGGCGGAGATCGAGCTGCCCGAGGGCACGCAGCACGGCAAGACCTTCCGGCTGCGCGGCAAGGGCATCAAGGGCGTGCGCTCCAGCTACCCCGGCGACCTGTACTGCCACATCGCGGTCGAGACGCCCGTCAAGCTCACCGAGCACCAGAAGAAGCTGCTCAAGGAGCTGGACGAATCGCTGAAGAAGGGCGGCGAGAAGCACTCGCCCAACGCCAAGACCTGGACCGATCGCGTCAAGGACTTGTTCAAGTAAGCCCTCTCGGACCGATCAGCCGCGGCACTCCGCCAGGAGGCCGCGGCTTTTTTCATGCTCGGTACCGTCACCACCACGGAGGGGCTCGCGTCGGATGTCACGAAATGCAGCGACACCGCGCGTTTACCACCGCTCCCTTCTCGCTGGGGAAAACCTAAAGTCCATGGACTGTCATACCGATGACTCATAAGTGACGCTGCCCGCCTGTTTCCCGATCAGAGTCCACGGCCCCGCGCCGGGGTGGGAGCACGCATGTTCCTGATGGACGACACCATCCAGGCCGCGTCAGCGCTGATCATCGACAGCAACGCCAACTCGCGCAGCCTGATGTCTGCCCAGTTGCGCGACCTGGGCGTGGGCACCGTGCGCCAGACGCCGCGCGTGAAAGACGCGCGCGTGATGCTGGAGCACCAGACCTACGACATCGTGCTGTGCGACTACCACTTCGATGCGAGCGACACATCGGGCCAGGACCTGCTGGACGAACTGCGCCGCGAGGGCCTGCTGCCCTACTCCACCGTCTTTGTCATGGTGACCAGCGAGGCCACGTACGCCAAGGTGGCCGAAGCGGCCGAGGCGGCACTGGACGCCTACCTCATCAAACCCTACACCAGCGCCAACCTCGCCGAGCGGCTGGCGAGCGCGCGCCAGCGCAAGCGCATCCTGAAGGACATCTTCGAAGCCATCGAAAGCGAGGACTTCGAGACCGCCGCCAACCTGTGCCTGGCGCGCTTCGAGGCCAAAGGCAAGTACTGGCTCTACGCCGCGCGCATCGGAGCGGAGCTGCTGCTGCGGCTCAAGCGCTTCGACGACGCCCGGGCGCTGTACGAAGCCATCATCGCCGCCAAGACCGTGCCTTGGGCGCGGCTGGGCGTGGCCCGCACCGAGGTGGCTGGCGGCAACCTGCAGAAGGCCCGCCGCACGCTGGAGAACCTCATCGGCGAACTGCCCGACTACGCCGACTCGCACGACCTGATGGGCCATGTGCAGATGGAACAGGGCGACCTGCAGGAGGCGCTCAAGACCTACCAGATCGCCGCCACGCTGACGCCCGGCTGCCTGCTGCGGCTGCAGCGCTGCGGGTCTCTGGGGTTCTATGCGGGCCAGCGCGCCGAGGCGCTGCGCATGCTGGAGCGCGCCATGTCGCAGGGGCTGCGCTCCAAGCTGTTCGACATGCTCAGCGTCGTCCTCATCGGTCTGATGCGCTTCGACAACAAGGACTTCAAAGGCTTCAAGTACGCGCACGACGCACTGGCGGCCGCGCTGGAGCGGGCGCCGGGCTCCCTCCGGCTGCAGCGCTTCGAGCTCGTGTTCCGCGGCCTGTCCTTCCTGCTCGAGCGCCGCGTGGGCCAGGCACTGGTGGTGGCGCGCGAGTTCACCGAGCACGCCGACGCGGGCAACTTCGACCTGGAGGCCGCGTCGCTGCTGACAGCGCTGTGGATACGCCTGTCCAGCCAGGAGGTGGAGCTGGAGGAGATGATGCCCATCCTGCGCAGCCTGGGCACGCGCTTCTGTTCCGCCAAGGCCAGCACCGAGATCCTCGTCGCGATGACCGAGGGCCACATCGGTGCGGCCGAGCAGTTCCGCGACTGCCACCAGCAGGTCTTCAGCGTCGCCGAGACGGCCATGCGCCATTCGCTGCGCGGCAGCGCCAAGCTGGCCGTCGAGTTGCTCATCCAGCAGGGTGAGCTGACGCGCAACGCCAAGCTCATCGACATGGCCGGGCTGGTGCTCAAGCGCCATGCCGAGAAGATCGAGGATGCCAGCGTGCTGGCCGAGCAGATCGACGTGCTGCACGGCCGCTTCGTGAAGCCCATGGGCGGCGGCGTGGCCAAGGCGGCGCGTGCGACCGGCGGCGTCGCGCTGCGCACGGGTGCAGCGGCACCTGTGGCGGCCTGAATCCAGCCAGCGGACAGGCTGCGGGCCGCAGTGGCGGCAGAATGCGCCCGCCCTCGCCTCTCCCACCGTCATGATCTTCCTCAAGCGCCTGCTGGCCTGGTTTCGACCCGACACGACCCGCCCCCTGACCCAGGCCTGGCTGGCCGCGCTATGGATGGGGCTGCTCGCCAACTGGCCGCTGTGGAAGCAGCTGCAGACGCTGCCGGGCATCGGCGTCGGCTTCACGCTGGTGTTCGCCGGCATGGTCACGGCCGCCACCGGCGCCGTGCTGAGCCTGCTGGCCTGGCCGCGGCTCATCAAGGGCGTGCTGGCCGTGCTGCTGCTGAGCGCCGGCGCGCTGGCCTATTTCATCGGCAGCTACGGCATCGTGTTCGACCCGACGATGGTCGTGAACATGCTGCAGACCGACGTGCGCGAGACGCGCGACCTGCTGAGCTGGAAGCTGTTTGCCAGCCTGCTGCTGCTGGGCGCGCTGCCGGCCTGGTGGCTGCTGCGCCGCCCCAAGGCGCCGGCGCAGTCGGCGGCGAAGCGGCTGGGCGGCAACCTCGCCGCCTTCGGCCTGGGCCTCGTCGCCATGGTGCTGCTGGCGCTGAGCGTGTTCGCGACGCTGTCGTCGACAATGCGCAACCACAAGTCCATCCGCTACATGGTCACGCCGCTGAACGCCGTCTACTCGGTCAGCATGGTGGGCGTGCGCAGCCTGTCCGGCCCCAAGGGCCCGCCGGTGGTCATCGGCGCCGATGCACGCCTGTTGCCGCGCGCCGAAGGCGCCAAGCCGCCGCTGCTGCTGCTGGTCGTCGGCGAGACGGCGCGGGCGATGAACTTCAGCCTCAACGGCTATGCACGGCCGACCAACCCGGAGCTGTCCAAGTTGCCGGTCGTCAGCCTGCGCGACGTCAGCTCCTGCGGCACCGCCACGGCCGCCTCCCTGCCCTGCATGTTCGCGCCGCAGGGCCGGGCCGGCTTCGACGCCGACAAGCCGCAGGAAAACCTGCTGGACGTGCTGCAGCGCGCCGGCCTGGCCGTGCTGTGGCTGGACAACCAGAGCGGCTGCAAGGGCCTGTGCGACCGCGTGCCGAACAGCTTCACGTCCAAGCTGCCCGACGGCGCCGCGCCGCTGCCGGCCAGCCTGTGCCACAAGGACGAACTGGAAGGCGCGGAATGCTTCGACGAGGCGCTGCTGCACGAGCTCGACAAGCGCATCGCCGCGCTGGACCCGGAGCGCGTGAAGCGCGGGCTGGTGCTCGTCATGCACCAGATGGGCAGCCACGGCCCGGCCTACTTCAAGCGCTCGCCGGACGAGCTCAAGCGCTTCCTGCCCGAGTGCAAGAGCAACCAGCTGCAGGACTGCGAGCGCCAGCAGGTCGTCAACGGCTACGACAACACGCTGCTGACCACCGACCGCCTGCTGGCCCGCTCCATCGCGTGGCTGCAGACACAGCAGGACCGCTTCGACACCGGCATGCTGTACGTGTCGGACCACGGCGAATCGCTGGGCGAGAACGGCCTGTACCTGCACGGCATGCCGTACGCGATGGCCCCGAAAGAGCAGACGCACGTGCCCATGATCATGTGGGTGCCCGAAGGCGGCGCGCTGGCCGCGTCGCTGAAGCCCGGCTGCCTGGCCGCGCTGCGCGACAAGCCGGCGTCGCACGACAACCTGTTCCACACGACGATGGGCTGGGTGGGCGCGCGGGCAGACGTCTACAAGGCCGAGTGGGACCTGCTGGCGGCCTGCCGGCGCTGAGCCGGCCCGGCGGCCGACAGGCGGCCTAGAACAGATCCCCCTGCGCCGACGGCTTGCGCGGCGGCGTGAACAGCGCCAGCTGCACCGGCCGGCGCTCGGTGCGCAGGCCCAGCTTGGCGGCCGCCCGCCGCAGCCGCGCGCGCAGCAGCTCGGCCCAGATGCCTTCGCCGGTGAAGCGGGTGCCGAAACGCGCGTCGTTGTCCTTGCCGCCGCGCATGTCGCGGATGCGGGCCATCACGCGGTCGGCGCGGTCGGGGAAGTGGCGCTGCAGCCAGTCCTGGAACAGCGGGTTCACCTCCCACGGCAGCCGCACCGGGATGCTGAAGGCACTGCTGGCGCCGGCCGCGGCGGCGGCGGCCAGGATGCGCTCCAGCTCCGGCTCGTTGATGAACGGGATGATGGGCGACACGCTGACGCCTACCGGCACGCCCGCGTCCGCCAACGCCTTGATCGTGCGCAGCCGCCGCGCCGGCGCGGCCGCACGCGGCTCCAGGATGCGGGCGAGGTCGTTGTCCAGCGTCGTCACCGACAGGTAGGCCGACACCAGCCCCTGCGCCGCCATCGGCGCGATGAGGTCGAGATCGCGCTCGATGCCGCTGCTCTTCGTGACGACGGAGAACGGGTGCCCGGTCTCGGCCAGCACCTCGACGATGCGCCGCGTGATGCCCAGCCGGCGCTCCACCGGCTGGTAGGCATCCGTCGCGGTGCCCAGCACCAGCGACCTGGGCTCGTAGCGCGCCCCGGCCAGCGTCTCGCGCAGCCGCTCGGCGGCGTTGACCTTGGCCACGATGCGGGTCTCGAAGTCCAGCCCCGGCGACAGGTTCAGGTAGCTGTGCGTGGGGCGGGCAAAACAGTAGACGCAGCCATGCTCGCAGCCGCGGTAGGGGTTGATGGAGTAGTCGAACGAGATGTCGGGCGACTGGTTGCTGGTGACGATCTTCCTGACCATCTCCTCGATGACCTGCGTGGCCGGCGGCAGGTGTTCCTCGGCGGCGTCCTGGTCCAGCGAGCCCCAGCCGTCGTCGTACTGCTCGCGCTCGCGCTGCTCGAAGCGGTGCGGCATGGCCGTGGCCGTGCCGCGGCCCTTGATGGACTCGGCGGCAACCAGGGCCGGTTGCGCGGCGGCGATGCGAATGGGTGCGGGCGGCATGCTGTAAATATATACAGCTTTTGGTCTGCAGCGCGCCCTCCCGTCGACCACACCCTAGACTGAGCGGAGATGACGATTCCCGAGATGAGTTCCGCCGGCCTGGCCCGCCTGCGCGACCAGACTGACTACCTGCGCCTGCTGGCCGCCCGCGTGACCGGCGGCGCCGCCAACCAGATGCTGATGGTGGCGCTGGGCTGGCAGATGTACGACCTGACGGGCAGCGCCTGGGACCTGGGGCTGGTGGGCCTGGCGCAGTTCCTGCCCGCGCTGCTGCTGACGCTGCCAGCAGGCCACGTCGTGGACCAGCACGACCGCCGCCTGCTGCTGGCCGCCAGCCTGGGCCTGCAGCTGCTGACGGCCGCCTGCCTGGCGCTGGCCAGCGGCGGCGGCTGGGTGGGAGCCAACCTCATCCTGGGCCTGTCCATCGTGCTGGGTTGCGCCCGCGCGCTGCAGATGCCCGCACAGCAGGCGCTGATGCCGTCGCTGGTGCCGGCGGAGCTGCTGCCGCGCGCCGTCGCCACGTCCAGCTCGACGATGCAGGCCGCCATCATTGCCGGCCCGGCACTGGGCGGCGTGCTGTACGCGCTGGGGCCGTGGGCGGCCGGCCGCATCGCGCACGGCACGACGGCGGCGGCCGCGGCGCACTGGGGTGCGGCCCTCGTCTATGGCGTGTCGCTGCTGCTGCTGGTTTGCGCCGTGGTGGCGGTTCTGACCATCCGCCACCGCCCCGCGCAGGCGCGCCGCGCAGCGCCCGGCCTGGCGCAGCTGACGGCGGGCATCCGCTTCATCTGGCAGCGCCCGGTGGTGCTGGGCGCCATCTCGCTGGACCTGTTCGCCGTGCTGCTGGGCGGCGCCACGGCGCTGCTGCCCATCTTCGCGAAGGACATCCTGCACACCGGCCCCGAGGGCCTGGGCCTGCTGCGCTCGGCGCCCGCGCTGGGCGCGGTGGTTGTCGGCGTGTGGCTGTCGCGCCGGCCCATCAAGCGCCGCGCGGGCCACTGGCTGCTGGGCGCTGTGGCCGTGTTCGGCCTGGCGATGATCGCGTTCGCGCTGACGACGTCGTTCGTCGTCGCCTTCATCGTGCTGGCCGTCAGCGGCGCGGCGGACATGGTCAGCGTCGTCATCCGCCAGTCGCTGGTGCAGCTGGAAACGCCGGACGACATGCGCGGCCGCGTCGGTGCGGTGAACTCGGTCTTCATCGGCGCCAGCAACCAGCTGGGCGAGTTCGAGTCCGGCGCCACGGCCGCACTGCTGGGGCCGGTAGGCTCGGTGCTGCTGGGCGGCATCGGCGTGCTGGCGGTCGTGGCGCTGTGGTTCAGACTCTTCCCGGCGCTGGCGCAGCGCGATAGCCTGCAGCCTCGGCCCGGTTGAGCCGGACGGGTCTCCGTCCTACGCCGGGACTGCGGCGCTTGGGGCATCGTGCCGCCTGCGCCGATTCGAACGTGGGCCCACCCTCGCCTCAAGGAGAACCTGATGCTGCTCGTCTGCCCTCACTGCGGCACCCGCAACCGCGTGCCGGATGAACGTCTGGCGGAACATCCCTCCTGCGGCCACTGCGGCGGCGCCGTGGCACCCCACCGCCCGGTGGCGCTGGCCGACGCTGCGCTGAAGCCCTACCTGGACGGCACGGAGGCACCCGTGCTGGTGGACTTCTGGGCCGCCTGGTGCGGCCCCTGCCGCTCGTACGCACCCCACTTCGAACAGCTGGCCGCGGCGCGGCCCGACATCCGCTTCATCAAGGTCGACAGCGACGCCGCCCCGCAGGCCAGCCAGCGCCTGCAGATTCGCAGCATCCCGACGACGGTGCTGTTCCTGAACGGCCGCGAGGTTGCGCGGCAGAGCGGCGCGATGTCCGCCTCGCAGCTGAATGCCTGGGTGGATCATGCGCTGCGCTGAAGGTTCGCAGCAGCGCGTGCTGGTGGTCGACGACGATGTCGACTCGGCCGAATCGCTGGCGTTCTGCCTGCAGCTGGAGGGGCGCAAGGTGCGCTACGCCACGGGGGGCAGCGAAGCCATCGAGCTGGCCGAGGCCTTCGCGCCGCATGTCGCGCTGATCGACATCTTCATGCCGCAGCTGGACGGCCACGCGCTGGCGGCGGCGCTGCGCCAGCGCTTCGGCGCCGACCTCGTCATCGTCGCCGTGACCGGCGCGCTGAAGAGCGTCGCCCTCGACGGCTTCGACGCCCACCTGATGAAGCCCATCGACTTCAGGCAACTGGACGCGCTGCTGGCGCGGCCCGCCGCCTGATGCCCCCAAAGGCTACTTGCTGGACGGGAACGCGAACACCGCGTTCTCGCGCACGCCCGACGACGGCCAGCGCTGCGTGATCTGCTTGCGGCGCGTGTAGAAGCGCACCGCGTCGGGACCGTAGGCGTTCAGGTCGCCAAACAGCGAGCGCTTCCAGCCGCCGAAGGAGTGGTAGGCCACCGGCACCGGCAGCGGCACGTTGACGCCCACCATGCCGACCAGGATGTGGTCGGTGAAGTGGCGCGCCGTCTCGCCGTCGCGCGTGAAGATGCAGGTGCCGTTGCCGTACTCGTGGGCGTCGATCAGCGCCATGGCCTCGGCCAGGCTCTGCACGCGCACGAGGCCCAGCACGGGGCCGAAGATCTCCTCCTCGTAGATGCGCATGCCGGGCCGCACGCGGTCGAACAGGCAGGGGCCCAGGAAGTAGCCGCCCTCGTGACCCGCCACCGTGAGGCCGCGGCCGTCCACCACCAGCTCGGCGCCCTCCTCCACGCCCTGGGCCACGTAGCCTCGCACCTTGTCGAGGTGCGGCTTCGTGACCAGCGGGCCCATGTCGCAGCCGGCCTCGCGGCCCGCGCCGATCTTCATGCGGGCCATCTCGGCCACCAGCTTGTCGCGCAGTGCGTCGGCCGTCGCGTCGCCCACGGCCACCACCAGCGGAATGGCCATGCAGCGCTCGCCGCAGGAGCCGAAGGCCGCGCCCATCAGCGCGCTGACTGCGTTGTCCAGGTCGGCATCGGGCATGACGACCGCGTGGTTCTTCGCGCCGCCCAGCGCCTGCACGCGCTTGCCGTGCTTCGTGCCCGTCGCGTAGATGTATTCGGCGATGGGCGTGGAGCCGACGAAGCTGACAGCCTGCACGCGCGGGTCGGTCAGCAGCGTGTCCACCGCCTCCTTGTCGCCCATGACGACGTTCAGCACGCCCGGCGGCAGGCCGGCTTCCTGAGCCAGCTGCGCGATGAGCAGCGCGCTGCTGGGGTCGCGCTCCGAGGGCTTGAGCACGAAGGTGTTGCCGCAGGCCACGGCCATGGGCCACATCCACAGCGGCACCATGGCCGGGAAGTTGAACGGCGTGATGCCGGCGCAGACGCCCAGCGCCTGGAACTCCGACCAGGCGTCGATGCCGGGACCGACGTTGCGGCTGTGCTCGCCCTTCAGCAGCTCGGGCGCGTAGCTCGCGTACTCGACGTTCTCGATGCCGCGCTGCAGCTCGCCCAGGCTGTCGGCCAGCACCTTGCCGTGCTCGTCGGTGATGAGGCGGCAGATCGCGTCGGCATGTTGCTCCAGCAGCTCCTTGAGGCGACTCATGACGCGTGCGCGCTTCAACGGCGGCGTGTTGCGCCAGCCGGGGAAGGCGGCCTGCGCGGCAGCGATGGCCGACTCGACCGTCGCGCGGTCCGCCAGGCGCACCTGGGCCGCCACGCGGCCGGTGGCGGGATTGAAGACGTCGGCCGAGCGGCTGCCGCCGTCGACCTGCTGGCCGTTGATGAGATGGGTGATCACGGGAGAGTGGGCAGTTGGAGGTTCAGGCAGTGGCTTCGAAGCAGTCGCCGAGGGCCGACACCAGCGTGTCGATCTCGGCCGGCGTGCTGATGAAGGGCGGTGCGAGCTGGATGGTGTCGCCACCGTAGCGCACGTAGAAGCCCTTGGCGTACATGGCCATCGCGATGTCGAACGGCCGCTTGGCCGGCTCGCCCGGCAGCGCCGCGACGGTGATGCCCGCGGCCAGGCCGAAGTTGCGGATGTCGGCCACATGCTTCACGCCGCGCAGGCCGTGCACCGCGTTCTCGAACATCGGCGCCAGCGCGTTCACGCGCTCCAGCGCATGGTCGCGCGCCAGCAGGTCCAGCGAGGCCAGGCCGGCCGCGCAGGCCACCGGGTGGGCGGAGTAGGTGTAGCCGTGCGGGAACTCGAGCATGTAGTCCGGCCCGCCCTGGGCCATGAAGGTGTCGTGGATGGCCTGCTTGGCGACGACGACACCCAGCGGCTGCACGCCGTTGGTGATCTGCTTGGCGGCGGTCAGGATGTCCGGCGTCACGCCGAAGGCCTCGGCGCCCGTCCACGCGCCCGTGCGGCCAAAGCCGGTGATGACCTCGTCGAAGATCAGCAGGATGTCGTGCGCCGTGCAGATCTCGCGCAGCCGCTGCAGATAGCCCACCGGTGGGATGACGACACCGGCCGAACCCGAGAACGGCTCGACGATGACGGCCGCGATGTTGCTCGCGTCGTGCAGCGCGATCAGCTGCAACAGCTCGTCGGCCAGCGCCGCGCCGTGCGGGCCCTCGGCCGGCGGCATGCCCTTGAAGAAGCTGCCGCTGGGCGGCTGCGTGTGCGGCAGGTGGTCGGCCTCCACGCCCTGGCCGAAAGTCTTGCGGTTGGCCACCATGCCGCCCACCGAGATGCCGCCGAAGTTGACGCCGTGGTAGCCCTTGAGGCGGCCGATCAGCCGCGTCTTGCTGGCCTGGCCCCTGGCGCGCCAGTAGGCCCGCGCCATCTTCAGCGCCGTGTCGGCCGACTCCGAGCCCGAGCCGGTGAAGAACACGCGGTTCAGGCCGGCGGGCATCTTCTCGACGAGCCGGTTCGCCAGCTCGAACGACAGCGGGTGGCCGAACTGGAAGGCGGGCGAGTAGTCCAGCTCGCGCACCTGGCGGCTGACGGCGTCAACGATCTCCGTGCGCCCATGGCCCAGGCCCGTGCACCACAGGCCGGACAGGCCATCGAACAGGCGCCGGCCGTCCTCGGTGCGGTAGTAGGCGCCCTCGGCGCCGGTCAGCAGGCGCGGGTTGGCCTTGAACTGGCGGTTGCCGGTGAACGGCATCCAGTGGGCATCCATCCAGCCGTCGGGGCGGTGGGGTGTCGATGAAGACATGGGCGGTGGGCTCCGGGAGAAGAAGCCCGCATGCTGCCCAGCGGCTTGATTGCAGACAATGGCAACATATCAATGTTCACTTGACTTGATATGAAACCAAAGAACGCACCGCTGCCGGGTCAGATCGCCGATGTGGACCTGCGGCTGCTGCGCGTCTTCAAGACCGTCGTCGAATGCGGCGGCATGGCGGCGGCGGAGCTGGAACTCAACGTCGGCATGCCGACGATCAGCCGCCAGGTGAAGGACCTGGAGGAACGGCTGGGCCTGGTGCTGTGCCGCCGCGGCCGCGCCGGCTTTGCGCTGACGGCCGAGGGGGCCGAGCTGTACGCCGCGGCGCAGCAGTTGCTGGCGGCGACCACCGACTTCCGCACCCGGCTTGAGGAGATCCACCAACAGATCGCCGGCGACCTGCACCTGGCGCTGTTCGAGAAGACCGTCAGCAACCCCGCCTGCCACATCGACCGCGCGCTGGCGCAGTTCCACGCGGCCGCGCCGGGCGTGCAGCTGCATGTGCATGTCGGCACCATCACCGACATCGAGCAGGGTGTGCTGTCGGGCCGCTTCCAGGTGGGCGTCATCCCCGAGCACCGGCGCTCCGACAGCCTGGCCTACCGCCCGCTGTTCGGCGAGCAGATGCACCTGTACGCCGGCGCCGGGCATCCCTGGTTTGCGCCCGAGGCCCGCTGGCAGTGGGCCGACCTGCGCCGCCAGAAGCTGGCTGGCCTGGGCTACCACTCACCCAACCTGCGGCTGGCGCACCAGCACCAGTTGCAGCGGCACGCCACCGCGTCGGACCAGGAGGGCGTGGCGACGCTGGTATTGAGCGGCGGCTTCGTCGGCTTCCTGCCCGACCACTACGCGCAGCCATTCGTCGCCGCCGGCCGCATGCGCGCCGTGTCGCCCGACACGCTGGGCTACGACTGCAGCTTCGCCTGCATCTACCGCCACGACCCGCAGCCCACGAGGGCCGCGTGGGCGCTGGTGCAGGCGCTGGACGCCGCACACACGCCGGCCGCGTGACGCCGTGCGTCAGTACTCGTCGCGCTCCACGCCGACGTAGCCAGGCGCCAGGTTCTCGAACTTGGTGTGCATGCGCTGGAAGGCGAGCTTCACGGTGCCCACCGGGCCGTTACGCTGTTTCGCAATGATGATCTCCGCCACGCCCGGCTCCTTGCACTCGTCCTTGGTGTAGTACTCGTCGCGGTAGATGAACATGATGATGTCCGCGTCCTGCTCGATGGCGCCGGACTCGCGCAGGTCGGACATCATGGGCCGCTTGTCGGGCCGCTGTTCCACCGAGCGGTTCAGCTGCGACAGCGCGATGACGGGGCAGCGCAGCTCCTTGGCCAGCGCCTTCAGGCCCCGCGAGATCTCGCCCAGCACCGTCGCGCGGTTCTCTTCGCTGCCGCCGCCGTTGCCGGTCATCAGCTGCAGGTAGTCGATGACGATCAGCCCCAGCTGGCCGCTGATGCGCGCCTGCCGCCGCGCCCGGGCGCGCACCTCGCTGGGCGAGAGGCCCGGGCTCTCGTCGATGTAGATGGCGGCCTTGCCCAGCTTGTCGACGGCCTCGGACAGCCGGCTCCATTCGTCGTCCTTGAGCTGGCCGGTGCGCAGGTGGCTCTGGTCGATGCGGCCGATGGAGCCCACCATCCGCAGCGCCAGCTGCGCGGCGCCCATTTCCATGGAGTAGATGACGACCGGCAGCCCCTCGTTGATGGCCACGTTCTCGGCGATGTTCACGGCGAACGCGGTCTTGCCCATCGACGGGCGGGCCGCCAGCACGATCAGGTCGCCCGGTTGCAGGCCGGCGGTCTGCTTGTCCAGGTCATAGAAGCCGGTGCGCACGCCGGTCACGTCCTGGTGCCCGGCCTCGGCCAGCTCGTTGACACGGTCGATCAGCGCGATGACCAGCCGGTCCATGCTCTGGAAGCCCTGTTGGCTGCGCGAGCCTTCCTCGCCGATCTTGAAGATCTTGCCCTCGGCCTCGTCCAGGATCTGGTTGACAGCCTTGCCCTGCGGGTTCATCGCCGCGGTGGCGATCTCGTCGGACGTGGCCACCAGCTTGCGCAGGATGGCGCGCTCGCGAACGATCTCGGCGTAGCGGCGCAGGTTGGCGGCGCTGGGCACGCTCTGCGCCAAGGCGTTCAGGTAGGCCAGGCCACCGCATTCCTCGGCGCGGCCCAGCGAGGTCAGCTCGTCGAAGACAGTCACCACGTCGGCCGGCTTGCCCGCGTTGACGAGCTTGCCGATGGCCGCGAACACCTGCTTGTGCTCGAAGCGGTAGAAGTCGCTCTCGGTCAGCAGGTCGGCCGCCTTGTCCCAGGCCGAGTTGTCGATCAGCAGGCCGCCGAGCACGCTCTGCTCGGCCTCCACCGAGTGCGGCGGCACGCGCAGGCGTGCGACTTCGTCGTCATGCGGTGCGGTGGACGGGGATGCGGGAAAGATCGCGGACATGCCTGTGGATAAAGCTGTGAACGGCCTGGGAGCAAACGGTGGACCGGGCGGGAAAACCCGGTCCTGAAAGACAGAAGGCCGAAACCCTCAAGGGTATCGGCCTTCGTTCGATGTTGCGGCGACAAGCTGTCACCGCGCATCAGGGGAAGCGTTTATTCCGCTTCGGCAACCACGTGAACGGTGATCTCGACGAGCACGTCCGTGTGAGCCGCGATGCTGACCGGGAACTCGCCCACGGTCTTCAGCGGGCCGTTCGGCAGGCGCACCTGAGCCTTGGCGACGGCGGTGCCGGCCTTGGTCAGCGCGTCAGCGACGTCGGCGTTGGTCACCGAGCCGAACAGGCGGCCGTCCACGCCGGCCTTCTGGGCGATGCGGACGGTCTTGCCGGCGATGGCTTCACCCAGCTTCTGGGCTTCGGCCAGCTTGGCGGCGGCGATCTTTTCCAGTTCGGCGCGCTTGGCTTCGAATTCCTTGATCGCGGCTTCGGTCGCGCGACGAGCGGCCTTGGTCGGGATCAGGAAGTTGCGGGCGTAGCCGTCCTTGACCTTGACGACATCGCCGAGGTTGCCGAGGTTGGCGACTTTTTCGAGCAGGATCACTTGCATGTCGTCAGCTCCTTAGACCTTGTGCTGGTCGCTGTACGGCAGCAGGGCCAGGAAGCGCGCACGCTTGATGGACACCGTCAGCTGACGCTGGAAGAAGGCGCGCGTGCCGGTCAGGCGAGCGGGCGTGATCTTGCCGTTCTCGGCGATGAAGTCGCGCAGCGTGTCGATGTCCTTGTAGTCGATCTTCTCGACGCCAGCGACGGTGAAACGGCAGAAACGCTTGCGGCGGAACAGCAGCGACTGTTGGTTGCGCTTGGGCTTCTTGTCCTTGGAGAAGCGACCTTTGCCACGAAGAGGGGGCATGTTGGACCTCTGTTAAATCTATCCGGATCAATCAATGTCCGGGTTCTGCGAAACAGCGGGTTCGATCACGGTGACGTGGGCGACAAAGCCCCGGCCGTTGCGCTGATGGGTCAGGAAGCCGCGAAAAATCGCGTGGCCACCGACTCCCAGCGCCTGCAACTGCTTGGCCACCTCGCCCACCGCGACCGCTTTGATCTCCAGCGAGACCTTGCGCGGCTTGCCGGCTTCGATGACTTCGGATTCGGCCTTGAGGGCGGCATCCAGGGCCATCAGCCCGGCGGGGGTGTAGCGAACTTGTCCGAGTTGCTGGATCTGCGCCTGCAGGTGAAGCTGGTTCACTCAGTCGGCGCGCTGTTCGAAAAACCTGGTTCTTCAGCGATGAGCGTCAGCTCAGGCCGCTTCTTGCTGAGGCGCCTTGCGGGCTTCTTCGCGCTCGACGGCCTTCATCATGACCGAGGGGGTCGTGATGGCTTTGTCCTGCACCACGGTCAGGTGGCGCAGCACGGCGTCGTTGAAGCGGAAGCCGGTCTCGAGCTCAACGAGGACTTCCTTGCTGGCTTCGATGTTCAGGCACAGGTAGTGGGCCTTGGCGAGCTTCTGGATCTGGTAGGCCAGCTGACGACGGCCCCAGTCCTCGACCCGGTGCACGACACCGCCACCGGCGGTGATCAGGCCCTTGTAGCGCTCCAGCATGGCCGGAACCTGTTCGCTTTGATCCGGATGGATCAGCAGAACGATTTCGTAGTGACGCATGTGTACTCCTTGTGGATTCCAGCCTCGAACGGGTTGCCTCGGCTGTGGAAGCCGCACCACGGCGTCGACACGCGGTGCGGCAAGGGGGAACCCAAGATTCTAGCCCGCAACGGCGAAAATCCAAAATCAGGGCGACGATCAGCGCGTCGGCGGGCTGCGCAACAGCGCGACGATCTCGCGTTCCCGCACGCCCGGTGCGGCGGTCAGCAGGCTCACGAGCACCAGCACCAGCGCGCCCGCCGGCACGCCGAACAGCCCGGCCGACGCCGGCTGGATGCCCCACAGCAGTTGCGGCGGTCCGGGCAAGCCCACCAGCGCGCGCAGGCCGGGGTGGGCCATGCCCAGGTAGACCAGGCAGACGGCCAGCCCCGCCAGCATGCCGGCCAGCGCACCGGCCCGGTTGGCGCGGCGCCAGAACACGCCGGCCACCAGCGCCGGGAAGAAGGTGGAGCCTGCAATGGAGAACGCCGCCGTGACGACGGCCAGGATGTCTGCCGGCCGGCTGGACGCCACCGCCGCCGCCGCCAGCGCCGCCGCCAGCAGCAGCGCCTTGCTCAGCGTGACGCGGCGCGTGCGCGAGGCCTCGGGGTTGATGGCCTTGTAATACAGGTCGTGCGACAGCGCGCTGGAGATGGCCAGCAGCAGCCCGTCGGCCGTGGACAGCGCCGCCGCCAGCCCGCCGGCGGCCACCATGCCCGAGATGACGTAAGGCAGCCCGCCCAGCTCGGGCATGACGAGCATGACGAGGTCCGGGTGCAGCCGCAGCTCGCCCAGCTGCAGCCGACCATCGCCGTTCAGGTCCACGGCCGACAGCAGCGCCGGGTCGACGCGCTGCCACTGGCGTATCCAAGCCGGCAGCTGGTCGAACGCCGTGCCCACGAGGCCGTTGAAGACCTCGGTCTTGACCATGACGGCCAGCGCCGGCGCCGTCAGGTACAGCAGGCAGATGAAGACCAGTGACCAAGCCACCGACTCGCGCGCCGTCGCCACCGAGCTTGTCGTGTAGTAGCGCGTCAGCAGGTGCGGCAGGCCCGCCGTACCCACCATCAGGCAGAACACCAGCGCGATGAAGTTGCGGCGCGACTCGCTGCCCTTGCCGGCGTCCACCGGCTCGCCCGCGGCGTCACCCGCGGCTTCCGGGAAGGGCTGGGAATGCGGCACCAGGCCGGACAGCGGCCGCGAACGCTGCGCCTCGCTGGCCTGCTCGCGCCGCCACCGCTCCTCGGCCTCGGCCGGCGTGCGCGGCAGCGCCGCGCGCTGCTTCTCGGCGGCCTGGATCAATGCCAGCGGCGCATCCGCCTTCTTCAGCTCGGCGACGCGCGCCGCCGCCCGGGCCTGCTCGTCGGCCAGCGCGCGAGGCACATCTGCGAGCCGCGCCGCGGCCGCGTCGGCGCGCTGCTGGTGAATGGCGCGCACCTGCAGCTCGGCCGGGTCACGGATCAGCTCGCGCTCACGCTCGGCCAGCTGGTGCAGTTGCTGGCCGTAGACCAACTGCGGCAGCGGCCAGCCGGTCTGCTTGACGCTGAGCCAGATGACCGGCACGAGATAGGCCAGGATCATCAGCAGGTACTGCGCCACCTGCGTCCATGTCACGGCACGCATGCCACCGAGGAAGGAGCACACCAGCACGCCGCCCAAGCCGACGAACACGCCCACCTCGAAGGCCAGCCCCGTGAGCCGCGTCGTGATGAGGCCCACGCCGTAGATCTGCGCGACGAGGTAGACGAAGGACACCAGGATGGCTGCGCATGCGCCCACCAGCCGCAGCGCGCGGCTCTGGAAACGCTCGGCCAGGAAATCGCCGATCGTGAATTGGCCGAACTGCCGCAGGTAAGGTGCGATGCACAACGCCACCAGCACGAAGCCGCCGGTCCAGCCCAGCACATAGGCCAGGCCCGCATAGCCGCTGGCATACAGCGTGCCGACCAGGCCGATGAAGGTGGCCGCGCTCATCCAGTCCGCACCGGCGGCCATGCCGTTGTAGAGCGGCGGCACGCGCCGGCCGGCGACGAAGTACTCGGCCGGGTCGGTGGTGCGGCACAGGATGCCGATGATGGCGTAGACCGCCACCGTTGCGCCCAGGAAGGTGTAGCCGATCCAGGCCTTGGGCATGCCACGCTGCTCGGCCAGACCCAGCATGACAACCAGCGCGATGAAGCTCAGCGCGAACAGCGCGTAGCGGCGGTGGAGGCGACGGGCAGGGCCTGAAAACATGGCCGCGATGATGGCAACAAAAAGCCCGGGCTCCCCTTACGGAGAACCCGGGCCCTGGATCGTCAGCGGCGAAGCTTTACTTGGCGGCTAGGCGCTGCCAGGTGTCGATGACCGTGTCGGGGTTCAGCGAGATGGAGACGATGCCCTCCTCGGCCAGCCATTCGGCGAAGTCGGGGTGGTCGCTGGGGCCCTGACCGCAGATGCCGATGTACTTGCCGGTCGCCCGGCAGGCGCGGATGGCGCGCGAGATCATGGCCTTGACGGCCGGATCGCGCTCGTCGAAGTCACCGGCCAGCTGCTCCAGGCCGGAGTCGCGGTCCAGGCCCAGTGTGAGCTGCGTCAGATCGTTGGAGCCGATGGACATGCCGTCGAAGTGCTCCAGGAACTGCTCGGCCAGGATGGCGTTGCTGGGCACCTCGCACATCATGATGACGCGCAGGCCGTCCACGCCGCGCTTCAGACCCTTCTCGGCCAGCATGTCGACAACCTTGGCCGCCTGCTTCACGGTGCGCACGAAGGGCACCATGATCTCGACGTTGGTCAGGCCCATCTCCTTGCGCACGCGCTTCAGCGCCTCGCACTCCATCGCGAAGGCGTCCTGGAACTCGCCGCTGATGTAGCGCGACGCGCCACGGAAGCCCAGCATCGGGTTCTCTTCGTCCGGTTCGTAGCGGGTGCCGCCGATGAGCTTGCGGTACTCGTTGGACTTGAAGTCGGACAGGCGCACGATGACCGGACGCGGGAAGAACGCCGCCGCGATGGTGGCAATGCCTTCGGCCAGCTTGTCCACGTAGAAGGCACGCGGCGACGCGTGGCCGCGGGCCACCGACTCGACGGCCTTCTTCAGGTCGGCATCGATGTTCGGATAGTCCAGGATGGCCTTGGGGTGGACGCCGATGTTGTTGTTGATGATGAATTCCAGCCGGGCCAGGCCCACGCCGCCGGACGGCATCTGCGCGAAGTTGAAAGCCAGCTGCGGGTTGCCGACGTTCATCATGATCTTGATCGGGCAGTACGGCAGCTCGCCGCGGTGCACCTCGCTGACCTCGGTCTCCAGCAGGCCGTCGTAGATGTAGCCGGTGTCGCCCTCGGAGCAGGCCACCGTCACCAGCTGGCCGTCCTTGAGCTTGTCCGTCGCATCGCCGCAGCCGACGACGGCCGGGATGCCGAGTTCACGCGCAATGATGGCCGCGTGGCAGGTGCGGCCGCCGCGGTTGGTCACGATGGCGCTGGCACGCTTCATGACCGGCTCCCAGTTCGGGTCGGTCATGTCGGTGACGAGCACGTCGCCCGGCTGCACGCGCTCCATCTCGGCGACGCTGTCGACCAGGCGCACGGGGCCGGTACCGATCTTCTGGCCGATGGCGCGGCCCTCGGCCAGCACGGCGCTGTGGGCCTTGAGCTTGTAGTGGTGCTCGACCTGGCCGGCGGCCTGGCTCTTCACGGTCTCAGGGCGGGCCTGCAGGATGTAGAGCTTGCCGTCGACGCCGTCACGGCCCCACTCGATGTCCATCGCGCGGCCGTAGTGCTTCTCGATGATCAGCGCGTACTGGGCCAGCTCGGTCACCTCGGCGTCGTTCAGCGAGTAGCGGTTGCGCGCCTCGACGGCGGTGTCCACCGTCTTGACCAGCTTGCCGGCGGCCGCCTTCTCCTCGGGCGACGCGAACTCCATGCGGATCAGCTTGGAGCCCAGGTTGCGGCGGATGATGGCCAGCTTGCCGTTCTTGAGCGCGGGCTTGTGCACGTAGAACTCGTCCGGGTTCACGGCGCCCTGCACCACCGTCTCGCCCAGGCCATAGCTGGAGGTGATGAAGACGACGTCCTGGAAGCCGCTCTCGGTGTCGATGGTGAACATGACGCCGGCGGAGCCCAGGTCGGAGCGCACCATGCGCTGCACGCCGGCCGACAGCGCCACGTCGCCATGGGCAAAGCCCTTGTGCACGCGATAGCTGATGGCGCGGTCGTTGTAGAGCGAGGCGAACACCTCGCGCATCTTGTGCAGCACCTCGTCGATGCCGTGCACGTTCAGGAAGGTCTCCTGCTGGCCGGCGAAGGACGCGTCGGGCAGGTCTTCGGCCGTGGCGGACGAGCGCACGGCGAAGGTGGCGTCCGGGTTGTCAGCCGTCAGCTGGGCATAGGCCGAGCGCACGCCGGCTTCCAGGTCGGCCGGGAAGGGCTGGTTCTCGATCCAGCCGCGGATCTCGGCGCCGGCCTCGGCCAGCGCGCGGACGTCATCGGTGTTGAGCGTGGCAAGCCGCGCCGCGATGCGCGCATCCAGGCCCTCGTGCTTGAGGAACTGCCGGAAGGCGTGCGCCGTGGTGGCGAACCCTCCGGGGACGCGCACGCCGCTGGCGGCGAGCTGCGAGATCATTTCGCCGAGGCTGGCGTTCTTGCCGCCAACTGCCTCGACGTCGGTCATCCTCAGGTTCTCAAACGGTACGACCAGGGCGGTCGCCTCGAACAGGGTGGACATGAAAAAACTCCGGGAGGTTGAAAAACCGGTGTCATCGCGTCGTCCGGGCCCGGTGCCGAGCAGACGTGCTCAAGGCAGGCGCGGCTCCACCCATTTCTGGATTCTTGTAGGAGGGTGGCGGCGCGCATGGGGCTGATCGCGAGGAATTGCGGCGGATTCTAGGCGGTTCGTACCTGGGCGTAACCCGCCCGGATCGTGCGAAAGGTCCGCCGTTGGGAAATGCCCCCCTCGCCCCGGGGGCCCTGGCTATCATGGCCGCGACCACGACTCTGCCTGCACTGACATGACCGCCAGAACCGTCTACTTCGTCTCTGACGGCACCGGGATCACCGCCGAAACCTTCGGCAACTCCATCCTCGCGCAGTTCTCCATCAAGCCGCGCCACGTGCGCCGGCCGTTCATCGACACGGCGGAAAAGGCCCAGGCCGTCGTCGCGGAGATCAACGAGCTGGCCATGCGCGAGGGCGAGCGGCCCATCGTGTTCGCGACGCTGGTGGACCGCGACGTGCTGAAGATCGTGCGCGAGCACTGCCAGGGCCGCGTGATGGACATGTTCGGCACCTTCATCGAGCCGCTGGAGGAAGAGTTCGGCATCAAGAGCAACCACCGCGTGGGCCGCTTCTCCGACGTGGCGCAGAGCCAGGAGTACCACGACCGCATCGAGGCCATCAACTTCTCGCTGGCGCACGACGACGGCCAGTCGGCCAAGAACCTGGACGTGGCCGACGTCATCCTCGTCGGCGTGTCGCGCTCGGGCAAGACGCCGACGTCGCTGTACCTCGCGATGCAGCACGGCATCAAGGCCGCCAACTACCCGCTGATCCCCGAGGACTTCGAGCGCCGCAAGCTGCCGCCGTCGCTGGTGCCACACCGCCGCAAGTGCTTCGGGCTGACCATCGACCCCGAGCGCCTGTCCAGCATCCGCAACGAGCGCCGCCCCGGCAGCAAGTACGCCGACCCGCTGAACTGCCGCTACGAGGTCAACGAGGCCGAGGCGATGATGAAGCGCGAGGGCATCTCATGGCTGTCGTCCACGCACAAGAGCATCGAGGAGATCGCGACGACCATCCTGCGCGACATCCGTCCGGATCGCCTGATCTACTGATCGATGCCCGCCTCGGCGCTCGCCCTCGTCCTCACAGCCGCCCTCCTCCACGCGCTCTGGAACCTGGCCGCCAAGAAGTGGGGCGGCGGACCGCATTTCGTCATGAGCTGCGCCATCGGCGTCGTGCTGGTGTGGCTGCCGGCCGCCGCATGGCTGGGTGTGGACGAGGTGCCGCGCTGGACGCCGATGATTTGGGGGCTGGTGGCCGCCAGCGCCGTCGTGCACCTGCTGTACTTCAACTGCCTGGTGGCGGGCTACCGGGCCAGCGACCTGACGGTGGTCTACCCGGTCGCGCGCGGTAGCGGGCCGCTGCTGTCGGCGGTCGCCGCCGTCCTGCTGCTGGGCGAACACCTGGGCGTGCACGGCGCGCTGGGCCTGGCCGGCGTCGTGGGCGGCATCCTGCTCATCACGATGGGGCCGCGGCTCATCGGCCGCGGGCTGTCGCATGACGCACAGGCCGACCGCCGCCGCCGGCACGGCATCTGGTGGGGGGCGGCCACCGGCGCGCTGATCGCCGGCTACACGGTCATCGACGGCTACTCGGTCAAGGTGCTGGCGGTGTCGCCGCTGCTGCTGGACTGGGTGGGCAACCTGCTGCGCATGGTCATGCAGCTGCCGGTGTCGCTGCGCCGGCGGCACACGTTCTGGCCGGAGGTGAAGCAGTCGTGGCGCGGCATCCTGGCCGTGTCGGTGCTGGGGCCGGCGGCCTATGTGCTGGTGCTGCTGGCCGTGAAGGAGGCGCCGCTGTCGCGCGTGGCGCCGGCGCGCGAGGTGTCCATGCTGATCGCGGCGCTGCTGGGCGGGCAGCTGCTGGGCGAGGCGGAGCGCGGCTGGCGGCTGGCAGGGGCGGCGCTGATCGGCGCCGGCGTCGTCGCGCTAGCGATATAGCAGGTCGCCGTACAGGTCCACGTAGCGGGCCGCCGCGATGTCCCAGCCGAAGCGCTGGCGCATCGCGGCCTCGCGCACGCGGGCCCAGTCCTCGGGCCGGCGCCACAGCGCAAAGGCGCGGCGCAGCGCACGGCGGCAGGCGTCGGCCGTGAAGGCGTCAAAGACGAAGCCGGTGGCGGTGCCGGCGGCGAGGTCTTCCAGCGTCGTGTCCACCACCGTATCGGCCAGGCCGCCGACGCGGTGCACCAGCGGCAGCGCGCCGTAGCTGAGGCCGTACAGCTGCGTCAGGCCGCAGGGCTCGAAGCGGCTGGGTACCAGCACGACGTCGCTGCCGGCGAGGATGCGGTGGGCCAGGCCCTCGTCCATGCCGACACGCCGGGCCACCTGGGCGGGATGCCGTGCGGCGGCCGCGGCGAACTCGGCCTCCAGGCGCGCGTCACCCGCGCCGAGCACGACCAGCTGGCCGCCGCCGGCCAGCAGCTCGTCCAGCGCCTCCAGCACCAGCGGCAGGCCCTTCTGCTCGGTCAGGCGGCTGACGATGCCGAACAGCGGCGCCTCGGGCGTGACGGCAAGGCCGCATTCACGCTGCAGCGCGGTCTTGCAGGCGGCCTTGGCCGAAGCGTCGTCGGCGCTGTAGCGCGCGGCGATGGCGGCGTCGTCGACGGGCGACCAGACGCGGTAGTCGACGCCGTTCAGGATCCCGTGCAGCGCGTCGGCGCGGTGGCGCAGCAGGCCGTCCAGGCCGCAGCCCTGCTCGGGCGTCTGGATCTCGCGGGCGTAGGTCGGGCTGACGGTGGTGATCGCGTCGGCGAAATGCAGGCCGGCCTTCATGAAGCTCACCTGGCCGTAGAACTCCACGCCCTCCATGGCGTAGTGCGACGCCGGCAGGCCCAGCTCGCCGAAATGGCCGGCCGGGAACAGCCCCTGGTAGGCCAGGTTGTGCACGGTGAAGACGGCTTTGGCCTCGCTGCGGCGGCGCGCGCGGCTGGCGGCAACGTGGGCGCAGGCCAGGCCCGCATGCCAGTCGTGCGCGTGGACGATGTCGGGCCGCCAGCTGGCGTCCAGCCCCTCCGCCAGCCGCGCCGCGGCCAGCCCCAGCAGCGCGAAGCGGCGGTGGTTGTCGGCATAGGCCACGCCGCCGTCGTCGGCGTAGGGATTGCCGGGGCGGTCGAACAGGCCCGGCGCGTCCAGCACGTAGACGAGCTGCTCGAAGCCCGGCAGCCGGCCGCGCAGCAGCGCCGCCCGGCCCTCGCTCCACGGCAGCGCGACGGGCGCGACGGCGCATTCCTGCGTCAGCGCGTCGTGGATGGCCGGGAAGCCGGGCACCAGCAGCCGCGGCTCGGCACCGGCCGCGGCCAGCGCGGCGGGCAGCGCGCCGGCCACGTCGGCCAGGCCGCCGGTCTTCAGCAGCGGGAACAGCTCCGCGCTGACTTGGAGCACGCGCATGTCAGAGCTGCTTCAGCATTTGCTTGGTGATCAGCACGACACCGTTCTCGGTTCGCTCGAAGCGGGCCGCGTCCAGCTTCGCGTCTTCGCCGACGACGAGCCCATCGGGGATCTCGCAGCCGCGGTCGACGATGACCTTGGTGAGCCGGCAGTTGCGCCCCACGCTGACGCCGGGCAGCAGCACGCTCTGGTGGATGTTGCAGAACGAGCGGATGCGCACGTTGCTGAACAGCACCGACTGCACGACGTGCGAGCCCGACACGATGCAGCCGCCGCTGACGATGGTGTTGACCGTCATGCCGTGCATGCCGTTGTGGTCGGGGATGAACTTGGCCGGCGGCAGCTGGCGCTGGTAGGTCCAGATGGGCCAGTCGGTGTCGTAGATGTCCAGCTCGGGGCTGATGGAGGCCAGGTCGAGGTTGGCAGCCCAGAAGGCGTCGAGCGTGCCGACGTCGCGCCAGTAGGGCGTGGCGCCGTTGGGATTCATGATGCAGCTCATGCCGAACGGGTGGGCCACGGCGCGGCCCTCGCCGACGACCTTGGGGATGACGTCCTTGCCGAAGTCGTGGCTGGAGCTGCTGTCGGCCAGGTCCTCGGCCAGCAGGCGGTAGAGGTAGTCGGCGTTGAAGATGTAGATGCCCATGCTGGCCAGGCAGGCGTCGCTGCGGCCGGGCATGGTGGGCGGGTCGGCAGGCTTCTCCTGGAAAGCGGTGATGCGGCGCTCGCCGTCCACGGCCATCACGCCGAAGGCCGTGGCCTCGGCCTTGGGCACCTCGATGCAGCCCACCGTGCAGCCCGCGCCGGTGGCCACGTGGTCCACCAGCATGGACGAGTAGTCCATCTTGTAGATGTGGTCGCCCGCCAGCACGACGATGTAGTCGGCCTCGGTGCTCTGGATGATGTCCAGGTTCTGGTAGACCGCGTCGGCCGTGCCGCGGTACCAACTCTCCTCGTCCACGCGCTGCTGCGCCGGCATCAGGTCCACCGTCTCGTTCAGCTCGGCGCGCAGGAAGCTCCAGCCGCGCTGGATGTGGCGCAGCAGCGAGTGGCTCTTGTACTGCGTGACAACGCCGATGCGGCGGATGCCGCTGTTCACGCAGTTGCTCAGCGCGAAGTCGATGATGCGGAACTTGCCGCCGAAGTAGACCGCCGGCTTGGCGCGCGAGTCGGTGAGCTGCTTGAGGCGGGAGCCACGACCGCCGGCCAGCACGAGGGCGATGGCGCGGCGGGCGAGCTGGTGGGGCGATGCGACGGGGGCCATGAACCGATCTCCACGAGACTGCAAACGCTTGCAGTTTGCGCCCGCCAGTGTGCCGCCTCGCCTCGGGGCTTCCCCTCAGATCGGCGCTTCGCTGCCTTCGCTCGCAGCGGCCTGCGCCAACGCACGTTCGAAGGCACTGCGGCTGGGCGTCTCGACGAACACGCAGCGCTTGTGGTGGCGCTTGCAGTGGTCCTTCACGCGCCAGTAGGCGTCGTGGCTGATGCAACCGGTCTGGCAGATGACGAGGTCGGCGGCGGCGAGCTGGGGCTCCAGCTGCGCGGGCTTGTGCTCGGCGCCGCCGTCGTGATGCAGGAACTGCGCGCCGCAGCCCTCCACGGCCTGGCGGTACTGCGGCACGCTGCCGCCGCGGCCGCCCACGCACAGCACGACGCGGTGCTCCAGCTTGACCGGCGCGGGCGGCGGGTCGGCCTCGGGGCCGGCCGCGGCCGGCGCAGGCTCGGCCACCGGCGCGCGCTGCACCTGCCGCGCCAGCTCGCGCTGCAGCGCGTGGTTGCGCTCGACCTGCTCGGCCAGCCGCTCGCGCAGCTGCTCGCGCTCGGGCAGGTCGGGGCGCGCGGCCTGCCAGTGCTGTAGCTGCTCCTGGGCCTGCGCCAGCTGCGTCTGCAGCGAGATGACGGCGGCGCGCTGCTGCATGCGCTCCTGTTCCCAGGCTTGCTGCTCGCGGGCACGCTCGGCGCTCCAGGCGGTCACGCGCTGCTGCACCTCGGCGTAGTCGCGCAGGAGCGCCTGGTGCTCGGCGGCCAGCTCGCGGTGACGGGCCAGGTCCACACGCTGCGCCGCGCCCACCTGGTGCTGCAGCATGTGCACCTGCCCCAGCACGCGCATCTCCAGCCACTCGTCGCAGCGCGCATGCGTCAGCGTGGCCCACAGCGCGCCCGCCACCTCGCCCTGCGCGGCTCGGGCCCGCCACCAGGTCATCAGCGACTCGCGGCACTTCGCTTGGGCCGCGCTGCGCACGTCCAGCGTGAAGCGCTGCTCCAGGTCCTTCTGCAGCGCCTCGGCCACCGCGTTGCGGCGCGCCGCGGCGGTGACGAGGCTGCAGTGCAGCGTGTAGTCGTCTTCGTCGCCCTGCAGCACCAGCAGCTTGCGGGCAAGCACGCGCACGCGCTCCAGCGGCACGCACACGCCGATGACGGGACAGTGGGCATGGTTGCCCAGCTCCCACAGCCGGCGGCGGCGCGAACCGGTGGGCGGCAGCAGGGCCGCGTGAACGGCAGGGTTTTCACAACAGGCGTCAGCCATCGGCGGTCTCCAGCGCAAAACGGACGGGGAACTCCACCCAGCTGCCGACAGGCTCGTTGCCGCGCAGCGCCGGGTGGAAGGGGCAGCGGCGGGCCTGGGCCATGGCCGCATCGTCGAAGAGGCGCCAGCCGCTGCTCGCGGCCAGCAGCACCTGCCCCGCCCGCCCCAGTTCGTCCACCCAGACGCGCAGACGCACGACGCCCTCGATGCCACGATCACGCAGCGCCAGCGGGTGCGGCGCGGGCGCGCAGGCGGCACGGCGGGCGGACTGCAGCGCGGGCGCTGCGGCGGGTGGCGGGTCGTCGCGCGGCGGGGGCGGCGCGGGCGGCACGACGGGGACGACCGGCGCCGGCGCGGATGTCGTCGTGGCCATGGGCGGCGCGGAGCGCGGGTCGGCCTGCACGTCGAAGCCGGGCGGCGCGATGACCGCTACGGCAGGCAGGCCCGCCACGCGAGGCGCGGCGCGTGGCGGCGCGCGCACCACCGGCGCTGCCGCCGCGGGCAGCAAGCGCACGGACAACTCGCGCCGCGGGCCCGGCGCGGGCCCATGCCGGCCCGGCCACAGCGCGATCAACAGCGCGCCATGCAGCAGCGCCACGGCCAGCAACGCGCCCGCCCTCATGCCAGGGCCTCCAGCCGGCGTGCCGACAGCGCCCACCCGCCATCAGGCACGCGCAGCGCCCGCAGCCGCAGGCCGAACAGCGTCTGCAGCGCGGGCAGCGCGGCCTCGCCGGCCGCCAGGTCGGCCTGCACCTGACCGCCGCGCACGAGGACGAGGCGCTCGAAGCCGTTGAGCGCCTGCGGGATGTCGTGCAGCACGGCCACCAGCGCATGGCCGCGCTCGCGGCAGAAGCGGGTCAGCGTGTCCAGCAGTTCGAGCTGAAGGCCCGGGTCCAGCGAGGCCAGCGGCTCGTCCACCAGCAGCAGGCCCTGCTCCACATCGGCGAGCTGCGCCAGCACGCGGGCCAGCTGCACGCGGGCCTGCTCGCCGCCGGAGAGCTGGTCGAAGCGCCGGCCCAGCAGATGCGCGGCACTTGCCCAGGCCAGCGCCTGGCGCACCCAGCGCGCGTCATCGGCGCCGGCCCAGCGCCCGAGGCTGACGACCAGTTCCACCGGCAGCCCGAACGCGACCTGGTGCGACTGCGGCAGCACGGCGCGGCGGCGCGCACGCTGGCGCGCGTCCATCGCGGCGACGGGCTCACCATCCAGCAGCACATCACCCCGCGTCGGCGCGATGTCGCCCGCCATCAGCTTCAGCAGCGTGGACTTGCCGGCGCCACTGGGGCCCAACAGCGCGACGCGCTCGCCCGCGTCCACACGCAGGTCGAACGGCCCGAAGCCCTGGCCGTGGCGGGTCAGCACGGCATCGCCCAGCAGGAGCAGCTGATGCGCGCTCACCAGCCGCCCCCGATCTCGCGCTGCGCGCGCTTCAGCAGCACGAACAGCACCGGCGCGCCGAACAGCGCCGTGAGGATGCCCACTGGCAGCTCTGCGGGCACGACCAGCGTGCGCGCGGCCGTGTCGGCCAGCAGCAGCAGCACGGCGCCAAACCACGCGGCCAGCGGCAGCACGCGCCGCGCGTCCGCGCCGACGAGGCCACGAGCCGCGTGCGGCGCCAGCAGGCCGACGAAGCCGATCAGCCCGCACCAGGCCACGGCCAGGCCGCTCAGCAACGCCAGCGCCAGCACCAGCAGGCGCCGCAGCCGCAGGACCGGCACGCCGACCTGCGCCGCCACGCTTTCACCCAGCGCCAGCGCGTTGAGCGCCTGGCCCCAGTGGCGCGCCAGCAGCAGCGCGGCAGTGACCGCCGTGCCCAGTGCGATGACGACGGGCCAGCTCGCCAGCGCCAGCGAGCCGAGCTGCCAGAAGGTGAGGTTGCGCAGCTGCTCGTCGGTGGCGACGTAGGTGCACAGGCCGACCACCGCCATCGCCACCGCGTTGAGCGCCAGGCCCGCCAGCAGCAGGCCCGCCACGGCACCCGGCACCAGCAGCCGCGCCAGGCCCTGCAACAGGCTGCACATGGCCCAGGCGCCCGCCAGCGCCGCGGCCGGCACCGCGAACGGCCGCCATGCGGCCGGCAGGCCGCCGGCCCACGCGGACAGCACCGTCAGCATCAGCGCCACGGCACAGATGGCGCCGCCCGGAATGCCCAGCAGCGTGGGCTCGGCCAGCGGGTTGCGGAACAGTCCCTGCGACAGCGCGCCGGCCAGCCCCAGCGCCGCGCCGACGACCACCGCGAAGGCCACGCGCGGCAGCCGCAGCTGCGCGAGCACCAGCGCGCCCTGCGTGTCGTCGCCGTTCAGCAGCGCCTGCCAGTCGGCCAGGCCCAGGCGGATCGCGCCGCTGTTGGCGGCGACGACCGCGGCGCCCAGCAACAGCGCAAGCGCGAACGGCCAGCCGGGCACGGCCGGCCAGCGCGCCGCGGGGCGATCAAGCCGAACGTCCATGCAACTTGCCTGTCAGTTCCGCCACCGCCTGCGGCAGCCGCGGCGTGAAGCCCAGCAGCAGCAGCGCTTCCATGCTCGCCACGCGGCGCGCCCGGCCGGCCGGCGTCAGCGCCAGGCCGGGCGCGCGCAGCAGGCCGTCGGCGCCGCCCTGCGCCTCCAGGCCCTGGCTGGTGCACAGGATGACGTCGGGCGCGGCCTGCAGCGCGGCCTCGGCCGTCAGCGGCTTGTAGCCGGACACACCCGCCAGCGCGTTGCGCGCGCCGGCCAGCGTGATCATCGCGTCGGCCGCCGTGCCCTCTCCCGCCACGCGCAGCTGCCCGCCGGCGTGGGCCAGCACGAACAGCACGCGCGGCGACGCGCCGGCGGGCGGCCTGGGCCGGGCGGCCCAGGCCTGCTGCAGCCCGGCGACGGCCTGCTGTGCCTCGCGCTCGCGGCCGCACAGCGTGCCGATGCGTCGGGTGCGCTCGACGATGCCGTCGAAGCGGTGGTGCTCGTCCAGCACTTCCACACGCACTCCCGCGCGCCTGAGCTGTTCCAGCACCTGCGGCGGGCCGGCCTCGCCGCTGGCCAGCAGCAGCTGCGGCGACAGCGCCAGCACGCCCTCGGCCGACAGCGTGCGGGCATAGCCGACCTGCGGCAGCCGGGTGGCGTCGAGCGGGAACAGCGACGTGGTGTCGACGCCAGCCAGCTGGCCCTGCGCGCCGAGCAGGAACACCGTCTCGGTGACCGCGCCGCCGACGCTGACCACGCGGGGCTGCGCCTGGGCCACACCCAGCCCGGGCAGCAGCCCCGCCATCAACAGATTTCTGCGTTTCATGTCACTTGTCCGTCGCGTTGTATTGGGCCGAGCGCCGGGCCGCTCCCAAGCCGGCCCATTGGGCGATGTGCACGTGGCTCGACGCCACGTGCATCGCCGTCCCCTCGGGGGACCGACCGGGCCGGCCCGCGTTCAGCGCGGCCGGACTGGGCGAGGGGCTTGCTCATGCGGCGCACCCGACGGACTCTTCGCTCCAGGCCGGGTCGTCAACGAGGCCGTCCAGCAACTGCCGCCACGCGCAGCGCTCGGGCTGGCCCGGCTTGCGCTGGCCGAAGAACTGCGCGATGAGCTCGCCGTCGGCCGCGTACAGCTCCAGCGAGCTGACGAGGCCGTCGACGGTGGGCTTGCGCACGGCCCAGGCCTCGGCAATGGCGTCCTCGCGCAGGTGCAGGTTGAAGCGCGCGTCCAGCACGTTGAGCCACGGGCCCATGACGGCCACGCGCTTGATCGGCCCGCCATGGATCTGGATGACCCCTTTGTTGCCGACAAACACCATGACGGGCGTGCCGTTGGCTGCCGCGCCCTCCAGCAGCACGCGGGCCGCATGCGGGTCCACGCGCTGCGCGAATTCGGGGGCAGCCAGGTGCATGGCGGTACGGCGCGTCAGGCCGTGCCGGCGCAGCAGGCCGAAGAACTCGTGCGTGTCACGCAGCGCAGCCCAGCCGGCGCGGAAGGCGTCGGCGTCCACGTCGGGGGCATCCACCGGCGTGGGTGGCGTGTCGAGGCGCCACTGCGGCGCAGGCGCGGTGGGGTCCGCCCAGTCGGCGCGCAGCGCCTGCCAGGCGGCCAGGCGCGTGGCGGGCCGCGTGAAGATCTTGTGCACGGCCACGCCCTGCGCGTCGAAGAACTGCAGGCTCTGCTGCTCGCCCTCCCTGACGGCGTAGCCCTGCGCCCACTGGCTGTAGAACAGCCGCAGGTCGATCTCCTCGCCCAACGCCAGGCCCATCTCGCGGCCGGGCTCGCCCTGGGCGCTGACATGCTCGTAGATGCCGGTGCGCTCATGCACGCAGTGCGCATTGCGCGTCAACGCCATCAGCTCGCCAGCACGGCTCAGCTCGGACAGCAGCGCGGGAAAGTCGCGGCGCAGGCGCTGGGCCTGCAGGCCGCCCTCCTGGCCAGATCGGGGCGCACCGACATGCGCGTCGATCAGCATGCCCTCGGTGATGCCCATCGCGTGGGCGATGTCGCGGTGGCGGCTGGCACCGGCAGCGCGGGCGTCGGCATAGGCTTGTCGGATATCCATGGGCAAGGCTCCTTCAGAGTTGGGCTTGCAGCACCAGGCCGAACTGGCGGCCGGTGGCGGTGTAGGCATCGAGCCCGCTGGCGGCGCTTGTCAGGCCGCGCACGTCGGCCCAGCGCCAGTAGGTGCGGTCGGTGGCGTTGTCGATGCGTGCCGAGAGCGACCACACCGGCGTGATCTGCCAGCCGGCGGCCAGGTCCAGCACCGTGTAGCCGGCGGGCAGAAAGGGGCTGCCCGCGTAGACGCGGCTGGCGGACTTGCCCGACGCGCGCAGCACCGTGGCCTCCCAATGCCAGCCGGAGAGCTGCTGGCGCAGGCTGGCCGAGACCTTGGCCGGCTCCACGGTGTCCAGCGGCCGCTTCGCGCCGTTGACCTCGGCGTTGCCGTGCGTTCGCGCATAGGCCAGGCCCAGCCGCCATTGCCTGCCGATCTGGCCGTTGAGCCTGGCCTCGACGCCGCGGATGCGGGCATTGCTGAGGTTGATGAACTGGTAGGTCGTGATCGCCGCCCCCGGCGCAGAGACGACCTCCTGGCTGATGAAGTCGTCGTAGCGGTTGTCGAACGCGAGCGCCTGCCAGCGCCAGTCGCCCACGGCGCCGCGCACCCCCAGCTCGACGCTGTCGGCGCGCTCGGCCTTGAGCCCGGCATTGCCGATGGTCTGGTAACGCTGCACCGGGTTGCTGAAGCCGCTGTTGACCTGCGACGGTGTCGGCGCCTTGAAGCCCTGGGCCCACTGGGCATACGGCGTGAAGCCTGGCGCGGCCTTCCAGACGACGCCCAGGCGCGGCGTCACGGCGCCGTCGCTGAGCTTGACCAGCTCGCCCGTGTAGCCGGCGGCCGAGGGCTTCAGCGAGTAATGCTCGTAGCGCAGCGCCGGCACGAACTGCCAGTCGCCGTGCGTGAACTCGCCCTGCACGAAGCCGCCGACGAGGCGGTAGTCGGTGTCGGGGAAGGGCTTGGACGGCAGCGTGTCGCCGGCCGATGCGGTGGTGCCGTCGCGCAGGCCGGCCACGCGGTTGCGGCTGGCGTCCAGGCCCACGGTGATGCGCTGCGCGCCCCAGCCGATCTGGCCGGTGGCGGACAGGCCGGTCAAGGTCTCGTCGTAGCGGTTGTCGCGCGAGCGGTCGGCGCTGGGGCTGACGCGGTCCTCGAAGGCGTACTGCGCGACGCGCGAATCCTGGCGGTAGAGCTGCACGCTGGCCTGCTGCAGCCAGTCCGCGTTGGGGTCATCCAGCGTCCAGGCCAGCGATGCGCGGCCGCGGCGGCTCTTGTCGTCAGCGGTCAGGTCCAGCGTGGTCGCGCTGCGGGCGGACAGCACCTCGTACCGGTCGCGCTGGCGCACGCCTTCCAGCGTGGCCTCGAGGCGCTGCTGCGCGTTCAGCCGGTAGCCGGCCTTGGCGAGCAACGTGTGGCGCTCGCGGTCCAGCGGGTCGGGCTGCGTGCGTGTCGCGCCATCGCCGCCAACGGTGCCCTGGTTCTCCAGCTCGTGCGAGCGGCGCGTGGAGCCTTGCAGCAGCCAGTCCCAGTCGCCGGCCGCCCAGGCACCCGCGAGGTTCAGCGCGACGCCGTCATCACCGCTGTAGACCGACGTCTGCGCGCGCAGGCCGAAACTGCGGCCGGCCTTGAGCAGGTCGCTCGCTCGCAGCGTGCGCAGTGCCAGCGCACCGGCCAGGCCGTCGCTGCCGAATTGCGTGGATGCCGGGCCGCGCAGCACCTCCAGTTGCTGGCCGCCCTCCAGGTTCAGCAGGCCGGCACGGCCGGTGCCGAAGGGGCCGAAGCTGAAGGCCTGCGGCAGGCGGATGCCGTCCACCAGCATCAGGACGCGGTTGTCCTCCAGGCCGCGGATGTTGATGCCCTCGTTGCCGGCGCGGCCCGTGCCGCTGCCCGCGAGCGAGAAGCGCGGGTTGGGCGCGCGCACGGCGAGGCCCGCTTCGTCGCGCAGCAGCTCGCGCAGATCACGCGCGCCGGCATCGGGCTTGACGATGGTGACCGTGGCGGGCACCTCGTCCACGCGGCGGTCCGCGCGCGTGGCGGTGTTGGTCAGCTCGGGCAGCTCGGTGGCTGCATCGGGGGTGGTCTGGGCCTGCGAAACATCGGCAAGGCAGGCACAGGCGCAGGCGGCGGCCAGCGCAACGGCGGTCTTCAGCACGGGGGCTCCGGTGGGAGGCGCGGGCTGGCAGCGGCTGGCTGGCGCGGGGAATGGAAAAGAGGGCTTACTTGGTCAGGATCAGCTTGCCCAGGGACGTGACACGCAGGCGGTAGGTCTGCTGCTGGTGGACGATCAGCACCTCACCCCGCGGGCCCAGCAGCGTCGCGCTGTCGATGCAGCGGATCGCGCCTGACCCCAAGGGCGCCGCGGCTGTGGGCGCCGCTGGTTTGGGGAGTTGGGGTTCAACAAGCATGCCGCCAATGTAATGAGAATCATTCTCGATTGCAAGTCAAACCATGTCGCCGACGGCTCGACTCGCACGGGCGTGACTCAGCGCTGCTGGCGGTGGCTTTCGTAGAGGCAGATTGCCGCCGCGGCGGCCACGTTCAGCGACTCCTCGCCGCCCGGCTGCGGGATGCCCACGGTCAACGCGCAGCGCGCCATCAGCGCGGGCGACACGCCCTGCCCTTCATGGCCCATGACCCAGGCACAGGGCGACGGCAGCGCCACGCGGTGCAACACATGCTCGGTGTGCGAGCTGGTGGCAATCATCGGCACGGCGAGCGCGGCGAGATCATCGGCAGCCAGACCTTCGACAAGCCGCAGCCCGAAGTGCGCGCCCTGCCCGGCCCGCAGCACCTTGGGCGACCACAGCGCCGCCGTGCCCTTGAGCGCCAGCACCTGGCGCACACCGAAGGCCGCCGCGCTGCGCAGGATGGCGCCGACGTTGCCGGCGTCCTGCAGACGGTCCAGCACCACGCTGGCGGCCTGCGCATCGATGGCGGGGCTGGCGGGCAGCGTCAGTTCGGCGCCGATCTGCGCGGGCGACTCCAGGCCGCTCAGGCCCTTGAACAAGGGCGTGGGCACCACCAGCGCGCGCGGCGCGGCCTCGGCCAGCCGGGCCAGCTCGGGGGCCTGCATCGCGGCCTCGGTCAGCACCACCAGCGCCGGCGTCCAGCCGCGCAGCAGCGCCGCGCGCAGCAGGTGATCGCCCTCCACCCACACGCTGCCGGTCTTGCGGTAGCCGCCGGCCTCGGCCGTCAGCTTGCGCAGCCGCACCAGCGCCGGGTTGTCACGCGACGTGATGTGATCCAGCTTCATTTGATTCCCGCCTCCCTGACCGGCGCGAAGCTCTGGCGATGCCAGGGGCTGGCGCCATGCGCCTTCAGCGCGGCGAGGTGCTCGGCCGTGCCGTAGCCCTTGTGTGTGGCAAAGCCGTACTGCGGATGGCTCGCGTGCATCTGCTCGCAAAACAGGTCGCGGGCGACCTTGGCAAGAATGCTCGCAGCCGAGATCGCCTGCACCTTGGCATCTCCCTTGACGATGGCCTCGGCCGCCATGGGCAGCACGGGCAGGCGGTTGCCGTCCACCTGCACCAGCGCCGGCTTGAGGCGCAGCCCGTTCACGGCCCGCTGCATGGCCAGCATCGTCGCCTGCAGGATGTTGACTTGGTCGATCTCCTCGGCCGTCGCCTGTGCGATGCAGAAGCACAGCGCCTTCGCCCGGATCTCGTCATAGAGCCGCGCGCGCCGGGCGGCCGTCAAGGCCTTGGAGTCGGCCAGGCCGGCGATGGGCTGCAGGTCGTCCAGGATGACGGCCGCCGCGAACACCGGGCCGGCCAGTGGCCCACGGCCGGCCTCGTCCACGCCGGCCACGAGGCCGGGCGGCGTCCAGTCCAGCGACACCTGCTCAGGCTTGGATGAGCGTCGCGATCGCATCGCTGGCGCGCCGTGCGGTGTCTTGCCGCAGCAGCTCGTGGAGTTGGACAAAGCGCTGGTGCAGTGCGGCGCGGCGCGGCGCATCGGCCAGCAGCGCTTCGGCCTCGCGGGCGAGGTTCTCGGGCGTGCAGGCGTGCTGGATGAGCTCGGGCACGAGGAACTCGCGCGCCAGGATGTTGGGCAGGCCCACCCAGGGCAGCAGGCCCTTGTCCTTCATGCGCCACCAGTTCAGCCAGTTCATGCGGTAGGCGATGACCATGGGCCGCTTGAACAACGCCGCCTCCAGCGTGGCCGTGCCGCTGGCCACCAGCGTCAGGTCGCAGGCGGCCAGCACGGCATGCGACTGGCCGTCGACAAGCTGGATGTCGGCGCCCTGCAGCATGGGCTCCACCAAGCCACGCAGGCCCGGCACCACGGGCATCACGAACCGCCGCCCGGGCTTGGCCAGCAGCCTGGCCGCACCGATCAGCGCCGGCGCGATGTACTGGATCTCGCTCTTGCGGCTGCCGGGCAGCAGCGCAATGACGGTGTCCTGCTCGGGCAGCTTCAGCGCCTCGCGCGAGGCGACACGCGGCGGCTCCATCGGAATGGCATCGGCCAGCGGATGGCCCACGTAGGTCGCGCCGATGCCGGCGCGGTGCAGGATCTCGGGCTCGAACGGGAACAGGCACAGCACGTGGTCGGCCGCCGCCTTGATCTTCTCGACGCGCTCCGGCCGCCAGGCCCAGATGGACGGGCAGACGAAGTGGACCGTCTTGATGCCCGCCCCGCGCAGCCGCGTCTCCAGGCCGAAGTTGAAGTCCGGCGCGTCGACGCCGATGAACACGTCAGGCCGATTGGCGATGAGCCGCGTGCCCAGCTGCTTGCGGATGGACAGCAGCTCGCGGATGTTCAGCAGCGCATCGACGTAGCCGAAGATGGACAGCTTGCTGTGCGGCCACCAGGTCTCGAAGCCCTGGGCGATCATCTTCGGGCCGCCGATGCCCTGCGAAGTCAGGCCGGGCCAGCGCTCGCGCAGGCCTTGCAGCAGCAGGCCGGCCAGCAGATCGCCGCTGGCCTCGCCGGCCACCATGCCGAGGCGGGGCGCGGTCGTCATCAGTTACCGAACAATGCCGCGGGTGGACGCGGCGAGGAAGGTCAGCATGTTGTCGATGTCGCCATCCGCAACACCGCCGTCCGTGCCGCGCAGCGCCTCGATGGCGGCCTTGGCCTCGTCCAGCGTGTGGCCACTGCGGTAGAGCAGCTTGTAGATCTGGCGGATGACGCCGATACGCTCGGCGCTGAAGTCGCGGCGCTTCAGGCCCACGACATTGACCGCCCGCGCGGCCAGCGGGTTGCCGTCCACCGTCATGAACGGCGGCACGTCCTGCGCGACGTGCGCCTGGAAGCCGATCATCGCGTGGTCGCCGATGCGCATGCGCTGCAGGATGCCGGTCAGGCCACCGATGGTGACGTGGTTGCCCACGTGCACATGGCCGGCCAGCGTCGCGTTGTTGGCCAGCACGCACTCGTTGCCGATGACGACGTCATGCGCCAGGTGGCAGTACGCCATGATCCAGTTGTCGTTGCCCAGCGTCGTCTCGCCGCGGTCCTGGACCGTGCCGACGTTCAGCGTGCAGAACTCGCGGATGGTGTTGCGGTCACCGATGACCAGCGTCGTGGGCTCGCCCGCGTACTTCTTGTCCTGGTTGGCGGCACCGATGGAGCCGAACTGGAAGAAAGTGTTGTCGCGCCCGATGCTCGTGTGGCCTTCGATGACGCAGTGCGGGCCGACCTTGGTGCCGGCCGCGATCTTCACGTGCGGGCCGATCAGCGTGTAGGCGCCGACCTCGACGCTGCTGTCCAGCTGCGCGCCGGGGTCGACGATGGCGGTGGGGTGGATGGCCATCGCGCGCGCCCTCAGGCTTCCAAGCGCCGCATGGTGCACATCAGCTCGGCCTCGGCCGCGAGCTGGTCGCCCACCAGCGCACGGGCGCTGAACTTGTAGATGCCGGCCTTGGCCCGGCCCAGCGTCACCTCCAGCATGAGCTGGTCGCCCGGCTCGACCGGGCGCTTGAAGCGGGCGCCGTCGATGCCGGCGAAGTACACCACCGACTTGTCGTCCAGCACCATGTCCATGCTGCGCAGCGCCAGCAGCGTCGCGGCCTGGGCCATGGCTTCAAGGATCAGCACGCCCGGCATCACGGGCCGGTGCGGGAAGTGGCCGAGGAAGAAGGGTTCGTTGATGGAGACGTTCTTGATTGCGCGGATGCGCTCACCCTTGACCAGCTCGACGACACGGTCCACCAGCAGGATGGGGTAGCGGTGCGGCAGGCGCGTCAGGATTTCGTGGATGTCCATCGTGATCGTCTCGGTCGTCATTTCTTTTCCAGCGCGCGCACACGCTCTCTCAGGGTGTGGAGCTGGCGCAGCGTCGCCGCGTTCTTCTGCCAGCTCGAGTTTTCTTCGAAGGGATAGGCGCCGCTGTACGCGCCCGGCTGCGCGATGTCCCGCGTCACCAGCGTGCAGGCCGTGATGTGCACGCCGTCCACGATGGTCAGGTGGCCGATGATGTTGGCCGCACCACCAATGGTGCAGTTCGCACCGATGGTCGTCGAACCCGCGATGGCGCCGCAACCGGCCATGGCCGTGTTGCGCCCGATGCGGACGTTGTGCGCAATCTGGATCAGGTTGTCCAGCTTCACGCCATCCTCGATGACCGTGTCGGCCAACGCGCCGCGGTCGACGCAGGTATTGGCGCCGATCTCGACGTCATCACCGATCACTACATGGCCCAGTTGCTCGATCTTCACGAAGCCCTGCTTCGAGGGCGCGAAGCCGAAGCCGTCCGCGCCGATGACCACGCCACTGTGCACGATGCCGCGCGCGCCGATGCGGCAGCCATGGCCCAGCACGACGCGCGGCGCCAGCCGCGTGCCCTCACCCACCCTGGCGTTGCGCTCGATGACGCAATGCGCGCCGATGCGCGCGCCAGCGCCGATGACCGCACCGGCCTCGATGACGGCCAGCGGGCCGACTTCAACGCCCTCGCCCAACATCGCATCAGGCGACACGACGGCGCTGGCATGCACGCCGGCCTGCACGGCGGGGCGCGTGCGGGCGGCCCACCACTGCGTCAGCCGCGCGAAGTACAGGTAGGGGTCGGGCGTGACGATGGCCGCGCCGCGGGCGGCCGCGGCCTCGGCCATCGCCGGCGACACGATGACGCAGGCGGCCGCCGTCGTCGTCAGCTGGGACTGGTAGCGCGGATTGGCCAGGAAGCTGATGCTGTGGGCATCGGCCTCATCCAGCGGTGCAATGCGCGCGATGCGGATATCGGACCCACCAAGCAAATCGCCGCCCAAGGCGGCGATCAGGTCGGAGAGCACGACGGGTGTCGAGCTCACGGCGGCCCCGGCTTACTTCTGTGCGTTCAGCGCATCGATCACCTTCTTGGTGATGTCGACACGCGCGCTGAAGTGGATGGCGTCCTGCAGAATCAGGTCGTACTTCTCGGCGTCGAAGATCTGCTTGATGACCTTGTTGGCCTTGTCGACCACCACGGACAGCTCCTCGTTCTTGCGCTGCGTCAGGTCTTCCTGCCATTCGCGACGCTTGCGCTGCAGATCGCGCTCCTGCTCGACGACGTCACGCTGACGGCGGTTGCGCTCGGCTTCAGACAGCGTGGGCGCATCCTTCTCAAGCTTCTCGGCGGCGCCGCGCAGCTTGTTTTCCAGATCGCGCAGGTCTTTCTCGCGCTTGCCGAATTCCGTTTCCAGCTTGATCTGGGCGGCCTTGGCCAGGTTGGCTTCGCGCAGCACGCGCTCGCTGTTGACGTAGCCGATCTTCAGTTCCTGGGCTTGCACGGCCGAGGCGGCCACCATCATCGACGCGGCCAGAGCCACCGATTGCAAGAGCTTGCTCATCATCAGAATGCAGTCCCGATCTGGAATTGGAATTTTTCGATTCTATCCGTGCGTTGCTTGCGGATAGGTTTGCCATAGCTGAGCCGCAGCGGGCCCATCGGCGAGATCCACGACAGGCCGATACCGGCCGAGGCGCGCACGCTGTCGAACTTGAGCTTCTCGTGCTCGCCCCACACGTTACCCGCGTCCGCGAACATGAAGATGCGGAAGCTCTTGTCGTTGCCGCTGCCCGGCACCGGCAGGTACAGCTCGGCGTTCAGGTTGAAGCGACGGTTGCCGCCGCTGTAGGAACCGGTGGGGTCCACGGGGCCCAGCGTGCCGGCCTCGAACACCCGCACGGAGCCGAGCCCCCCGCCGTAGAAGTTCTTGAAGATCGGATAGGACTTGCCGCCCAGGCCTTCACCCCAGCCCAGCTCGCTGTTGACGCCCAACGTGATCTTGTTGGTGATCTCGTAGTACTCCTGGTGCTGCAGGTTCAGGCGCGCGAAGCGCACATCGCCCACCGCGCTCAGCTCGAAGTTGACGCGCTGATAGCGCCCCTTCATCGGCGTGATGACGCTGTCGCGGCTGTCGCGCTGCCAGCCGATGGTCAGCGGGATGGAGTTGCTGCGGGTGCCGAAGCGGTTCACGTAGTCGAAGTAGCTTTGCGGCAGACCGCGCGCCGTCGTGATGTCCGTCTGCTCGTAGCCGATGCCGAAGAACACCGTGTCCAGCTCGGAGAACGGCACGCCGAAGCGCACCGAGCCGCCCTTGGTGACGTACTCGTACTCCTCGCCCAGCGTGTTGATGGGCTTGGTGGTGCGGTAGAACACATCCAGCGCGCGCGACACGCCGTCCACCGTGAAGTACGGGTCCACCGTGCTGATCTGCAACTGGCGGCCCGTGCGCGCCGTGGCGACGTCGATGCCCAGGTAGTTGCCCGAGCCGAACACGTTGTCCTGGCGGATGGATCCGGTGAAGGACAGCTTGGTCTGGCTGGAGTAGCCGGCACCCACCGTGATGGCACCGGTGGGGCGCTCGACGACGGTGAGGATGACATCCACCTGGTCCTGAGCGCCCGGCACCTCCTGGGTATCGATGCTGACTTCCTTGTCCTTGAAGTAGCCCAGCCGCTCGACGCGGTCACGCGACGCCTTGATCTTCTGGCCGTCGTACCAGGCCGACTCGAACTGCCGGAACTCGCGGCGGATGACCTCGTCACGCGTGCGCGAGTTGCCGGAGATGACGACCTTGCGCACGTAGACCCGGCGCTGCGGCTCGCCGACGAACGTGACGACCACCTGGCCGGTGGCGCGGTCGATCTCGGGGCGACTGTCGACGCGGGCGAAGGCGTAGCCGTACGTACCGTACAGATCGCTGAACGCGCGCGTCGTCTGCGCGACCGCCTCGCCCTGGTAGGCCTGACCCGGCTTGAGCATGACCAGGTGCTTGAAGTCTTCCTCGCGGCCGAGGAAATCGCCCTCCAGCTTCACGCCGGTCACCGTGTAGGGCTGGCCCTCGCTGATGGTGATGGCGATGCTGATGCTTTGCTTGTCCGGCGAGATCGTGACCTGCGTGGACGTGACCGCCACTTCCAGATAGCCGCGGTTCAGGTAGTAGCTGCGGATGGTTTCCAAGTCCGCGTTCAGCTTGGCGCGCGAGTAGCGGTCGGTCTTGGTGTACCACGTCAGCCAGCCGGACGTCGTCTGCTCAAGCAGCCCCATGAGCGTGCTCTCGGAGAACACCTTGGTGCCCAGGATGCGGATCTCGGCGATCTTCGCCGGCTCGCCCTCGGTCACGTTGAAGCTGACGTTGACGCGGTTGCGTTCGATGGGCGTGATGGTCGTCGTCACCTCGGCGCCGTACAGGCTGCGCGTCAGGTACTGGCGCTTGAGTTCCTGTTCGGCGCGGTCGGCCAGCGCGCGGTCAAAGGGCTTGCCCTCGCCGATGCCGACGTCCTTCAGCGACTTGGACAGCGCCTCGGTGTCGAACTCCTTCAGGCCGACGAAGTTGACGTTGGCGATGATGGGGCGCTCGTCGATGATGACGACGACGGCGTCACCCTCGATGCTGATGCGCACGTCCTTGAACAGGCCCGTGGCGAACAGCGCGCGCAGCGCTGCGGCGCCCTTTTCGTCGTTGTAAGTGTCGCCGATGCGGAAGGGCAGCGACGCGAAGACCGTGCCGGGGTCGGTACGCTGCAGGCCCTCGACGCGGATGTCCTTGAGCACGAACGGATCAACGGCCCAGGCCAGCCCTGACTGGAACGTCCCCACGAGAGCCAAAGCCACGACTGAGGGGCGCAGAGACGCTCCCGAACTGAAAGAAAAGGACATGGGGAACCGGGAGTTTCAGTGCCAGCCCGCGTAGCGGCCGACGTCGTTGGAAAGGGCCAGGGCCAGCATCAGCATCAGGATCAGGAAGCCAGCCGTTTGGAGTTTCTGCTGCCACCAGTCGGAGACGGGACGGCCGCTCAAGCCCTCGAAAAGATAATACATGAGGTGTCCGCCATCGAGCATCGGCAGCGGCAGCAGGTTCAGCACGGCCAGGCTCATCGAAATCACCGCGAGGAAGTTCAGGAACGGCGACAGCCCCGCATGCGCCGACTGGCCCGCGTAGTCTGCAATGGTCAGCGGGCCGCTGAAGTTCTTTACCGACGCTTCACCCACCAGGATGCGGCCGATGAGTTTCACCGTCGTGGCGGCCATGTCCCAGCTCTGCTGGACGCCGCGCATCAGGCCGTCCACCGGCCCATAGCTGACGGACACCGTTTCCGGCGGCGTGCCGACACCGATCTCCAGGCGCGCGATGCGTCGCCCGCCCTCGTCGACGAGGCGCGGCGTGGGGGTCAGTTCGACGACGCGCCCGGCGCGCTCGACGCGCCAGCTCATCGCGCGCGGCCGCTCGCCGTCGTGGGCGCGGCGGACGGCATCAATCAGGTAGCCCGCGTCGGGCACGGGCTGGCCGTCGATGGACAACACGCGGTCGCCCGCCTGCAGCCCTGCGGCATCACCGGCGCCCCCGGCCACCACCTGGCGGATCAGCGGTTCGGCCAGTGGCGCCAGGCCGATGGCACTGGACTGCCTGCCGTCAGACGAGCGGCCGGCCAGCCGCTCGGTCTCCAGCCGCAGGCTGCGCGAGCCATGGCCCTGGGCGCCGCTGACGGACAGGTGCAGGCTCTCGCCCAGTGCCTGCGCGCGGCTGACGGCAGCCTGCAGCTCGGTCAGCGAGGCGATGTCGTCCCATTGCTGGCCGTCGCGCGAGACGGCGTGCACCGAGTCGCCCGCGCGCACGCCGGCGCGCTCGGCCAGCGACGCGGCGGGCGGCGTGCCCAACACGGCCTTGGGCTGCTCGCTGCCCAGCCAGGCCACGGCCGCAAACAGCGCGATGGCCAGCAGCCAGTTGGCCACCGGGCCGGCCGCGATGATGGCGGCGCGCTGGCGCAGCGGACGGTTCCTGAAGGCCTGTTCGCGCTCGTGTGGCGCGACAAGCTCGTCTCCCATGCCCAGCATGCGCACATAGCCGCCCAGCGGGACGGCGCTGATCGCGAACTCGGTGCCGTTGCGCGCGACACGGCTCCACAGCACACGCCCGAAACCGACGGAGAAACGCAGCACCTTGACGCCGCAAGCCCTCGCGACGCGGTAGTGGCCCCACTCGTGGATGGGCACGAGGATGCCGATGGCGATGAGGAACCAGAAGGCCTTCTGGATCACGTCCATGCGAGCACCCGCTGTTGCGCCACGTCACGCACGCGGGCATCGAGCGCCAGCAGGCCGTCGATGCTCGCGCAGTCGGCGGCGCTGGGCGCCACGGCCGCCAGGCAGTCGGCGTTCAGCGCATGGATGCGGTCAAAGCGCAGGCGGCCGTTCAGGAAGGCGTCGACGGCCACCTCGTTGGCCGCGTTCAGCACCGTCGTGCTGCCCTCGGGCGCACGCAGCGCCTGCCAGGACAGGTGCAGGCCGGGGAAGCGCGCGGCGTCGGCCTCCTCGAACGTGAGGCTGGGCGTGGTCAGCAGGTCCAGCCGGCTGGCGCCCGACGTGATGCGTTCGGGGAAGGACAGGCCGTAAGCGATGGGCACGCGCATGTCGGGCGTACCGAGCTGCGCAAGCACCGACTGGTCGCGGCAAACGACCATCGAATGGATGATGCTCTGCGGGTGGATCAGCACCTTGATCTGCTCGGGCGCAAGGCTGAACAGCCAGCGCGCCTCGATGACCTCCAGCGCCTTGTTCATCATCGTGGCCGAGTCCACCGAGATCTTGCGGCCCATGACCCAGTTGGGGTGGGCGCAGGCCTGGTCCGGCGTCACGTCGGCCAGCGTCTTGGGGTCGCGGCTGCGGAAGGGGCCGCCGGACGCCGTCAGCACGATGTGGTCGATGCGGTCCTGCCAGGTCGCGCGGTCTTCCGGCAGGCACTGGAAGATGGCCGAGTGCTCGCTGTCGATGGGCAGCAGCGTGGCACCGCCCTGCTCCACCGCCTGCATGAACAGGGCACCGCCGACGACGATGGCTTCCTTGTTGGCCAGCAGCAGCCGCTTGCCGGCACGCGCCGCCGCAATGGCCGGCGCCAGACCGGCGGCGCCGACGATGGCCGCCATGACGGTGTCCACCTCAGGATGGGCGGCGATGTCGGACAGCGCCTGAGCCCCGTCCAGCACCTCGGTGCGGCTGCCGGCCTCGCGCAAGCGCTCACGCAGCCGGGCCGCGGCGTCGCGCTCGGGCATGACGGCGAAGCGCGGCTGCCACTGCAGGCATTGCTGCAGCAGTTCGTCCACGCGGCTCATCGCACTGAGCGCGACGACCTCGTAGCGTTCGGGGTGGCGGGCCAGCACGTCCAGCGTGTTGACGCCGATGGAGCCGGTCGAGCCGAGGACGCAGACGCGTTGACGATTCATAGCGAGATGAGAGCAAGCGCCAGCGGGAAGACGGGCAGCAGCGCGTCGATGCGGTCCAGCACGCCGCCGTGGCCGGGCAGCAGGTTGCTGCTGTCCTTGGCGCCAGCGGCACGCTTGACGAGGGATTCGAAGAGATCGCCGACGACGCTCATCGCGCCGAGGAAGACCAGCGCCAGCAGCGACACGATGCCGTGGCGCTGCACCAGCAGCGTGTAGAGGCTGGCCGAGTCGACGGCGACACGCACGTCGATGACGTGGACCCACACGAAGCCCAGCAGGAGGACGCCCGCCATGCCGCCCCAGGCGCCTTCCCAGCTCTTCCCGGGGCTGATGGCCAAGGCCAGCTTGCGCTTGCCGAACGCACGGCCGCAGAAGTAGGCAGCGATGTCGGCCATCCAGACGAGGCAGAACACCGACAGGATGAAGTTGATGCCGTGCACCTTGGCCTGCACGATGGCCAGCCAGGCGCCCCACAGCAGCACGGCGCCAAGCGCGAGCCGGCCGATCTGCGCGATGCGCGGCCAGCCCGCAGGCCCGGCACGCAGCGCGTAAGCGCCGCCCAGCACCCAGACGCCGGTGGCCAGCCACCAGATCCAGGCCGGCGGCGCGTTCAGGCCACCGATCAGCAGCGTCCAGATGCAGGCCAGCGCCAGGGACACGCCGGCCGCGATGGCGCCCGTGCCGGGCAGTCCGTTCAGCCGCGCCCATTCCCAGCCCGCCGCGCCAATCATCAGCACGGTAAGCCCGGCGAAGTACCACGGCGAGGCCGCGAACAGCGCGGGCAGCAGGACGGCCAGCAGGACGATGGCGGTGATGACGCGGGTCTTGAGCATGGCGCCCTCGGGTTCAGGCGGCGGGAGGGGCGTCCTTGACCCCGCCAAAACGGCGATCGCGGGCGTGGAAGGCGGCGATGGCCGCGTCCAGCTCGCGCTCGCCGAACTCGGGCCACAGGCAGTCCGAGAAGACGAATTCCGAATAGGCCACCTGCCACAGCATGAAGTTGCTGATGCGCACCTCGCCGCCCGTGCGGATGAAGAGGTCAGGGTCCGGCGCATGGGCCAGGGCCATGAACTCGGACAGCTTCTCTTCGGTGATCTCCGCCGCGGGCACGCCCGCTGCGATGGCCTTGCGGCAGGCCTGCACGATGTCCCAGCGGCCGCCGTAATTGAAGGCGACGTTGAGCGTCAGCTTGGTGTTGGCGGCCGTCATGCGCTCGGCCTCGTTCCATGCATGCTGGAGCTTCGCGGACACCGCATCGCGGTCGCCGATGACGCGCACGCGCACGCCCAGCCCGTCCAGCTTCTTCAGGTAGCGCGACACGGCAGCCAGCACCAGCCCCATCAGGCCGGAGACCTCGTCATCGGGGCGCTTCCAGTTCTCGCTGGAGAACGCGAAGACGGTCAGGTGCTCGATGTCGCGCGCGATGCAGGCCTGGATGACCTTGACGACGGACTCCACACCCGCCTTGTGGCCGAAGAAGCGCGGCAGGAAGCGCTTCTTGGCCCAGCGGCCGTTGCCGTCCATGACGATGGCGACGTGGCGCGGCGGCGCCGGGCGGTCTTGCGCCACGGTGAGGGTGGCGCTCAAACCGCGAGGATCTCGGCTTCCTTGGCCGAGATCACCTTGTCGATCTCGTTGATCACCCGGTCGGTGAGCTTCTGCACCTCGTCGAGGCTGCGACGCTCGTCGTCCTCGCCGATCTCCTTGTCCTTCAGCAGCTTCTTGGCCTGCTCGTTGGCGTCGCGGCGCAGGTTGCGCACGGCCACCTTGGCGTCTTCGCCGGCATTGCGCACGACCTTGGTCAGGTCCTTGCGGCGCTCCTCGGTCAGCGGCGGCATCGGCACGCGGATCAGGTCGCCCTGCGACGCCGGGTTCAGGCCCAGGTCGCTCTCGCGGATGGCCTTCTCGATCTTGGCGCCCATGCCCTTCTCCCAGGGCTGGACGGAGATGGTGCGCGCATCCAGCAGCGTCACGTTGGCCACTTGGCTGATCGGCACCATGGAGCCGTAATAGTCGACGCTGACCTGGTCCAGGATGCCCGGATGGGCGCGGCCGGTGCGGATCTTCTGCAGTTCGCCCTTCAGCGACTCGACGGACTTGGCCATCTTGGCCTCGGCGTTCTTCTTGATGTCGGCAGTGCTCATGATCGATACCTATTTCTCTGCGGGAGCGGCCACCCGGGTGTCAGCAGGCAGCCCCGCCCCCAACTCACGGAAGCGTCAGACGTGGACCAGCGTGCCCTCGTCCTCGCCCTGCACGACGCGCTTGAGCGCGCCGGGCTTGAAGATGCTGAACACCTTGATCGGCAGCTTCTGGTCGCGGCACAGCGCGAAGGCGGCGCCGTCCATGACCTGCAGGTTGCGGCTGATGGCCTCGTCGAAGGTGATGGCCGAGTAGCGCTTGGCCTCGGGATCCTTCTTGGGGTCGGCCGTGTAGACGCCGTCGACCTTGGTGGCCTTCAGCACGATCTCGGCGCCGATCTCGGCACCGCGCAGCGCGGCGGCGGTGTCGGTCGTGAAGAAGGGGTTGCCGGTGCCAGCGGCGAAGACGACGACCTTGCCCTCTTCGAGGTATTGCAGCGCCTTGGGGCGCACATAGGGTTCGACGACCTGCTCGATGCCGATGGCCGACATCACGCGGGCCACCATGCCCTCCTGGCGCATCGTGTCGGCCAGGGCCAGCGAGTTCATCACCGTGGCCAGCATGCCCATGTAGTCGGCCGTCGCGCGGTCCATGCCGACCGAGCCGCCCGCGACGCCGCGGAAGATGTTGCCGCCGCCGATGACGACGGCGACTTCCACGCCCATCTGCGTGACCTCGCGGACCTCCTGCACCATGCGCACGATGGTCGCGCGGTTGATGCCGTAGGCGTCGTCACCCATCAGGGCTTCACCGGAGAGTTTGAGCAGGATGCGCTTGTACGCGGGCATGGTGTCCTCAGTGTTTTGGCGGCTTCTGGTGGGCCGCAAGTTTAAAGGGCGCCAACTTGGCGCCCTTCTCTATCGCAAGAGTCTTTACTGACCCTTGGCAGCCGCCACCTGGGCAGCCACTTCGGCCGCGAAGTCGTCGACCTTCTTCTCGATGCCTTCGCCCACGACGTACAGCGTGAAGCCCTTGACGGTCGTGTTGGCGGCCTTCAGGTGGGCGCCCACGGTCTGCTTGCCGTCGGCGGCCTTCACGAAGACCTGGTCCAGCAGCGAGACTTCCTTCAGGAACTTCTGCACCGAGCCTTCCACCATCTTGGCGACGATGTCGGCCGGCTTGCCGGACTCGGCAGCCTTCTCGGTGGCGATCTTGCGCTCCTTCTCGACCAGCTCGGCCGGGACGTCGGCGCTGGACAGCGCGGCGGGCTTCATGGCGGCGATGTGCATCGCGACATCCTTGGCGGCCGTGTCGTCACCTTCGAACTCGACGACCACGCCGATGCGGGTGCCGTGCAGGTAGGTGGCCAGCTTGGAGCCGGTGTAGCGCTGGAAGCGGCGGATCGTCATGTTCTCGCCGATCTTGCCGATCAGGCCCTTGCGCACGTCTTCCACCGTCGGGCCGAAGCCTTCCTGCGACAGGGGCAGGGCCGACAGGGCGGCGACGTCAGCCGGGTTGTGCTCGGCGACCAGGCCGGCCAGCGCGTTCACGAAGGCCAGGAAGGCGTCGTTCTTCGAGACGAAGTCGGTCTCGCAGTTCACTTCGATCAGCGCGCCGTTGCCGCCGACGACGGCCGAGGCGACGATGCCTTCGGCCGTGATGCGCGAGGCAGCCTTGCCGGCCTTGTTGCCCAGCTTGACGCGCAGGATCTCTTCAGCGCGGCCCAGGTCGCCGTCGGCTTCCGTCAGCGCCTTCTTGCACTCCATCATCGGGGCGTCGGTGCGGGCACGCAGTTCGCCCACCATGCTTGCAGTGATTGCAGCCATTTCTCTCTCCAGATTTCGGTTGGCCAGATTCAGTTGGCAAAAGGGGCCTCGCGGCCCCTTTCAGATGCAGGGTCGAAAGGGCTTACGCCTCTTCGGAAACCTCGACGAACTCGTCGCCAGCGGGGGCGACGGCAGCCAGCACTTCGTTCGTGGCGTTGGCCTTGCCTTCTAGCACGGCGTCGGCGACGGCGCGGGCATACAGCGCCACGGCCTTGGCCGAGTCGTCGTTGCCGGGGATGACGTAGTCGATGCCTTCGGGCGAGTGGTTGGTGTCAACCACGCCGATGACGGGAATGCCCAGCTTCTTGGCTTCGGCGACGGCGATCTTGTGATAGCCGACGTCGATGACGAAGATGGCGTCGGGCAGCGCGGTCATGTCCTGGATGCCGCCGATGTTCTTTTCCAGCTTGGCGATGTCGCGCTGGAACAGCAGGGCTTCCTTCTTGATCGCGGGCTGGGTGCCAGCCTCGACCTGGGCCTGCATGTCCTTCAGGTTCTTGAGGGACGTCTTGACCGTCTTGAAGTTGGTCATCATGCCGCCCAGCCAACGCGAGTCGACGTAGGGCATGCCGGCGCGCTGGGCTTCGGCGGCGATGAATTCGCGGGCCTGGCGCTTGGTGCCGATCATCAGGATCGTGCCGCGCTTGGCGGACAGCTGGCGGATGAACTTCATCGCCTCGTTGAACGCGGGCAGCGTCTTCTCGAGGTTGATGATGTGGATCTTGTTGCGATGGCCGTAGATATACGGGGCCATCTTGGGGTTCCAGAAGCGGGTTTGGTGGCCGAAATGGACGCCGGCTTCCAGCATCTCGCGCATCGTGACAGACATGGGTCTTGCTCCGAAGGTTGTGTCTAAAATCCGGCCCGAATTGCGTTGCAGCACCTGGAAACAGCTGTTTCTTGCCTGATTCCTGGGGCCGCAAACCACAACACCTTTGCGTGGCCGGTTTGCGATTTGTTGCGACAGGCGGGGCGGATTGCTCCAGCCGACACCCTCACAACCGTTCTGCCGAAGTTGAAAACTCGCGCTTGAATGCGCAAGCCCTCCGGCAAAACCCGCAGAGTATACACAATCCATGGCTCACCACAGCCGACGCCGCGGGCAAGCACCCGGCGAACCGTCCGCCGCCCCCTCCGCCTGGCAACTTCCCCGGGTGGGCAGGTGAGCCGCCACGTCGCCGTGGTGGGCGCCGGGCTGGCCGGCGTGGCCACGGCCTACGAGCTGGCCGCGCTGGGTTGGCAGGTGCAGGTGTTCGAACGCGGCGGCAGCGTCGCCGAGCAGGCCAGCTTCGCCGGCAGCGCGCTGCTGTCGCCCTGGCTGCCACATCTCGCCGACACGCTGCCGCCGGCGCCGCTGGCCTGGCGTTGGCGCCGCTGGCGCGCCCGGCGCCACGGCGGCGACGCCCTGGCCGCGTTGAGCCAGTTCGGGCTGACCCGCACGGCCGAGTTGCGGCACGGCCTGGCGCTGGACGACGAGACAACCGACGGGTTGCTGGTCGCCCTCGCGGAGAGCCGGTACGTCGCCGCTGCCGAGGCGAAGCTTGAAGGCTGGAAGGCGCTGGGGCTGGGTGTCGACCTGCTGAGCGCCGACGAGGCCCGCCGGCGCGAGCCGGGCCTCAATGGCGAGGCCCCGCTGGCGGGCGCGCTGGCGCTGGCCGGCGGCGGCACGGGCAATGCCCGCCTGTTCGCGCAGCAGTTGCGCCAGCAGGCCCAGCGCGTGGGCGTGGCCTTCCGCTTCCACACCACGGTGCGCGCCATCGCCACCGACGGCGCCGCGCTGACGCTGCGCCACGAGTACACGCCGCCGCTGGAAGCCCCCACGCGCGGCGCCGAGCGCGATGCCGGCGACACGCTGCCGCAGGCACCCGGCGGGCTGGACGAGCGCTTCGACGCCGTGGTGCTGTGCAACGGGCTGGACGCGCCGGCGCTGCTGGGCCGGCGCCTGCCGCTGGCGGCGCTGCACGAGGCCTCCGTCACCGCGCCGCTGCGGCTGCTGGAGGCCCACCCCGACCTGGGCCCCAAGGCCGGCTGGGTGGACCCGGTGCGCGGCCTCGCCGTGGCCCGCACGGGCCAGCGCGTGCGCGTGACCGGCGGCCTGGCCGTCACTGGCGCCAAGGGCCGCCACGCACCCGACTTCGAAGCCCTGCACCGCGGCCTGCAGCACTGGTTCCCGGGCTCTGTGCTGCATCAGCAGGTGCAGCAGAGCCAGAGCCGCCGCGCACAGCCGGCCGACGGCATGCCGGTGCTGGGTGCCAGCGGCAGGCCGGGCCTGTGGCTGAACCTGTCTGCGGGCGGCCTGGGCTGGGGCGTGGCCTGCGGCGCGGCCCGGCTGCTGGCACAGCAGATCAGCGGGCAGACACCGGCGCTGGACGTGGCGCCGCTCGGGCCGCAGCGGCTGGCCTAAGCTCGCGGGCATGCATGCGCTGCTGCCCACCACCACCGCCCTGCCCTTGTTCGACGTCGCCGCCAGCCGGCGCATCGAGACGCGGGCGCTGGCCCGTTCGCCCGACCTGATGGAGCGCGCCGGCCTGGCCGTCGCCAAGCTGGCACTGGCGCTGCGCCGCGGCGCGGGCCCCGTGTGGGTAGCCTGCGGGCCCGGCAACAACGGCGGTGACGGCCGCGTCGCCGCACGGCGGCTGGCCGAGGCGGGCGTGCCGGTTCACGTCGGCGACGAGCCCCCGACGGCGCCGTCGCTGGCCATCGACGCGCTGCTGGGCCTGGGGCTGAACCGCGCGCCCTCGGCGGCGCTGCAGACCACCATCGCCGCGATGCAGGCCTGCGGCGCCGCCATCCTCGCGGTCGACCTGCCCAGCGGCCTGCTGGCAGACACAGGCCAGCCCGCGGGTGGACTGGCCGTGCAGGCCGACCACACGCTGACGCTGCTGACGCTCAAGCCCGGGCTGTTCACCGGCGAGGGCCGCGCACATGTGGGCCGACTGTGGTTCGACGACCTCGGCGTGGCGCCCGACGAAGCCCCCACCGCCGACCTGCTGGGCCCGTCGCCCGCGCCGGCACGCGGCGCCACCAGCCACAAGGGCAGCCACGGCCAGGTGCTGGTGGTGGGCGGCGCCGCCGGCATGCAGGGCGCGGCGCGGCTGGCCGCCCGGGCCGCGCTGGCCTGCGGCGCGGGCCGCGTCTACGTCGACCTGCTGGGCCTGCCGGCGGGCGAGGTGGCGGACGCCGGCCGGCCCGAGCTGATGCGCGGCACGCTGGCCGAGCTGCCGCGGGCCGTGGGCGTCATCGGCTGCGGCGCCGGCGCGGCCATTGCCGACCGGCTGCCCACGCTGCTGCAGCGGCTGCCCCGCCTCGTGCTCGATGCCGACGCGCTGAATGCCGTCGCCGCCAGCCCGGCGCTACAGGACCTGCTGCGCGCCCGGCCGGCCGGCGCCACCCTGCTGACGCCCCATCCACTCGAAGCGGCCCGCCTGCTGGACCGAAACACCGCGGCCGTGCAGGCCGACCGCCTGGCCGCCGCGCGTGAGCTGTCGGCGCGGCTGAACTGCTGCGTCGTGCTGAAGGGCTCGGGCAGCGTCGTCGCGTCGCCCGCCAAGCGGCCGGCCATCTGCGCCAGCGGCGGCCCGGCACTGGCCATCGCCGGCAGCGGCGACGTGCTGGCCGGCTGGCTGGGCGGCCTGTGGGCGCAACAGCCGGATGCCGATGCACACGCCATTGCCTGCGCGGCCGTGGACGCGCACGGCCGCGCCGGCGAGGTGGATGGCGTGCTGCGCGCGGGCGACCTCATCGAGCGCCTCGCGGCGCTGCGCTGAAGCTCAACGGCGCTTGCGCGGCGTCGACTTCGCCGCAGTCTTCTTGGCCGCCTTGCCGGCCGCCCGCTTGGCCGCCTGCTGCGCCGACTTGACGGGGTGCAACGCGGCGACGACGGCCTTGCGACTCTGCTTCACGTCGCGGTCAGCCTGGCGCACGTCCTCCAGCGCCTCGACTGCGGTCTTGGGGGTGCGCTTCTTGGCCGGCGCCTTGCCCGCCGGCTTGCCGGCAGCGGCGCGGCTCGCGGAGCGCACGTCGTCGGCATCACGCACAAGGCGGAAGTCGATGCGGCGCCCGTCCAGGTCGACGCGGCTGACCTGCACCTGCACGCGCGCACCAGTGGCGTAGCGGATGCCGGTGCGCTCACCGCGCAGCTCCTGGCGCACCTCGTCGAAGCGGTAGTACTCGCCGCCCAGCTCGGTGATGTGCACCAGTCCCTCGACGTAGAGCGCATCCAGCTGCACGAACAGCCCGAACGACGTGACCGCACTGACGGTGCCGGCGAACTCCTCGCCGAGGCGGTCGCGCATGTAGCGGCACTTCAGCCAGGCCTCGACGTCGCGGCTGGCCTCGTCGGCGCGGCGCTCGTTGGCACTGCAGTGCGCGCCGACGACCTCCCAGCGCTCGGCCTCGTTGCGCGCCTCCGCCGGGTTGGGCGGCGCCGCGCGGCCGGGGCGCTTGGGCGCCTGCGGCACGTTCATCTTGCTGGCATCCAGCGTGTACTTCTTGCCCGCCAGCAGCGCCTTGATGACGCGGTGCACCAGCAGGTCGGGGTAGCGGCGGATCGGGCTCGTGAAGTGCGTGTACGCCGGGTAGGCCAGGCCAAAGTGGCCGGAGTTGGTGCCGGTGTAGATGGCCTGCTGCATGGAGCGCAGCAGCATCTGGTGGATCTGCTGCGCGTCGGGGCGGTCCTTGGTGGCCTCGGCCAGTTGCTGGAACTCGCGCGGCGTCGGATCGTCGGAGATGCCCAGCGAAATGCCCAGTGATCGCAGGTAGTTCTGCAGCGTCTGGCGCTTCTCGGGCGTCGGCCCCTCGTGCACGCGGAACAGCGCGTGGTGCTTGTTGGTGTGGATGAAGTCGGCCGCGCAGACGTTGGCGGCCAGCATGGCCTCCTCGATCAGACGGTGCGCGTCGTTGCGCGTGCGCGGGACGATCTTCTCGATGCGGCCGTTGTCGTCGCAGACGATCTGCGTCTCGGTTGTCTCGAAGTCCACCGCGCCACGCCGGCCGCGCTCGGACAGCAGCGCGCGGTAGACCTCGTGCAGGTGCAGCAGGTGCGGCACCAGCTCGCGGCGCTTGGCAGCCTCGGGGCCATGCGTGTTGCCAAGGATGGCCGCGACCTCGTTGTACGTGAAGCGCGCATGCGAGCTGATGACGGCCGGGTAGAACTGGTAGGCCGTGACCTCGCCGTCCGCAGACACGAGCATGTCGCAGACCATGCTGAGCCGGTCTTCATACGGGTTCAACGAGCACAGGCCGTTGGACAGCTTCTCCGGCAGCATCGGTATGACGCGGCGCGGGAAGTAGACGGACGTGGCCCGCTCGTAGGCGTCGGCGTCCAGCGGCTCGCCGGGCTTCACGTAGTGCGACACGTCGGCGATGGCCACCAGCAGGCGCCAGCCGTCGAACGCCTTCTTGCCGCGCCCCTGCTTGAAGGGCTCGCAGTAGACGGCATCGTCGAAGTCGCGCGCGTCCTCGCCATCGATGGTGACCAGCGGCACGTCGCGCAGGTCGATGCGTTGCTTGAGGTCGACGGCCCGCAGTTTCTCCGGCAGCTTGGCGGACTGCGCCAGCGTGTCGGGGCTGAAGCGGTGCGGCACGTCGTACTTGCGCACGGCGATCTCGATCTCCATGCCGGGGTCGTCGATTTCCCCTAACACCTCCACCACGCGGCCCACCGGTTGCGAGTACAGCGACGGCGGCTCGGTCAGCTCGACGGCGACGACCTGCCCCGCGGTCGCGTTGGCGATGCCGTTCTTCGGGATGAGGATGTCCTGCCCCATGCGCCGGTCTTCAGGCGCGACCAGCCAGATGCCGGACTCCAGCAGCAGCCGGCCGATGATGGGCCGCTTCTTGCGCTCCAGGATCTCCAGCACCTTGCCCTCGGGGCGGCCGCGCTTGTCGAAGCGCACGACGCGCACGCGCAGTCGGTCGCCGTGCATGACGGCATGGGTCTCTTGCGAGGACAGATAGACGTCGGTCGAGCCGTCGTCCGGTATCAAGAAGCCATGGCCGTCGCGATGGCCTTGCAGCGTGCCTTCGACTTCGCCGAGCAGCCCGGCGCCGTCGGTCTTGGTGGGATGTGTTGTGTTCTTCAAGTTTTTGATGCTATAGTCCGCGCTTTCCTGAAACGGCTCAGGGCTTCAAAAGAAGTTTTGAGCACCTTGCCCAGGTGGCGGAATTGGTAGACGCACTAGTTTCAGGTACTAGCGGGTAACTCCGTGGAGGTTCGAGTCCTCTCCTGGGCACCATAACAAGAAACGAAAAGGCCAGCACGCAAGTGCTGGCCTTTTTGCTTTGTGCGCCGCGGCGATGCCGACAGAGAGCCAAGGTCGGCGCCGACGACAACGTCACGCGCCGCCTTCGATGGGCGCATCAGCGAATCCTGCCGCGCGCCCATCTTCAGGTTCAAACGACGAATTTCTTCGCCAGGGCTTCCGGCCCCATGCCGTCGTATTCCTCGAACGGCTGGTGAATCCACGGCGAGGTTTCCAGCATCTCGACGTAGTAGTCCGGCGTGTAGGCCGAGACCTTCTTGGTCCAGATGACCGCCGAGCGCAGCTCGGAGATGGCCGGCATGCCGCGCAGGCGCTCCACCACCGCCTTCAGCGTCACGCCCGAGTCGGCCAGGTCATCCACCAGCAACACGCGGCCGGCCAGCTCACCCTTGGGCATGGTGATGTACTTGGCCATGTCCAGCCGGCCCTGGATGGTGCCGGCCTCGGCGCGGTAGGAACTCGTCGACATGATGCCCAGCGGCTTGTCGAACACGCGCGACAGCACGTCGCCCGGGCGCATGCCGCCACGGGCCAGGCAGAGGATCTGGTCGAACTCCCAGCCCGAGGCGTGCACCTTGAGCGCCAGGCGCTCGGTCAGCAGGTGGTACTCGTCCCAGGATACGTAGAGGTGCTTGCCGTCGTCGGTCAACATGGTGGTGTTGTCTCCGTTGGATTGATTGGTGGTCAGGCGGAATACGGGTGGCGCAGCACGATGGTGTGCTCGCGGTCGGGGCCGGTGGAGACCATGTCGATGGGCGCACCGATGACTTCCTCGACACGCTTCAGGTAGGCGCGCGCGTTGGCCGGCAGCGCATCCCAGCTGGTCATGCCGAAGGTGGTCTCGGTCCAGCCCGGGAAGGTCTCGTACACGGGCGTGCAGTCCTCGACCTCATCGGCGTCCAGCGGCAGGATGTCCAGGAGCTGGCCGTTGAGCTGGTAGCCCACGCAGACCTTGATCTCGGCCAGTCCGTCCAGCACGTCCAGCTTGGTCAGGCACAGGCCGGTGATGCCGTTGATGATGATGGAGCGCTTCAGCGCGGCGGCGTCCAGCCAGCCGCAGCGGCGCGCGCGGCCGGTGACGGTGCCGCGCTCCTGGCCCACGGTGGACAGGTGGTAGCCGACGGTGCCCGCCACTTCCCAGTCCAGCTCGGTCGGGAACGGGCCAGAGCCCACGCGCGTCGTGTAGGCCTTCGTGATGCCCAGCATGTAGTGCAGCATCTGCGGGCCCACGCCGGCACCGGCGGCGGCGTTGCCGGCCACGCAGTTGCTGGACGTCACGTAGGGGTAGGTGCCGTGGTCGATGTCCAGCAGCGTGCCTTGCGCGCCTTCGAACAGGATGTTGGCGCCGGCCTTGCTGGCCTTGTGGATCATGTAGCCGACGTCGGCCAGCATGGGCTTGATCTGCTCGGCCATCTTCATGGCCTGCTCGAAGATGGGCTCGAAGGCCAGCTCTTCGCCCTTCAGGTAGCCGCGCAGCGCGAAGTTGTGCAGCTCCAGCAGCTCGCGCAGCTTCTTCGCGAAGCGCTCGGGGTGCTTCAGGTCCTGGGCGCGCAGCGCGCGGCGGGCGACCTTGTCCTCGTAGGCCGGGCCGATGCCCTTGCCGGTGGTGCCGATCTTGCCGCTGCCGCTGGTTTCGCGCAGCGCCTCGCGCGCCTTGTCGACGGCGACGTGGAACGGCAGGATCAGCGGGCAGGACTCGCTGATGAACAGGCGCGAACGCACCTCGACACCGGCGGCCTCCAGACGCTCGATCTCGGTCAGCAGATGGGTCGGGTCCAGCACCACGCCGTTGCCGATGTAGCAGGCCACGCCGTCGCGCATGATGCCGCTGGGGATCAGCTGCAGCGCCGTCTTGATGCCCTTGATGACCAGCGTGTGGCCCGCGTTGTGGCCGCCCTGGAAGCGCACGACGCCTTGCGCGTGATCGGTCATCCAGTCGACGACCTTGCCCTTGCCCTCGTCACCCCACTGGGTACCGACGACGACCACATTGCGTCCACGCGCGGTTTGGCTTTGCATGTTGTTTGCCTGCTGTAGCTTGGAAGGAAGTGGGGCCGTCGCGCTTTACAGCGCCCGGACGACCCAGTCAGCGTGCTCGCGAACCAGTTCGCGGTCACAGTCGAATTCATCGGCCTCGTGCTCGTGGCCCGGCAGCACGCAGACCACCGTCTCGCCCTGCTCGCGCAGCGCGCGCACAGCCTGGCGCAAAGACGCGTCGTCGCCCCAGGGAGCGCGCACGGCGGCCCGCAACGGCGTGGCCGGCACCAGCGTCACCAGCGTCTTCAGATCCAGGCTGAAGCCCGCGGCTGGCCGGCGGCGGCCGAACACGGCACCGACCTCGTCGTAGCGGCCACCGCGCAGCACGGCGTCGGAGCAGCCCGCCGAGTAGGCCGCAAAGCGGATGCCTGTGTAGTAGCCGTAGCCTTGCAGATCGGCCAGGTCGAAGCCCAGGCTGACCTCCGGATGCACGGCCGCCAGATGGCCAGCCAGCCAGTCCAGGTCGGCCAGCGCGGCCTCGACCAGCGGATGCGCGGGCAGGCGGCGCGCGGCCTCGGCCAACACCTCGCGGCCGCCGAACAGACTGGGCAGTGCCAGCAGCGCGTCGCGCGTCGCGGCGGGCAGGTCGGCGGTCAGCGTGGCCAGCACGGCAACGTCCTTGGCGGCCAGCGCCGCGGTCAGTGCCGTCAGCGCTTCGGGCGCCAGCTTGACGCCGTCCAGCACGCCCTGCAGCAGGCGCGCATCGCCGAGATCCAGCATGACCTTGTTCAGCCCGGCGCGGCGCAGCGCATCCAGCGCCAGCTCCTGCACTTCCAGGTCGGCCTCCAGGCCGGCGTGGCCGTAGATCTCGACGCCGAACTGCAGCGGCTCGCGGCTGGTGTTCAGGCCGTCCGGCCGCGTGTGGGCCACGGGGCCGCAGTAGCACAGGCGGGTCACGCCCTGGCGGTTCAGCAGGTGGGCATCGATGCGGGCCACCTGCGGCGTCGTGTCGGCGCGCAGGCCCAGCGAGCGGCCGGACAGCTGGTCGACGAGCTTGAACAGCTTGATTTCGCTGTCGCTGCCCGTGCCGGACAGCAGGGAGTCCAGGTGCTCCAGCAGCGGCGGGATGACCAGTTCGCAGCCGTAGCTGCGGGCCATGTCGAGCAGTTCTCTACGCAGCTCTTCGATGCGGCGCGCCTGCGAAGGCAGGACATCGGCAATGTGCTCTGGCAGCAGCCAAGCAGAGGACATGGTCGGGGCAGGCGGTTAAAAACGGCATTGTACCTATGCCCTCCCCGCCTTCAGCGCACCGCGAGCCTTCCGATCAGCGCAACCAGAGCAATCCGACCGCGCCCAGCACGATGCTGAGCAGGCCGATGAAGCGGATCTGGCCATCGCTCATGGCCAGCACGCGGGCGAAGACCTCGCGCCAGCGCGCGGGGCTGAGCAGCGGCATCAGCCCCTCGATGATCAACACCAGCGCCAGCGCGCCGAGCAGTTCGTTCACTTGCGCGCAGGGGCGGCAGCGGGCGCGGCGCCGGAGCCCCGCATGGCCTTGAAGAAGTCGCTGTTGGGGTCCACCACCATCACGTCGCTCTTGGTCTTGAAGCTGGCGCGGTAGGCCATCAGCGAGCGGTAGAACTGCGCGAACTGGGGGTCGCGGCCGAAGGCCTCGGCATACAGGGCCGACGCCTTGGCATCGCCCTCACCCATGATCTTCTGCGCATCGCGGTAGGCCTCGGCGACGATGATCTCGCGCTGGCGGTCCGCGTCGGCCTTGATCTTCTCGCCCTCGGCGGCACCGGTGGAGCGGGCCTCGGCGGCCACGCGCTTGCGCTCGGAGTCCATGCGGCGGTAGACAGACTCCGTGATGCTGGACGCGAAGTCCACGCGCTTGATGCGCACGTCGACGACCTCAATGCCGAACTGCTTGGCCTCGTCGGCCAGGCGCTTGCGCACGTCCTGCATGATCTTCTCGCGCTCGGTGGCCAGCACGGCGATGACCGTGCGCTTGGTCACTTCCTCGTTGAACGCGGCCTGCACGACGGGCGCCAGGCGGTTCTCGACGTTGCGGATGTCGGCACCACTGTTGCGGATGAACTGGCGCGGCTCGGTGATGCGCCACTTGATGAGCCAGTCGATGACCAGACTCTTCTTCTCGGCGGTGAAGATGGCGCGCGATTCGGGGCTGTCCAGCGTCTGCACGCGGCGGTCCAGCAGCACGACGTTCTGGAACGGCGGCGGCATCTTGAACTTCAGGCCGGGCTCGGTGATGACTTCCTTGATCTCGCCCAACGCGTAGACGGCAGCAAACTGCCGCTGGTCAACGATGAAGAGCATGGACGAGCCCAGCATCAGCGCAACCAGGGCGCCGGCGAGGATGGCGGCAATACGGTTCATGAGTCGAATCCTCGATCAGCGGCCGTCGCGGCTGCGCTGGTTGTCACGGCTGCGCAGGTCGTTGGCACTGGGCAGGTTCTGCGGCTCGGGCAGCGTCGTGGCCGGCTGCGGCGGCGACACCGTCACGGTGCCACTGCTGCCCTGCTGCAGCAGCTTGTCGAGCGGCAGATACAGCATGTTGGAGCCGTTGCGGCTGTCCACCATGACCTTGCTGACGTTGGCGTAGATCTGCTGCATCGTGTCGATGTAGATGCGGTCGCGCGTGACCTGCGGCGCCTTCTGGTACTCGGCCAGCACGCTCTTGAAGCGCTCGGCGTCACCCTCGGCACGGGCGATGACGCTGGCCTTGTAGCCCTCGGCCTGCTCGCGCAGCTTGGCGGCATCACCCTGCGCGCTGGGAATCTTGTCGTTGGCGTAGGCCTGCGCGTCGTTCTTCAGCTGCTCGCGGTTGGCGTTGGCCTTCTGCACATCATCGAACGCCGCCTGCACCTGCTCGGGCGGCTGCACGCTCTGCACGTTGACGTTCTTGATCTGCACACCGGCCTTGAGGCGGTCCATCTGCGCCTGGATGGATTTGACGAGGTCGGCAGCGATCGCGTCGCGCTGCTCGTACAGCACCGAGTCCATCGGGCTCTTGCCGACGATCTCGCGCACGGCGGACTCGGCGGCCAGCAGCACGGCCTGCTCGGGGTCGCGGTTCTCGAAGAGGAAGTCCTTCAGGTCGCGGATGGTGAACTGCACCGAGAAGCGGATGTCGACGATGTTCTCGTCCTGCGTCAGCATGGACGAGTCGCGCAGACCCGTGGCCGCGACGACCGAGTTGCGGCCCACCTCGACCTGGCGTAGCTGCGACACCGGCTGCACCTCGTGCGCCTGGAACGGATACGGCAGCCGCCACTGGAAGCCGGCGTCCACCGTCTTGCTGTACTTGCCGAACGACGTGATGACGCCCTGCTGGCCTTCCTGAACGATGAAGAAGCCGCTTGCAAGCCAGCCCATCGCGACGACGCCGGCGATGAGCCCGACGCCGATGCCCGCGCCCTTCATGTCGGGCGCGCCGCCAGCACCACCGCCAGACGACCCGCCGCTGCGCCCGCCGAACATGCCCGACAGCTTGCGGTTGAAGTCACGCCACAGCTCGTCGAGGTCGGGCGGGCCATCATTGCGGCCGTTGTTCAGCAGCCGGCCTGCGGCTCGCGCGACCGGCGTCATCAGGCGCCGGGCCCAGGGGCTGCGGGGCGGAGTGTTGAGAGTGCTGCTCATGCCTGGGTAGGGTCTGAGGAAGAAGAGGCGATGTCCGACGGATCAACGTCGAAACGTGGGTCCCGCTCGTCGGGAATCAAGGGCTGGGCCTGCATGGCCGTCGCAATCAGCTGGCGCAGCTCCGCCAAGCCGTCGCCTTCGACGGCGCTGACGAAGACGCGCGGCGTGGGCTCGGTCGAGCCATTGGGGCGCAGCATCGCGTCAACGATCTCGCGCGGGCGCTGGTCATCGGCCAGCAGGTCCTGCTTGTTGTAGACGAGAATCTGCGGCACGCCGCCGGCGCCGATTTCCTCCAGCACGCGCTCGACCTCGGCCATCTGTTCGTCCAGCACCGGGCTGGCGGCATCGACGACATGCAGCAGCAGGTCGGCGTCGGCCGCCTCCTGCAGCGTCGCGCGGAAGGCCTCGACGAGCTTGTGCGGCAGGTCGCGGATGAAGCCCACCGTGTCGGACAGCGACACGCTGGCCTCGGCCTGCTCCAGGTAGAGCGAGCGCGTGGTGGTGTCCAGCGTCGCGAACAGTTGGTTGGCCGCGTAGCTGCGCGCCTTGGTCAACGCATTGAAGAGCGTGCTCTTGCCTGCGTTCGTGTAGCCGACCAGCGAGACCTTGAAGACGCCGTTGCGGGAGCGGGACTTGCGCTGCGTGCTACGCTGCTTCTGCACCTGCTTGAGGCGCTCCTTGGTCTTCTTGATGCGGTCGTCGATCATGCGACGGTCCAGCTCGATCTGCGCCTCGCCAGGGCCGCCGCGCATGCCGATGCCGCCACTCTGGCGCTCCAGGTGGCTCCAGCGCCGCACCAGGCGCGTGGCCAGGTACTGCAGCCGCGCCAGCTCAACCTGAAGCTTGCCCTCATGGCTCTTGGCGCGCTGGGCGAAGATTTCGAGGATCAGCGCCGTACGGTCGGCGACAGGCACGCCCAGCACCTTCTCGAGGTTGCGCTGCTGCGCGGGCGAGATGGCCTGGTCGAACAGCACTGTGTGGGCCTGGTGGGCCTGCACGAGCAGCTTGATCTCGTCGGCCTTGCCGGAGCCGACGAACAGCGCCGCGTCGGGTGCCGGGCGACGGGCGATGACCTTGGCCACCGGCGTGTCGCCGGCGGACTCGGCCAGCAACGCCAGCTCGTCCAGGCTTTCGTCGAAGCCCTGCTTGGCGGACTGTCGACCGAAATCGACGCCCACAAGAATGGCGCGCGCCGCCTCGGAGGGCGGCGTCGCGGTGTTGGCAGAAGTCGAGGACAAGGGGGTGGGATCAGGCGTCCGCGGGAGCGTCGCCGGCGTGGAAGTTGACCGCGCGGCCCGGCACGACGGTGGAGATCGCGTGCTTGTAGACCATCTGGGTCACCGTGTTGCGAAGCAGCACGACGTACTGATCAAACGATTCGATGTGGCCTTGCAGCTTGATGCCGTTGACGAGGTAGATCGAGACCGGCACGTGCTCCTTGCGCAGCAGGTTCAAAAAAGGATCCTGCAGAAGTTGGCCTTTGTTGCTCATCGGTATGCTCCGAGTTATCGGGGGGTGGGGACTACGGGTAAGACCTTAACACACGGTCTTTGTCCCTCCGGAGGTCAGCCTAGGTCTTTTCGTCGAAGGGATTCTTCGAAGAACGCAGCTCTATCTTCAGCGGCGTGCCAACCAGTTTGTAGTGCGCGCGAATGCGGCCTTCGAGGTAGCGCTTGTAGACCTCGGTGACACCATCCAGCGCATTGCCGTGGATGACGACGATGGGCGGGTTCTGGCCACCCTGGTGCGCGTAGCGCATCTTGGGGCGGGACACGCCCGAACGCTTGGGCTGCTGGTGCTCCACGGCCTCCTGGATGAGGCGGGTGAGCACCGGCGTCGTCATCTTGCGGTAGGCGGACGCATAGGCATCAGCCATCGCGTTCCACAGCGCGGCCAGCCCCTGACGCTTGAGCGCGGAGATCTGGTGCATCGGCGCGAACTTCAGGAAGGCCAGGCGTTGCTCGATCTGGCGCTTCAACGTCTCGCGCTGGTAGCTGTCGACGGCATCCCACTTGTTGCAGGCCAGCACGACCGCACGGCCGCTGTCGAGGATGTAGCCGGCGATGTGAGCGTCCTGGTCGGTCACGCCTTGCGTGGCATCCAGCAGCAGCAGCACGACGTGCGCGTCCGCGATGGCCTGCAGCGTCTTGACGACCGAGAACTTCTCGATGGCCTCGAAGACCTTGCCCTTGCGGCGCAGGCCGGCCGTGTCGATGAGCTTGAACTTCTGGCCGTTGCGCTCGAAGTCCACAGCGATGGCGTCGCGGGTGGTGCCCGGCATGTCGAAGGCGACCAACCGCTCCTCGCCCAGCCAGGTGTTGATCAGCGTGCTCTTGCCGACGTTGGGCCGGCCGGCAACCGCGAGGCGGATGACATCGCGATCCTCGGCCTGGTCGTCGCGCTCGGTCGCGTCGAAGGGCTCCAGCACGGCATCGAGCAGGCTGCGGATGCCCTGCCCGTGCGCCGACGAGATCGGGTGCGGCTCACCCATGCCCAGTTCGTGGAACTCGGCCAGCAGCGGCGACTCGCTCATGCCCTCGGCCTTGTTGACGGCCAGATGCACGCGCTTGTTGACGCTGCGCAGGTAGCGGGCGATGTCGCTGTCATGCGCCGACAGGCCCAGGCGGACGTCGACGACGAAGATGACCGCATCGGCCTCGGCGACCGCCTGCTTGGTCTGCTTGGCCATCTCCTTGACGATGCCGGTGGAGCTGTCGGGCTCGAAGCCGCCGGTGTCGATGACGATGAACTCACGGTCGCCCAGGCGGCCGTCGCCGTAGTGGCGGTCGCGCGTCAGGCCGGCGAAGTCGGCCACGATGGCATCGCGCGACTTCGTCAGGCGGTTGAACAGCGTCGACTTGCCCACGTTGGGGCGGCCGACCAAGGCAATCACTGGCTTCATGTCGTGGGCTTCATTCCGCCTTGATGGCGAACAGGCCGCCATTGCGGGTCGCCACCAGGGCGGTGTCACCCAGCAGCGTGATGGCGGCGACGGGGGTGCCGTCGGTGGCGATGCGTGAGCGGGTCTTGCCGGTATCGCGGTCCAGCAGGTGAACCTGGCCTTCGAAGTCGCCCACGATGACCTGCTTGTTCAGCACCACCGGCGCGGACAGCTTGCGGAGCTGGAACTGGTCGGCCGACCAGGCCAGGTCGCCGTTGGCCAGCTTCCAGGCCGACATGCGATCCGACGCGTCACCGGCGACGACGATCTGGTCGTCCGCACCGATGCCGTTGGTGCCACCGACGATGCGGTTCCAAAGCGCGCTGCCGCGCTCGGCGTTGACGCAGCCCACGGAGGACTGGAATGCGCGCGCGCAGATGACCTCGCCCTGGCGCACGGCCGGGCCGACGAGGTCGGCCAGACGCTCGACCTCATTGGTGCCCCGCGGCGTGGCCACGCTGGCTTCCCAGCGCAGCTGACCCTTGAGCGGGTCGACGCCAGCCAGGCGCGCACCCTGGCCAACGATCAGCGTGTCCTTGTAGGCCATCAGCACGCCGGCCTTGGCCAGCGTCAGCGGCTCGCCGGGGCGGCGCAGTTCCCAGATCTTGCGGCCGTCCAACGCGTCGAACGCGATGACCTGACGGTCCAGCGTCAGCGCGAAGACGCGCTCACCGGCCACCAGCGGCGCGGCGATGACGGGCGTGGGCAGCGCCTTCTTCCAGACCACGCTGCCCTTGTCCAACACGACCAGCTCGTTGTCGCGGTTGACCACCGCGGCGAAGCGGCCGTCACTGCCGACGCCGGCCGCCAGCTTGGCGCCGGCCGTGCCGCGCCACAGCTCGCGGCCGTCGGCGGCGGCCAGCGCGCGCACGCTGCCGTCGACGCTGGCGACGACGAACCGGTCCCCCGGCGTCGCGATGCTGAGCGGGAAGGTGACGTCGTCACCCTTGCTGCTCCAGACGACGCGGCCCGTGGCCGGGCCGGTCAGCGCCTCCAGCACGGCGGGCTTGTTCTTGGCGTCGCCGAACCAGTTGTTCCAGGTGTTGCTGATCGTCGAACAGCCCGACAGCGTGGCCGCGGCCAGCGAGATCAGCGTGACGTGAACGAGGCGCTTCATTGCGCGGCTCCAGGCGTGGCTTCGACGGCGGTGGGCACGCCCAGCGTGGCGAGCTTGGCTTCGATGATGCGGCGGTAGTCCTGCGTCTTCTCGAGGCCGGCCAGCGCCTTCTGGTACTCGGCCTTGGCCGCATCGCGCTTGTCCTGCAGCAGCAGCGCGTCACCGCGGCGGTCGGCCACCAGCGCGGCGAACTCGGCGGACTTGATGGCGTCCAGCGTCTTCAGCGCGTCGTCGTAGGCCTTGGCGTCCAGTTGCAGGCCGGCCAGGCGCAGCCGGGCCAGGTCACGGTAGGAGCTCTCAGAGCCCTGCTCGGCCACCCAGGTCAGGCTCTGCTTGGCGTCATCGGCCTTGCCCTTGTCCAGCTGCAGCTTGGCGACCTGCAGGCCGGCCTGCGCCGCGAAACCGGTGGCAGCGAAGCGAGCCTTGAGGTCGCCGGCGGCGGCGCTGGCCTTGTCGAGGTCCTGCGCGCTGACGGCGCGGTCAAACTCGTCGTACATCGCGGCGGCCTTGGCGGCCTGGTCGCGCTGGTACCAGTTCCAGCCCTGCCAGGCGGCAAAGGCGGCGAGCGCAGCCGTGATCAACCACGTGATCAGGTTGCCCCAGCGCTTCCAGAAGGCCTTGAGCTGGTCAAGTTGTTCTTGTTCTTCGAGGTCGAGATGCGATGCCATGAGAGGAAGTCAGCTTGTGCAGGGCGGGGCCCGGGATTATGCGGTGCGCAGTTCGGCCGCCCAGGCGGCCACGTCGGCGAGTTGGCGGCTGGTCTGTTCAGCCCCGTCGCGAAGCGGCTTCACAGCCACTTCGCCGCGAGCCAGCTCATCGGCGCCGAACACCAGCGCGTAGCGCGCGCCGGAGCCATCGGCCTTCTTGAACTGCGACTTGAACGAGCCGCCGCCGGCGTGCATCTGCACGGCCACGCCGGCCGCGCGCAGCGCTTCCAGCGTGGGCAGGATGCGCGGCAGCTCGGCCGGATCGGGCACGACGGCGTAGACGTCCGGCGCCGCGGTGGGCGCCTGCAAGCCCAGTGTCTCCAGCAGCAGCAGCAGCCGCTCCAGGCCCATGCCGAAGCCGACCGCCGGTGTCGCCTTGCCGCCCAGCTGCTCGACGAGGCCGTCGTAGCGGCCGCCAGCGCAGACGGTGCCCTGGGCGCCCAGCTTGTCCGTCACCCACTCGAAGACGGTGAGGTTGTAGTAGTCCAGCCCGCGCACGAGGCGCGGGTTGATGCGGTAGGCCAGGCCGACGGCATCCAGCAGCGCCTTCACGCCGTTGAAGTGCGCCAGCGAGGCTTCGCCCAGGAAGTCCAGCAGCTTGGGTGCGGCCTCGGCCATGGCCTGCATGGTCGGGTTCTTGGTGTCCAGCACGCGCAGCGGGTTGCTGTACATGCGGGACTTGGCCTCCTCGTCCAGCACGTCCTGGTGCTGCTCCAGGTGAGCGATCAGCGCGGCACGGTGCGCGGCACGTTCGTCGGGCTGGCCCAGGCAATTGATCTCCAGCGTGACGTCCTCGCCCTCCTTCAGGCCCAGCTCGCGCCAAAGCGTGCGGGCCAGCAGAATGACCTCGGCGTCCACGTCCGGGCCGGCAAAGCCCAGCGCCTCGATGCCCATCTGGTGGAACTGGCGGTAGCGGCCCTTCTGCGGCTTCTCGCGGCGAAACATCGGGCCGACGTAGTACAGCCGGCGCGGGCTGTCGCGCAGGTAGCTGTGCTCGATCATCGCGCGCACGACGCCCGCCGTGCCCTCGGGGCGCAGCGCCAGGTGCTCGGCATGGCCGTGCTTGTCGGCGCGGTCCTCGAAGGCATACATCTCCTTCTCGACGATGTCCGTCACCTCGCCGATGCCGCGCACGAACAGCGCCGTCGGCTCGACGATGGGCACGCGCACGTTGCTGTAGCCGTAGCGCGCCAGCACGCCGCGCATCGTCGCTTCGAGTTGCTCCCAGCGCGCCGATTCCGGCGGCAGGATGTCGTTCATGCCCTTGACAGCCTGGAGCGGCTGCACTTTCTTGGTCTCGCTCATGGGATCCGTGTTCAGGCCGTGGCCTTGGCGCCGAAGCGCTTCTCGATGTAGTTCTCGACCAGCGCGTGGAACTCCTGCGCGATGTTGTCGCCACGCAGGGTCACGGCCTTCTCGCCGTCGATGAAGACGGGCGCCGCGGGCGCCTCGCCGGTGCCGGGCAGGCTGATGCCGATGTCGGCGTGCTTGCTCTCGCCGGGACCGTTGACGATGCAGCCCATGACGGCCACCTTCATCTCCTCGACACCGGGGTACTTGTTGCGCCAGACCGGCATCTGCAGGCGCAGGAAGTCGTCGATCTGCTTGGCCAGTTCCTGGAACGTGGTGCTGGTGGTGCGGCCGCAGCCCGGGCAGGCCGTAACGCTGGGGTTGAAGTGGCGCAGACCCAGCGACTGCAGGATCTCCAGCGCGACGACGACCTCCTGCGTGCGCGCCTCGCCCGGCTGCGGCGTGAGGCTGACGCGGATGGTGTCGCCGATGCCCTCCTGCGCCAGGATGCCCAAGGCGACGGAGGACGCGACGGTGCCCTTGGTGCCCATGCCGGCTTCGGTCAGCCCCAGGTGCAGCGCGTAATCGCAGCGGCGGGCCAGCTCGCGGTAGACCGAGATCAGGTCCTGCACGCCGCTGACCTTGCAGCTGATGATGATGTTGTCGGGGTTCATGCCCAGCTCGCGGGCATAGGCGGCTGACGTCAGCGCGGACTCGACCAGCGCCTGGTACATGACCGGCTTGGCGCCCCAGGGCTGCGCGCGGCGGGCGTTCTCGTCCATGAACTGCGTGAGCAGCTCCTGGTCCAGGCTGCCCCAGTTGACGCCGATGCGCACGACCTTGTCGTACTTCATCGCCGCTTCGATCATCTGGGCGAACTGCTTGTCCTTCTTCTCGCCCTTGCCCACGTTGCCGGGGTTGATGCGGTACTTGGACAGCGCCTGCGCCATGGCCGGATGCTCGGTCAGCAGGCGGTGGCCGTTGTAGTGGAAGTCCCCCACCAGCGGCACATCGATGCCCATGCGGTCCAGCTGCTCGCGGATGTAGGGCACCTGCTCGGCGGCTTCCGGCGTGTTGACCGTGATGCGCACCATCTCGGAACCGGCGATGGCCAGCTCCTTGACCTGGATGGCGGTCCCGATGGCGTCCACCGTATCGGTGTTCGTCATCGACTGCACGCGCACCGGCGCATCACCGCCGACGGTCACGACTCGGTTGCCCCAGACGACGCGGGCCTGGCGACTCCTGCGCGGCGCGGGGGCGGCCTCGGGAATGATCCACTCGCTCATCAATTCAACTCCAGACGGGCGACGTTGTTGTTGGCGCGGGCGGCCAGGTCGACGACGCTGCCGCGCCATTCGATCCTGGTGCCGCCCACGTTGCCGACGCGCACCTTGTACGGCGCGGCGCCAGAGAAATCCTGCTGTTCACCCTGGCGCAGCACGCGCGACAGCACGATCTGCCCCCTGGCATCGACGATCTCGATCCAGCTGTCGGCGCTGGCCGTCACGCGCAGCGCCGATCCGGCCGCAGCGGCCACCGCCGCTGGCACGGGCGCCGGTGCGGCGGCGGGCGGCGGCGCGACGTCACGCACCTGCAACGGCGCCGACGCAACGACGGCGGGCGCGGACGCAGCCAAGGTCGCGGGGGCCGACGTCACCGGCTCGGTGGCGGCCGGCGCGGGCACGAACTCGACGACGGGCGCACTGCCGGCGGCGGCCGTCACGACGCCCGAAGCCGGCAAAGCGGCCGCCGGCGCCGAGGCCGCGTCGCGCTCGGGCAGCCAGCCGGCGGGAATCCAGTAAATGGCCGCCGCAGCGATCAGCAGCAGGGCCGGGCCCCACACGACCGGTCGCGCGACGACGGCGAGCACGCCGCCGTCGATGGGGCCGCCCGCGCTGCGCTCGCGGAAGGGCTGGTTCAGACCGGGGCGCATGTCGAACTGCTGGTCGCGCGTGCGTGGCAGCAGCGCGAGCACCGGCGCTGCGTCGATCTTCAGCGCCCGGCAGACCGAAGTCGCCAGTGCGCGCGCGAAGGTCGCGTCGGGCAGGTCGTCATAGCGGTCGGCCTCCAACGCCTCCAGCTTGGCCTGGGGCACCTTGAGCATGACGGCCAGCGCCGCGATATGCAGGCCGCGCTGCTGGCGCGCGTTCCTCAGCCAGGCGCCAGCGGTGGTTGCCTGGGGCTCGCGCCCCTCGGAGATGGGTTCCATCGTCTCTTCTTCTTGTCGGCCGCGCAGCGGCTCAGTCTTCGTAGCGGCCGGCGTCCAGCGCCTGCGTTTCCGGGGCCTGCGGGAACCTGCGGCGCAGGATCTGGGCCAGGTCGTCGACCGCGTTGCTATGGCCCAGCTTGCGCTCGACGCGCAGCTGCAACCACACGCTCTGCGCATTGAGCTGCTCGGGCTGGTCGTTGACGCGCTTCACGTAGAAGCGGGCCCGCTCCAGCTCTCGGTTGCGGTAGAGCACTTCCGACAGGTTGACGGCGATGACGGGGCTGCCGGGGTCCAGCTCGAAGGCCCGCGACAGCGTCTTCTCGGCCACCAGCAGGCGGCCGGCACGCGCCTCGCACACGCCCTTGGCCAACAGCGTGCGGGCCGGCGCACGGTAGGTGGACTGGGCCAGCGCCTGATCGAACAGCGAGTCGGCCGTCGGCCAGCGCTGTTGCTGGCACAGGAACCAGCCGTAGTTGTGCAGCGTATCGGGGTCGTTGGGGTAGACAGCCAAGGCGCGCCGGAAGGTTTCCTCGGCGAGCTGGTGGTCGCCCATAGCGGCGTAGATGAGACCACGCAGGTTCACGGCCTCGCGCATGTCGGGCTTGGCCTGCAGCGCGAGCTTGAGCTCGTCCAGCGCGGTCGGGAACTGGCCGCGCGAGAAGTAGCCCTGAGCCAGCTCCAGCCGGATGGCCGCGCGGCGGTCGGCATCGGTCTGGTCGGAATCGGTCTTGATCTCGCGGTCGGCGGTGGGCGCGGTGCCGGTGGTGGCACAGGCCGCCAGCAGACAGGCAGTCAGGACGGTCAGCAGTCGCTTCATCAAATCCTCGTGGTTGGACACCCAGCGTGTCACGGCGTGGATTTGGCCACCGTCACGGGGGCCCTGACCATGCGGATATGCGCGCGGGTGCGGTCCTGCACCTCGCCGGCCAGCTGGCCACAGGCGGCGTCGATGTCGTCGCCGCGCGTCTTGCGCACGGTCGTCACGATGCCGGCCTGGATCAGCACCTCGGCAAAGGCCTGCACGCGCGCATTCGTGCTTCGGATCAGGCCCGACGCCGGGAACGGATTGAACGGGATCAGGTTGATCTTGCAACTGACACCGGAGCCCCCACGCTCACCTGCCGGCTCGCTGCCCCCCGAGGGGGTGCCCGGCGCCTTGGGGCGGCCCGGCGTCGCCGGCTTGCCCTTGAGCAGCTTGACGAGCTCGCGCGCCTGCTCCGGCGAATCGTTCACCTCCTGCAGCATGCAGTACTCGAAGGTGATGAAGTCGCGCGGCGCCTTCTCCAGGTAGCGGTTGCAGCTGTCCAGCAGCTCGGCGATCGGGTACTTCTTGTTCAGCGGCACGAGCTGGTCGCGCAGCGGATCGGTCGGCGCGTGCAGGCTGACGGCCAGCGCGACGGGGCAGTCCTCGCGCAGCCGGTCGATCATCGGTACGACGCCGGACGTCGACACCGTCACGCGGCGGCGGCTCAGGCCGTAGCCGTGGTCGTCCAGCATGGTCTTCAGCGACGGGACCAGCTGGTCGTAGTTCTGCAGCGGCTCGCCCATGCCCATCATCACCACGTTGGAGATGACGCGTTCAGCGGTGTTGAGGCGCTTGCGCAGCGAATGCTCGGCAAACCACAGCTGGGCCGTGATCTCGGCCGTCGTCAGGTTGCGGCTGAAGCCCTGATGGCCGGTGGAGCAGAAGCGGCAGCCCACGGCGCAGCCGGCCTGGCTGGAGACGCACAGCGTGCCACGGTCGTCCTCCGGAATGAACACCGCCTCGACCGCGTTGCCGGCACCGACATCGAACAGCCATTTGATGGTGCCGTCGGCGGACACATGCTCGGAGATCACTGGCAGCGCGGTGATGTGCGCACGGCCCTTGAGCTTGTCGCGCAAGGACTTGGCGAGGTCGGACATCTGATCGAAGTCCGACGCGCCCTTCTGGTGGACCCAGCGGAACAGCTGGGTCGCACGGAACTTCTTTTCGCCCAGTTGCTCGCAGTAGGCGGCCAGGCCTGGCAAGTCAAAACCGAGCAGGTTGACCGCGTCCATACGAACTTCCTGGGCCGGGGTCTCCCGACCCCGTTGGGGGTTTACTTGGCAGCGTAGACGTTCATGCCGGGGAAGAAGAACGCCACTTCGACGGCGGCCGTTTCGGCGGCGTCGGAGCCGTGCACGGCGTTGGCGTCGATGCTGTCGGCGAAGTCGGCGCGGATGGTGCCCTTCTCGGCCTTCTTCGGGTCGGTCGCGCCCATCAGGTCACGGTTCTTCAGGATGGCGCCTTCGCCTTGCAGGGCCTGGATCATCACGGGACCGCTGATCATGAAGTTGACCAGGTCGTTGAAGAACGGGCGGGCCTTGTGAACGGCGTAGAACTGCTCGGCTTCACCGCGCGACAGGTGCACCATCTTGGCGGCGACGACCTTCAGGCCGGCGGCTTCGAAGCGGGCGTAGATCTGGCCGATGACGTTCTTCGCCACGGCATCGGGCTTGATGATGGACAGGGTGGTTTCGATCGCCATGGAATTCTCCTGAAGGGGCGTATTGGACAAAGCCTGCGATTGTAGCGTTCAGGGATGACCCTAGTTGCAGCTTGAAGCCAGTTTCAGCGCCGGCCGCCGTAGCCGCCGCCCGAACGGCCGCCACCGCCCTTGCCGCCACGACCACCGCCACCGCCACCGCGGCGCAGGAAGGCGTCGCCGCCGATGTAGCCCACGGAGGTCTGCATCGGATCGGGCTCGCGCGGGCCGCCCTTGTTGCCGCCGCCGCGAGGCCTGTCCTGCTGCTGGCTGCCGCCGGCGCCGAAGCCCTGGGGCAGACCGCGCTTGCCGCCGCTGGCGTGGCGGCGGTCGAAGGTCTGCTCCAACGGATTGATGTGGTGAGGAATGAAGTCATCGTCATCCTCATCGTGATCCCGGCGCTGCACGCGCTCCTCGCGTTGCGGACGCTGCTGCTGCGGCTCGGGCGGCCGGCTGGGGCGCGGGCCGACGCCGGCATGGCGGTCGTCGTTGCGGCGCTTGTTGCGGTCGTTCTTGCCGCCCTGCTGCTGGCCCTTGCCCTGGCCTGGCTGGCCCTGACCTTGGTTCTGGCCGGCATTGGACGTATGCCCCGCCAGGCGGCGGATGACGCGCACATCGTCGTCGCCCAGCTCCACCCAGACGCCACGCTTGAGGCCTCGCGGCAGCACAACGGTGCCGTAGCGGATGCGGATCAGGCGGCTGACGACCATGCCGACGGCCTCGAACAGCTTGCGCACCTCGCGGTTGCGGCCTTCGGTGATCGTCACGCGGTACCAGCGGTTTGCGCCTTCGCCACCACCATCCTCGATGGCCTTGAACGCGGCCGTCTGGCCGTCGACGCTGACGCCTTCCAGCAGCTTGGCGCGTTGCTCGTCACTCAGCGAGCCCAGCACACGGGCCGCGTACTCGCGCTCCACGCCGAAGCGCGGGTGCATCAGCTGGTTGGCGAGCTCACCCGAGTTGGTGAACAGCAGCAGACCTTCGGTGTTGATGTCCAGGCGGCCGACGGACTGCCACTTCTGACCCTGCACGCGCGGCAGCGTGCGGAACACGGTCGGCCGGCCCTCGGGGTCGTTGAACGTCGACACCTCGCCGGTGGGCTTGTGGTAGGCCAGGATGCGCGGGTTGGGGGGCGAGATGCGCACGCGCACATCCTTGCCGTTGACCTTCACGCGGTCGCCGAACGAGATGCGCTGGCCGACGTGGGCGACCTCGCCGTTCACCTCGATCTTGCCCTCGGCGATCCACTCCTCGATGTCGCGGCGCGAACCGATGCCGGACTGCGCCAGCACCTTCTGCAGTTTGGGCGCGTCGGCGTCGGCCGCCAGCACGCGCTTGGTCTCGCCGTCACCGGCCTCTGCCTCGTCCGGCTCGGGGCGCAGCGTGGGCGGCTCGCCCAGCGGACCTTCGGACTCGGCATCCAGGTTGCCCGACAACACATCGGCAAAGCGCGCGCCGGCGGCCTCCACCAGCTCTGGCGTCACGGCCGGGCTGGGCGGCTCGCTGCCGCCACCTTCCGCCTGCGTCGCCGCCTGGCGCTCCGCACGCTCCTTGCGGTTGCGCCGGCGGTTGCGGCTGCGGCCACCGCGCTCACCGTCCTCGCCCTCGCCGCCGCCGCCCTCACCTTCATCAACGCCGTCACCCTCGCCCGCCGCCGCGGCCGGCGCCGCAGCCGGCACCTCGTCCGCCAGCGTGAACAGCGGCGCCTGCGCCGACTCGGGCGCCACCGCCGGCGCCGACTCAGCCTCGGCGGCGGCCGCCTTGCGCGGCGCGCGCTTGCGGGCCGGGGCCGGGGCTGCCTCCTCTGCAGGCGCGGCCTCAGGCGCAGCAGCCTCGGGGGCCTGCGCCTCGGCTGCGATGGCCTTGCGGCGCGTGCGCTTCACCGGCACGGCGGCCTCGTCCGCGGCAGCCGCCGCCTCCGGAGCGACCTCGATGGCAGCAGCCTTGGTCGTGCGGCGCCGCTTGGGCGCTGCGGGTGCATCGCCTTCGGCGGCGGGCAGGGGCTTGTCTTGATCGGCGGCGTCGTTCATGCGGGTCAGTGCTGGGGTTGCGGGGACGGATCGGTGGGATCGGTGGGATCGGTGGGACTGGAATCAGGCAGGGCGGGGGTGCCGTCGTTGCCGAACAGGCTCAGCGACGGTGCCCGGTGGTCGGCCAGAGCCTTGGTGGCCTCGGGCTCGGGCTCAGGCTCGGGCGCTGCGGCAGGCGGCTCCACGAGCGGGTCGACAGCCAGTTCGGACGATGCCTCGGGCGCCGCCTCGGCCGGAGTCTCGGCAGACACCTCCTCGGCGTCGGCCAGCAATTGGCCCTGCAACGCCTCGAAGGCCGGCGGCTCGCTGCCGACGTCCAGCGCCGGCAACTGTTCCAGGCTGGCCAGGCCCAGGTCGTCGAGAAAAGCCTTGGTCGTCGCGTACAGCGCCGGCCGGCCAGGCGTCTCGCGGTGGCCGATGACGTCGATCCAGCCGCGGTCTTCCAGCTGCTTGATGATCTGGCTGGCCACGACGACGCCGCGGATGTCCTCGATGTCGCCGCGGGTGACGGGCTGGCGGTAGGCAATGATGGCCAGCGTCTCCAGCACGGCGCGCGAGTAGCGCGGCGGCTTTTCCGGGTGCAGCCGGTCCAGGTACTCGCGCAGCTCGGGCCGGCTCTGGAAGCGCCAGCCCGAGGCCAGCGCCACCAGCTCCACGCCCTTGCCGTCCCAGTCGCGGCCCAGGTCGTCGAGCAGGCTGCGCAGCGTGTCGGCGCCAAGCTCGTCGGCGAACAGGCTGCGCATCTCGCGCAACGTCAGCGGCTGCGAGGCACAGATCAGCGCGGTTTCAAGGACGCGCTTGGCATCCTGGGTATTCATGAACTCAACTTCGCACCCTCAATGGGGAGAGCTCTGGCGATGGCCCCTGGCCTGCGCGCCTGGTCCAGGCGTTCGTCGGGCGGCGGGGCGGTCTGGCATGGTGCGCCGCGGCCGGCCTTCAAGGGGCGGGCGCATCGGCGATCTGGTTGGCGGCTTCCGGGAGGGACTGCGATCCCGCGAAGGGCTGCAACCTCGTGGCGCAGCGCTCAGGCACAACAACGGAGCGCATTGTAGCCATGTCAGCCGGCAAGCTCCGCCGCGCCCACCTGTGCCCACGCCGCGGCCAGGTCGGCGGGCAGCGGCGCGCGCAGCGCCAGCGCCTCGCCGGAGGCCGGGTGCGTGAACGACAGCCGCGCCGCATGCAGCGCCTGGCGCGTCATCCCCAGCGCCGGCACGCCGCCGTACAGCGTGTCTGCCAGCAGCGGGTGGCCGCTGTGCGTCAGGTGCACGCGGATCTGGTGCGTGCGGCCCGTGTGCAGCACGCAATGCACGGCGCTGACCGGCCGCGCCTGCCCGTTGACCTGCACCTCGCCCACGCCCAGCGGGAACACGTCGGTACGCGCCGGCTTGCCGAGGTTGGCGGGCGCGATGGCCATCTTCACGCGCGATACCGGGTCGCGGCGCATCGCCTTCTCGACGACGAACGGCTCCTCGACACGCCCCCACGCCAGCGCCAGGTACTCGCGATGCACCTCGCGGGCGGCGATCTGGCGGCTCAGCGCCGTGACGGCCTCCAGCGTCTTGCCGACCACCATCAGCCCGCTGGTGTCCTTGTCCAGGCGGTGCACGATGCCGGCACGCGGCAGGCTGGCCGCCGCCGGGTGGTGGGCCAGCAGCCCGTTCATCAGCGTGCCGGACCAGTTGCCCGGCGCCGGGTGCACCACCAGGCCCACCGGCTTGTCGATGACCATCAGGTGCTCGTCCTCGAACACGATGTCCAGCGCCATCGCCTCGGCACGGAACGCGCGGCTCTCGTCGGTGGGCTGCAGCTCGATCTCGATCCGCTGGCCGGCGCGCAGCTTGTGCGCCGGCTTGAGCAAAGCTTTGCCGTCCACCGTCACGCAGCCGCGCTCGATGAGCGCCTGCAGGTGATTGCGCGAGAACTCGGGCGCCAGGCCCGTCAGCCAGCGGTCCAGCCGCTCCCCATGCCCGCCCGCATCGACGTCGGCACCGCGGCGCTCGGGCGCCTCGTCGCCGGGCGCGAACTCGCCCGCGTCGTCTTCCGGGTCCTGAAGACCCCCCGCCCTATACTCCGCGTCCATTGTTCAGTGTGACCGGCCGGCAGCTAAGCCCCGACTTCAGACATGTTTGTTGAGAAATTCAAGGCTGGCCGCATCGTCGCCGGCGCCGTCCTGATGGCGTTCGCGCTCGGCATGAGCGGCTGCGGCTCCACGGCCAAGGACGACCCGAACTCGCAGGCCGCACTGGACAAATTGTATGCAGACGCGAAGGACGACCTGAACGCCGGCAGCTACGACCGCGCGATCAAGACGCTGGAGAAGATCGAAGGCCGCGCCGCCGGCACGACGATGGGCCAGCAGGCCACGCTGGACCTGGCCTGGGCCTACTACAAGACGGCCGAGCGCGCGCAGGCGGTGTCCACGCTGGACCGCTTCATCAAGCTCAACCCGTCCAGCCCGGCGATGGACTACGCCCTCTACATGAAGGGCATCGTCAACTTCAACGAGGACCTGGGCCTGTTCGGCCGCCTCGCCGGCCAGGACGTCTCCGAGCGCGACCAGCAGGCCTCGCGCGAGGCGCTGCTGGCCTTCCGCCAGCTCGTCGAGCAGTTCCCCGAATCCAAGTACGCGGCCGACGCGCAGACGCGCGCCAACTTCATCTCCAACACGCTGGCGGCCTACGAGGTGCACGTCGCGCGCTACTACTTCAACCGCAAGGCCTACGTGGCCGCGGCCAATCGCGCGCAGTCGGCCGTCGCCGAGTTCCAGTACGCGCCCGGCATCGAGGAAGCGCTCTACATCATGAGCGAGAGCTACGACAAGCTGGGCCTCACGCAGCTGCGCGACGACGCGCGCCGCGTGCTCGACAAGAACTTCCCCGACAGCGAGTACGCATCGGGCGGCGGCAAGAAGAAGAAGCCGTGGTGGAAAGTCTGGTGAATTGAATGAACGGGCCGTCAGGCCCGTTTTTCATTGCAGCCCGGGCACGCCCCGCCCACGCTTCAGGTTCGCTCCGCGTTCAGCCGCTGCAGCCACTCCAGCGCCTCGGCCTCGTTGGCCACGGGCGTCATCGGCGGCAACGCGGCGCGCAGCCGGCGGCCGTAGTTCATGCCGGCCATGCGCGGGTCGCACACCACCAGCAGGCCGCGGTCGGTCTCGGTGCGGATCAGCCGCCCCGCCCCCTGCTTGAGCGCAATCGCCGCCTCGGCGATGAAATACTCCGAGAACGCGTTGCGCCCCTCGGCCTCCAGCCGCTGCACGCGCGCCTCCACGAGCGGGTCGTTGGGCGGCGGGAACGGCAGCTTGTCGATGACAACACACTGCAGCGCCTCGCCCGGCACATCGATGCCTTCCCAAAAGCTCGCCGAGCCCACCAGCACCGACGCCGGGTTGTCGAGAAAGCGCTGCAGCAGCACACGCTTCGGCAGCGCCCCCTGCTGCAGCACGGCGATGGCGTCGCCGCCCTCCTCGAAGCGCTCGCGCAGCGCGTCGGCCACGGTCTGCAGGTTGCGCAGCGTCGTCGTCAGCACGAAGGTGCGCCCGCCCAGCGCCCTGGCCAACCTCGACGCCAGCAGCGCGACGCTGGGCGCATGCGCCGGCTCAGCAGGCTTCGGGAACCCCCGCGGCACGTACAGCCGCGCATGGGCCGCGTAGTCGAACGGGCTGCCGACGCGCAGGATCTCGGCATCCTGCAACCCGGCGGGCTCGGTGAACCAGGTCAGGCGCTCGTCGTCGCCCAGCGTGGCGGACGTGAAGATCCACGCCTTGGGCGGGCCTTCGAGCTGCTGCTGCATCGCGTCGCGGATGTCCAGCGGCGACTCGACCAGCCGGGCCGCGTGCGGGCTGATGTCTATCCAGCGCACATCGCCCGGGTCGGGGTCGGCCGCGAACTGCCTGGCCAGGTCGCGCAGCTGCTGGGCGCGTTCGCACAGCCGCGCAAAGTCGGGCGCGGCCTCGCGCACCGCGGTCAGCGCCTCCAGCGCGCCGGCGCAGGCCTGCTCGACACCCGCGAGCGCCGCACCGAAGGCGGGCTGCGTGGCGCGCTCCTTCCAGCCCAGCTTCAGCGTGCCGCGCAGCTCGCGCCCGGCCGTGGCCAGCGCGCCGGCGGCCGCCAGCCGCAGCTCGCGCGCGGCCTTCTCGACGCCGGCATGCAGCCCCTGCCAGTCGTTCACGCCGCGCGCATGGGCCAGGCCTTGCGCCAGCATGTCGCGCGCGAAGTCGATCAGTGCGGCCGTGCCCAGCAGCGTGCCGAGGAACTGCACGCCGGCCTCGGCCAGTTGGTGCGCCTCGTCGAAGATGGCGATCTCGACGCTGGGCAGCAGCTCGGCCACGCCGGTGTCGCGCAGCGTCATGTCGGCGAAAAACAGGTGGTGGTTGACGACGACGACATCGGCCTCCATCGCCTCGCGCCGCGCCTTCACGACGTAGCAGGCCTTCCAGTCCGGGCATTCCTGGCCCAGGCAGTTCTCGCGGCTGGAGCTGACGATGGGGATGATGGGCGAGCGCTCGTCCAGGCCGTCGATCTCGGCGAAGTCGCCCGTCGCCGTGCCCAGCGCCCAGCGCTCGATGCGCGCCAACGACATCGCGGTGCGCCGGTCCGGGAACTCGCCGGACACGCGCGCCTCCTTCATGCGGTGCAGGCACAGGTAGCTGCTGCGGCCTTTCAGCAGCGCCAGCCGCACGGGCGTGTTCAGCGCCTTGGTGAGCCGCGGCAGGTCGCGCAGGTAGAGCTGGTCCTGCAGGCTCTTGGTGGCCGTGCTGATGAGCGCGCGGCTGCCCGCCAGCAGCGCGGGCACGAGGTAGGCGAAGGTCTTGCCGACGCCCGTCCCGGCCTCGACAACCAGGGCCTGGCGGCGGCTCAGCGCGCGCGCGACGGCACGGGTCATCTGCAGCTGCGGCTCACGGGGCTTGTAGCCCGGGTCCAGCCGGGCCAGCGGGCCGTCGTGGTCGAACGCCGCCTCGACGGCCTGAGCCAGCTCGTCGGCGGCAGGCGGCGCGGGCGGCGTGGCCTGGTCGAGCGCGTCCAGCCAGTCGTCCAGGTCAGGCTCGGTCATCGGGCTCGGACGTGACTTCCAGGCGCGCGATCATGTCGCGCAGCGCCAGCCGGCGCTTCTTCAGCCGCTGCAGCGCCAGTTCGTCCAGTGGCGCCTGCTCGGCCATCCGGTCGATCATCGCGTCAAGGTCGGCATGCTCCATGCGCAACTCGATGAGCCGCCGCGTCAGCGAGTGAAGTTGTTCATCCATCCGGGGTTAACGAGAGCGGCTCACGACGGGTCGAAAGCGGACAGGCCAGTATAGTTTTCGCCATGGCATCTCCCTCCACCGCCGCCGGATTCCGACTCAGCGCCGCCACCGGCACCCACCGTGGCGACCGCGCCTACCAGCAGGACCAGGTGGCCGTCATCGCCCACCCGCGCATCGAGGGCTGCGTGATGGGCATCGTGGCCGACGGCATGGGCGGCAAGAGCGGCGGCCGCAAGGCGGCCGACCAGGTCATCCTGACCGCCCGCCAGCTGTTCGAGCGCTACTCGCCCGAGGACGAATCACCCGCGGAGCTGCTGAGCCAGATCACGTCCGAGGCGCACCTGATGATCAAGCTGACGGCCATCTCCGCCGAGGAGGAGCCGCACAGCACCATCGCCGGCTTCGTCGTCAGCAGCGACCGCTGCGCGCACTGGATCCACTCCGGCGACTCCCGCATCTACTGGTTCCGCGGCGCGCGCCTCGTGAAGCGCTCCATGGACCATTCGTACGTGCAGCGCCTCGTCGACGAAGGCCAGCTGACCGAAGCCGAAGCCAGCTCACACCCGCAGAGCAACCTGCTGACCGCGTGTCTCGGCACCGTGCAGGACCCGACGTCCACGTCGGAGCGCTTCGAGGGCCTGGAAGTGGGCGATACGCTGATGTGCTGCAGCGACGGGCTGTGGCACTACTTCACCGCGCAGGAGCTGGGCAGCGTGCTGTACAGCCTGCCGCCGCGCGAGGCGGCCGAGCTGCTGGTGAGCAAGGCGCGCCAGCGCGCGCGCGGCGGCGGCGACAACCTCTCGCTCGCCATCGTCAAGCTCGAGAACCTCGACTGAGCCGGTTACCTCGACGCGGCTGACGCGCCCGGCACGGGCAGCGGCGCAGCCGCAGGCTTGCCGCGATGCTGCTGCCGGGCCTCGTTCTCGGCGACGCGTTCGCGCATGCGCTCCTGGCGCTGCTGCGCGCGTTCGCGCCGCTCGGCGGCCTGGGCCTGCGCCTGGCTGGCGGCCTTGTCGCGCTCGCGCGCCGCGGCCTCGGGGTTGCGGGCCCGCGTGACGTGCGAGGCCGGCACAGCGGGCGGCTCCGCCGGCGGGGCGGCCAGCAGCTGCTGGCGGCGCTGGCCCTCCTCCTGCGCGGCGGCCAGCTCGCGCTCCTTCACGCGCTGAGTCTGCGCGGCGGCACGGCCGCGGCGCTCCTCGGCGGCCAGCTCATGCTCGTGCCGCACCAGCGGCGCCAGCGCGGCCTGGCGGCGCTGGCGCACGTCCTCCAGGCAGGGGCTGACGGCGAAGCGCTGCTGGCACTCGGCGGCCTCCCGCTCGAAACGCTGCTCGACCGCGGCGCGCTGCGCGGCGACCTCGGCACGCGTGGCGGGCTGGATCTGCGGCGCCGAAGCGGCAGCAGCAAGGACAAGGATCGAAAGGCTCATCAGGTCAGCGATGTGTCGACGTCACGCCGGGCCAGCGCAAGGTACTCCGCCGAGCGCATTTCCTGCAAGCGCGACACGGTGCGCGGGAACTCGTGGGCCAGCGGGCCTTCGGTGTAGAGCGCCTCCGCCGGCACCGCCGCCGAGATGATGAGCTTGACGCGGCGGTCGTACAGCACGTCCACCAGCCACGTGAAGCGGCGCGCCTCGCTGGCCAGCCGCACGGGCATCTCGGGCACGTCGGACAGGATGACGGTGTGGAACTGGCTGGCCAGCTCCAGGTAGTCGTTCTGCGAGCGCGGGCCGCCGCACAGCGTCTGGAAGTCGAACCACACGACGCCACCGGCGCGCCGGCGCGCGTAGATCGCGCGGTGCTCGATCATCAGCTTGCGGTCCTCGTCCTGCGCCTCGGCGAGCGATTCGAAGGCCTGCGTCAGCGTGGCCTCGGTCTCGTCGTTCAGAGGCGTCAGGTAGAGCTTCATGTCCTCCAGCGTGCGGCGACGGTAGTCGGTGCCGGCGTCGACGTTGATGACTTCCAGATTCGCCTTCAGCAGCTCGATGGCCGGCAGGATGCGGTCGCGGTGCAGCCCGTTGGGGTACAGCTCATCCGGGTGGAAGTTGGACGTGGTGACGATGGACACGCGGTTGCGGAACAGCGCGTCCAGCAGCCGGTGCAGGATCATCGCGTCGGTCACGTCCGCCACATGGAATTCGTCGAAGCAGATGAGGCGAAAGCGCCGCGCGATGCGCTTGCCCAGCTCCTCCAGCGGGTCGGCGATGCCCTTGAGCTCCTGCAGCTCGCGGTGCACCTCGCGCATGAACTCGTGGAAGTGCAGACGCGTCTTGCGCGTCAGCGGCACGGCCTGGAAGAAGCAGTCCATCAGGAAGCTCTTGCCGCGGCCCACGCCGCCGTACATGTAGACGCCACGCGGGATGGGCGGGCGCACCAGCAGCTTGGTCACGGCGTTGCTGCGGCGGGCCTTGTAGGCCTCCCACTCGTCCTGGCAGCGCTGCAGCGCCTGGATGGCCCGCAGCTGCGCCGCGTCGGCCTTGAAGCCGCGCTCGGCGAGGGTCTGCTGGTAGAGCTCGGTGACTGTGGTCATGGCAAAAAAAGGGGCGACTGTTCGGCCGCCCCTTTTGTGTCGCTGTGCGCGATCAGAAGTTCAGCGTGCGCTTGTCGACGGCCAGCGCCGCTTCCTTGGTCGCCTCGGACAGCGACGGGTGGGCGTGGCAGATGCGGGCGATGTCCTCGGCCGAGGCCTTGAACTCCATCGCGACGACGGCTTCCGAGATCAGCTCGGACGCGAACGGGCCGATGATGTGCACGCCCAGGATCTCGTCGGTCTTGGCATCGGCCAGGAACTTGACGAAGCCGGTCGTGTCACCCAGCGCGCGGGCGCGGCCGTTGGCCAGGAACGGGAACTGGCCGGCCTTGTAAGCCACGCCTTCGCTTTTCAGCTGCTGCTCGGTCTTGCCGACCCAGGCGATCTCGGGGCTGGTGTAGATGACCCAAGGGATGGTGTTGAAGTTGACGTGGCCATGCTGGCCGGCCATGCGCTCGGCCACCGCCACGCCCTCTTCCTCGGCCTTGTGCGCGAGCATGGGGCCACGCACCACGTCACCCACGGCCCAGACGCCCGGCAGGTTGGTCTTGCACTCGTCGTCGACGACGATGGCGCCGCGGTCGTCGAGCTTCAGGCCCACGGCCTCAACGTTCAGGCCGATGGTGTTGGGCACGCGGCCGATGGAGACGATCAGCTTGTCGACCACCAGCGTCTGCTCGGCACCCTTGGCGTCGGTGTAGGCGACGGTGACGTCGTTCTTGCCCTTGGTGACCTTGCTGATCTTGACGCTGAGCTGGATGTCCAGGCCCTGCTTCTTGAAGACCTTGGCGGCTTCCTTGGCCACGCCTTCGTCGGCCGCGGCCAGGAAGGCCGGCATGGCTTCCAGGATAGTCACTTCCGAACCCAGGCGACGCCAGACCGAGCCCATCTCCAGGCCGATCACGCCCGAGCCGATGACGCCCAGCTTGCCCGGCACGGCCGGGATGCGCAGCGCGCCGTCGTTGGACAGGATCAGCTCTTCGTCGAACTCCGCGCCGGGCAGTTGGCGGGCGTTGGAACCCGTGGCCAGGATGACCTGCTTGGCGAACACGGTCTCGTCGCCGGCCTTGAGTTCATAACCGCCATCCTTGGCGGCGACGAAGCTGCCGCGGCCGTGGAAGAAGGTGACCTTGTTCTTCTTGAACAGGTAGAGGATGCCGTCGTTGTTCTGCTTCACGACGGCATCCTTGCGACCGACCATCTTGGCGATGTCGATCTTCAGGTTGTCCAGGCTGATGCCGTGCTCAGCGAAGTGGTGGCCGGCATGGTCGAAGTGCTCCGACGACTGCAGCAGCGCCTTGGACGGGATGCAGCCCACGTTCGTGCAGGTGCCGCCCGGGGCCGGGCCGCCCTTGTCGTTCTTCCACTCGTCGACACAGGCGACGTTCATGCCGAGCTGCGCCGCGCGGATGGCCGCGATGTAGCCGCCGGGGCCGCCGCCGATGACGACGACGTCGAATTGCTTGGTGGTCATTCAGTTCTCCAACTCTTCGTTGACGCCCCTGTCGGAGCGTAGCGAGCGGCTTCAGGGCAAGGCGCGGGTGCCGAGGCACCGGAACGTAGCAGCGCTACGCGAGGATGCCGAGGACGGGCCCCACAGCGCCGCCATGAAGCCGCGCAGTAGCTCCGACTTAGATGTCGAACAGCAGGCGCGACGGGTCTTCCAGCGCGTCCTTCATCGCCACCAGGCCCAGCACGGCTTCGCGGCCGTCGATGATGCGGTGGTCATAGGACATGGCCAGGTAGTTCATCGGGCGGATGACGATCTGGCCGTTCTCGACGACGGCGCGGTCCTTGGTGGCGTGCACGCCCAGGATGGCCGACTGCGGCGGGTTGATGATGGGCGTGGACAGCATGGAGCCGAAGGTGCCGCCGTTGGAGATGGAGAAGGTGCCGCCGCTCATCTCGTCGATGCCGAGCTTGCCTTCCTGGGCCTTCTTGCCGAACTCGGCGATCTTCTTCTCGATGTCGGCGAAGCTCATCTGGTCCGCATTGCGCAGGATGGGCACGACCAGGCCGCGCGGCGAGCCGACGGCGATACCGATGTCGAAATAGCCGTGGTAGACGATGTCGTTACCGTCGACCGAGGCGTTCAGAACCGGGTACTTCTTCAGCGCGTGCACGGCGGCCTTCACGAAGAAGCTCATGAAGCCCAGCTTGGTGCCGTGTTCCTTGGTGAAGCTGTCCTGGAACTTCTTGCGCAGCTCCATCACTGGGGCCATGTTCACTTCGTTGAACGTGGTCAGGATGGCGTTGGTGGCTTGCGACTGCAGCAGGCGCTCGGCGATGCGGGCGCGCAGGCGGGTCATGGGCACGCGCTGCTCGGGGCGCTCGCCCAGGCTTTGCAGGCTGGGAGCGGCCACGCTGGGCAGCGGCTTGGCGACGGCGGGCGCGGCGGGCACGACCAGCGGGGCGGCGGCGGGCTTGGCCGAGGCGGCCAGCGCGTCGCCCTTGGTCACGCGGCCGTCCTTGCCGGAGCCGGCGACGTCGGTGGCCGCCAGGCCCTTCTCGGCCAGGATCTTGGCGGCGGCGGGCATGGCCACGTCACCCTTGTTGCCGCCGGTGGCAGCGGGGGCGGCGGTCGCCGGTGCAGCGGCCGGCGCGGCAGCAGCGGGCGCGGGCGCGGCAGCGCCGGCCTTGCCTTCGGTGTCGATCTTGGCCAGCAACTGCTGGCTGGTGACGGTGCTGCCATCGGCGACGCCGATCTCGGTCAGCACGCCGGAAGCGGGTGCCGGCACTTCCAGCACGACCTTGTCGGTCTCGATCTCGACGAGGGTCTCGTCGACGGTGACGGCTTCGCCGGGCTTCTTCTTCCAGGTCAGCAGCGTGCCTTCGGAAACGGATTCGGAGAACTGGGGAACTTGGACGTCAACGATGGCCATGATGTGGAGGCTCCGTGTCTTGTATTTGGGTGTGAGATGCGCAGGCGCAAGCGAGCGCAGCGCCTGTTCAGGGCGCTGCGCGGCAGGTCTTATTTGGTGAGGATGAAGCCCTTGAGCTTGGCGAAGGCCTGATCCAGCAGCGCCTTCTGCTGCTCCTGATGCAGGTGGGCGTAGCCGCAGGCCGGGCTGGCGCTGGCGGCGCGGCCGGCATAGCCGAGCTTCTGGCCTTCGAGCATGTTCTCGTGCACATAGTGCTGCACAAAGAACCAGGCCCCCTGGTTCTGAGGCTCGTCCTGGCACCAGACGATGTCGGTGGCGTTCGGGTACTTCTTCAGCTCGGCCGCGAAGGCCTTGTGCGGGAAGGGGTACAGCTGCTCGACACGGATGATGGCCACGTCGTTGTGCTTCTTCTCGGCACGGGTCTTGACGAGGTCGTAGTAGACCTTGCCCGAGCAGACGATGACGCGCTTGACCTTGTCGGCCGCGATCTCGGCGTTCTGCTCGCCGATGACGGTCTTGAACTCGCCCTTGGTGAACTCGGCCAGCGGCGACGTCGCGTCCTTCGCGCGCAGCAGGCTCTTGGGCGTCATGATGACCAGCGGCTTGCGGAACATGCGCAGCATCTGGCGGCGCAGCACATGGAAGATCTGCGAGGCCGTGGTGGGCTGCACGATCTGCATGTTGTTGTCCGCAGCCAGCTGCATGAAGCGCTCCAGGCGGGCCGAGCTGTGCTCGGGGCCCTGGCCTTCGTAGCCGTGCGGCAGCATCATCGTCAGGCCGTTGGCACGGCCCCACTTCACTTCGCCGGAGGCGATGAACTGGTCGATGACGACCTGCGCGCCGTTGACGAAGTCACCGAACTGGGCTTCCCAGATGGTCAGCGTGTTGGGCTCGGCGGCGGCGTAGCCGTACTCGAAGCCCAGCACCGCCTCTTCCGACAGGATGGAGTCGATGACGACGAAGGGTGCCTGGCCCTCGGCGACGTTCTGCAGCGGGATGTAGGTGCCGTCGTCCCAGTTGGTGCGGTTCTGGTCGTGCAGCACGGCATGGCGGTGCGTGAACGTGCCGCGGCCGCTGTCCTCGCCCGACAGGCGCACCGGGTAGCCGGAAGCCACCAGCGACGCGAACGCCATGGACTCGCCCATGCCCCAGTCGATGTTGACCTCACCTCGGCCCATCGCGGCGCGGTCGGCGTACAGCTTCGCGACGAGGTTGTGCGGCGTGAAGTCCTTGGGCAGCGTCGTCAGCTTCTCGGCCAGGCGCTTCCACTCGGTGGCGGGGATGGCGGTGTCGCAGCTGTCCGTCCACTTCTTGCCCAGGAAGGGCGACCAGTCGGTGGCGAACTTGCTCTTGAAGTTGGTCAGCACCGGGTCGACGGTGTGGCGGCCTTCGTCCATGGCGGCCCGGTAGGTCTTGACCATCTCGTCCGGGCCCTCGGCAGGCAGCACGTTCTGGGCGACCAGCTTGTCGGCGTAGACCTTGCGCGTGCCGGGGTGGGCGCCGATCTTCTTGTACATCAGCGGCTGCGTCAGCGCCGGCGTGTCCTGCTCGTTGTGGCCCAGCTTGCGGAAGCAGACGATGTCGATGACGACGTCCTTCTTGAACTCGGCGCGGTAGTCCATGCACAGCTGCATGGCGTAGACGACGGCTTCCGGGTCGTCACCGTTCACGTGCAGCACGGGCGCCTCGACCATCTTGACGACGTCGGAGCAGTACCAGGTGGAGCGCAGGTCGCGCGGGTCGCTGGTGGTGAAGCCGATCTGGTTGTTGATGACGATGTGCACCGTGCCGCCCGTGCGGTAGCCGCGGGTCTGGGCCATCGCCAGCGTTTCCTGCACGACGCCCTGGCCACCGAAGGCCGCGTCACCGTGCACCAGCACCGGCAGCACCTGCGCGCCGGCGGTGTCGCCACGGCGGTCCTGGCGGGCGCGCACGCTGCCTTCGACGACCGGGTTGACGATTTCCAGGTGGGACGGGTTGAAGGCCAGCGACAGGTGCACCGGGCCGCCGGCCGTGGACACGTCGGAGCTGAAGCCCTGGTGGTACTTCACGTCACCGGCGGGCAGGTCTTCGGCAGCCTTGTGCTCGAACTCGGCGAACAGGTCGGCAGGCATCTTGCCCAGCGTGTTGACCAGCACGTTCAGGCGGCCGCGGTGGGCCATGCCGATGACGATTTCCTGCACGCCGCGTTCACCGGCGCGCTTGATCAGCTCGTCCATCGCGGCGATGAAGCTCTCGCCGCCTTCCAGCGAGAAGCGCTTCTGGCCGACGTACTTGGTGTGCAGGTAGCGCTCCAGGCCCTCGGCGGCCGTCAGGCGTTCCAGGATGGCCTTCTTCTTCTCGGCGCCGAAGGCGGGCTTGCTGCGCGACTTCTCCAGGCGCTCCTGCCACCAGCGCTTCTCGGCCGGATCGGAGCCATGCATGAACTCGGCGCCGATGCTGCCGCAGTAGGTCTCGCGCAGCGCCTGCACGATCTGGCGCAGCGTCATGGTCTCGCCACCGAAGTAGCTGTTCACGGCGCTGAACGAGATGTCCATGTCGGACTCGGTCAGGTCGTAGAACGCGGGGTCGAGTTCGGGGATCTTGGGGCGCTCGGCGCGCTTGAGCGGGTCCAGCTCCGCCCAGCGGTTGCCGAGGAAGCGGTAGGCCGCGATCAGCGACTGCACGTGCACCTGCTTGCGGGCGACGGCCAGATCGGCGCTGGAGGCCTTGTTGGCGAAGGCGTTGGCCTTGGCCCGTTGAGCGAAAGATTCGATGACCGGCGCGTGGGCGACGTCACGGGCCTCGCTGCCGTCCACGGCCGGGACGTGCTGGAGGGCGTCGAAGTAGTCGCGCCAGTTGTCGGGCACGGAGCCCGGGTTGTCGAGGTAAGCCTCGTACATCTCCTCCACGTACGGGGCATTGCCACCGAACAGGTAGGAGTTCGACCTGTATTGCTGCATCATCTTTCGCTCACCTCATGCCCCGGTTTCCAGGGAGTTGGCTGGTTGAAGAACCTTCCGCGACACGGCTCGACCGATTGGCGGATTGCGACCCACCTTCTCTGGAGTCAGAAAAAGGGACGGGAAGGACCATAAGTCTCAAGGGGCCGAACTCTAGCACCTCGGGTTTGCCCGGCAAGCCGCTCGGGTTGCGACAAAGTTCACTGATCCAGGATTTGAAAAGTTGACTGCTCAGTAAACTTGCGCCCGCGACAGCCCCGCGATTGAATGGCTGCGCAGGGACATTCAGGAGATCCCCATGCAAGTCCAGGTCGTCGACTACCGCGCGCCCGACGCGGCCGAAAAGTTCACCCGCTCCCTGCACGAGACCGGGTTCGGCGTGCTGACCAACCACCCCATCCGCCAGGCGCTGGTCGAGAAGATCTATGCCGACTGGCTGGCCTTCTTCAACGGCGAGGCCAAGCACGGATTCGCGTTTTCCAAGGAAACGCAGGACGGCTATTTCTCCACCGAGATTTCCGAAACCGCGAAGGGCTCGACGCAGAAGGACATCAAGGAATACTTCCACGTCTACCCCTGGGGTCGCATCCCTGAACAACTGAAGGCGGACGCCCTCACCTACTACCGCGAGGCCAACGCGCTGGCGGAGGAACTGCTGGGCTGGGTCGAGAAGTACACGCCGCCGGAGATCGCCGCGCGCTACCGCGAGCCGCTGTCGAACATGATCCAGGGCAGCACGAAGACGCTGCTGCGCGTGCTGCGCTATCCGCCGCTGACGGGCAACGAGCCCGCCGGCTCGCTGCGTGCGGCGGCGCATGGCGACATCAACCTGCTGACCATCCTGCCCGCCGCCAACGAGCCGGGCCTGCAGGTGCTGGGCAAGGACGGTGCCTGGCACGACGTGCCGTGCGACTTCGGCACGCTGACGATCAACATCGGTGACATGCTCCAGGAGGCCTCGGAGGGCTACTACCCGTCGACGCAGCACCGCGTCGTCAACCCCACCGGTGAAGGCGCGAAGAAGAGCCGCGTGTCACTGCCGCTGTTCCTGCATCCGCGTGACAACGTCGTGCTCAGCGACCGCTACACGGCGGACGCCTACCTCAACGAGCGCCTGCGCGAGCTGGGCGTCAAGACCTGACGCGACAGGTCATCGAAATCCACCCCGACGCGCCGCCCAAGCCGGCCGTCGGCGCGGCGTGCAACGGCTGCGGCGTCTGCTGCCTGGCCGAGCCCTGCCCGCTGGGCGCGCTGCTGAGCCGGCGCCTCAAAGGTGCCTGCGTCGCCCTGCAATGGGACGGTGCACGCTATGTGTGCGGCGCGCTGACGGCGCAACCGAGCGGCCCGCGGGGCTGGCTGGTGAAGCGCTGGATCTCGTCGGGCAGCGGTTGCGATTGCTCACTGGAAGTCGCGGGCAAGCCCTAGCCAGAACCTCAGCGCGCGCCGCTACATTTTTTGGCTTCTGCCGTCCCTCAACTCCGACGAAGGAAGCCGCATGAAGTCCACGCTCCGCCTGCTGCCACTGCTGGCCGCGCTCACCCTGGTCGCCGCCCAGGCCGCCCCGCTGCGCTGGGCCGCGCAGAACGACATCCTGACGCTGGACCCGCACTCGCAGGACCACAACACCTCCAACGCCATCGGCGCCCACATCTACGAGGGCCTGACCCGGCTGAGCAAGGACTACCGCCCCGAGCCGTCGCTGGCCACCAAGTGGACGTACCTCTCGCAGACGCAGGTGCGCTTCGACCTGCGCAAGGGGGTGAAGTTCCACGACGGCTCGCCGTTCACGGCCGACGACGTCGTGTTCAGCTTCGGCCGCATCACGCAGCCGCAGGGCACCAAGCAGACCTATGTGTCGGGCATCAAGGCCGTGAAGAAGATCGACGACCACACGGTCGACCTGATCCTCGAGGCCCCCACGCCGATGCTGCTGCAGAACATCATCAGCTTCTCCATCATGAGCAAGGCGTGGTCGGCGAAGAACAACACGACCAACACGCAGGACTACAAGGCCAAGGAAGAGAACTACGCGTCGCGCAACGCCAACGGCACGGGGCCGTACAAGCTGGTGAGCTGGCAGCCCGACCAGGCCGTGAAGATGGTGGCCAACACCGCATGGTGGGACAAGAACCCCGGCAACGTCACCGAGCTGAGCTACCTGCCCATCAAGAGCGCGCCGACGCGTGTGGCGGCGCTGCTGTCGGGCGACGTGGACCTCGTCACCGACCTGCCACCGCAGGACTTCTTCAAGCTGAAGGAGGACGGCAAGGTCAGGCTGCTGGAAGGCTCGGAGATCCGCACCATCTTCTTCGTCATGGACCAGGGCAGCGACGAGTTGCGCGAGTCCAGCGTGAAGGGCAAGAACCCGTTCAAGGACCGAAAAGTGCGCGAGGCGATGAACCTGGCGCTGGACCGCGAGGCGATCAAGCGCAGCATCATGCGTGGCCTGTCGGTGCCGGGGGCGCTGATGATCCCACCCGGCGTGAACGGCTACGACGCGGCGCTGGACACGCCCCTCAAGCCCGACCTCGACAAGGCCCGCAAGCTGCTGGCCGAGGCGGGCTATGCCCAGGGCTTCGAGCTGCCGCTGCACTGCCCCAACAACCGCTACGTCAACGACGAGCAGATCTGCCAGGCGGCCGTGTCCATGTGGGCCAAGATCGGCGTGAAGACCCGGCTGGTGGCCGCGCCCTTTTCCACGCACAGCCAGACCTTCCAGCGCGGCGAGTCGCCGTTCTACATGCTGGGCTGGGGCGTCTCCACCTATGACGCGCTGTACGCGATGCAGGCCTGGGGCCACACGCGCACCAACGGCGCGGACGGCAACTTCAACTTCGGCAAGGTCAGCGACGCCAAGCTCGATGAGCTGATCCAGAAGATCAAGTTCGAGCCCGACGTGCCCAGACGCAACGCGCTGATCCGCGAGGCGCTGCTGCGCATCCGCGACGAGTCGCTGTTCATCCCCATCCACCACCAGATCCGCCCGTGGGCGATGAAGCCGGGCGTGGACACCGCGCACCGCTCCAACGACTACTTCGAAGCCCGCTACACGACCGTCAAATGAGCAAGCTCGCCACCCTCGCCACCGCCCTGCTGCTGGCCGCCAACCTGGCCGGCGCGAACACGCTGCGCTGGGCCGCGCAGAACGACGTGCAGACGCTGGACCCGCACTCGCAGAACCACTCCGCCACGGCCACCATCACGGGCTATGCCTACGAGGGCCTGACGCGCTACACGGAGAAGTTCGACGTGGAACCGGCGCTGGCGACAAAGTGGACCTACGTGACGCCCACGCAGCTGCGCTTCGACCTGCGCCGCGGCGTGAAGTTCCACGACGGCACGCCGTTCACGGCGGACGATGTGGTCTTCAGCCTGCAGCGCATCAAGCATCCGGCCAGCAACATGATCATCTACGCCTCCGGCATCAAGGAGGTGAAGAAGATCGACAGCCACACGGTGGACTTCATCCTCGACGGCCCCAACCCCGTGCTGACGCGCAACCTGACCTATGTGCGCATCATGAGCAAGGCCTGGGCGCAGAAGAACCGCAACGAGAACCCGCAGGACTTCAAGGCCAAGGAGGACACCTATGCGTCTCGCAACGCGATGGGCACGGGGCCTTTCCGCATCACGGGCTGGACGCCGGACCAGAAGCTCACGATGGTGGCCAACAAGGACTGGTGGGACAAGCCGTCCGGCAACATCAGCGCGGTGACCTACCTGCCGATCAAGTCGGACGCGACGCGCGTCGCCGCGCTGCTGTCGGGCGACCTGGATCTGTTGACCGACCTGCCGCCGCAGGACGTCGCCAAGCTCAAGGCCGACCCGCGGCTCAAGGTCATCGACGGGCCCGAGAACCGCACCATCTTCTTCGCGCTGGACGCCAGCAGCGACGAAATCAAGGGCAGCAGCGTGAAGGGCAAGAACCCGTTCAAGGACAGGCGCGTGCGCGAGGCGCTGTCCATCGCCATCGACCGCGAGGCCATCAAGCGCAGCCTGATGCGCGGCCTCTCCATCCCCGCGGCCGTCATGGTGGCGCCGGTGACCTACGGCTGGTCGGCCGAGCTGGACACCGTCGCCAAGCCGGACGTGGCGCGCGCAAAGCAACTGCTGGCGGATGCGGGCTACGCCGAGGGCTTTGAGGTGCCGCTGGCCTGCCCCAACGACCGCTACGTCAACGACGAGGAGATCTGCCAGGCCGTGGTGGCCATGTGGGCGCGCATCGGCGTGAAGGCAAGGCTGACGACGCAGCCGATGACGCAGCACTCTGCCGCGATGCAGCGCTTCGAGCTGCCGCTGTACATGTACGGCTGGGGCGTGACGACGTTCGACGCGCAGTACACGCTGCAGGACATCGTGCACACCAAGACCGGCGGCGTCGACGGCAAGGGTAACTTCTCGCGCGTCAGCGACGCCAAGGTGGACGCGCTGGTGCAGCAGATGAAGGTCGAGACCGACGTGCCCAAGCGGCTGGCGCTGATGCAGGAAGCGCTCAAGCGCACCCGCGACGAGTTCCTGTTCATCCCCATTCACCACCAGGTGCGCCCGTGGGCCATGCGGGCCGGCGTGACGATCCCGCACTCGGCCAACGACGCGCCGCAGGCCAAGTGGGCGACGGTGAAGTGATGCGGCCCGACGTGCAACGTCGCTAGTCGGGCCCATGCGGCGCGGGACAATCCGCTCGATGAGCGACGTCCCCTTCCAGCCCACTGGCATCACCCCCAGCGCCGAACAGCTGGCCATCCAGCTGCTGAGAACCCGCCTGCTGCTCGTGGAGGCCAATGCCGGCGCGGCGAAGACGACGACGCTGGCGCTGCGCATCGCGCAGGCGCTGCAGCGCGGCGCCCAGCCCGAGACCGTGCTGGCCCTGACGTACACGGCGCCCGCCGTCACGGCGCTCCAGCAGCGGCTGGCGAGCATCGGCGTGCCCCGGGCGGTCGTGCAGAAGCTGCGCATCCAGACCTTCGAGGCCTTCAGCCTGGCCGTGCTCGTGGCCGCTGAAGGCGTGGCCACGCGCGTCATCGCGTCGCCCGAGCAGGCCAGGCCCTACGTGGTGCGCGCCATCGAACGCGCGCAGTCGCTGCCGGACGAGCGCCACCCCGACGACCTGATGGCCGACGCCCAGCCGCACGACCTCGTCGAAGGGCTGCTGAAGTCCTTCGACGTGCTCAAGGGCCGCATGGTGGTGGAGCATCTCGACCCGGAGGAGCGCATGACGCCCGCGCTGGCCGACGAGCTGGGCTTCGGCTACCTGACGATGCGCGCCTGGGCCTGCTACGAGTTCGCCCGCAAGGGCGGCCACCCCGACCGGCCGGAGTTCCGCTTCCAGGGCGACGGCGCCTACGACCTGGCCCGGGCGCTGCTGAGCGGCGAGATCGACGCCGGCGACGCGGCGCTGCAGCAGGGCCTCACGCTGATCTGCGTCGACGAGATGCACGACGTGAACCGCGCCGCCTTCACCGTGCTGAAGGCGGTGCTGGCCGCCAACCCGCGCGCCGCGTTCGTCGGCGTGGGCGACCGGGACCAGGTCATCCACTCGCAGACGGGCGCCGAGGCCGGCTTCATGCGCGAGCACTTCCGCGCCGAGATCGGCACGCCCGAGGTGCTGCCGCTGACGCACAGCCGCCGCTTCAGCCCGCAGCTGGCCCGCCACGTCGGCGCGCTGGCCGGCAAGCCCTACGCGGCGGACGACGCGCTGCAGACGGCCATCCGGCTGGAGCCCTGCGAGAGCCCGCGGCTGGCCGCTGCCTTCATCGCCCGCCAGGCGCAGGCCCACCACCCGCAGAAGGCGCTGTCCAGCCTGCGGGTGCTGCTGCGGCATGCCGCGCAGTCCGTGCTGATCGAACATGAGCTGCTGCGCCTCGGGGTGCCGTACGACGCGGTGGGCTTCGCGCCCTACCTGGAGCGCCCCGAGACGCTGCTGGTGCGCGGCCTGCATGCCAGCGCCTGCCAGGACTACACGGGCTTCGAAACCCCGGCGCAGCGGGCCGCGCTGCTGGACGCGCTGCTGCTGTTCTCGGGCGCCCGCGTGGACAGCATCGAGCTGCGCCACCTCGACAGCGCCGACGCCCAGCGCGTGGCGGTGGCCGAGGCCGCGGTCAGCGCCGACACGACGCACGCCTTCATCGACGCCCATGTGCTGCGCAGCGCCCACCCCGCCGCCCGGCGGCAGCTGCAGGCCGCCATGGCCCTCCTGCGCACGCAGGACGCCGGGGCCTTCGAGGCCTCGTTCCTGAACGCGCTGGACCCGCTGGCGCTGGCCGCCCGCGTGTTCGTGCGCCGGGAGGATGCCGCCCAGGTGGCCGACAACATCGCGCAGCTGCACCGCGTGGCTGTCACCGAGGAGGCCGGCGTGGCCGGCGCGTTCCGCATGTTCACGGCCATGGACGGCGCGCGACGGCGCCTGCGCAGCAACGACCGCGTCGTGCTGTCCAGCATCGAGGCCGCGAAAGGGCTGGAGTTCGACCACGTCATCGTGCCGCACCTGTCCGCCGGCGAGTTCGGCGACGGCTCGACCGAGACGCGCAACCTGCTCTACGTGGCCATGACACGCGCCAGGCGTCAGCTCACGCTGACGTTCGACCCGCGCCGCCCGTCCCGCTTCCTGAAGGACGCGGCGTTGATCGACTGAGCGAACCGCAAGCGCCTGCCTTCATGAAACCTCCCGTCATCAACTTCTCCACGCTGCAATCCGCCGTCGAGATCACGGCCACCCTCGCCTTCGCGCTGTCCGGCCTGCTGGCCGGCGCGCGCAAGCAGCTGGACGTCGTCGGCCTGTGCATCGTCGCCGGCCTGTCGGCCTTCGGTGGCGGCACGCTGCGCGATGTGCTGCTGGACCGGCGCCCGTTCTTCTGGGTGGAACATGCCGACTGGCTGTGGGCACTGATGGGCCTGTGCCTGGCGGCCATGCTGTTCATGCGCCGACGCCACCTGGCACTGACCGAGCGCGCCATCCAGTGGCCCGACGCGCTGGGCCTGGGCCTGTTCACCGCCAACGGCACACTGGTGGCGCTGGACGCCGGCATGCCGGCCATCGTCGCGGTGCTGATGGGCGTTATCACGGCCACCTTCGGCGGCGTGCTGCGTGACATCGTCTGCAACGAGATCCCGGCCGCGTTCCACGACCACCGGCCCTACGCGCTGTGCAGCTTCGTCGGCGCCTGGGTGCTGGTGGCTGCGGCGGCACTGGGCTGGCCGCAGTGGGCCACGATCAGCGCCGCCGCCGCAACCGCGGTGGCGCTGCGCGGCGTGGCGCTGTGGACGGGCTGGACGCTGCCGGTCTGGCGCATCAACAAGCGCTGACCGCGCGCCCGGCCCACCTCGTCACCAGCCGATCGTGTAGGTCACCGTCGTCGGCGCCTGCGTGTGCAGCGACGGGCTGAAGTCGCCCACGTCGTCGTAGGCAAAGCCATAGGCCTTCTTGTTGATGCTGTGGTCGTGCCAGAACTTCGCGAACCAGTTGCCCAGCTGGCCGGTCGGGTAGTGGGCCGACTGCACGTACCAGTTGGCCGGCGTCTCCATCACGTGGCGGTTCAGCGCGGCACAGATCTGCGCCTGAATCTGCAGCTGCGTGCCGATGTTGGTGGGGTTGCCGCTGGCATCGGCCAGCAGGCCCGCACCCAGCAGCACCATGGCGGTGTCGGGCTTGCCGTTGATGTAGAACGTGCCCGCCGTCGAGCCGCCCGTGAACGTGAAGCGGTCACCGCTGACGCGGCCACGGAAGGTGCCCAGGTTCTGCAGCGTGAAGACGAGGTCTTCGTTGCGGTAGCGGGCCCACACGGCGTCGATGTAGGGCTGCAGATAGTTGGCATTGGCCGCGCCGGGTTTGAACGTGGCGTGGGCTGGCGCCATGATGCGGTACGGCGCATACGGCGCCTGCGCCAGGTGCTTGAACTGCGACGGCACCTCGGCGATGAACTTGCTGAACAGTTGGTCGCGCGTCTCGGCCAGCGCCTCGCCCACGGTCTGGTCGTAGCCGCCCAGGCCCTGCACGCGCAGCTTCAGCGGGAAGCCGAAGTGATCCACCCGCGTCGTGTTGATGAAGATGCCCTGGTCCGGCTTGCCCTGCGGGATGATGGCCATCTCGCCGAAGTCGAAGTAGACGTCGATGTTGGGATCGGTCGGGTTCTCGATGTTGGCGCCGGCGTAGCCGACGTTGCCGTTGCCGTCGATGACGACGCGGATGTACATCGGCGAGCCCACCGACATCAGCACGCGCGCCGAGTCCAGCGCCGGGATGGTGATGGAGCGCGTGTTGCTGAGTTTGTGGAAGTAATTGGTGTAGGTGACGCCGTTCTTCGTCAGCGCGCCGTTGTCGGCCGTGGACATCGGGATCAGGTTGCCCGCGGCATCCACGCGCACGAACTTGCCGGTGGACCAGTCACGGCCAATGATGGCCCAGTAGACCTGATCGTCGGTCCAGCGGCCGCCGGTCTGGTTGACGATGTTGAAGGTGGTGCGGCCATTCCAGCTGGTGGCGCTGGTGCCCACGCGGAAGGACGAGGTCAGGTCGTTGAAACCACGGTTGACGAGGTTGGGCTCGCTGGCCGTCAGCGCCAGCGAACTGCCGCCGTAGTTGATGTCATTGAACAGCGTGACCTGGTAGCCCGCCTGCACCTTGACCGACGACACGCGGTCGTTCCAGGCAGAGCCGATCCAGCTTGAATCGGCGCTGACGCACAGGCTGGCGCCGGTGTAGTTGACGTCGGCATAGAAGCAGACCGGGCCGCTGGCCGCGGTGTCGCCATTCACCGTGTAGGTGAACCTGGGCGTGTCGTACGCCGGTGTGCCGTTGTTGTAGGTGAACCAGTAGCCGATGACGTTGCCGCTGGCGACCGTCACCTTCTGCTCGTAGCGGCCGTTGGCGGCCGTCATGCGGACGTTCTGCTGCGCGCCGTTGTTGATGCTGTAGTGCGCGTCGACCCAGCTGGTCGACACATTGGATTTGAACCAGATCGTGGCGGTGCTGCCGCTGACCTCCACGCCCTGTGTGTAGTCCTGGGCCAGGGCCGGCATGGCGCCGAGCAGCCCGACGGCCAGCCACCAACACGCGCCGAGCAGGCGCAAGCAACGTAGAACAAGATTCACCTGTGTCTCCTTGCCCGCCTGCGGATGGCGGGTCGTTCAGAGGCCCCAACGACGCGATTCCCGAGGGCCGGAGCTCGGCTGCAACAGGCCCACAGCACTCACCAGCGGGCAGCCGCCGCCGGAGTCAGGCCACGTTGAAAGCACAATTTGAAAGCGCTTTCATGTTCGCGCCGAATCCTCCCGGGAACGGCTCGAAAGCGGTTTCATGGGAAACCCGTGCATGCCGTTTTCATGAGTCGCCCGCATCAGGGACAGGAAACCCACCAAAGCAAACGGCCGCCCGAGGGCGGCCGTTCGACATGGGCGCATCCAGCTCAGTTCAGCGCCAGGCGCGCGCGCGCGGCGGCGTATTCGCGCTTGAGCCGCGCAATCAGCTCGGCCGCCGGCAGCACCTGCTTGACAGCGCCGATGCCCTGACCGCTGCCCCAGATGTCCTTCCAGGCCTTGGCCGCGCCGCCGCCGAAGTTCATCTTGCTGGGGTCGCTCTCGGGCAGGTTGTCCGGGTCCAGGCCGGCCGCCACGACCGAGCCGCGCAGATAGTTGCCGTGCACGCCGGTGAAGAGGTTGCTGTAGACGATGTCGTCGCTGTTGCTGGCGACGATCATCTGCTTGTACTCGGCGGCCGCCCGGGCCTCTTCAGTGGCGATGAAGGCCGAGCCGATGTAGGCCAGGTCCGCGCCCATGGCCTGTGCGGCCAGCACCGCGTCGCCGGTGGCCATCGAGCCCGACAGCGCCAGCGGGCCGTCGAACCATTCGCGGATCTCCTGGATCAGCGCGAACGGGCTCTTCACGCCCGCATGGCCGCCCGCGCCGGCCGCCACGGCAATCAGGCCGTCGGCGCCCTTCTCGATGGCCTTCTTCGCGAACTTGTTGTTGATGATGTCGTGCAGCACGATGCCGCCCCAGCCGTGCACCGCCTGGTTCACGTCTTCACGCGCGCCGAGGCTCGTGATGATGATGGGCACCTTGTACTTGGCGCACACCTGCATGTCGTGCTCCAGCCGCTCGTTGCTCTTGTGCACGATCTGGTTGATCGCGAACGGCGCGGCCGGACGGTCAGGGTTGGCCTTGTTGTAGGCCGCCAGCGTCTCCGTGATTTCGGCCAGCCACTCGTCGAGCAGCTCGGCCGGGCGCGCGTTCAGCGCCGGCATGGAGCCGACGACGCCGGCCTTGCACTGCTCGATGACGAGCTTGGGGTTGCTGATGATGAACAGCGGCGAGCCGATGACCGGCAGCGGCAGGTTCTTCAGGATGTCGGGCAATGCCAAGGGGATGTCTCCGTCAGAAAGCGTCGAGGCTCAGTTCGGTCACGCTGTCGGCGCCATCGACGATGGCACTGCGCAGCGCGCCGGTGCGCGGCAGGATGTGCTCGGCGTAGAAGCGCGCGGTGGCGATCTTGGCTTCCATGAAGGGCTTGTCAGTCGCCAAGGCGTCTTCGGCCACGAGCAGCGCACGGGCGAGCTGCCAACCGGCGACGAGGTTGCCCGCCAGCATCAGGTAGGGCACCGAACCGGCATAGGCCGCGTTGGGGTTGCCCTTGGCTGCGCCGGCAATGAAGTCGACGGCGGCGAGATAGTCCTCTCGCGACGCGCGCAGCGCCTTCAGGACAGCCTTTGCAGCGGCGCTGTCACGCTTGGCCAGTTGGCTTTCAGTCACCTCGATCTGCGCCGCCACCGCGCGCGCCAGCTGGCCGCCATCGCGCGCCGTCTTGCGGCCGACGAGGTCGTTGGCCTGGATGGCAGTGGTGCCTTCGTAGATGGTCAGGATCTTGGCGTCGCGGTAGTACTGCGCCGCGCCGGTTTCCTCGATGAAGCCCATGCCGCCGTGCACCTGCACGCCCAGCGACGTGACTTCCAGGCTCATCTCGGTGCTGTAGCCCTTCACCAGCGGCACCATGAAGTCGTAGAAGGCCTGGTTCTGCTTGCGGGCGTCGGCGTCGGGGTGATGGTGGGCTGCGTCGAAGGCGGCCGCGGCCGTGCTCGCCATGGCGCGGCAGCCCTCGGTGAGCGCGCGCATCGTCATCAGCATGCGACGCACGTCGGGGTGGTGAATGATGGCGGCGCTGCCGGGCTTGGAGCCATCCACCGGACGCGACTGCACGCGGTCCTTGGCGTAGGCGACGGCCTTCTGGTAGGCGCGGTCGGCAATGCCGATGCCCTGCACGCCCACGCCGTAGCGGGCGGCGTTCATCATGATGAACATGTACTCCAGGCCGCGGTTCTCCTGGCCGATCAGCGTGCCGATGGCGCCGCCATGATCGCCGAACTGCAGCACGGCCGTGGGGCTGGCCTTGATGCCCATCTTGTGCTCGATGGACACGCAGTGCGCGTCGTTGCGCGCGCCGAGGGAACCGTCGGCGTTGACGAGGAACTTCGGCACCAGGAACAGACTGATGCCCTTCACGCCCTCCGGCGCACCGGCCACGCGGGCCAGCACGAGGTGGACGATGTTCTCGGCCATGTCGTGCTCACCGTAGGTGATGAAGATCTTGGTGCCGAAGATCTTGTAGGTGCCGTCACCTTGCGGCTCGGCACGCGTGCGCACCAGCGCCAGGTCCGAGCCCGCCTGCGGCTCGGTCAGGTTCATCGTGCCGGTCCACGAGCCGTCCAGCAGCTTGGGGATGAAGGTGGCGCGCTGCTCGTCGCTGCCAGCCGTCAGCAAGGCCTCGACGGCGCCGTCGGTCAGCAGCGGGCACAGCGCGAAGCTCATGTTGGCGGCCTGCAGCATCTCGTTGCAGGCGGCGGCGATGGTCTTGGGCGCGCCTTGGCCGCCGAAGTCGGTCGGGTGCTGCAGGCCCTGCCAGCCACCCTCGGCATAGGCGCGGAAAGCGTCCTTGAAGCCGGGCGTCGTCGTGACCTGGCCGTCCTTCCAGAACGACGGGTTCTTGTCGCCTTCCCAGTTCAGCGGGGCGATGACGTCCTGCGTCAGCTTGGCGCATTCCTCCAGCACGGCGCCGGCAGTGTCCAGGCCGAAGTCGGCAAAGGCGGGGATCTGCTCGGTCAGCGTCTCCAGGCCAGCCAGGTGCTGGATGTTGAAGAGCATGTCCTTGACGGGGGCTTGGTAACTCATTTGTTCCTCCGGGCGGATACAAAAAGGGCGCCGCAACGACCGGAGTCGGGGCGCCCGGTGCAGTCGGCTTGCGGTTTACAGCGCGTTGACGAGTTCCGGCACGGCCGTGAACAGGTCGGCTTCGAGGCCGTAGTCGGCCACCGAGAAGATCGGGGCTTCCGGGTCCTTGTTGATGGCGACGATGACCTTGGAGTCCTTCATGCCGGCCAGATGCTGGATGGCGCCGGAGATGCCGGCCGCCACGTACAGCTGCGGCGCGACGATCTTGCCGGTCTGGCCGACCTGCCAGTCGTTGGGCGCGTAGCCCGCGTCGACGGCGGCACGCGAGGCACCGAGGGCAGCGCCCAGCTTGTCGGCCAGCGGCGTCAGCACTTCCATGAACTTCTCGTTCGAGCCCAGCGCGCGGCCGCCCGACACGATGATCTTGGCGGCGGTCAGCTCGGGGCGGTCGCTCTTCGTCACCTCACGGCCGACGAAGCTGCTCTTGCCGCTGTCGGCAGCCGCAGCGGCAGATTCCACCGCGGCGGCACCACCGGTGGCGGCGGCCGGGTCGAAGCCGGTCGTGCGCACGGTGATGACCTTGACGGCATCGGCGCTCTGCACGGTGGCGATGGCGTTGCCAGCGTAGATCGGGCGCTCGAAGGTGTCGGCGCTGACGACCTTGGTGATGTCGCTGATCTGGCCCACGTCCAGCAGGGCCGCGACGCGCGGCGCCACGTTCTTGCCCGAGGCGGTGGCCGGGAAGAGGATGTGGCTGTAGCCCGAGGCCAGTGCGATCACCTGGGCGGCGACGTTCTCGGCCAGGCCCTCGGCCAGTGCGGCCGAGTCGGCGTGCAGCACCTTGGCCACACCGGCGATCTGCGCGGCCGCCGCAGCGGCGGCACCGGCGTTGTGGCCGGCCACCAGCACGTGCACGTCGCCACCGAGGGCGGCAGCAGCGGTGACGGTGTTCAGCGTGGCGCCCTTGATCGAGGCGTTGTCGTGTTCGGCAATGACGAGTGCGGTCATGTCAAAGTCTCCAGATTCGATACGGCTTAGATGACCTTGGCTTCGGTCTTCAGCTTGGTCACCAGCGTGGCGACGTCGGGCACCTTCACGCCCGCACCGCGCTTGGGCGGCTCGCTGACCTTCAGCGTCTTGATGCGCGGCGCCACGTCCACGCCCAGGTCGGCCGGCTTCACGGTTTCCAGCGGCTTCTTCTTCGCCTTCATGATGTTGGGCAGCGTCACGTAACGCGGCTCGTTCAGGCGCAGGTCGGTCGTCACCACGGCCGGCAGGCTCAGGGCCACGGTCTCGAGGCCGCCGTCCACTTCGCGCGTCACGTTGACCTTGTCGCCGGCCACTTCCACCTTGGACGCGAACGTGCCTTGCGGCATGCCGGTCAGCGCGGCGAGCATCTGGCCGGTCTGGTTGCAATCGTCGTCGATGGCCTGCTTGCCCAGGATCACCAGGCCCGGCTGCTCCTTGTCCACCAGCGCCTTCAGCAGCTTGGCGACGGCCAGCGGCTGCAGCTCGGCGTCGGTCTCGACGAGGATGGCGCGGTCGGCGCCGATGGCCATCGCCGTGCGCAGCGTTTCCTGGCACTGCGTGACGCCGCAGGACACGGCGATCACCTCGGTGACGGCGCCCTTCTCCTTCAGGCGCACGGCCTCTTCGACGGCGATCTCGTCGAAGGGGTTCATCGACATCTTGACGTTGGCGATATCAACGCCCGTGCCGTCGCTCTTCACGCGCACCTTGACGTTGTAGTCCACGACACGTTTGACAGGGACCAAGACCTTCATCGAAAACTCCAGCTCGAATTGACGTAAACGTTAATCGGATTCTACGGGGCGCTCCGGGCGGAGCCGTGCAGAAAAAAGCACGATCGTTCGATTCTAGCCATGGCGCCGTCAGCGTCGAGACAAGTCTTTTTGGAGAGGCCTCTCGAATCCGTGAAGCTAGACTGCTTTTGCCCATGCAGACAGACTCCCCCACGCGCCGCGAGATCGGCGTTTTCGATTCCGGCGTCGGCGGCTTCACGGTGCTGCGCGAGTTGCGCACGCTGCTGCCCACCGCCCCGCTACGCTACCTGGCCGACACCGCGTACGCCCCGTACGGCAGCCGCACGCCAGATGACATCCGCGCCCGCAGCTTCGCCATCACCGAGCACCTCGTCGAGCAAGGCGCCGGCCTCATCGTCATCGCGTGCAACACCGCCACGGCCCATGCCATCGAGGCCTTGCGTGCGCGCTGGCCCGACCTGCCCTTCGTCGGCACCGAGCCCGGCATCAAGCCCGCCGTCGCGGCCTCGCGCAACGGCCGCATCGGCCTGCTGGCCACGGCCGCCACGGCCGCCAGCGAAAGACTGCTGGCCCTGATCGAACGCCATGCCGGCGACCGGCAGGTCGTCGTCCAGGGCTGCCCGGGCATCGTCGACCACATCGAAGCCGGCGATCTCGACAGCGCCGAACTGCGCGCGCTGGTCAGGCAGCACTGCGAGCCGCTGCGCGCGGCGGGCGTCGACACGGCGCTGCTGGGCTGCACGCATTACCCGCTGATTGAGCCTCTGTGGCACGAGGCGCTGGGCGCCGACGTGCAGTTGCTGCGCATCGAGACCGCCGTCGCCCGCCGGGCCGCAGACTTGTGGCAACCAGACGCCGGACCTCCTGCGCTGCACATCGACACCAGCGGCGACCCGACCGCGCTGCGTGGCTGGATAGCGCACGTGCTGGGCTGGCGCGAACCGGACGTGCGCCGCTGGCCGGCGGCGCGCTGAATTCGACGCTCAAGTCGGTGCCGGGACGGCCGATAGGGAACGAATGAACATCGCCAATTCCGCCAGCGTCACCGCGGTCGTGAACAGCGCCTCCAGCGGCGAGCCCGGCAGCGTTCGGGTCGCCGCCAGCATGCTGGTGCTCAAGCAGGCCCTGCAGACGCAAGCCGAGGGCGCCGTCGCGCTGCTGAACGCACTGCCCCAGCAGCCCGCACTGACCACGGAGGGCAACATCGGCCGCCATGTGAACACGTTTGTGTGAAGCCCGCCTCCCGGCCGGCTCAGCGCGACTGTGGTGCCCGGGACGGGACTTGAACCCGTACGCCTGTTGAGGGCGGCGGATTTTAAGTCCGCTGCGTTTACCGATTTCGCCACCCGGGCCGCGGGCCGGATTATCTGCGGCCGCACAAAAGAAAACGGGAGACCCGATTGCTCGAATCTCCCGTGAATTTGGAGCGGGTAACGAGGCTCGAACTCGTGACCTCAACCTTGGCAAGGTTGCGCTCTACCAACTGAGCTACACCCGCGCATTTCGTTCAGCCTGCCGGGGCTGGACATCGGTGCGACCGATTTGTCTGGAGCGGGTAACGAGGCTCGAACTCGTGACCTCAACCTTGGCAAGGTTGCGCTCTACCAACTGAGCTACACCCGCATGGTGTCTATTTTGGAGGCGCGGTCCGGAGTCGAACCGGACTAACCGGATTTGCAATCCGGGGCATAACCGCTTTGCTACCGCGCCGCCGTAAAACCCAAATCAACGCCGTTGGTGCGACGTCGACAACTACTGATGAAAAAGGGAAGCCGGGGCTTCCCTTCTCTGGAACCTGGAGCGGGTAACGAGGCTCGAACTCGTGACCTCAACCTTGGCAAGGTTGCGCTCTACCAACTGAGCTACACCCGCATTGCTTCGGCTTTCGCCGGGCAATTTCGCTACACCTCTTCGATTTCTGTCAGCGATCTAGCGAAGCTGGAAGTTTAATCCAGTTTTCGGCCCGATTGCAAGCGAATCACAATTTTTCAGTGCGGCACCGTCACGCTCTTGGCCGCGCCCTCTTCCGGCTTGGCCGCGGCCACGGGCACTTCCTCGTCAGGCAGCGGCGTCGGCGCGGCCTCCAGCGCGACTTCGAGCACCCGTTCGATCCAGCGCACCGGCACGATCTCGAGCTGGTTCTTCACGTTCTCCGGAATGTCCTGCAGATCCTTGACGTTCTCTTCCGGGATCATCACGGTCTTGATGCCACCACGGTGGGCCGCCAGCAGCTTCTCCTTGAGGCCACCGATGGCGGTGACTTCGCCGCGCAGCGTGATCTCGCCGGTCATCGCGACATCGGCACGCACGGGGATGCCCGTCAGCGCCGACACGAAGGCCGTCGTCATCGCCGCACCCGCGCTCGGGCCGTCCTTGGGCGTGGCGCCGTCCGGCACGTGCACGTGCACGTCACGCTTCTCGAAGACCTCGTCCTTGATGCCCAGGCGGCGAGCGCGCGAGCGCACCACGGTGCGGGCGGCCTCGACGGACTCCTTCATCACGTCGCCCAGCGATCCCGTGCGGATGATGTTGCCCTTGCCCGGCATCGCGGTCGCCTCGATGGTCAGCAGATCGCCGCCCACCTCGGTCCACGCGAGGCCGACGACCTGGCCGACCTGGTTCTTCTTCTCGGCACGACCGAAGTCGTACTTGCGCACGCCGAGGAACTCGTGGAGGTTGTCCTCCGTGACGACGACCTTGCTGTCGTAGGTCTTGAGCTGGATGCCCTTCACCACCTTGCGGCAGATCTTGGACATCTCGCGCTCGAGCGAACGCACACCCGCTTCCCGCGTGTAGTAGCGGATCACGCCGCGCACGGCCGACTCGGTGACTTCGAGCTCCTCGTCCAGCACGCCGTTGTTCTTGCGTTGCTTGGGCAGCAGGTAGGTCTGCGCGATGTTGACCTTCTCGTCCTCGGTGTAGCCCGACAGGCGGATCACTTCCATCCGGTCCAGCAGCGCCGGCGGGATGTTCATCGAGTTGGACGTGGCGACGAACATCACGTCGGACAGGTCGAAGTCGACCTCGATGTAGTGGTCACCAAAGGTGTGGTTCTGCTCGGGGTCCAGCACCTCCAGCAGCGCCGAGGACGGGTCGCCACGGAAGTCCATGCCCAGCTTGTCGATCTCGTCGAGCAGGAACAGCGGGTTGCGCGTACCCACCTTGGTCAGCGACTGCAGCACCTTGCCCGGCATGGAGCCGATGTAGGTGCGGCGGTGGCCGCGGATCTCGGCTTCATCGCGCACGCCGCCCAGCGCCATGCGGATGAACTTGCGGCCGGTGGCGCGCGCCACGCTCTGGCCGAGCGAGGTCTTGCCGACACCCGGGGGGCCGACCAGGCAGAGGATGGGCGCCTTGACCTTGTCGACGCGCTGTTGCACCGCGAGGTATTCGAGGATGCGATCCTTGACCTTCTCGAGGCCATAGTGGTCTTCGTTCAGCACGTCCTCGGCGTTCTTGAGGTCGTGCTTGATCTTGGTCTTCTTGCTCCAGGGCAGGTTGACCAGGGTATCGATGTAGTTGCGCACCACCGTGGCTTCGGCGGACATCGGCGACATCAGCTTGAGCTTCTTCAGCTCGGCGTCGGCCTTCTTGCGCGCCTCCTTGGGCATCTTGGCGGCGAGGATCTTCTTCTCGAGCTCCTCCATGTCGGCGCCGTCCTCGCCGTCGCCAAGCTCCTTCTGGATGGCCTTGACCTGCTCGTTCAGGTAGTACTCGCGCTGGCTCTTCTCCATCTGGCGCTTGACGCGGCCACGGATGCGCTTCTCGACCTGCAGGATGTCGACTTCATGCTCAAGCAGGTCGAGCAACTTTTCCAGGCGCTTGGCCACGTCGGCCAGGTCCAGCACGGCCTGCTTGGCGTCGAGCTTGAGCGGCAGATGGGCGGCGATGGTGTCGGCCAGGCGGCCCGGGTCGTCGATGCCGCCGATGGACGTGAGGATCTCGGGCGGGATCTTCTTGTTGAGCTTGACGTACTGGTCGAACTGCTGCGTCACGGCGCGGCGCAGGGCCTCGACTTCGGGCGCGTGCTCGGTCTCGGGCGGGATGGGCGTGACTTCGGCGACGAAGTGCTCGCCGGGCTCCGTGATGGAGCTGGTGGTGGCGCGCTGCAGGCCTTCGACCAGCACCTTCACGGTGCCGTCGGGCAGCTTCAGCATCTGCAGGATGCTGGAGACGCAGCCGACCTCGAACATGTCTTCGGGCTTGGGCTCGTCCTTGCCGGCGGCCTTCTGGGCCACCAGCATGATCTGACGGCCCGCCTCCATCGCGGCTTCCAGCGCCTTGATGGACTTGGGACGCCCGACGAACAGCGGGATGACCATGTGCGGGAACACGACCACGTCACGCAGCGGCAGCAGCGGCAGCGTGATCGGGTCGGCGGGGAGGATGGGGTGTCCGGACATGAAGACCTCTCTTTCTCAGGCCGATGTGCGGCCTGAGGGGGCGATTGCAAGTTGAGGGCTTGGTGCGGTTTACGCGCTGGCCTTTTGTTCGCGATAGACCAGCAAGGGACGTGCCGTGGCGTCCTCGATGTTGTGCTCGTCCAGCACGACCTTCTCGACGCCTTCCAGCGCCGGCAACTCGAACATGGTGTCGATGAGCGACTGCTCCATGATGGAGCGCAGGCCGCGGGCACCGGTCTTGCGCGCCAGCGCCTTGCGGGCGATGGCCGCGAGCGCCGGCTTGCGGATTTCGAGTTCGACGCCGTCCATCTCGAACAGCTGCTGGTACTGCTTGACCAGCGCATTCTTGGGTTCGGTCAGGATCTGAATCAGCGCGTCCTCAGTCAGCTCGCCCAACGTCGCGACGACGGGCAGGCGGCCGACGAGCTCGGGAATGAGGCCGAACTTGATGATGTCCTCGGGCTCGCACTCACGGAAGACCTCGCCGACCTTCTTGTCGGACTTGCTCTTCACGGTCGCGCCGAAGCCGATGCCGGACTTCTCGCTGCGGTTCTGGATGACCTTCTCCAGGCCGTCGAAGGCACCGCCGCAGATGAACAGGATGTTGGTCGTGTCGATCTGCAGGAAGTCCTGGTTGGGGTGCTTGCGGCCGCCCTGCGGCGGCACCGAGGCCATCGTGCCTTCGACGAGCTTGAGCAGCGCCTGCTGCACGCCTTCGCCGGACACGTCGCGCGTGATGGACGGGTTGTCGGCCTTGCGCGAGATCTTGTCGATCTCGTCGATGTAGACGATGCCGCGCTGCGCACGCTCGACGTCGTAATTGCAGTTCTGCAGCAGCTTCTGGATGATGTTCTCGACGTCCTCGCCGACGTAGCCGGCTTCGGTCAGCGTCGTCGCGTCGGCGATCACGAACGGCACGTTCAGCAGGCGTGCCAGCGTCTGCGCCAGCAGCGTCTTGCCGGAGCCGGTGGGGCCGATCAAGAGGATGTTGCTCTTGGACAGCTCGACCGATTCCTTGGCCGTCGCCATGTGGCGCAGGCGCTTGTAGTGGTTGTAGACGGCCACGGCCAGCGTGCGCTTGGCGACGTCCTGGCCGATGACGTATTGGTCCAGACTGGCCTTGATCTCGCTGGGCACGGGCAGGTCAGACTTGCCGGCGCGTGCAGCGGGAGCCGGCGCGGGGATCTCGTCACGGACGATGTCGTTGCACAGCTCGATGCACTCGTCGCAGATGAAGACGGACGGGCCGGCGATCAGCTTCTTGACCTCGTGCTGGCTCTTGCCGCAGAAGGAGCAGTACAGAACTTTCTCGCTGGAGGTGCCTTTTTTCTCGGCCATGAAACTGCTCAATGAGAGGCGGGATGCCTCGAATGATGATAGTCCAAACGATCTCGGGACCCTTGCGGGGATAAGGGTCCCGATTTCGCTGCGATTCCCGGGGGCCGGCGACGGCCCGTCAGGACTCAGGGGCGATGTTCCAGCACCTGGTCGATCAGGCCGTAGCTCTGCGCCTCGGCAGCGGACATGAAGTAGTCGCGTTCCGTGTCCGACTGGATTTTCTCCAGCGTCTGCCCCGTGCGCTCAGCGAGGATGCGGTTCAGCGCCTCGCGAGTCTTCAGGATTTCACGCGCATGGATCTCGATGTCCGTTGCCTGGCCCTGTGCGCCACCCAGAGGCTGGTGGATCATGACCTTGGCGTTGGGCAGCGAGAAGCGCTTGCCCTTGGCGCCGGCCGCCAGCAGGAAGGCGCCCATGCTGGCCGCCATGCCCATGCACAGCGTCGACACCTCGGGCTTGATGAAGTTCATCGTGTCGAAGATGGACATGCCAGCCGACACGCTGCCTCCCGGGCTGTTGATGTAGAGCGAGATCTCCTTGTCGGGGTTCTCGCTCTCCAGGAACAGCAACTGGGCGACGACTAGGTTGGCGACCGCGTCATTCACCGGGCCGACCAGGAAGACGATGCGCTCGCGCAGCAGGCGCGAGTAGATGTCGTAGGCGCGCTCGCCACGGCCCGACTGTTCGATGACCATGGGCACGAGGCCGAGATTGCTGGTGTCCAGAGCGCTCATTCAAATCCTTGAAATCAATTTCAACTGCAACCGTTATGGGGGCGGATTATGGCCACGCAAGTAAAAAGGCGCCGGGCCTTGCGGCGCGGCGCCTTCGTCATGCGAAGGGCTTTCAGTTGCCCTGGGCCATCAGCTCGTCGAACGGCAGGGCCTTGTCGGTGACCTTGGCGGTCGCCAGCACGAAGTCCGTGACGTTGTTCTCGACAACGACGGCCTCGACTTCGGCCATGCGCTCGCGGTCGCTCAGGTACCAGCGCATGACTTCGGCGGGCTTCTCGTAGCTCTGCGACAGCTCTTCGATGTGCGACTGCAGCTGGGCCGGCTTGGCCTGCAGGTTGTTGGCGCGCACCAGTTCGGCCACCACCAGGCCCAGGCGCACGCGGCGCTCGGCTTGGGGCTTGAAGATGTCGGCGGGGATCTCGGCCTTGTCGGCGTCCTTCACACCACGCTTCTTCAGGTCCTCGCGGGCCTGACCGACCATGCGCTCGGCCTCGCCCTGCACCAGCGCGTTGGGCACGTCCAGCTCCGACACGGCCACCAGCGCGTCCATGACGGCGCCCTTGTTACGGGCCAGCACGCGGAACTTCACCTCGCGCTCGAGGTTCTTCTTGATGTCGGCGCGCAGCGCTTCAACCGTCGCGTCCTTGATGCCCAGTGACTTGGCAAACGCCTCGTTCACTTCGGGCAGGTGCTGGGCTTCGATCTTCTTGACCGTGACGAGGAAGTCGGCTTCCTTGCCGGCCACGTCCTTGCCGTGGTAGTCCTCGGGGAACTGCAGCGGGAAGGTCTTGCTCTCGCCGGCCTTCATGCCGCGCACGGCGGCGTCGAACTGCTCCAGCATCTGGCCTTCGCCGATCAGGAACTGGAAACCCTCGGCCTTGCCACCCTGGAAGGGCTCGCCGTCGATCTTGCCTTCGAAGTCGATGGTGACGCGATCACCGGCGGCGGCCACGTCGGCAGCGGCACGCTGGGCGAAGCTGCGGCGCTGCTTGCGCAGGATCTCGACGGTCTTGTCGATGGCTTCTTCGGTGACGTCACTGGTGACGCGCTCGACTTCGGCGGCGGCCAGGTCGCCGATCTTCACTTCGGGGTAGACCTCGAAGGTGGCGTCGAAAGCCATCTGGCCTTCGGGGGCCTGGTCCTTCTGCTCGATGCGGGGCATGCCGGCGACGCGCAGCTGCGCTTCGTTGGCGGCGTTGTTGAAGGCGGCGCCGAGCTTGTCGTTGACGACTTCGTATTGCACCGAGTAGCCGTAGCGCTGGGCGACGACGTTCATCGGCACCTTGCCGGGGCGGAAGCCGTCGGCCTTGACGGTGCGGGCCAGCTTCTTCAGGCGGGCTTCGACTTCGCTGTTGATCTCAGCGGCCGCCACGTGCAGGGTGATGCGGCGTTCCAGCTTTTCGAGGGTTTCGACGGTGACGGCCATGATGGACTCGGGAACAGTTGAAGGACAGTGGTGCGCGGGGCCGGACTCGAACCGGCACGCCCGTGAAGGCGTCAGGACCTAAACCTGGTGCGTCTACCAATTTCGCCACCCGCGCAACGGGTTGGTTCTGGATGGGCTGCCCGTCTTTGAAGACGCCGGCAACCCTTTAGACACGATTCGGGCGATTCGGCAAACCGGCGATTGTAGCGACCTCGCACGACTTGCCGGCCGCCCCGGCGTGCGGGGCGGCAAAACCCTAGGAAAAGTGAGCCCGTTGTCCGGCCTGGCGTCGCTGAACGCGGGCCAGCCCGGCCGGTCAACCGCGGGGACGCGGCTGCTCGCGGCATTGAGCCGCCAGCAGCCCCAAGCGGGCCCGCTCGGGAGCGGCCCGGCGCTCGGCCCGAACACGAAGTTCAAGTCGGGTCGGGTATTTCGCTGTCGACGAACTGGCTGTGCAGACGACTCTGCTCTTCCTCGCGCGGCCGCATGACGCGGAACCAGGCCGCGTACATGGCCGGCAGGGCCAGCAGCGTCAGGACGGTCGCGACGATGAGGCCGCCCATGATGGCCACGGCCATCGGCCCCCAGAACACGCTGCGCGACAGCGGGATCATGGCGAGCACGGCGGCGGCGGCCGTCAGCACGATGGGCCGGAAGCGACGGACGGCGGACTCGACGATTGCCGACCAGTCCGGCACGCCGCGGGCGCGGTCCTGCTCGATCTGGTCGATCAGGATGACGGAGTTGCGCATGATCATGCCCATCAGCGCGATGACGCCCAGCAGCGCGACGAAGCCGAATGGCCGGTTCAGCAGCAGCAGTGCCATCGCGACGCCGGCAATGCCCAGCGGGCCGGTCAGGAACACCAGCATCGCGCGGCTGAAGCTGTGCAGTTGCAGCATCAGCAGCGTGAAGGTGATGAACAGCATCACCGGCACGCCAGCGGCGATGGAGCCCTGGCCCTTGCTGCTCTCCTCCACGGCACCAGCGATCTGGATGCTGTAGCCGATGGGCATCTGCTTCTGCAGTTCGTCCAGCTTGGGCCAGACCTCCTTCGTGACCGTGGCGCCCTGCAGGCCTTCGGCCACGTCGCCCTGCACGGTGACGGCGTAGAGCCGCCCCTCGCGCCACATGACGCCGGGCTCCCAGTCGAACTCGACCTTGGCGATCTGCGTCAGCGGGATGGCGCGGCCGGTGGCCGTGGGCACGTAGGCATTGCCGATGTCGGTGATGACGGCGCGCTCCTCCTGCGGCTGGCGCAGCACGATGTCGATGAGCTTGTCGGCCTCGCGGTACTGGCCGATGACGGTGCCCGACAGCAGCGTACGCGCGGACTGCGCGAGGCTCTGGCTGGACACGCCCAGCGCGCGCGCCTTGTCCTGGTCCACGGTCAGGCGCAGCGTCTTGACGTTCTCGTTCCAGTTGTCGTTGACGCCGCGCATGTTGGCGTTGGCGCGCAGGATGTCCTTGGCCTTGTCGGCCCAGTCGCGCACGATCTTGGGGTCGGCGCCCGTCACGCGGAACTGCACCGGGTACGGCACCGGTGGGCCGTTGGGCAGCAGCTTCACGCGGCCGCGCGCCTCCGGGAACTCCTCGGCCAGCACGGCCGGCAGGCGCTTGCGCAGCTCCTCGCGCGCCGTCAGATCCTTGGGCAGCAGGATGAACTGCGTCACGTTGGCCTGCGGGAAGATCTGGTCCAGCGGCAGGTAGAAGCGCGGCAGGCCCGAACCCACCCAGGCGGTCACGGTCGCGATGCTGGTTTCCTTCAGCATGCGTGCCTCAAAGCGCTTGGCCAGCGCCTCGGTCTCCTGGATGGTGGAGCCTTCGGGCAGCCACAGGTCCACCAGCACCTCGGGGCGGCTGGAATCCGGGAAGAACTGCTGCTGCACCCGGCCCATGCCGACGATGCCCAAAGCGAACACCAGCAACGTGATGCCGATGGTCTTCCAGCGGTTCTCCACGCACCAGCGCACGACCGCGCGGAAGCGGTTGTAGAACGGCGTGTCGAACAGCTCGTGCACCTCGCCTTCCGCATGCTGCTTGCTCTTCAGCAACAGCGCGCCCAGGTAGGGCACGAAGTACACCGACACCACCCAGGAGATGACCAGCGACGCGGCCGTCACGGCGAAGATCGCGAAGGTGTATTCACCCACCGTGGACTTGGCCAGGCCGATGGGCAGGAAGCCCACCGCCGTGATCAACGTGCCGGTCAGCATGGGCATGGCCGTCACGTCGTAGGCGTAGGTGGCGGCGTGCATCTTGTCGTAGCCCTCTTCGAGCTTGCGCACCATCATCTCGACGGCAATGATGGCGTCGTCCACCAGCAGCCCGAGCGCAATGATCAGCGAGCCCAGCGAGATCTTGTGCAGGCCCACGCCCCAATAGAACATGGCCGTGAACGTGATGGCCAGCACCAGCGGGATGGTGATGGCGACGACGAGGCCGGGCCAGACGTCGATGCGCAGCGGCCGGGTGTGCAGGCCCAGCGCGATGAAGCTGACCGCCAGCACGATGACGACGGCCTCGATGAGCACGTGCACGAACTCGCCCACCGACGTCGTGACGGCCTTGGGCTGGTCCTGCACCTGCTCCAGCTGGATACCGGCCGGCAGCTCGCGCTCGATGCCCTTCAGCGCCACGGACAGCGCCTTGCCCATCGCGATGATGTCGCCGCCCTTGGCCATGGAGACGCCCAGCGCCAGCACTTCCTTGCCCTGGTGCCGCACCTTGGTGGCCGGCGGGTCGACGTAGGCGCGCTTGATCTCGGCGATATCGCCCAGCCGCAACTGGCTGGACGCGCCGGTCTGGGGATTCGTGGCGCGGATGGGCACCTCGGCCAGCGCCTGGGCCGACGTGAACTGGCCCTGCACGCGGATCTGGAAGTTGGCGCTGCCGGCGTTCAGCACGCCCGCGCCCTCCACCGCGTTCTGCGCGCCGATCTGCGCGATGACCTGGCTGAAGTCCAGGCCCAGCTGGGCCAGGCGCTTCTGCGAGACCTCGATGAACAGCTTCTCCGGCTGCACGCCGAAGATCTCAACCTTGGCCACGTCCTTGACCTGCAGCAACGCCTGGCGCACGCGGTCGGCATGCTCGCGCAGCTCCTCGCGGCTGAAGCCGTCGGCCGACAGCGCGTAGATGGAGCCGTAGACGTCACCGAACTCGTCGTTGAACACCGGCCCCAGCACACCCTGCGGCAGCGTGGACCGCATGTCGTTGATCTTCTTGCGCGTCTGGTACCAGAGGTCGGCCACCTCCTTGGGCGGCGTGTTGTCCTTGACCTGGAAGATGGTCAGCGACTCGCCGGGCTTGGTGTACGAGCGGATCTTGTCCGCATGGTTCACCTCCTGCAGCGTCTTCTCGATCTTGTCGGTGACCTGGTCGGCCATCTGCTGCGCCGTCGCGCCGGGCCAGAAGGCCTGGATGACCATGGCGCGGAAGGTGAACGGCGGGTCTTCGTCCTGGCCCAGCTGGAAGTAGGCGGCGAAGCCCATCAGCATCAGCACCACCATCAGGTAGCGCGTCAGCGCCGGGTGCTCCAGCGCCCAGCGCGAGACGTTGAAGCGGTCGCCCACCGCGGCCTTGTTGGGAGGGATGTTCATGCGCGCCCCCGGCTCAGCGAGAGGCCGCGGCCGCAGGCGGGGCGGCCACGGTGCGCGGCGGCACGTAGCGCTTGACCTTCTGCCCCGGCGCCAGCACATGCACGCCGGCCACGACGACCTCCTGCCCGGCACTCAGGCCACCCGCGATGACCACGTCGTTGCCGTCGGCGCCGCCCACCTGCACCGGCTGGGGCTTGACGGTCATGGACGCAGGATCCAGCAGCCACACCGAGGTCTTGCCCTCCTGCTGCAGCACGGCCGCCAGCGGCAGCTTGATGACGCCGGCCATCTGCGGCAGCTCCAGCACAACGGTGGCGCTCTGGCCCAGCTTCACGTCCAGCTTGCCGGCGTCGGCCTTGATGAGGAAGGTGCGCGTGACCGGGTCGGCCGCGGCGGCCACCTCACGCAGCGTCAGCGGCGCGGTCTTGTCGCTGCCCCACAGCCGCACCTTCAGCGCGCCAGGCTGGCTGGCCGCGGCCTTCACGCGGGCGATCTGGTCCTCGGGCACCGAAAAGACGATGTCGCGCGGGCCATCCAGCGCGACGCTGAACACGGGCGTGCCGGCGGCCAGCACCTGGCCCGGCTCGGCGTTGACGCCGGTGACGACGCCGGCGCCGTCGGCCACCAGTTGCGCGTAGGCCGCCTGGTTGCCCTGCACGTCGGCCTGCGCCTTGGCCTGCTCCAGCTGCGCCTGTGCGGCCTTGAAGGCCGAGTCGCGCCGCTCCAGCTCGGCAGCGCTGATGAAGCCCTGGCGCTGCAGGTCAACGAAGCGCTTGTAGTCGGCGCCCAGCTGGTCGCGGTTGGTGCGCGCGGCGGCCACGCCGGCCGCGGCGGCCGCCTCGGCCAGCTTCAGATCCTGCCCGTCGATGCGCGCCAGCACCTGGCCGGCCTTCACGGTGTCGCCCAGGTTCACCGCGCGGCTCAGCAGCTTGCCGCTGACGCGAAAGGACAGCCGCGATTCGACCCGCGCCTTGACCTCGGCCGCATACTCATGGCTGGCGCTCGCCGCACCGGCGCTGACCAACTGGGTGCGCACCGCGCGTTCCGGTTCGGGTGCGGCAGCTTGCTTGCCGCAGGCCGAAAGCAGTGCCGCCAACAGCAAGGGCGGTGCGAGACGCAGAAGATGGGGCATGCAGACCTCGGCAGAGATGGGCGCCAGCCTCGAAATTTAATGACCGGCGGGTCAGTAATGTATTCAGACCCTGTGACGGCTGTCAAACCTCGAAGAGGTTCGCTGGAACGGCGGGCATTTGCAAGCGGAAGTTGAGAAACAGCTTGAGCGTCGACCACTACGAGAACTTCCCCGTTGCCTCCGTGCTGTGCCCGCCCGCGCTGCGGCCGGCCGTGATCGCGATCTACCACTTCGCCCGCACCGCCGACGACCTGGCCGACGAGGGGGACGCCGCCCCCGCCGAGCGCCGCCAGGCGCTGCGCGACTACCGCGCCGACCTGGCCGCCACCGTCGCCGGCCGGGCGCCGTCGCCGCGCTGGCCGCGCGTCTTCACGCCGCTGGCGCGCGAGATGCACCGCCTGCAGCCCGTGCTGCTGCACGACCTGCTGGACGCCTTCGAGCAGGACCTGGCACCGCCCCGCTACCGCGACCGCGCCCACCTGCTGGACTACTGCCGCCGCTCGGCCAACCCGGTCGGCCGCCTGCTGCTGGGGCTGTACGGGGTGAATGACGCCGACTCGCTGCGCCGCTCGGACGCGATCTGCTCGGCGCTGCAGCTGATCAACTTCTGGCAGGACTTCACCCGCGACGGGCCCAACGGCAGGCTCTACGTGCCGCACGACGACCTGGACCGCCACGGCCTCACCGCCGACGACGTGCTGGCCTGCCGGGACGGCGCGGCAGCCCGGGCGCTGATCGCCGACCTCTGCGGCTGGGCCCGCGCACTGATGCGCGACGGCGCGCCGCTGGCCCGCACCCTGCCAGGCCGCGCCGGCTGGGAGCTGCGCCTGGTCGTGCAGGGCGGCCTGCTGATCCTCGACAAGATCGCCGCCGGTGGCCACGACAGCCTGTTGCGCCGCCCCGCCGTCACCGCCTCGGATCTGCCCCGGCTGCTGTGGCGTGCGCTGACAATGCGGGCCACACCATGACCCCAGAGCAATACGTCCAGGAGAAAGCCGCCGCCAGCGGCTCCAGCTTCTATTACGCCTTCCTGTTCCTGCCGCCGCCGCGGCGCGCGGCCATCACGGCCTTCTACGCGTTCTGCCGCGAGGTCGACGACGTCGTCGACGAGACGCAGGACCCGGGCGTCGCCGCCACCAAGCTCGCCTGGTGGCGCAAGGAAGCCGCGGCCGCGTTCGCCGGCCAGCCCAGCCACCCGGCCATGAAGGCGCTGATGCCGCATGTGGCGGCCTACGACATCCGGCTGGAGCACCTGAACGCCGTCATCGAAGGCTGCGAGATGGACCTGCAGCAGACGCGCTACCTCGACTACGCCGGCCTGGCCCGCTACTGCCACCTGGTGGCCGGCGTCGTCGGCGAAGTGGCCAGCGGCATCTTCGGCCGCACGCAGCCGCAGACGGTGCAGTACGCCCACAAGCTGGGCCTGGCCATGCAGTTGACCAACATCATCCGCGACGTCGGCGACGACGCGCGGCGCGGCCGCATCTACCTGCCGGTGAACGAGCTGCAGCAGTTTGGCGTCAAGGCCAACGAGATCCTGTTGCGCAGCAAGCCCTGGGGCTACAGCGAGCGCTTCACGGCGCTGATGCAGTTCCAGGCCCAGCGCGCGCACCAGCTCTACGACGAGGCGCTGGCGCTGCTGCCGGCCGCCGACCGCGCCACGCAGAAGCCCGGGCTGATGATGGCCAACATCTACCGCGCGCTGCTCGTGGAGATCGAGCGCGAGAACTTCCAGGTGCTGCACCAGCGCATCTCGCTGACGCCGGTGCGCAAGCTGTGGATCGCGATGAAAACCAACTGGCGCGGACGTTGAAGGTCGCCGTCGTCGGAGGCGGCTGGGCCGGCATCTCGGCCGCGGTCACGCTGGCCGATGCGGGCCACGACATCACCGTCTTCGAGATGGCGCCGCAGCTGGGCGGCCGGGCACGCAGCGTGGCCGGCACGCCCGACTACGACAACGGCCAGCACATCCTCATCGGCGCCTACCGCGACAGCCTCGCGCTGATGCGCCGGCTGGGCGTGGACCCGGCCGCGGTGCTGAAGCGCCTGCCACTGGCCCTGCCCTACCCCGGCGAGCCGGGCCTGCGGCTGCCGCCAGGCCCGCCACTCGTCGCCTTCACGCGCGGCGTGCTGGCGCACGGCGGCTGGCCGCTGGGCGCCCGGCTCGGGCTGCTGCTGGCGGCCGGCGGCTGGCTGGCACGGGGCTTCCGCTGCGACGCGGCCTTGAGCGTCGCCCAGCTGTGCGCCGGGCTGCCCGGGCCGGTCAAGCGCGACCTGATCGACCCGCTGTGCGTCGCCGCACTGAACACACCCGCACCTCAGGCCAGCGCCCGCGTGTTCCTGCGCGTGCTGAAGGACGCGCTGTTCAGCGGCGCCGGCAGCGCCGACCTGCTGCTGCCGCGGCGACCACTGTCCGAGCTGCTGGCCGGCCCGGCAACGGGCTGGCTGGGCGAGCGGCTGCGGCTGGGCGCGCGGGTGCACGCCCTCGAACCCGGCTGGCGCGTGGACGGCGAGGCCTTCGACGCCGTCGTGCTGGCCTGCACCAGCGTGGAGGCCGCGCGGCTGACCGCAGGCATCGCGCCCGCCTGGTCGGGCACGGCACAAGCCCTGGGCTTCGAGCCCATCATCACCGTCTACCTGCACAGCCGCGGCAGCGCCCTGCCCTCGCCGATGCTGGCGCTGCGCGAGGGCGCCGACTCACCGGCCCAGTTCGTCTTCGACCATGGCGCTTTAGGCGGCGCGCCGGGCCGCTTCGCCTTCGTCGTCAGCGGCGCCGCGCCGTGGGTGGCGCGCGGCGGCTGCGCCGAGGCCGTGCTGGCGCAGGCGACGCGCGAGCTGCGCTGGGCCACGCCGCCCGTCATCGACAAGGTGCTGACCGAGAAGCGCGCCACCTTCGCCTGCACGCCCGGCATCGCACGGCCGCCGGCCCTCATCGCGCCGGGCCTGTGGGCGGCCGGGGACTACGTCGACGGCCCCTACCCGGCCACGCTGGAAGGCGCCGTGCGGGCGGGGCGCAACGCCGCTCACGGCGTCGTAGGCACCGGCGCGAACGGCGCGGCCAGGGGCTCGCCGACGAACACGCCCTGAGCCGGCCACGCGACGCTGTGCCAGTAGGCCTCCAGCGCGCTGACGCCCTGCGCGTAGGCCTGGATCAGCACCTGCGGGTGCGGGAACTTCTGCAGGTGGTTGCAGGGCTCGCTGGCCGTGCCGTAGGTGGCCGTGGCGCCGGCATCGATCCAGTCCAGGATGTTCATCTGGCCCTCGCCCGCGGGCCGGTCCAGTTGGCCGCCGAACGACGTCAGGTGGTCGGCCAGCGCGCCGGGCAGCCACTCCCCGCCCAGCGGCGCCGGCACGCGCGCCAGCCCGGTCTGGTAGACCAGCGTGCGACGCAGGGGCGGCAGCGCGTCGCTCCTGACCCGCGCGACCTCGAAGCCGGCCACGCCGGGCACCGGACCCGCCGGCGGGAACAGCCGCTCGCGCACGTTGCGGTTGGCATCGGGCGTGGCGGCCAGGTAGGCGACCGCGGGCTGCGCGGCGCCGCCAGCCAGAAAGTGGTCGGACGCGATGCCGCGCTCGATCATCGCCATCGCGGCCGGTACTGAACGCGCCGCCAGCTGCATGGCCGGCCGCAGCCCCAGCACCACCCACGGCCGGGCACCGAAGTAGCTCACGTAGGGGCTGGGCCGCGTGGGTGCGCAGCTGTTCGCGCAGACGTCGGGCTGCAGCCCCTGGCCCAGCGCGCTGGTCAGCGAGTTGCAGTCCACCGCATAGGGCTGCACCCAGGCCAGCGCCAGGCCGTTGACGCTCTCGGGCAACTGGCTGCGGAGGGCGTCGTTCAGTGCGGTGAACTCGTCACGCGTCAGGTTGGCGCGCTGCGGCAGCTGCACGCGCACGATGTTGGCGTCCGGGATGCCGCGGCGCCGGGCGTAGTACTCGCCGATGGTCACCGAGTAAGGGTCGGCCGTGTTGATGACCAGGCCGAGTTCCGCCGCCGTGATGCGGCCGTACAGCTTGGGCATGCGCAGCCACGCTGCCGGTGCGTCGGCCGCCTGGGCCAAACCCGCGCCAGCCCACAACAGCAACGCGCCGAGGACTTGCCACGTTCTGAAGCCCGCTTTCGCCATACAAAACACCCGCAATCTCCCCCACAATGACGGCATGAAATCCAAAGAAGCGCAAACCCCGGCGATCCAGGTGCTGGAGCGCATGTTCGCGCTGCTGGACGTGCTGGCCCGGCATCAGGACCCCGTGTCGCTGAAGGCGCTGTCCGAGGCCACCGGCCTGCACCCGTCGACGGCGCACCGCATTCTCAACGACCTGACGCTGGGTCGTTTCGTCGATCGCCCCGAAGCCGGCAGCTATCGCCTGGGCATGCGCATGCTGGAGCTGGGCAACCTCGTGAAGGCACGGCTGGACGTGCGCGACGCCGCGCTGCCCGCGATGCGCGAGCTGCACAAGTTCACCCACCAGCCGGTCAACCTGTCGGTGCGCCAGGGCGACGAGATCGTCTACATCGAGCGGACCTACTCCGAGCGCTCCGGCATGCAGGTCGTGCGCGCCGTTGGCGGCCGTGCGCCGCTGCACCTGACGTCGGTGGGCAAGCTGTTCCTGGCCAGCGACGACAGCCCGCGCGTGCGCGCCTACGCCACGCGCACGGGGCTGTCGGGCCACACGCGCAACAGCCTCACCGACATCGGCGCGCTGGAGCGCGAGCTGGCCATGGTGCGCCAGCGCGGCATCGCCCGCGACGACGAGGAACTGGAGCTGGGCGTGCGATGCATGGCCGCCGGCATCTACGACGACCAGGCCAAGCTGGTGGCCGGCCTGTCCATCTCGGCGCCGGCCGACCGGCTCGAGGAAGGCTGGGTCGTGCGGCTCAAGGAAACCGCCGCGCAGATCTCGACGGCACTCGGTTACCGGGCCTGAAACAGGCGCTCCTCGCCCAGTTCTGCCCGCTGGACGCGGCCGACCTGGTCGGTGCCCCTCGCTTCAGAAACAAGAACGACGCCATGAGGCGCCGTTTTCATGGACGGATCAACCGTCAGAACTTGGTCGACACCGTCGCCGCCTGCTCGCCCGGCTGCGACGCCAGCCACTTGCGCATGCGCTCGGCATCGGCGATCCGCGACGCCTTGCCGCTGGAATCCAGGAACACCATGATCAGCTTGCGGCCCGCCATGCTGGCCTGCATGACCAGGCACTTGCCCGCCTCGTTGATGAAGCCGGTCTTCTGCAGGCCGATGTCCCACAGCGGGTTGGACAGCAGGCCGTTGGTGGAGCGGAACTGCACCAGGCGCTTGCCCAGCGACACGCGCGCCTCGCGCGACGTCGACAGCTCACGCAGGATGGGCACCTGGCTGGTCACGTTGACGAGCTTGGCCAGGTCGGCCGCGCTGCTCTGGTTGCGGCTGGACAGGCCGGTCGGCTCCACGTAGTGCGTGTCCGTCATGCCCAGGGCCACCGCCTTCGCGTTCATGGCCGTGACAAAGGCATCGAGGCCGCCAGGATAGTTGCGGCCCAGCGCGTGAGCGGCGCGGTTCTCGCTGGACATCAGTGCCAGGTGCAGCATCTCGCCGCGTGTGAGCGTCGTGCCGAAGGCCAGGCGCGAGCCGGTGTTCTTCTCGGTGTCCTTGTCCTCGTCGGTGACGGTCAGCTTCTCGTCCATCGGCAGGCCGGACTCGACAACCACCAGCGCCGTCATCAGCTTGGTGATGGACGCGATGGGCAGCACGGCCTGCGGGTTCTTGGAGAACAGCACCTCGTTGGTGTTCTGGTCCAGCACGTAGGCCACGCTGGACTTGAGCGACAGCGGGTCATCCGCCTCGTGCAGGCCGGCCACCTGGCCGAACGTGGGCACGGCGCGCGCCACGGGCGCGGCCTGCTTGCGCAGCACGACGGACTTGACCTTGCGCGTCTGCGTGGCGGACGCCTTGGCCTTGGTGGATTTGCTGGCGGCGGCCTCGGCGGTGCTGGTCACGGCCAGCAGGCTGAGGCTCAGGAATACGGCGGCGAATGGAATCTTCAACGGGGTCCCCAACAGCAGGGCGGCAGTGTACGTGACGCCAAAATCACTGACAAGATAAGAACTTAGGCCAGATACCTCAAGTGAGGTCTCGTGACGGTTCCATCGCGTTGCAGCGGGTCCAACGTTCGCAAGTAGGCCTGGGCTGACAGACGACGTGTATCAGGATCAGCCCCAGATGGCCCACCGGCCCTTCCCGCACGCTGCCCACGGGTGGCCTTGGCGCGATTCTGTGGCCGCCACCCGGTGCGGGAGGCGCGAGCAGCGGGGCGAATTCGCGCCAGATTCCACACCAACGGGTAACGATTGCAGCCGGCGTGACGCGGGTCACGCCAGTTACAGCGCCCGGGCGGCGGCTACCCCTGGGCAGCGACCCGCTCGGCCTTGCTCAGCAGCTTGTTCAGCGCCGACAGGTAGGCCTTGGCCGAGGCCACGACGATGTCCGGGTCGGCCCCCACGCCGTTGACGACACGGCCGGCATGCTGCAGCCGCACCGTCACCTCGCCCTGCGATTCGGTGCTGCCACCGGTGATGGCGTTGACCGAATACAGCAGCATCTCGGCGCCCGACTGCACGACCGACTCGATGGCCTGCAGCGTCGCGTCCACCGGGCCGTTGCCGTCGCTCTCGGCGCGGTGTTCCTGCGCACCCATCGCGAAGACGATGGCGGCGTGCGGACGCTCCCCGGTCTCGCTGCGCTGGGACAGCGACAGCAGCCGGAAGTGCTCCTGCTCGGCCGTCACCGACTCGTCCATGACGAGGGCGATGATGTCCTCGTCGAAGATCTCGTTCTTGCGGTCGGCCAGGTCCTTGAAGCGCACGAAGGCCGCGTTGACTTCGGCCTCGCTCTCCAGCTCGATGCCCAGTTCCTGCAGCCGCTGCTTGAACGCGTTGCGGCCCGACAGCTTGCCCAGCACGATCTTGTTGGCCGCCCAGCCCACGTCCTCGGCGCGCATGATCTCGTAGGTGTCGCGCGCCTTCAGCACGCCGTCCTGGTGGATGCCGCTGGCATGTGCGAACGCGTTGGCGCCGACGACGGCCTTGTTGGGCTGCACGACGAAGCCGGTGGTCTGCGACACCAGCTTGGAGGCCGGCACGATCTGCGAGGTCTCGATGCCGACATCCAGGCCGAAGTAGTCGCGCCGCGTCTTGACGGCCATGACGACTTCTTCGAGCGAGCAGTTGCCAGCGCGCTCGCCCAGGCCGTTGATGGTGCATTCGATCTGGCGTGCGCCGCCGATCTTCACGCCGGCCAGCGAGTTGGCCACCGCCATGCCGAGGTCGTTGTGGCAGTGCACGCTCCAGATCGCCTGGTCGGAGTTGGGCACCTTCTCGCGCAGGCGGCGGATGAAGTCGCCGTAGAGCTCGGGGATGCCATAGCCGACCGTGTCGGGGATGTTGATGGTGCCGGCACCCTCGCGGATGACGGCCTCGCAGACACGGGCCAGGAAGTCGATGTCGGAACGGTAGCCGTCCTCGGGCGAGAACTCGATGTCGCCGCACAGGTTGCGGGCGAAGCGCACCGCCAGCGTCGCCTGGTCCAGCACCTGCTCGCGCGTCATGCGCAGCTTCTTCTCCATGTGGAGTTCGCTGGTGGCGATGAAGGTGTGGATGCGCGCGCGCCTGGCGCCGGCCAGCGCCTCGGCGGCGCGCGAGATGTCGCGGTCATTGGCGCGGGCCAGCGAGCAGACGGTGCTGTCCTTGATGGCGGCGGCGATGGCCTTCACGGCCTCGAAGTCGCCGTTGCTGGACGCCGCGAAGCCGGCTTCGATGACGTCGACCTTCATGCGCTCCAGCTGACGCGCGATGCGCAGCTTCTCGTCACGCGTCATGGACGCGCCGGGCGACTGTTCGCCGTCGCGCAGCGTGGTGTCGAAGATGATGAGCTTGTCGGTCATCGCACGTTTTCCTCTCGAATCTGGGGCACCGTGACGGGTGCGCGGGACAGGCCGGACAGGATGGCCTGCATGGATGCACGCACGATGCTGCCATCAATGCCGACGCCGTGGCGCGTCACGTCGCCCACGCGCAGCTCCAGGTAGGCCACCGCGCGCGCGTCGGCGCCGCTGCCGATGGCGTGCTCGTGGTAGTCCAGCACGCGCACTTCCTGGCCCAGGCGGGCGGACAGCGCGTTGACGAAGGCGTCGATGGGCCCGTTGCCCTCACCCTGCACGTGGCCCATCCAGCCGCCCAGCACGACCTCGGCCGACAGCCGCATCGCGCCGCCCGCGACCTCGGTCATCTGCGGCTGCACGACGGCAGCGGCTGCACTGCCGATGCCGTACTCGCGCTCGAAGATGGCGTGGATGTCCGCGGCCGTGAGTTCCTTGCCGGCGTCGTCCATGACGCGCTGCACGACCTGGCTGAATTCGATCTGCAGCCGGCGCGGCAGTTCCAGCCCGTACTCCGTCTCCAGCAGGTAGGCGATGCCGCCCTTGCCGGACTGGCTGTTCACGCGGATGACGGCGTCGTAGCTGCGGCCCAGGTCCTTGGGGTCGACCGGCAGATAGGGCATGTCCCAGATGTCGCCAGGCTGGCGCGCGGCGAAGGCCTTCTTGATGGCGTCCTGGTGGGAGCCGGAGAAGGAGGTGTACACGAGATCGCCCACGTACGGATGGCGTGGGTGGACCGGGATCTGCGTGCAGTGCTCGACGCAGCGGCGCACCTCGTCGATGTCCGAGAAGTCCAGCTGCGGGTCCACACCCTGGGTGTAGAGATTCAGTGCGATGTTGACGAGGTCGACGTTGCCGGTGCGCTCGCCGTTGCCGAACAGGCAACCCTCGACGCGGTCGGCGCCAGCCATCAGGGCCAGTTCACCGGCGGCGGTGCCGGTGCCGCGGTCGTTGTGCGGATGGACCGACAGCACGATGCAGTCGCGCCGTTCGAGGTGACGGTGCATCCACTCGATCATGTCGGCAAAGATGTTGGGCGTGCTGTGCTCGACGGTGGACGGCAGGTTGATGATGCACTTGCGATCGGGCGTGGGCGCCCAGACGGCCGTGACGGCATCGACCACGCGCTTGCTGAAGGCCAGCTCGGTGCCCGAGAACATCTCGGGCGAGTACTCGAAGCGCCAGTCCGTGCCCGGCCGTGCGGCAGCCAGGTCCTTGATCTGGCGGGCGTGCGAGGCGGCGAGTTCCACGATGCCGTCCTCGTCCTGCCCCAGCACGACTCGCCGCATGATGGGCGCGACCGCGTTGTAGACGTGCACGATGACGTGCCTGGCGCCGTCCAGCGCCTCGAAGGTGCGCTCGATGAGGTGGGACCGTGCCTGCGTCAGCACCTGGATGGTCACGTCGTCGGGGATATGGCCGCCCTCGATGAGCAGGCGCACGAAGTCGAACTCGGTCTGCGAGGCGGAGGGGAAGCCGACCTCGATCTCCTTGAACCCGATCTTCACGAGCTGCTGGAACATGCGCAGCTTGCGGGCGATGTCCATGGGCTCGATGAGGGCCTGGTTGCCGTCCCGCAGGTCGGTGCTCAGCCAGATCGGCGCACGGGTCAGCACGGCATCGGGCCAGGTGCGGTCCGGCAGTGCGATCGGTGCGAAGGGGCGGTACTTGAGCTGCGGTTGCTTCAACATGGTGGGTCCATCCGAGGGGGTGGGCGCAACCTGCAGCTGTCAGAAACTCGAACGGCCCGCTGCGGTTGCAAACGGGCCGTTGGGGTCAGGGGTGAGCGTACGCGCGCGACTGACTAGCGAACCCGTGGTTCCTCTAGGGCTAGTAGCAGGCTAATTCGCGTGGCGCGGCTCATGGGGCTGGAATCTAGCACGAAAGCCTATTGGTGCAAGCCACGCTCGTCGGGCTCGTCCGTGCTCGTGGAGATGACGCTCACGGGCTTGCCCTTGGCCTTGCGCCACGCGTAGATGACATAGCCCGACAGGCCGTAAACACAGAAGACACCGAAGAGAACACGCGATGGATCGAGTGCTGCGAGGCCGATGCCGAGCATGATCACGACCAGCACGAAGAAGGGCACGGAGCGTCGCCGGTCGAAGACTTTGAAGCTGTAGAACGGAGCATTCGTCACCATCGAAAGCCCGGCAAACAGGGTGATGCCGTAGGCCGCCCAGGTGACCCAACTGCCGGGCTTCACGCCCGCGTAGTCAGCCTGGTCAACCACCGACCAGATCAGGCCGATGACCAGCGCCGCCGCGGCGGGGCTGGGCAGGCCCTGGAAGTAACGCTTGTCGACGACGCCGATGTTGACGTTGAAGCGCGCCAGCCGCAGCGCCGCACCAGCGATGTAGACGAAGGCCGGGATCCAGCCCGGCTTGCCCATGTCCTTCAGCGCCCACATGTAGACGATCAGCGCCGGCGCGGCGCCGAAGGCGACCATGTCGGACAGGCTGTCCATCTGCTCGCCGAAGGCGGACTGGGTGTTCGTCATGCGCGCGACGCGACCGTCCAGGCTGTCAAGGATGGCGGCGGCAAAGATGGCCACGCAGGCCACCTCGAAGCGGCCATTCATGGCCATCACGATGGCGTAGAACGCGCTGAACAGCGCGCCCAGCGTGATGGCATTGGGCAGCGCGTAGATGCCTTTGCGGCGCGGGCGGACGGCGAGGCTGGGCTCGTCGTCCTCGATGGGATCAGGGGTCATAGGTTGGCAGGATAGCTGACAGATCCCGGCAATTGCCGCTCCTAGCATGTCGGGAACGACAGGACACCTTGTGATGAAGCTGATAGAGGTTCGAACCTACCGCCTGAGGCCGGGCTGCGCCGAGCGCTTTGTCACGGCCGTGCGCGCCGCCCTCCCACTGGTGCGGGCCAGCGGGATGGATGTCGTCGCCTTCGGTCGCTCGGATCACGAAGAGGAGAGCTTTTTCCTCATCCGCGCCTTCGACAGCCGCGAGCAGTTGGTGGCCCGGCAGGACGCCTTCTACGGCTCCGCCGTCTGGCGCGAAGGGCCGCGGCAGGCACTGGTCGACTGCCTGGACACCTACCTCAACACCTTGCTGTGGCTGCCCGAGGCCGCCGTGGACTCGTTGCGGGCCAACCATCAGCCCTGAACGAAAAAGGCCGGCATGCGCCGGCCTTTTGTGCACCCGAAGGTGGGCAATCAGTTCTTGGACTTGTCGACCAGCTTGTTGGCCTTGATCCAGGGCATCATGTCGCGCAGCTTGGCGCCCACCTGCTCGATGGGGTGCTCGGCGGTCAGGCGGCGGCGGCTGATCAGCGTCGGAGCGCCGGCCTTGTTCTCCAGGATGAAGGATTTGGCGTACTCGCCGGTCTGGATGTCCTTCAGGCACTGGCGCATCGCGTTCTTGGTGTCCTCGGTCACGACGCGCGGGCCGGTCACGTACTCACCGTACTCGGCGTTGTTCGAGATCGAGTAGTTCATGTTCGCGATGCCGCCTTCGTAGATCAGGTCGACGATCAGCTTGAGCTCGTGCAGGCACTCGAAGTAAGCCATTTCGGGCGCGTAGCCGGCTTCGGTCAGCGTCTCGAAGCCCGCCTTGATCAGCTCCACGGCACCGCCGCACAGCACGGCCTGCTCGCCGAACAGGTCGGTCTCGGTCTCTTCACGGAACGAGGTCTCGATGATGCCGGCCTTGCCGCCGCCGTTCGCCGCGGCATAGCTCAGGGCCAGGTCACGGGCCTTGCCGGTGGTGTCCTGGTAGACGGCGATCAGGTGGGGCACGCCGCCACCCTGGCGATAGGTGCCGCGCACGGTGTGGCCGGGGGCCTTGGGGGCGACCATCCAGACGTCGATGTCGGCGCGCGGCTGCACCTGGCCGTAGTGCACGTTGAAGCCGTGGGCGAAGGCCAGCGAGGCGCCGGCCTTCAGGTTGGGGGCGACTTCCTTGTTGTAGACGTCGGCGATCTGCTCGTCGGGCAGCAGGATCATGACCACGTCGGCCGTCTTCACGGCCTCGGCGATCTCGGCGACCTTCAGGCCGGCACCTTCCGCCTTGGCCCAGGACGCGCCGCCACGGCGCAGCGCCACGGTGACTTTGCAGCCGCTGTCGTTCAGGTTCTGCGCGTGGGCGTGGCCTTGTGAGCCGTAGCCGATGATGGTGACGTTCTTGCCCTTGATGAGGCTGAGATCGGCGTCCTTGTCGTAGTAGACGTTCATGATGGGTCGTGCTCCAGGAAAAAACTGTGGGGTTGTTGGGGGTGAGAACGGATCAGACGCGCAGGATGCGCTCGCCGCGGCCGATGCCGCTGGCGCCGGTGCGGACGGTTTCCAGGATCGCCGCGCGGTCGATCGCGTCGATGAAGGCGTCGAGCTTGCCGGCGTCGCCGGTCAGCTCGATGGTGTAGGTCTTCTCGGTCACGTCGATGATGCGGCCGCGGAAGATGTCGGCCGTGCGCTTGATCTCCTCGCGCTCCTTGCCGACGGCGCGCACCTTGATGAGCATCAGCTCGCGCTCGGTGTAGTTGCCCTCGGTCAGGTCGACGACCTTGACGACCTCGATGAGGCGGTTCAGGTGCTTGGTGATCTGCTCGATGACCTCGTCGGAGCCGGTGGTCACGATGGTCATGCGCGACAGCGAGGCGTCCTCGGTCGGCGCGACCGTGAGGCTCTCGATGTTGTAGCCGCGGGCGGAGAACAGGCCGACGACGCGCGACAGCGCGCCGGGCTCGTTCTCGATGAGCAAGGCAATGATGTGTTTCATGGGTTCTCGTCCTTCGCGCTCTTCAGCGCCACCGGTGGTAACCGGCGAGCCTTGGCAGCGGGTTCGATTCAAAAAGGGAGGCCTGCCGGGTCGGCTGTGTTCGGCATCCGCCGCCGGCATCGGCGGGGGCGGTAACCCTCGCCAGCACCCACGGCTTCAGCCGGTCACAGGTCTTCCGACCCCAGCAGCATTTCCGAGATGCCCTTGCCCGCCTTGACCATGGGCCAGACGTTCTCGGTCGGATCGGTGCGGATGTCCAGGAACACGGTGCGATCCTTCAGACGCATCGCCTCCTTCAGCGCGGGCTCCACGTCGCTGGGCTTCTCGACCAGGATGCCGACGTGGCCATAGGCCTCGGCCAGCTTCACGAAGTCGGGCAGCGCATCCATGTAGCTGTGCGAGTAGCGGCCCTCGTAGTCGAGTTGCTGCCACTGCCGCACCATGCCCAGGTAGCGGTTGTTCAGCGAGACGATCTTGACCGGCGTCTTGTACTGGAAGCAGGTCGACAGCTCCTGGATGCACATCTGGATGCTGCCCTCGCCGGTGATGCAGAACACATCCGACTCCGGCTTCGCCAGCTTGATGCCCATCGCGTACGGCAGGCCCACGCCCATCGTGCCCAGGCCACCGGAGTTGATCCAGCGGCGCGGCTCGTCGAACTTGTAGAACTGCGCGGCCCACATCTGGTGCTGGCCGACGTCCGACGTGATGTAGGTGTCGCGGTCGCGGGTCAGCTTCCACAGCGTGTCGACCACCATCTGCGGCTTGATGACCTCGTCCGAGCCTTTGTAGGCCAGGCAGTCGCGGCGGCGCCACTCATTGATCTGGCTCCACCATGCGTTGACGCTGTTCGCGTCGGGCTTGGCCTGTGCTTCCTTCAGCTGGGCGATCAGTTCCTGCAGCACATCCTTCACGTCGCCCACGATGGGGATGTCGACGCGCACGCGCTTGGAGATCGACGACGGGTCGATGTCCACGTGGATGATCTTGCGCTCGACCGAGCCGAAGTGCTTGGGGTTGCCGATCACGCGGTCGTCGAAGCGCGCGCCCACGGCCAGCAGCACGTCGCAGTGCTGCATGGTCATGTTGGCTTCGTACGTGCCGTGCATGCCCAGCATGCCCAGGAAGCGCGGGTCGGTGCCGGGCATGGCGCCCAGGCCCATCAGCGTGTTCGTGCAGGGGAAGCCCAGCATGTCCACCAGCTGGCGCAGCTCGGCCGTGGCTTCACCCAGGATGACGCCACCACCCGTGTAGATGTAGGGGCGCTTCGCCTGCAGCAGCAGTTGCACCGCCTTGCGGATCTGGCCGCTGTGGCCCTTCTTGGCCGGGTTGTAGGACCGCATCTCGATGCGGTCCGGGTAGCTGAACGTCGTCTTCGCAAGCGACACATCCTTGGGGATGTCGACCACCACCGGCCCGGGCCGGCCGGTGCGGGCAATGTGGAACGCCTTCTTCAGCGTCACCGCCAGGTCGCGCACGTCCTTCACCAGGAAGTTGTGCTTGACGATGGGGCGCGTAATGCCGACCGTGTCGCACTCCTGGAAGGCGTCCAGGCCGATCGCTGGCGTCGGGACCTGGCCCGAGATGATGACCATCGGGATCGAGTCCATGTAGGCGGTGGCGATGCCCGTGATGGCATTCGTCACACCCGGACCGGACGTCACCAGCGCCACGCCCACTTCGCCAGAGGCGCGGGCAAAGCCGTCAGCGGCATGGACGGCGGCCTGCTCATGACGCACCAGCACGTGCTGGATGCTGTCCTGCTTGTAGAGCGCGTCGTAGATGTAGAGCACCGCGCCGCCGGGGTAGCCCCAGAGATGACGCACCCCTTCGGCCTGCAGGCAGCGAACGAGGATCTCGGAGCCATTGAGCTCCGCGGTGGAAGAATTGGGGGAGGAGGTGTGCGGCTGCGCCAGGGCGGCGCGCTTCATTTCCGCGGCAGACATGTCCATTTTTAGAACCTTTGCGAATTTCTCTAACGAAAAACCATTGGTGCTCCTCTTCTCACCCTCGTGAGGTGGATTCGGAACCTGCGCGATCAACAGATGGGGCCCGAGTCGGGCAGCCATCGAAAGACCCAGTAACGCTATTGCGAAGCCGTATTATGCCGGGCGAAAACGCCCAAGCCTTCGTATAAGACGAATGCCATAATCCTGCGCTGCCGTCCGGACCCGCCCCGCCTTGGCCACCGACAAAGAACTCAACGACTTCCTGCGTACCGTGGACCGCCGCGCCTTCAAGCGCACGGCCTACCTTGTCCGCGATGACGATGCCGCCCTGGACATCGTGCAGGACGCCATGATCAAGCTGGCCGAGAACTATTTCGACCGCCCTGCGGCGGAGCTGCCGCTGCTGTTCCAGCGCATCCTGTCGAACGCGACGATGGACTATTTCCGTCGCCAGAAGACGCGCAATGCGGTCATGACCAACATGTCGGACTTCGAAGGCGCCTCGTCCGACGACGACTTCGACCTGCTGGAGATCCTGGAGTCACAGGACGGCGCCCTGGGCGCGCTGAGCGCGGCGGACGAGGTCAGCCGGGCGCAGATCTTGCAAAGAATCGAAGCCGAGGTCGAAACACTGCCAACGCGTCAACGCGAAGCCTTCCTGCTGCGTTACTGGGAGGAACTGGATGTTGCCGAGACCGCCGCCGTGATGGGCTGTTCGGAGGGCAGCGTGAAAACGCACTGCTCCCGAGCCGTTCATGCATTGGCCAAGGCGCTCAAGGCCAAGGGGATCACGCTATGAAGTCGCCAAATTTTTCCGCCCCGTCTGCAGAACGGAATGCCCGCCTGGAGGCCAGCGTGACGCGCTTCGGGCTGCGTGTCGCGGCCGGTCTGACCGAACGCAATGCAGCACTGCCGCACGACGTGTCCGAGCGGCTGCGCTTTGCGCGTGAGCAGGCGCTTGCGCGCGCCGCAGCGGCGCGTGCCGCCAGCACCGCCACCGCCCCGGCAGGCACTCTGGTGGTGCAGGCGAACGGCCAGACGCTGGCCTTGAACGGCGGTCCGCGCGGCGGCGACGGCGGCCTGTGGGCCAAGCTGGTGTCGGCGCTGCCGCTGATCCTGCTGCTGGCCGGGCTGCTGATCATGCAGCAAGGCCACTTCAACGAGCAGATCGCCGCACAGGCCGAGGTTGACACCGCGCTGCTCAGCGACACCCTGCCTCCCGCCGCCTTCAGCGACCCCGGTTTCTCGGAATTCCTGAGAGATGGGGAAGAATGACCGGATGTTCATGATCCGAGCCGCGACCCCGCCGCCCGCCCGACCACCCCGCCTGCTGATGGCCCTGCTGCTCAGCGCAGCGGGGCTTTCTGCTTTTGCGCAGGCGCCCGACGCGGCTTCGGCGCCCGAAGCCGCCGCAAGCGTCGCCCGGCCAACGGCGCCCGCCATCAGCCCGCGGCCGCTGCCCAAGTCGGTGGCGCCAACCTCGCTGGGCGCGCCGCCGGCCAAGTGGAGCGGCCTGACACCCAAGCAGCAGGCGCTGCTGGCGCCGCTGGAGCGCGACTGGGCCGACATCTCCGATTCGCAGCGCAGCAAGTGGCTCAGTGCCACGCCGACGCTGGCGACGATGTCGGGCGAGGAAATCAAGCGCGTGCATGACCGCATGCGCGACTGGGCGCAGCTCAGCACGGCCGACCGGCTGAACGCGCGCATCGGCTTCCAGGTCGCACGGCAGTTGACCGCCGAGCAACGCCAGGCCCGCTGGGAGGCCTACCAGGCGCTGCCCGCCGAGGAGCGGCAGGCGTTGGCGGACAAGGCGCTGGCGCGCCGCGAGGCACAGGCCGCGCCCCGCAGCGCCTTGCCCAAGACCCTGGAAGCCAAGCCCAAGTCCAACATCGTGCCGACCGCGCCCAAGCTGCTGCCATCGGTGCCCGTGACGGCCGGGCTGGTGCAGGCCAAGCCCGGCGCCACGACGGTGCTGATCTCACGCCGCCCGACACCGCCGCGCCATCTGGCGGTGGGCGAGACCAAGGTGGTGGCCGACCCCGCGCTGGTGGACCCGCAGACGCTGCTGCCCCGCTCGCTGAAGGCGCCGCCGGCGTCCGCGCCCGGCCGATGACGGTCGCGGCCGACCCGCGCGCCGCGCCCCCGGGCCTGGCGCGGCGCTTTGCAGCCTTCCTGTACGAAGGCGTGCTGCTGTTCGGCGTGATCTTCTTCGCCGGTTTCCTGTACTCGGTGCTGACGCGCCAGCAGCACGCGCTGGAGGGCCGTGTCGGGCTGGGGATGTTCCTGTTCTTCGTGCTGGGCGTGTACTTCGTCGGCTTCTGGACGCACTCGGGCCAGACGTTGGCGATGAAGACCTGGCATCTGCGCGTCACCGACGCTGCTGGCCGACCGCTGGGCTGGCGGCGCGCGCTGCTGCGCTACCTGTTCAGCTGGCTGTGGTTCATGCCGGCGCTGGTCAGCGTGTGGGCGCTAGGCCTGCACGGCGGCGGCGCCATCATCGGCAGCCTGCTGGCCGGCGTTGCCGGATACCTGCTCATCGCGCGCCTGCACCCGCAGCGACAATTCCTGCACGACGCGATCTGTGGCTCGCGCGTCATCACCCAACTTCCCGTGCGCTCATGACCAACCCGCACAAGGGCCGCACCGGCCTGGACCGCATCATCCACGCTGCCGGCTATTCCTGGGCCGGCCTCAAGGCGGCATACACCGGCGAGAGCGCCTTCCGCCAGGAGACCTGGCTGTGTGTCGTCGCCGCACCGTTCGCGTTCTGGCTGGCGCAGAGCTGGGAGCAGGCAGCGCTGCTGCTGGGCTCGCTGCTGCTGATCCTCATCGTCGAGCTGCTGAACTCGGCCGTCGAGGCGGTCGTCGACCGCGTGTCTTTCGAGCGGCACGAACTGTCCAAGCGCGCCAAGGACATCGCCAGCGCCGCGGTGCTGATGGCACTGGTGCTGGCGGCCGGCATCTGGGGCGCGGCCCTCTGGCAGCACATCCGCTGACGGCGTGACACCCGGGCCATGAGTTCGGCCCGGGGCTTCCAGCTGCTGCATTCCGGCATGGCCGGCGTGCAGGCGGTGGCGGCCGACTCGGCACACACCTTCGGGCGCCACACGCACGACCAGTTCGGCATCGGCCTCATCGAGCGCGGCGCGCAGAAGTCGGCCAGCGGGCGCGGCGTCGTCGAGGCGATGGCCGGCGACCTGATCACCGTGAACCCCGGCGAGGTGCACGACGGCAAGCCCTTCGACGCCAGCGGCCGGCGCTGGCGCATGCTGTACCTCGACGCGGCGCTGCTGCTGAATGCCGCCGTCGACATCGCGCCGGCAACCGCTTTCGAGTTCACCGCGCCGGTGCTGCGCGACGCCCCACTGGTGGCGCGTTTCGGCGCGCTGTTCGGCGCCATCACAGCCGGCGGCAATGCACTCCACGCCGAGGCCGCGCTGCTGGCGCTGGTGGCCGGGCTGCTGAGGCCGGCGGGCGGCCGGGCCGCCGTCGGCGCGGCCGTGGCCGCGGCGCGCGAGCGCATGGACGATGACCCGGCCTGCGCGCCGACGCTGGCTGCCCTCGCCGCCGAGGCGGGCTTGAGCCGCTATCAGTTCCTGCGCGCCTTCACGCGGCTGACGGGCCTGCCGCCGCACGCCTACCTGATGCAGCGCCGCGTGCAGCATGCCCGCCGGCTGGTCGGCGACGGCTGGGCACTGGCCGACGCCGCAACGGCCAGCGGCTTTGCGGACCAGAGCCACATGACGCGCTGCTTCGTGCGCAGTTTCGGCCTCACGCCCGGCGCCTTCGCACGGCGCTGAAATTTCGTTCAAGACGGCTGCACGGGCCCGCCGCAGCATGGCGGCACCACGAGGAGCTCACGCATGAACCTGGAATTTCTTGCCGTCTCGCTGCTGGTCGTCGCATCACCCGGCACGGGCGCGGCCATCACCATCGCCACCGGCCTGTCGCAAGGCACGCGCATGGCGATGCTCGCCGCCCTAGGCTGCACGCTAGGCATCGTGCCCCACATGCTGGCCGCGGCGACCGGCCTGGCGGCGCTGCTGCACGCCAGCGCGCTGGCCTTCGAGGCCGTGAAATATGCCGGCGTGGCCTACCTGCTCTACCTCGCCTGGATGACCTGGCGGGAGCAGGGTGTGCTGGCCGTCCCGGCCGAAGGCACGCGGCGCTCGAACGGGCAGGTCGTGCGGCACGCGGCCCTGGTGAACCTGCTCAATCCCAAGCTGTCGATGTTCTTCCTGGCCTTCCTGCCACAGTTCATCGCCCCGGATGACGCGGCGCCGACGCTGACGATGCTGCAGCTGTCGGCCGTCTTCATGGCGATGACGTTCACGGTGTTCGCGCTGTACGGCGCCTTCGCGGCACGCATGCGCGAGCGCGTGCTGGGCAGCGCCACGGCCATGGCCTGGCTGCGCCGCAGCTTCGCGGCCACCTTCGTGGCGCTGGGGGCGAAGCTGGCGTTGACGTCGCGCTAAGGCGATCCGGAGTATTTCGGGCCGAGCGCCGGGCCGCCCCAAGCCGGCCCGTCTGGCGATGTTGCCCGGGCTCAATGCCGGGCAATCGCCGTACCCTCGGGGGACCGACTGGGCTCGCTCGCGTTCAGCGGCGAGACCAGGCGAGGGGCAGCTTAAACAGCCGCTTCGTCGGTCTCGCCCGTGCGGATGCGCACGACCTGCTCGACCGTCTGCACGAAGATCTTGCCGTCGCCGATCTTGCCGGTCTTGGCGGCCTTCAGGATGGCGTCGATGCAGCGCTCGACCTCGTCGTCCTTCACGACGACCTCGACCTTGACCTTGGGCAGGAAGTCGACGACGTACTCGGCGCCACGGTACAGCTCGGTGTGTCCCTTCTGGCGGCCGAAGCCCTTGACCTCGGTGACCGTCAGGCCCGAGGCGCCCACCTCGGCCAGCGCTTCGCGGACCTCGTCGAGCTTGAAGGGTTTGATGATGGCGGTGATCTGCTTCATGGGGCGAGGCTCCTGGGTTCGTCTGACGCCAATTTAAGCATGTTCATCCGGGATGCGATCCAGATCTGCCAGCCAGATGGCCGCCTCCGAATCGCTGGGCATGCGCCAGTCGCCCCGTGGCGACAGCGAGCCGCCGCTGCCGACCTTGGGCGCGTTGGGCACGCAGCTGCGCTTGAACTGGCTGCCCTTGAAGAAGCGCTGCACGAAGATGCGCAGAACCCGCTTGATCTCGGCGAGCGCGTAGGCCTCCTGCCAGGCTTGCCGGGCCAGGAAGGCGATCTTGGCCGGCGCGTAGCCGTGGCGCAGCGTGTAGAACAGGTTGAAGTCCTGCAGTGCGTAGGCGCCCACGGTGGCCTCCGTGCTCTGCAGGCTGCCAGGGATCAGCTCGGGGCTGATCTCGGTGTCGAGGATGTCCAGCAGCACCTGCGTGTCCGTGCCGGCGCCCAGCTGATGCGTCTCGGCCACCCAGCGCACCAGGTGCTGGATCAGCGTCTTGGGCACGCTGGCATTCACGTTGTAGTGCGACATGTGGTCGCCCACGCCGTAGGTGCACCAGCCCAACGCCAGCTCCGACAGGTCGCCCGTGCCCAGCACCAGGCCGCCGGTCAGGTTGGCCAGGCGGAACAGGTGGTTGGTGCGCTCGCCGGCCTGCACGTTCTCGAAGGTGACGTCGTAGACCGGCTGCTCGTCGCGGTGCGGATGGCCGATGTCCTGCAGCATCTGCAGGCAACTGGGCCGGATGTCGATCTCGCGCGCCTCGCAGCCCACGGCCGCCATCAGCCGCAGCGCCTGGGCGCGGGTGCGCTCGCCGGTGGCGAAGCCGGGCATGGTCACGCCGATGATGTTGGTGCGCGGCAGGCCCAGCGCGTCCATCGCGCGGGCGGCCACCAGCAACGCATGCGTGGAGTCCAGCCCGCCCGAGATGCCCACCACCAGCTTCTGGATGCCGCTGGAGGCCAGGCGCTGCGTCAGCCCCTGGACCTGGATGGCGTAGACCTCCTGGCAGCGCTCGTCGCGACGGCCGGGGTCTGCTGGCACGTAGGGGAAGCGTTCGACACGACGACGCAAGCCCAGCGGCTGGTCGCGGTCCAGGCCCAGCTGGAAGCCCACGTGGCGGAAGGTACTCAGCTGCGCGGCGTGCACGCGCACGGACTGGCCGAAGCTGGTCTGCCGCATGCGCTCGCGGGCCAGGCGCTCCAGGTCCACGTCGGCCGTGACGAGCTGCGAGCGGCGCTGGAAGCGCTCCGACTCGACCAGCAGCTCGCCGTTCTCACAGATGAGGGCCTGGCCGTCCCAGGCCAGGTCGGTCGTCGACTCGCCCGCACCGGCCGATGAATAGACATAGGCCGCCAGGCAGCGTGCCGACTGCTGCGACACCAGCTGGCGCCGGTAGCCCGCCTTGCCGATGACGACGTTGGACGCCGACAGGTTGACCAGCACCGTTGCACCGGCCAGCGCCGCGAACGAAGACGGCGGGATGGGCGTCCACACGTCCTCGCAGATCTCCACGTGCAGGCGCAGCAGCGGCAGGTCGTCGGCCGCGAAGATCTGGCGGCTGCCAAACGGCACCTGCTGGCCCAGCAGCACGACGCTGTCCACCGTCGCCTCCTCGCCCGACGCGAACTGGCGCGCCTCGTAGAACTCGCCGTAGTTCGGCAAATAGGTCTTGGGCACGACGCCGAGGATGCGGCCGCGCAGCAGCACGACGGCGCAGTTGAACAGGCGCTGCTCGACGCGCAACGGCAGGCCGACGATGGCGACGGTGGGCAGATCCACGGTGGCGGCCAGCACGGCGGCCAGCGCCGCCTCGCAGCCGTCGAGCAGCGCGCGCTGGTGGAAGAGGTCGTCGCAGCTGTAGGCCGACAGGCCCAGCTCGGGGAAGGCCACGACGGCGGTGCCCTCGCCCGCGGCCTGCCTCAGCAGCGCAATCGTCTGTTCGGCGTTGAACGCCGGATCGGCCACGCGGCACAGGGGCACGCCCACGGCGAGGCGGGCGAAATCATGGCTGTAGAGATTGTCGAAACGCATGGGCTGCATCCTGCCATCAAGCGGGCCCGCCGGCAGCCGGCGGGGCACGCAAGAAACCCCGCCCCGCGGGCGTGAATGCCAACTGCCGTTCCAATACGGCGCCATGCCCACCCTCCGCGTCGACGACTCGCCCGCTGCCCTGCCTCGCGAAGCCTGGAACCGCCTGCTGGCCGCGTCGCCCCGGCCCACGCCGTTCATGCGCCACGAGTACCTGCAAGCGCTGCACACCTCCGGATCGGCCACGGCCGACACCGGCTGGCAGCCGCAGTTCCTGTCGCTGTGGCAGGGCGACGAGCTGCTGGCCGCCTGCCCGGCCTGGCTGAAGGGTCATTCGTACGGCGAGTACGTGTTCGACTGGGCCTGGGCCGACGCCTACCGACGCCACGGCCTCGCCTACTACCCCAAGCTGCTGGTGGCCGTGCCGTTCACGCCGGTGCCGGGCAGCCGGCTGCTGGCGGTGGACGACGACGCCCGTGCGCTGCTGGCGCAGGCCCTGCGCGCGCTGGCGACGGAGACCGACGCGTCGTCGCTGCACGTGCTGTTCGGCGACGCAGCGGACCAGGCCGCGCTGGCCGCCGCCGGCTGCACCGCGCGCCACGGCGTGCAGTTCCACTGGACGGCCGAGGGCGATGCCGACTTCACCGCCTTCCTCGCCCGGCTGCAACGCGACAAGCGCAAGAAGATCCAGCAGGAGCAACGCCGCGTGCGCGAGGCCGGCATCGAGTTCCAGGCGCGCGAGGGCGCGGCCATCTCGGCCGAGGACTGGGACTACTTCTACCGCTGCTACCAGCAGACCTACCGCGAGCATCACAGCACGCCCTACCTGAGCCGCGACTTCTTCGCCCGCATGGCGAGCGACATGCCCGAGCACTGGTTGATGTTTGTCGCGTATCGCGAGGGCGAGCGCGTCGCCACGTCGCTGATCGCGCTGGACCCGGCGCAGCGCGCCGCCTTCGGCCGCTACTGGGGCGCCACCGAGCACATCCCCAACCTGCACTTCGATGCCTGCTACTACCAGCCGCTGGCCTGGTGCATCGCGAACGGCTACCAGCGCTTCGAGGGCGGCGCGCAGGGCGAGCACAAGATGGCCCGCGGCCTGATGCCCACGCCGACGGCCTCCAGCCACTGGCTGGCGCATCCGGCATTTGCCGATGCCGTCAACGACTTCCTGGCGCGCGAGGGCGAGGCCATGACGGGCTATCTGAGCGAACTCAACGAGCACGCGCCGTACAAAGCAAAAGACGCCGCGGATGCGGCGTCTTCCTGATCGGGCGCGGGCCTGATTACTTCTGCTCGGCCTTGGCGTAGTTGGCCATGCCGTCGGCGATTTCCGACTTGGCCTTCTCCGGGCCTTCCCAGCCCTTGACCTTGACCCACTTGCCCTTCTCCAGGTCCTTGTAGTGCTCGAAGAAGTGCTGGATGGCCGACAGGCGCATCGGGTTCACGTCCTCGATCTTTTCCCAGTGGCTGTACATGGGCAGGATCTTGTTGGTGGGCACGGCCAGCAGCTTGGCATCGCCACCCGCCTCGTCGTCCATCATCAGCACGCCCAGCGGGCGGCAGGTCACGACGACGCCAGGCGTCAGCGCGAACGGGGTGATGACCAGCACGTCCACCGGGTCACCGTCGTCGGCCAGCGTCTTGGGGATGTAGCCGTAGTTGCACGGGTAGTACATCGGCGTGGTCAGGAAGCGGTCGACGAACAGCGCGCCGCTTTCCTTGTCGACCTCGTACTTGATCGGGTCGGCATTCATCGGGATCTCGATGATGACGTTGAACTCGTCGGGCGCCTTGGCGCCGGGGGACACGTTGTGCAGGCTCATGGTCGTCGTTCTTAGGGGCTGGAAAACCCGCATTCTAGGTTGCTGGTAAACGCTAGCCACTACCGCGGGGCTGCCCCGTAAGCTCCGCCGCACGCTCCCTGTACCGCAGGGAGATCGATTCACACACGCACCTGAGGAGACGAATACATGTCGACGGAGATGGCGTTGTATTTCGCGCTGGGCTGCGGCCTCGCGGCCGTTCTTTATGGGTTCATCCAGCGCAGCTGGATCCTGAGTCAGGACGCGGGCAATGCCCGCATGCAGGAGATCGCGACCGCGATCCAGCAGGGGGCCGCCGCCTACCTGGGCCGGCAGTACCGCACCATCGCCATCGTCGGCGTCGTGCTGGCCATCGCCATCGCGGCGTCGGGCTTGGGGCTGACGACGGCGGTCGGCTTCGTCGTCGGCGCGGTGCTCTCGGGCATCTGCGGCTTCATCGGCATGAACATCTCGGTGCGCGCCAACGTGCGCACCGCGCAGGCCGCCACCAAGGGCATAGGCCCGGCGCTGGACGTGGCCTTCAAGGGCGGCGCCATCACCGGCATGCTGGTGGTGGGCCTGGGCCTGCTGGGCGTGGGCGGCTTCTACCTCGCCATCGGCGGCGGGCATGACAGCGCCGCGCTCAAGCCCATGCTGGGCCTGGCCTTCGGCTCGTCGCTGATCTCCATCTTCGCGCGGCTGGGTGGCGGCATCTTCACCAAGGGCGCCGACGTCGGTGCCGACCTCGTCGGCAAGGTCGAGGCCGGCATCCCCGAGGACGACCCGCGCAACCCGGCGGTGATTGCCGACAACGTCGGCGACAACGTCGGCGACTGCGCCGGCATGGCGGCCGACCTGTTCGAGACCTACGCCGTCACGCTGATCGCCGCGATGGCGCTGGGCGCGCTGATGGTGGTGGGCGACTCGGCCGCGGCCGGCGTCATCTACCCGCTGGCGCTGGGCGGCGTGTCCATCATCGCGTCCATCATCGGGTGCATGTTCGTGAAAGCCAGCGACGGCATGAAGAACGTGATGCCGGCGCTGTACAAGGGCCTCATCGTGGCCGGCGTGCTGAGCCTGATCGCCTTCTTCTTCGTCACCCGGGCCATGTTCCCCGGCGACATCCAGCTGGCCGGCGGCGGCAGCACCAACGCGATGGCGCTGTTCGGCGCCTGCACCGTGGGCCTGCTGCTGACCGCGGCCATGGTGTGGATCACCGAGTACTACACCGGCACGCAGTACCACCCGGTGCAGCACGTCGCGCAGGCCTCCACCACGGGGCACGGCACCAACGTCATCGCGGGTCTCGGCGTGTCGATGAAGTCCACCGCCTGGCCGGTGCTGTTCGTCTGCGCGGCCATCTACTCGGCCTACGGGCTGGCGGGCCTGTACGGCATTGCCGTCGCGGCCACGTCCATGCTCAGCATGGCCGGCATCGTCGTCGCGCTGGACGCCTACGGCCCCATCACCGACAACGCCGGCGGCATTGCCGAGATGAGCGAGCTGCCCGACAGCGTGCGCGACGTCACCGACCCGCTGGACGCCGTGGGCAACACCACCAAGGCCGTCACCAAGGGCTACGCCATCGGCTCGGCCGGCCTCGCGGCGCTGGTGCTGTTTGCCGACTACACGCACGCACTGGAAGCGCGCGGCATGCATGTCGCGTTCGACCTGAGCGATCACAAGGTCATCCTCGGCCTGTTCATCGGCGGGCTGATTCCCTACCTGTTCGGCGCCATGGCCATGGAAGCCGTGGGCCGGGCCGCGGGTGCCGTCGTCGTGGAAGTGCGCAAGCAGTTCGCCGACGGCGCCATCATGGCCGGCCGGCGCAAGCCCGAGTACGGCGCCGCGGTCGACATGCTGACCACCGCCGCCATCAAGGAAATGATCGTGCCGTCGCTGCTGCCCGTGGCCGCACCCATCATCGTGGGCCTGGTGCTCGGCCCGGCCGCGCTCGGCGGCCTGCTGATGGGCACCATCGTCACCGGCCTGTTCGTCGGCATCTCCATGTGCACCGGCGGCGGCGCTTGGGACAACGCCAAGAAGCTCATCGAAGAGGGCTTCAAGGACGACAAGGGCGTCGTCCACAAGAAGGGCGGCGAGGCGCACAAGGCCGCCGTGACGGGCGACACCGTAGGCGACCCCTACAAGGACACCGCCGGCCCGGCCGTGAACCCGCTCATCAAGATCATCAACATCGTGGCGCTGCTCATCGTGCCGCTGCTGCCGCTGCCCGCTGGCAGCAAGGCGCCGGAGCCGACGCCCGCCGCAGCCACGGCGGCTGCCCCCGCGGCACCTGCCGCCAGCATGAGCGACGCACCCGCCGCCAGCCTGAGCGAGGCGCCCGCCTCCGCGGCCTCGCAGTAACTCCCGAGAACCTCAAGCCCGAAAGGCCCGCGAATTCACGGTTCGCGGGCTTTTTTCGCATCGGGCCCACGGCAAAATTGCACGCATGGCGAGCATGGCGATCACGAGGCACGAACTGACGCGGCGACGCGAGCAGTTGCAGGACCTCCAGCGCTACCTCGCGGTGCTGGAGGCCGACCACGACGGCGCCCGCGCCAAGCTGCTGGGGTTCCGGCTGCGCTACCTGGAGGCGTTAGGCCCGCTGATGCAGGAGCTGGACGCGCTGGAGGCCCAGCTGCAGCAGGCCACCGCGCTGCTGGCCGAGGCGCTCAAGCGCCAGGGCGTCGACGCACCCATGCCGGCCGCGCCGCGCGCCCGGCCCTGGCCCGACGTCCCCGCCCTGCCCGACCCGGTGCCGCTGCCGCCCGAGCCCACGGGCCCCATGACCGACCTGCCGCCGCCCAGCCTGAAGACGCTGTACCGGCGCGCGGCCATGCGCTTTCACCCCGACCTGGCGCCCTCGGGCCCGGAGCGCGAGGTGTGCGAGCAACGCATGATGGTCGTCAACGAGGCCTACGCGAACAGCGACCGCGCGCGGCTGGAGAGCCTGCTGCTGGCCGCGGGCGAGCTGCCCGAGAAGGTGATTGGCGGCCCGGCCGACGCGGTGCGCGCCTGGCTGGGCCTGTGCGAGCACATGGTGCAGGGCCGCATCCGCGTCGTGCAGGCGCAGCACGCCCTGCTGCAGAACCTGCAGATGCATCAGCTGCGCGTGGCCATCGAGCGCGCCGAGACCGGCGGCATGAAGCCGCTGGAGATCATGGCCAACCGGCTGCGCGCGCAGATCGCGGAGCGCCGCCAGGAGCTCTACATCGGCGAGCGCGTGGGCAGCGATGCGAGGCTGGCGGCGGACTTCCTGAGGAAGCGGTATCAGCGGTTGACGGGGCTCGGCCTCGGCTGAGCCGAGGCCGCAGCGCGCTCAGGCGCCGTCGTTCTGAACCTGCGGGTCGGCGCTGGAGTACAGCTGCGTGGGCGCCTGCGTGCTGGAGAAGATCAGCAGCACGCCGACAGTGACCACCGCCTGCGTCGTGACCGGCACGGTGACCTGCTTTTGATCGGCCGACGGAATGAAGCTGGGGTCGACCGCCACGGTGTCCGTGCGGTCCGACACCGCGCCCACCAGCACCCAGTTGCAGCCACTCTTCTGCGGCGACGCCATCACGAAGGTGACGCCACCCGCGGATTGCTTGATCTGCAGGGGCTGCTCCGCTGGCTTGGTGCAGGCACTGTCCTTGAAGAACAGACAGGCCGCACTGTTGGGATCAGTCGGCGACGGGGCGACCTGAACGTAGTAGGTCTTCGGGCTTTGCGCAGTGACGGCCGTCACGTAGATGGCGGAAGCAGTGGACATGAAACACCTTTCAGTCAGCGGTTTGGGGTTGAGGGAAGGTCAGGGAGAAGCGTTCGACGTCAACGCACTTTGTGCCTGCAGCCATTGCTCATGGCGCTGCACATCGCCGGCCCGCCCCAGGCAGTGCGCCACCTGGGCGGCCACCTGGGTCAAGCCAGCGTGAACGTGATGCAGGGGCGCCAGCAGCGGGCTCTTCAATTCGGTGGCCAGCTCCTGGCAGCGCTGCGCTCGCTGCGCAGCCTCTGGCGTCAGTTCGGTCGCCGCCAGCAGGCGAAGCTCCAGCAGCGCCTGGCGCAGGTTCAAGTCCAGCGGCGAGGCCGCCTGATCAGCCTGCAGCAGTTCCACCGTGTCGCGCAAGCTGTCTTGCGCGACCGGGACGCCGCCCGTCGCCAGCAAGGCTCGCGCCTGCATCTGATTCAGCTCGGCGCGCAGCGGATGCCAACGCGGGGAGCGCTTGTCAGCCTCCAGTTCGGCCAGCCGCTGCTGCAGCGCCGCCACGACCGCCGCAGACGGCGGCTTCACCTGGCTGCGCAGCAGGCCCGCCTCCGCCCGAATGAGCCGGTAGACCGCCTTGCGGTTCTTGGGATCAATGTCGCGCAACGCTCGAAAAGCCTGGATGGCGCGCCCGAACATGCTTGCTCCAGCCTCCTTGCGGCCGGCCTTGAGCAGCACGTCGCCCAGGGCGTAAGCGCTGTTGCCCAGCTTCTCCAGCCATCCCTGGTCGGCAGGGAATTTCTGGCACAGCGCCTCGGCCGTTTCCAGAGCCTGCCTGAACACGGCTTCCGCCTGCACGTAGCGGCCCCGCTGTGCCAGCGTGGAGCCCAGCCAGCTCAGGCTGTCGGACCACTCGGCCGTCAATGCGGCGTCACCTGGCTTGCGTTGCAGCACTTCCAGCTTGAGCGCGACGGAATGGCGGAAGGATCGCTCGGCCTCGGCCAGTTGCCCCTGGTCCAGCGCCAGCGACCCGAGGTTGTTTTCCGCATACCCCACTTCCGCCGTGGCGTCGTCGTCCTGCGGCATGGCCTGCAGCCAGCGCTGGCTGACGTCCCGGTACCGATCCCAGGCCACCTTCGCCTCGGCAAAGCGGCGCTGCGTGTAGTGGATGTGCCCCAGCCAGAACGCCGCCTGCCCCTGCGCCTTGCGCCAAGCGGCCAGCATCTCCGCTTGCGGCGGATCGCCCTGCAGCAGCGCGTTGGCGGCCGTCAGCGGCTCGATGGCGGCGTCCAGCTCGCGCTTGGAGACGCGCACCTCGCCGATCACCGTCAAGGCCTTGGCGCGCTGCAGCCGGGCCAGCGGGCCGGCCTCGGCGTCTTCGGCCAGGAAACCCAGCGACTTGGCGCCCACGCTGTCCAGCAGCTCCAGCCGCCCGATGGGCCGCAGCTTGTCGGCGAACTCGCCCAGCATGTAGCTGAGCAGGTCCTCCGCCTGCTGGCGGCGGGCCTGGGCCTGCTGCTCGGCGGCCTCGGCGCGGCGGGCCTGCAGCGCGCTGACGGTCGTCAGCCCCAACAGCGCCAGCACCGCCGCCGCCCCCGCGGCCACGGCCACGCGGTGGCGGCGCACGAAGCGGTTCAGCACGTAGAGCCGGCTGTCGGGCCGGGCCATGATGGGCTCGTGGCTCAGCCAGCGCTGCAGGTCGTCGGCCATCGCCTGCGCGTTGGCGTAGCGCTCGGCGGGCGACTTCTTCAGCGCCTTGGCGATGATGGTGTCGAGGTCGCCGCGCAGCTCGCGGGCCTGGCGGGCGATGGCGTCGTCCTCGTGGTCGACGGCCACGTCGGACAGCCGCTTGGGCACCAGCTCCACCACGGCCTTGAGCCGGTCCAGCTGGGTCTGCGTGTCGTCGGCCGTGGGGTGGCGGCCGCCCAGCAGCAGGTACAGCAGCACGCCCAGCGCGTAGACGTCGGTGGCCGTCGTCACGTCGGCCTGCTGCACCTGCTCGGGCGCGGCGAACTGCGGCGTGAAGGCGCTGCCGGCGCGCTGCGTCAGCTCGGTGGCGGCGGCGCCCTGGCTGGCCTGGGTGGCGTCGGCCAGCAGCTTGGCGATGCCGAAGTCCAGCAGCTTCACGTCGCCCTGCTCGGTGACGAGGATGTTGCTGGGCTTCAAGTCGCGGTGCAGGATGAGCCGCGCATGCGCGTGGGCCACGGCGGCCAGCACGTCCAGGAACAGGCGCACGCGCTCCTGCACGCCAAGCTGGCGCACACGGCAGTAAGCGTCGATGGGCCGGCCGTCGACGTACTCCAGCACGAGGTAGGGTTGCCGCCCCTCGTGCAGGCCCGCATCCAGCAGCCGCGCGATGTGCGGGTGGGACAGGCGCGCAAGGATCTCGCCCTCGCGCGCGAAGCGGCCGGCGTCGCCGCGCCCCAGCAGGCCGGTGGTGAGGAACTTGACGGCCACCTGGCCCTCGAAGCGTCCGTCGGCGCGCCGCGCCAGCCACACGGTGCCCATGCCGCCCTGCCCCAGCTGGCGCTCCAGCACGTAGGGGCCCAGCGCCTGGCCGGCGAGGTCCGGCGGCGCTTCGTCGTCGGGCACGGCGGCCAGCGCCTCCTGCCACTGCGCCACCACCGGCTCGCTCATGAAGCCTTCGGCATCCAGCGCGTCGGCCTGCGCCAGCAGGCGGCGCAGTTGGTCGGCCGTGTCGGCGTCGTCGGCCTGCAGCGCGGCCAGGCGTTCGGCACGGGCGGGCGGGGCCAGGTCCAGCAGTTCATCGAGCAGAGGGCTCAGCGACAGCCAGCGTTGCCGGTCGAGCACGGCCATGTCAGCCCCCGAGGCTCATGGACAGGAACAGTCGCGCCTTCTGCCAGTCGCGCTGCACAGTGCGCTCGGTGATGCCCAGCGCGTCGGCGATCTCCTGCTCGCGCAGGCCGGCGAAGTAGCGCATCTCCACGACCTTGGCCAGCCGCGGCTCCATCTGGGCCAGCTCGTCCAGCGCCTCGTGCACGCGCAGCAGGTCGTCGTCGGCCTGCGGCAACTGATCGGCCAACGCGGTGTCCAGCGTGAGGTGACCCACGCCGCCGCCGCGGCGCTCGGCCTGGCGGGCGCGAACCAGGTCGATGACGACGGAGCGCATGGCCTGGGCCGCGTAGGCGAGGAAGTGGCGCCGATCGGGGAAGCTGGCGCCGTCGGCGCCGGCCAGGCGCAGCCAGGCTTCATGCACCAGCGCGGTGGTGTCCAGCAACGTGACGTGGCCCGCCTGGCGCACGTGGCGGCGGGCCAGGCGCTGCAGGTCCACGTAGAGCTGCGCCACCACCTGGTCGGCGGCGGCGCGGTCGCCCTGCCCGGCGGCCTGCAGCAGTTGGGTGATGGCTTGCACGGGCCGGACTCTAACGGCTGGGCGCCGCGGAGCGACAGCGTGGCGCCGCTGATCGCCGGGTTTTGAAACTTTTTTTCAGACGGCGTGTCGGGTTTTGTGTCGCCCCCGCGTTCTGTCAGATGAGGGCCGATCACGCGCCCGGCCCGGGAGGCGGCGCAAGCCGGGGCCGTCAAGTGATCGGGCCTCACTCACCGCGCACGCCCCGCGGCCGTGCACGCGATGCAACCCCGCCAGTCCAGACGCCATGTCCCAAGCGCCTCTCCTCGCCGACGTCCCATCCACCAGCCCGCGCGCCGGCGCGTCCACGCGGCTGCCGCAAGCCGATTCCGTGGCCGCCTTCGGCTTGCGCACCTCGCGCCATTTCGCCCAATGCCGGCGGGAGAGCGGGCAGTTGGCGCTGGTGTGGGTCGAGGTGCAGGCGCAGGCGCGCGCCGACGGCGAGCTGGCCTCGGCCGAGCATGACGCCCTCATCCAGACCGTCAGCCTGCGGCTGCGCAACCGGGTGCGCGGCTCGGACGAGGTCGTCTACATGGCCGGCAACAGCTTTGCCGTGCTGCTGCTGGCGGCCGGCCCAGCGGAGGCCCGCCTCGTCGAGCACCGGCTGCTGCAGGCGCTGCGTGGCGCCTACTGCGTGGACAGCCGGCTGATCCAGTTGGGCGTGCAGCTGGGCACCGCGGTGTTCCCGCAGGCCGGGCGCAACGGCGCCGAGCTGGCGGAGGCAGCGCGCGCGAACCTCGCGATGCGCGGCTGAAACGCAGAGATTTCGGGCCGAGCGCCGGGCCGCCCCAAGCCGGCCCATCGGGCACCCAGTGGGCGGCATGTGCCTGCCGAAGGGCTGCGGCGCTGCCGCAGCGCGGTCTGCAAGACCGATCAGACCGTCCGCGTTCAGCGGGGCGGGCTGAGCGAGGGGCTCCTCACACCTCCAGCCACTCCTTGCGGATATAGGCATTGCCGCGCAGCTCGGCCGGTGTGCCCTCGAAGACGATGCGGCCGTGGCCCATCACGTAGCAGCGCTCGGAGATCTCCAGCGCGATGGCCAGCTTCTGCTCCACCAGCAGCACGGCGATGCCGCGGTTCTTGAGCTCCTTGAGGTACTCGGCCACCAGCTCGACGATCTTGGGCGCCAGGCCCTCGGTGGGCTCGTCGATCATGATGAGGTCGGGGTCGCCCATCAGCGTGCGGCACAGCGTGAGCATCTGCTGCTCGCCGCCGGACAGCACGCCGGCCTCGGTGTGCTGGCGTTCCTTGAGCCGCGGGAACATCCGGTACATGTCGTCGAAGCTCCAGCGCGGCTTCTTCGCGCCATGCTTCTCCCCCAGCATCAGGTTCTGGTGCACGGTGAGCTTGGGGAAGATGTCGCGGTTCTCCGGCACATAGCCGATGCCGAGGTGGGCAATCTCGTAGGCCTTGCGGCCCACCAGCTCCTGGTCGCCCCAGCGCACCGACCCCTTGGCATCGACCTGGCCCATGATGGTCTTGACCATCGTGGAGCGGCCCGCGCCATTGCGGCCCAGCAAGCTGACGATCTCGCCCGGCTTCACTTCCATGCTGACACCATGCAGCACATGGCTCTTGCCGTAGAAGGCGTGGACGTTGTCCAGCTTGAGTGTGCGCTGCTGGGTCATGCTGCCGCCGCCTGTGTTTCTGCCAGCACGGAGCCCAGGTAGGCCTCCTGCACCCGCGCATTCGCGCGCACCGCGTCCGGCGTGTCGAAGGCGATGACCTCGCCATAGACCAGCACGGCGATCTTGTCGGCCAGGCCGAAGACGACGCCCATGTCGTGCTCCACGGTCAGCAGCGTCTTGCCCACGGTCACCTCGCGGATCAGCTGGATGAAGCGCTTGGTCTCGCTCTTGCTCATGCCGGCGGTGGGCTCGTCCAGCAGGATGACGCTGGACCCGCCGGCGATGGTGATGCCGATCTCCAGCGCCCGCGCCTCGGCGTAGGTGAGGTTCATGGCCAGCACGTCGCGGCGCTTGTCGAGCTTGATCATCTCCAGGATGGCTTCAGCGCGGTCGTTGGCATCGTCCAGGTCGGCCAGGAACTTCCAGAAGGCGTAGCGGTGACCCAGGCTCCACAGCACGGCGCAGCGGATGTTCTCGAACACCGACAGCCGCGTGAACAGGTTGGAGACCTGGAAGCTGCGCGACAGGCCCTGGCGGTTGATCTCGTAGGGCTTGCGGCCGTCGATGCGCGAGCCATGCAGATGGATCTCGCCAGACGTCGGCGCAAAGCGGCCGCTGATGAGGTTGAACAGCGTGCTCTTGCCGGCGCCATTGGGGCCGATGATGGCGACGCGCTCGCCGGCCTGCACGGCCAGGTTGGCGCCGCGGATGATCTCGCTCTTGCCGAAGCTCTTGCGCACGTCGCGCAGTTCGAGGGCGTAACTGCTCACAGCGCTTCCCTCCGCTTGATCTCTTTTTCGATGTCTTCCTGGATCTCGCCCCACTGGCGCACGTAGTGGCGGCGGGCCAGCTCGAACAGCGCACCGCCGACGACGATCATGAAGCCGGCGCCAAACCACGCATCGAGCCCCCCGCTGTCCAGCGTCGCGCCCATGAAGCGCAACTCGGGGCCCAGCGCCTCGTTGAGCTGGCGGTGGTAGAGCATCTCGATCATGGCCGCGGCCCCCACCAGCGCCGCCAACGCCGCGCCGCCCAGCGCGAGGTAGGACGTCCAGATCCTGCCCAGCTTGCCGAAGGCCGCGACGCGCAGATTCATGAGGATGAGGCTGGCGATGCCGCCCGGCGCGTACATGACCATGAACAGGAAGATCAGCCCCAGGTACAGCAGCCAGGCCTTCGTCAGCTCCGCCAGCATGACGCCGCAGAACACCATCAGCACGGCGCCGATGATGGGGCCGAAGAAGAACATCGCGCCGCCCAGGAACGTGAACAGCAGGTAGGCGCCGGAGCGCGCCGCGTGCAGCACGTCGCCGCCGTTGACGATTTCCGTGTTGATGGCCCCCAGCCCGCCCGCGATGCCGGCGAAGAAGCCGGAGATGGCGAACGCGAGGAAGCGCACCCAGTGCGTGTCGTAGCCGATGAACTCGACACGCTCCGGGTTGTCGCGCACCGCGTTCAGCATGCGGCCCAGCGGCGTGCGCGTCAGCGCGAACATCAGTGCCGTGCAGACAAAGCAGTAGACGGCCACGAGGTAGTAGACCTGGATCTGCGGGCCAAACGTGATGCCCATGACCGGCTGCCCGACGACACGGTTGCTGGACACGCCACCCTCGCCGCCGGAGAACTCTGGCAGCATCAGCGCCAGCGCGAACACCAGTTCGCCGATGCCCAGCGTGATCATCGCGAACGGCGTGCCGGCCTTCTTCGTGGACACATAGCCCAGGAACACCGCGCACAGCAGGCCCGCCATGCCACCCACCAGCGGGATCAGGCTGACGGGGAGGCCCAGCGTGCCGGCGCCCACCTTGTTCAGCGCATGGATGGCCAGGAAGGCGCCCATGCCGCTGTAGACGGCATGGCCGAAGCTCAGCATGCCGCCCTGCCCCAGCAGGATGTTGTAGGCCAGGCAGGCAATGATGCCGATGCCCATCTGCGTGAGCATGGTCTGCGCGAGGCCGCTGGTCCAGATCTTCGGCGCCACCAGCAGGGCCAGCGCGAAGAAGCCCCAGATGATCCAGCGCCCGACGTTCAGCGGCTTGAAGTGGAATTCCTTGACCTTGCTCATGTCAGTCCTCCCGCGTGCCGAGGAGGCCCTTGGGCCGGAATATCAGGATCAGCACCATCAGCAGGTAGGGCAGGATGGGCGCCACCTCGGCCATCGTCAGGCGCAGCAGCGGGTAGCCCGGCGTGGCCTGCGTGACGGTGAAGCCCAGTGATGTGAGCAGCGTTGCCAGCGAGCCGTTGACCGTCAGTGGCAGCGTCTGCAGCAGGCCCACGACGATGGAGCCGACAAAGGCGCCGGCCAGCGAGCCGATGCCGCCCACCACGACGACGACGAAGATGATGGCGCCGATGAAGGCCGCCATGTTGGGCTCGGTCACGAAGGTGATGCCGCCCACCACACCGGCCAGCCCGGCCAGCGCGCAGCCGCTGCCGAACACCAGCATCAGCACGCGCGGCACGTTGTGGCCCAGCGCCTCCACCATCTCGGGGTGCGTCAGCGACGCCTGAATGACCAGGCCCACGCGGGTGCGCGTAAGCAGCAGCCACAGCGCCAGCAGCATCAGCAGCGCCACGGCCATCATGAAGACCTTGGTCAGCGGGAAGTTGGAGCAGGACACCGCGGCCGCGCAGACCTCCGGCCCGGCCTTGCCCAGCACCAGCGACATGCCCTGCGCCGCATGCGACACGATGGTGAACGCCGAGCCCTGCAGCTCCGGCGGCGGCGTGAACGGCACAGCCGTGCGCCCCCACACCAGCTGCACCAGCTCCAGGATCACGTAGGACAGGCCGAAGGTGATCAGCAGCTCCGGCACATGGCCGAACTTGTGCACGCGCCGCAGCGCCAGCCGCTCGAAACCCGCGCCCATCACGCCCACGGCCAGCGGCGCCAGCAGCAGCGCCGGCCAGAAGCCCAGCACGCCGACCAGCGAGTAGGCCACGTAGGCCCCCACCATGTAGAAGCTGGCATGCGCGAAGTTCAGCACGCCCATCATGCTGAAGATCAGCGTGAGGCCCGAGCTGAGCATGAACAGCAGCAGCCCGGAGGACAGGCCGTTCAGCAGGTTGATGAAGACTTGATCCAAAACCGCCCCTTCAGAAACCACGCTCCCGGCTGAGCCGGATTGCGTCGCGAGCGGGCCGAGGTCGGGTTCGGGACGCGCAGCCGTACACGCGTACGGCGAGCATCACGAGCCCGAGATCGGCCCGCGCAGCAGCAAAACGGCTTAGCCGGGCCGCTTCATCTGGCAGGACGTCGGCGTGGAAGACACGTACGAGTCGTACTGCTTCACCGGCGCCAGCGTCATGCCCGTCTTCTCGGGGCTGTAGGGGTACTTGGCATCGGCTTTCTGCCAGACCGAGATGAACAGCGGCTGCTGCAGCTGGTGGTCGGTCTTGCGCATCGTCACTTCACCGTTGAAGCCCTTGACCGTCAGGCCTTCCATCGCCGCGGCCACCTTCACGGGGTCGGTGGACTTGGCGTTGGCCATGGCCTGGCTCAGCATCGTGTAGATGTTCTGGATGCTGAGCGTGTACATGTCGTCGTTGAAGCGCTTGTTGTACTCCTCGGCATCCTTCTGCGCCTGGCCGCCCAGGTTGTAGTGGCTGTAGGCCACCTGGAACACGCGGCCCGCGCCGCCCGTTCCCAGCGCGGTGGGCGTGCCGGTCACGCCGGTGTAGTAGGTGAAGAACTTGCCGTTGTAGCCCGCCTCGTTGGCGGCCTTCACCAGCAGCGCCAGGTCGGAGCCCCAGTTGCCGGTGATGACGGTGTCGGCACCGCTGGCCTTGATCTTGGCGACGTAGGGCGCGAAGTCGCGCACCTGGGCCAGCGGGTGCAGGTCCTCGCCGACGATCTGGATGTCAGGGCGCTTGCGGGCCAGCGTCTCCTTGGCGTACTTGGCGACCTGGTGGCCGTGCGCGTAGTTCTGGTTCAGCAGGAAGACCTTCTTCACGTCCGGCTGGTCCTTGATGAAGGACGACATGGCTTCCATCTTCATCGACGTGTCGGCGTCGAAGCGGAAGTGCCAGTAGCTGCACTTGCTGTTGGTCAGGTCGGGGTCCACCGCCGAGTAGTTCAGGTAGACGATTTCCTTGCCGGGGTTGCGCTCGTTGTGCTTGGTGACGGCGTCGCTCAGCGCCAGCGCCACGCTGGAGCCGTTGCCCTGCATGATGTAGCGGATGCCCTGGTCGGCCGCGGCCTTCAGCAGGTTCAGCGATTCGGCCGGGCTCAGCTTGTTGTCGAAGGTCACGACCTCGAACTTCACGCCGGCGGGGTTGCTCTTGTTGAACTTCTCGCCGAGGAACTGGAAGGTCTTGACCTGGTTCTGCCCCACGGGGCCCATCAGGCCGGAGAGCGCATCGATGTAGGCCAGCTTGACCGTCTCGCCCTTCTGGGCGTGCGCGGCACCCGCTGCAAGCGCCAGGGCGGCGGCCGCCGTGAGTGCGCGCACCGGGAAGCGGACCGAGTTGATGTCCAACATGCTTGTCTCCTTTGTTGTGGCTGGGGAACGGGAATGTAGGCGCAGTCGGCAGCCGCTCAGGCCGTCGGCAGACGGTGGTCCTTGAGCTGGTCGCGCAGCTTCAGTTTCTGGATCTTGCCGGTGGCGGTGTGCGGGATCTCGCTGACGAAGATGACGTCGTCCGGCACCTGCCACTTGGCGATGCGGCCTTCGTAGAAGGCCAGCAGTTCCTCGCGCGTGACGGTGGCATCGGGCTTCTTCACGACCACCAGCAACGGGCGCTCGTCCCACTTCGGGTGGCGCGCCGCAATCGCCGCCGCCTCGAACACGCCCGGGTGAGCCATGGCGATGTTCTCGAGGTCGATGGACGAGATCCACTCGCCGCCGGACTTGATGACGTCCTTGCTGCGATCGGTGATCTGCATGAAACCGTCGGCATCGATGGTGGCCACGTCGCCGGTGGGGAACCAGCCCGGTTCGCCATCCACGCTGACCAGCGGCGATGCGTCGTTCTTGTAGTACTGGCTGATGACCCAGTGGCCGCGCACGACAAGGTTGCCGGCTGATGCGCCGTCCCAGGGCAGCGAGCGGCCGTCGTCGTCGATGATGGCCATGTCCACGCCGTAGATGACGCGGCCCTGCTTTTCCAGCAGGCGCTGCTGAGCATCCGCCGGCAGGTTCAGCTGGCGCGTCGTCAGCTTGGACAGCGTGCCCAGCGGCGACATCTCCGTCATGCCCCAGGCGTGGATGACCTCGATGCCGAAGTCGTCCTGCAGCGACTTCATCATCGCCGGTGGGCAGGCCGCGCCGCCGATGACGGTGCGCTTGAAGCTGGAGAACTTCAGGCCGCCCGCCTTCACGTAGTTCAGCAGGCCCAGCCACACGGTGGGCACGCCGGCCGAGAACGTGACCTGCTCGCCCTCGAAGAGTTCGTACAGGCTCTTGCCGTCCAGGTGCGGGCCCGGGAACACCAGCTTGAAGCCCACCAGCGCCGCGCTGTACGGCAGCCCCCACGCGTTGACGTGGAACATCGGCACGACCGGCAGCACCACGTCACGGCTGGAGCAATCCATCGCATCCGGTAGCGCCGAAGCGTAGGCATGCAGCACGGTGGAGCGGTGGCTGTAGACAGCGCCCTTGGGGTTGCCCGTGGTGCCCGAGGTGTAGCAGATGCTGGACGCGGTGTTCTCGTCCAGCGCCGGCCAGGCGTAGTCGCCGCTCTCGGCGGCCAGCAGGTCGTCGAAGCACAGCAGGTTGGGAATCGCGCTGGCCGCCGGCATGTGGGCGCGCGACGTCATCAGCACGAAGTGCTGCACCGTCTTCAGCGCCGGCGCGATCTTCTCGACCAGCGGCAGGAAGGTGGCGTCGAAGCACAGCACCCGGTCCTCGGCGTCGCCGGCGATCCAGACGATCTGCTCGGGGAACAGCCGCGGGTTGATCGTGTGGCACACCAGCCCGGAGCCCGAGGCGCCGTAGTAGATCTCCAGGTGGCGGTGGCCGTTCCAGGCCAGCGTGGCCACACGGTCGCCGGGCTGGCAGCCCAGCCGCGCGAAGGCCTGCGCGGCCTGGCGGGAACGCAGCGCCACCTCGCGCCAGTTGCTGCGATGCAGGTCGCCCTCGACCCGCTTGCTGACGATCTCGGTCTCCCCCGAATGCCGCTCGGCGTGCCTCAGCAACGACGAGATCAGCAGCGGGTCCGACATCATCCGGCCCATCAATGCCATGGTTGTCTCCTGGCCATCTTGTCGGTCCAGTCTAGCCTCGGGCGAGAGACCCCAAACGTCACAACCGCGACCCTCGCACCCCGGGGAAACACCCAGGCCAACGAGGCCCAAAGGCCTCTCACTAAACTGGTGCGATGACACCGCTGGATGGCCTGCACTGGCCCAACCGCTTTGCCGCGCTGGGGCCCGATTTCTACACCGAGCTGCCGGCCCAGGGCCTGCCCGGCCCTCACTGGGTCGCCACCAGCCCCGCCTGTGCCGGCCTGCTGGGCTGGCCCGCCGACTGGGCCGCGCGCGATGGCGCGCTGGGCGTGTTCTCCGGCAACGCCACCTGGCCCGGCATGCGCCCGCTGGCCTCCGTCTACAGCGGCCACCAGTTCGGCGTGTGGGCCGGCCAGCTGGGCGACGGCCGCGCGCTGTGGCTGGGCGAGGTCGACACACCCGCCGGCCCGCTGGAGCTGCAGCTCAAGGGTGCCGGCATGACGCCCTACTCCCGCCGCGCCGACGGCCGCGCCGTGCTGCGCTCGTCCATCCGCGAGTTCCTGTGCTCCGAGGCCATGGCCGCCCTGGGCGTGCCGACGACGCGGGCGCTGTGCATCACCGGCTCGCGCCTGCCCGTGCGGCGCGAGACCCTCGAGACCGCCGCCGTCGTCACGCGCGTGGCACCCAGCTTCATCCGCTTCGGCCACTTCGAGCACTTCGCGCACCACGAGCAGCTGGACGCGCTGCGCCGCCTGGCCGACTGGTTCATCGCGCACCACGCGCCGGAATGCGCCAGCGCGCCCGAGCCGGCCGTCGCGCTGCTGCAGAAGGTGGCGCTGCAGACGGCCGACCTCGTCGCGCACTGGCAGGCCATCGGCTTTTGCCACGGCGTCATGAACACCGACAACATGTCCATGCTGGGCCTGACGCTGGATTACGGCCCGTTCGGCTTCATGGACGCCTTCGACCCCGGCCACATCTGCAACCACAGCGACGACCGCGGCCGCTACGCCTACGCGCGCCAGCCCGGCGTCGCGTTCTGGAACCTGCATGCACTGGCCCAGGCGTTGCTGCCGCTGCTGCCCATCGACACCGACCAGGCCGCCGAGGCGTCGACCGAGCGGCTGCTGGAGGCCGTGGAGGCCTTCCGCGGCCGCTTTGCGGGCCAGATGCTCGGCCGCATGCGTGCCAAGCTGGGCCTCACGGGCGAAGACGACGGCGACCAGGCGCTGGCCGACGACTTCCTGAAGCTGATGGCCGCATCGCGCGCCGACTACACGATCACGTTCCGCCGCCTGTCCCGCGCGCTCGGCAACCCCGAGCCGCTGCGCGACATGTTCCTGGACCGCGACGCGCTGGACGCCTGGCTGGCCCGCTGGCGTGCCCGCGTGGCGCCCGACGCCCAGGCGCGCATGCTGGCCGTCAACCCGGCCGTCGTGCTGCGCAACCACCTCGCCGAGGGCGCCATCCGTGCCGCAGATCACGGCGACTTCAGCGAAACCGAGCGGCTGCTGAAAGTTCTGAGCCGCCCGTTCGACGAACCCGAGAACCCCGGCGACGCGGCGCTGCCGCCCGACTGGGCCCACAGCCTCGAAGTCTCCTGCTCATCATGACCCACGACAACGCCAAGCCCTACCCCGTCCAGAAGACCGACGCCGAGTGGCGCGAGCAGCTGGACCCCATGCAGTACCAGGTCGCCCGCCACGCGGCGACCGAGCGCGCCTTCACCGGCAAGTACTGGGACCACTTCACCGACGGCCACTACAACTGCATCGGCTGCGGCACGCCGCTGTTCGAGTCCGGCACCAAGTTCGACGCCGGCTGCGGCTGGCCCAGCTACTGGGCCCCCGTGAACAGCGAGGTCATCGAGCGCGTCGTCGACTGCAGCCACGGCATGGTGCGCGTGGAGGTGCGCTGCAACAACTGCGGCTCGCACCTGGGCCATGTGTTCCCGGATGGCCCCGAGCCGACCGGCGAGCGCTACTGCATCAACTCGGCCGCCATCGACTTCGTCGGGGACAATTCCTCTTCATGAAGTTATTGCTCGACTTTCTCCCGCTGATCCTCTTCTTCGTCGCCTTCAAGGGCGCGGAAGGCAACCCCGATGCCGCGGCCGCGTTCGCGACGCAGCACTTCGGCTTCCTCGTGCAGGGCGGCGTCGTGGGCCCCACGGAGGCGCCGGTGCTGCTGGCCACCGTCGTGGTCATGCTGGCCACGCTGGCGCAGGCCGCCATCCTGAAAGTCCGCGGCCAGAAGATCGACCTGATGCTGTGGATCAGCCTGGCGCTGGTGGTCGTGCTGGGCGGCGCGACGATCTGGTTCCACAACGAGACCTTCATCAAGTGGAAGCCCACCGGCCTGTACTGGGCCATGGCGCTGACGCTGTGGATCTCGCTGGCGATGTTCCGCAAGAACCTCATCCAGGCGATGCTCGGCGCCCAGCTGACGCTGCCCGACACGATCTGGGGCAAGCTCAACCGCGCGTGGGTGCTGTTCTTCGCGGCCATGGGCGTCGTCAACCTCTACGTCGCCTACAACTTCTCCACGTCGGCCTGGGCCAACTTCAAGGTCTTCGGCGTCACGGGCCTGATCCTGGTGTTCACCGTCGCGCAGAGCCTGTACCTCGGCAAGCACCTGCCGCCGGAGGAGGGCGGCAAATGACGATCGCCGCAGACATCGAGCGCCGGCTGCAGGCCGAGCTGGCCCCGTCGCTGCTGACGATCCGCGACGACAGCGCCGATCACGCCGGCCATGCCGGAGCCCGCGAAGGCGGCCACTTTCATGTGACTGTCGTGTCACCTCGCTTTACCGGTCTGCAAAGGTTGGCGCGGCATCGGCTCGTCTATCATTGCCTGTCTGACCTGATGCAGCGCGGCATCCATGCCCTGGCCATCGATGCCAAGGCGCCGGGCGAAAGCTGACGGTCGAGCGTGATCGAACCGCGCGCCCCGCCCCGGGCGCGATTTTTTTAGTCCCACCTCATCCCATCCATGAAGAAGTTTGCGCTCGCCGCCATCGTCGCGGCACTGGTTCCGGCCGCTGCCATTGCGCAGAACGTGGCCACCGTCAACGGCAAGCCCGTGCCCAAGGCGCGCGTCGAGACGCTGATCCAGCAGGTCACCAAGAGCGGCCAGCAGCAGCGCTCGCCCGAGCTGGAAGCGCAGGTCAAGGACGAAGTGGTCCGTCGCGAGATCTTCATGCAGGCCGCCGAAGCCCGCGGCATCCCGCAGAGCGCCGACTACAAGGCCCAGCTGGACCTGGCCCGCCAGATGCTGCTGATCCGCGGCCTGATGGAAGACTTCAAGGCCAAGAACCCGGTCGGCGACGCCGAAGCGCAGGCCGAGTACGACAAGTTCAAGGCCGCCAACACCGGCAACGAATACCGCGCACGCCACATCCTGGTGGAGAAGGAAGAAGACGCCAAGGCACTGATCGCGCAGATCAAGGGCGGCGCCAACTTCGAGGAACTGGCCAAGAAGAACTCCAAGGACACCGGCTCCGCGCAGAACGGCGGCGACCTGGACTTCGCCAACCCCAACAACTTCGTGCCCGAGTTCAGCAAGGCCATGACCGCGCTGCAAAAGGGCGAGATGACGCAGGAGCCGGTGAAGAGCCAGTTCGGCTACCACATCATCAAGCTCGAAGACATCCGCCCGGCCACGTTCCCGGCCTTCGACGACGTCAAGGCCCAGATCAAGCAGCGCATCGAGCAGCAGAAGATGGCCGAGTTCCAGGACGGCCTGATCAAGAAGGCCAAGACCGACTACACCTTCAGCAAGTAAGGCGCCCTCGCCTGGCCTGCCCCGAGACCCGCCCCGGCGGGTCTTTTGCCATCTGGACCCGAGCCCCACCATGTCCGACGCCCTCAGCACCCGCCTCGTCCACGCCGCCGGTGGCGACCGCCATTCCGGCGGCGTCCATGTGCCCGTCCATCCGTCCGTGCAGTACGCCTACGAGAACGTCGAGGACCTGATCGGCGTGTTCCAGGGCAAGGTCAAGGGCAGCTTCAACTACGCGCGCCAGGGCACGCCGACGACGGCGGCGCTGGAGGCCGTCGTCACCGAGCTGGAGGGCGGCACCGGCAGCATCAGCTTCGCCACCGGCATGGCGGCGCTGACGGCGCTGTTCCTGACGCTGCTGAAGGCCGGCGACCACCTCGTCACCAGCGCCCGCGTGTTCGGCAACACCAACAGCCTGTTCCAGACGCTGGAGGGCCTGGGCATCGCCGTCAGCCGCGTGGATGCCGGCGACGTGGCGGCCGTGCAGGCCGCGCTGCGGCCCGAGACGCGCATGGTGTTCGCCGAGACCATCGCCAACCCCAGCACGCGCATCCCCGACCTCGAAGGCCTCGGCGCGCTGTGCCGCGAGCGTGGGCTGCTGTACGTCGTCGACAACACGGTCACGTCACCGGCGCTGTGCAAACCGAAGCGCTTCGGCGCCGGCCTCGTCATGAACTCGCTGACCAAGACGCTGGCCGGCCACGGCGAGGCGCTGGGCGGCATGGTCACCGACACGGGCTGCTTCGACTGGGCCAGCTACCCCAACATCTTCCCGGCCTACCGCCAGGGCGATCCGCGCGGCTGGGGCCTGCAGCAGATCCGCAAGAAGGGCCTGCGCGACATGGGCGGCACGCTGTCCAGCGAGGCGGCGCACCGCATCCTCGTCGGCATGGAGACGCTGGAACTGCGCCTGCGCCGCAGCAGCGACACGGCGCTGGCGCTGGCCCGCCACCTGGCGGCCCACCCGGCCATCGCCCAGGTGCACTACCCGATGCTGGAGAGCCACCCCGAGCACGCCCGCGCCCGCGACTGGTTCGGCGGCGGCTCTTGGATGATGGCCTTCGAGCTGGGCGACGCCAGCCGCCTCGTCGAGGTGCTGAACCGCCTGCGCCTGCCGCTGAAGGCCACCGGCCTGGCCGACACGCGCACGCTCATCATCCCGGTGGCGCCGACCATCTTCTGGGAGATGGGCGCCGAGTCGCGTGCCGCGATGGGCATCGCCGACGGGCTGGTGCGGCTGTCGGTGGGGCTGGAAGCCCCGGAAGACCTGATCGCCGACTTCGACCAGGCGCTGGCCTAAGCCGCGAGCCGCCCCGCCTCGATGCGCAGCTGGCGCTCGCAGCGCGCCGCGATCTCACGGTCGTGCGTCACGAGCACCAGCGTCGTGCCGGCCTCGCGGTTCAGCTCGAACATCAGTGCCATCACCGCCGCACCGGTCGCGAAGTCCAGGCTGCCGGTCGGCTCGTCGGCCAGCAGCAGCGCCGGCCGCTGCACGAAGGCGCGCGCCAGCGCCACGCGCTGCTGCTCGCCGCCCGACAACACGCGCGGGTAGTGGCCCAGCCGCTCGCCCAGGCCCACGCGGTCCAGCATCGCGGCGGCCTGCTCGCGGGCGTCGCGCGCCCCGCGCAGCTCCAGCGGCAGCATCACGTTCTCCAGCGCCGTCAGGTTGGGCAGCAGCTGGAAGCTCTGGAACACGAAGCCCAGCTCCTTCGCCCGCACCGCGGCGCGCTGGTCCTCGTCCAGCGTGAACAAGTCCTGCCCGCGCAGCTTGACGGTGCCGCCGCTGGGCACGTCCAGGCCCGCGAGGATGGCCAGCAGCGTGCTCTTGCCGGAGCCCGAGGCGCCCACGATCGCCACCGACTCCTGAGCGCTCAGCGTGAAGCTGATGTCATGCAGAATCGTCAGCTCCCCGGTCGCGTCGCGCACGCGTTTGGTGATCTGATCAACTTGGACAAGGGCTTCGGGCATGTCGGGACTGCGGCGTCGTGGGGTGTTGGCGCACTTTAGCCTGGGGGTGATGGCAGGCCTTTCGTCAGGGATCTCCGGGGCCGCGGCCGAGGCGCCGGTCATCCTCGTCGTCGGCGACAGCCTGTCGGCCGAGTACGGCCTGAAGGCCGGCGACGGCTGGGTGGCGCTGCTGCAGGCGCGGCTGGCGCAGCAGAAGAAGCCGCACCGCGTCGTCAACGCCAGCATCAGCGGCGACACGACGGCCGGCGGCCGCAGCCGGCTGCCCGCCGCGCTGCGCACGCACAAGCCGGCCATCGTCGTCATCGAGCTGGGCGGCAACGATGCGCTGCGGGGCCTGCCGCTGAGCAGCACGCGCGACAACCTGCTGACCATGGCGAAGGCGGCCCAGGCCGCCGGTGCCAAGGTCATCGTCGTGGGCATGCAGGTGCCACCCAACTACGGCGCCAGCTACGGCCGCGAGTTCGAGGGGCTGTTCGCCGAGGTCGCCAAGCAGGCCAAGGCGGCGCTGGTGCCCTTCCTGCTCAAGGGCGTGGCGGACCGGGCGGATGCGATGGACTGGTTCCAGCCCGACCGCATCCACCCGCTGGCCAAGGCGCATCCGGCGATGCTGGACAACGTCTGGCCGGCGCTGAAGCCGCTGCTGTAGCGGCGGCCGGCCGCGCGTTCAGTTCTCGTTCTGGTTCGGGTTGCGGCGCGGGCCGTCGGGGCGGCCGCGCTGCGGGCCGTCGTTGCGCGGCGGCTGGGCCTGCGGCTGCGGCTGGGGTTGCGGCATCTGCACGCGCGGCGGCTCGGGCTGGCGCATGGGCATCTCGACGCGGCGCGGCGGCTCCATCGCCGGCGCGCGCTGCTCGGGCATGGGCGCCGGGCGCGGCTGCTCGAACTGCGGCGGCTGCACGCGACGCGGCTCGTCGCGGCGCTCCTCACGCCTGTCTTCCCGCCTTTCTTCACGCCGCTCCTCGCGGCGGTCCTCCCGGCGCTCTTCACGCTGCGGCTGCTGCATGCGCCACGGCATGTTGTTGTCGCCCCCGGCGCGCGGCGGCTCGAAGGACGGGCGCGGCTGGGCCACGGGCACCTGCGGCTGCACGACCGCGGGCATCGAAGGCTGCGGGCCGACGGCCTCGGGCGCCCGCGGCTGCACCTCACGGCGGATCGGCAACGCGTTGTCGCTGCGCCAGCCCATGCCGGGCTCGCGGTCCCGTTCGCGCTCGCGGTGGCGCGGCACGTCGTTGTCGGCCGGCCGCGTGGGCACGGGCGGCAGCACGGTGGCCAGGTCGCCCCGGCCTGGCGCCACAGGCAGCGGGCGGCTCCAGCCCGGCTCGGGCTTGCGGTCGGGGCCGCGCACGGGCAGCGGCTGGATGGCGGCGCCCGGCGCCGGCAGCGTGCTCACGGCCGCAGGCACGTCGCGGTAGCGGTGCGGGCGCTGCACGGTGACGGGGTCGCGCAGGTCGCGCGGGTCGTTCACGCGGTGCTCGTAGCGCGGCGTGTGGCGGTAGGCGGGGCGGTAGACCTCGCGCGGCGCCAGCGGGTACCAGCCGTAGCGCGGCGGCGGCGGACGGCTGCCGATGCTGATGCCCACGCTGACCGAGCCGCCGCCCACCCAGCCGACGAGCGCCGGCGCGTAGACGGGGCGGTGCACGTAGGCGCCTGGCGACCAGCACCAGCGCCCGCCCCAGCTGACCCAGCGGCCGTAGTGGAAGGGCGCGAAACCCCAGGGCGCGTCATCCACCCAGGTCCAGCCCCAGTGACGCGACCAGACCCAGCGGCCGTAGCGGTAAGGCGCCCAGTCGACGACGGTCAGCGTGGTCGGCACCCACACGGTGCCGTATTCGGGCGCGGTCTCCCAGCGGCCGTAGCGGTCCAGGTCCTCGGCGCCGGTCATCTCGGCCGACACGTAACGCGCCACGGGCCGGTCGCCCTCCTCGCGGCTCTCGGCCAGCACCCAGTCGCCGAAGCCGTCGCTGTACAGCGGGCCACGCTCGGCGCGCGGGCCGTCGGGCCACCACAGCTCCACCTGCTCGCCGGTGCCCATGACGACCGGGGCGGCAGCCCGCGACCACTCGAAGCGCATGCGGCCCTGCCAGACGTAGATCTTGCTGCCGCGGTCCAGCTGCTCGACACGGTACAGCCCTTCACGCTCCGGCTGGGCCGTGCCCTCGCGCGTGCGCAGCCTCGTCTCGGCGACGTTCTCGGCATTGCGCAGCCGGATGGCCACGTCGCCGCGGTCGATCTGCAGCAGCGTCTGGCCGTCGTCGAGCTGGCTGAGTTCCAGGTCGCTGCGCTCGTCCACCCAGACGGTGGTGGAGCCCACGCGCAGCGACACGCGGCCGCGCTCGTCGGTGCGCACGCGGTCGCCCTCGGCGACGGTCTGGTTGCGGGTCAGCCGGGTCCATTCGCGGCTGTCGTGGTCGAACAACCAGGCGTCGCCCACGACGCTGACGACGCGGCCGGCGCGCGACGGCGGGTCGCGGTCCGTGTCCTGCGCCTTGGCCGCGGGCACGATGGCCACCAGCAGCGCCATCGCGAGGATGCGCCAGTGGCGACGGGTCAGGACAAGCCTGGATTCGGTGGACTGGGTCATGAGCCGGTGCTCCTTTGCGCCTGCGCAACGCGCCGCGCGCGCTGACGGTGCACGGAAGTTACAAGTGTTTCAAGCGTCAGTCGTCGTCCGCGTTCGGGTCCAGCTCGGGGAACAGCACGGACGTGTAGCCGAAGCGCGTGAAGTCGGTGACGCGCATCGGGTACAGGATGCCGTCCAGGTGGTCGCACTCGTGCTGCACGACGCGGGCGTGGAAGCCGTCGGCGACGCGGGCTATGGGCTGGCCGTCCGCATCAAAGCCGGTGTAGCGGATGCGCTCGTCACGCGCGACGACGCCGCGCAGCCCGGGCACGGACAGGCAGCCCTCCCAGCCCTCGGTGCGCCCGCCGTCCAGCACCTCGATGACGGGGTTGATGAGCACGGTGGGCGGCACGGGCGGCGCGTCGGGGTAACGCACGTTCTTCGAGTAGCCGAAAATCACCAGCCGCAGGTCGACGCCGATCTGCGGCGCGGCCAGGCCGGCGCCGCTGGCGGCGGCCATGGTCTCGAACATGTCGGCGATCAGCGCCTTCAGCGCCGGCGTGCCGAATTCGGTGACCGGCCTGGCGACGCGCAGCAGCCGCGGGTCGCCCATCTTCAGAATCTCGTGAACCGCCACCGCGGCCTCCTTGGGCTATCGTGAGCGGTGATTTTAGGAAGCGCTCTTGCTTGATTTCATCGACGACCTCGGCCACGGCATCTATGCCATCGACACCGGCTTCCAGCGCCCGCGCTTCGACGCCGCGTTCCTGATCGTCGAGGGCGGCCGCGCCGCCTTCATCGACACCGGCACCAACCACGCCGTGCCGCGCCTGCTGGCGGCGCTGAACGCACTGGGCCTGGCGCCGGAGGCGGTCGACTGGGTCATCCCGACGCACGTGCACCTGGACCACGCCGGAGGCGTGGGCCTGCTGATGGAGGCACTGCCGCAGGCCCGGGCGCTCGTGCACCCGCGCGGCCTGCGCCACCTGGTGAACCCGACGGCGCTGTGGCTGAGCGCGCTGAGCGTCTACGGCGACGAGGAGATGCAGCGCAGCTACGGCAAGCTGGTGCCGGTGCCCGCGGAGCGCGCCGACGCGTCGCACGACGAGCAGGTCATCCACCTGGCCGGGCGGCCGCTGCGGCTCATCGACACGCCGGGCCACGCGCGGCATCACCATGCCATCTGGGACGAGAAGAGCCGCAGCTGGTTCACCGGAGACACCTTCGGCCTGTCCTACCGCGAGTTCGATGTCGATGGCCGTGCCTGGATCCTGCCCACCAGCACGCCGGTGCAGTTCGAGCCCGAGGCGCTGAAGGCCACCGTCGCGCGGCTGCTGGACGCCGAGCCACTGGCCATGCAGGTGACGCACTACGGCCGCATCGGCGGCTCGGTGGGCGAGGTGCGGCGGCTTGCCGCGCTGATGCTCGACCAGGTGGACGAGATGGTGCAGGCCGCGCGCACGGCCAACCTGGCGCCCGACCGCCACGCAGCCCTGAAGACGGCACTGCAGCAAGGCTACCTGGCCCGGCTGCGCGCCCACGGGCATGCCGCCGACGCGACGGCCGCCGACTGGCTGGCGATGGACATCGAGCTCAACGCCCAGGGCCTGGAGGTCTGGCTGGACCGGTCACCCGCATGAGGATCCTGCTCGTCGACGACCACCGCCTGCTGGCGGACGCGCTGGGCAGCCTGATCGAGGCGCGATTCCCGGATTGGACGGTCGTGCAGGCCGCCAGCCTGGCCGAGGCGCTGCCGCAGCTGGACATTGCCCCGGACCTGGTGCTGCTGGACCTGGGGCTGCCCGACGCCAGTGGCGTGCAGGCGGTGCAGGCGGTGCGCGCCCACGCGCCGCAGGTGCGCATCGTCGTGCTGTCGGCGGACGACCGCCCGGACACCGTGCGGGCCACGATCGAGCTGGGGGCCAGCGGCTTCGTGCCCAAGCGGGCAGACAGCCGCGAGCTGGTTCAGGCGCTGGCCACGATGCTGGAGGGGCGCGTGACCCTGCCGCCCACGCTGCTGGCCAGCTGGCCCCGCGCCACGGGGGAGCCCTCGGTCGAACTGACGCCCCGCCAGCTGGACGTCTTGCGCCTGCTGGTGGACGGGCAGTCCAACAAGCTGATCTGCCGCAGCCTGGGGCTGTCGGAGTCGTCGGTCAAGACGCACCTCGAAGCGGTCTACCGCCGGCTGGGTGTGGGCAATCGCACCCAGGCGGTGGTGGCCGCGGCACGGCTGGGGCTGACGTTCGCCAGCCCCTGACCGGCCGGCCGCCGCGGCGGCCGCGGGCGTCAGCCCGGCTGCGCCACCGACAACACGATGCGCGCCGGCCGGTTGGCATCCTGGTAGGGCTGCAGCACGACGCTGAGGCCGCTGCCAGGGCGCAGGAACACCGCCGAACGCACGTTGGTGGTCTTGCCGTCGCTGGTGGGCACCGCGGTGGCGGCGTCGCGCTGCCAGAAGCCGGTGAACGGCTTGTTGATCTGCAGGGTTTCCGCATGCGTCGCGGCGCCGGTGACCCCCGAGACCCGCACGAAGCTGGCCGCGGCGCTGTCCACGGACTGGATGGTGTGGGTGTTGGTGTCGGTGGCCGTGCTCGACCGGCCGGTCGCCCAGTTCCAGTACACGTTCCAGTTGCCGCTGGCCGTGCCCACCGCGGGCAGGCTCAGGGTGCGCACCTTGGTGGCGTAGCTGACGCTGCCATCGCCCTTGCTGTCGGGCGTCAGCACGTTGGTGCCGATGGCGATGTAGTCGCCCTGGCCCGTGCGGTAGACGAAGTTGCGATCCATCCACGGGCCACCTTCACCGACGCCGGTGTCGTCGGAATGGTTGGTGAAGCTGCCGTCGGCCAGCACTGCCACCGGGCGCTTGCGGGCCTTGATCGTGTCGGGAAGGGCCGTGCAGGTGGTGGTGGCCAGGCCGTCGTACCAGCAGCCCTGCGTGAACTGCTGGAAGCCCGCCGCAGAAATGGTGACGGTGCCGTAGCCAAAGGTCCAGCCAACGCTGTTCACCGCGCCATCGGCCGTGTCGCTGCCCAGCACGTTCCAGTCGCCGGCCAGCTCGGCCAGCGTATGGCTCTGCACCGGAACGGCCATCACGGCATTGCCCTGCGCCGTCGTCGCGACGATGACACCGGACGGCGCGACCATGATGTCGTCACCGGCGCTGCTGGTGAAGCGGCAGCTGCCGTTGGCCGTCAGGGTTTGCGGACCGTTCAGCGTCGTGCCGTCGACACTGGCGTAGGACGTCAGCGTCACCGCCTGCTTGGCATCGATGCTGATCTTGATTCGCTGCGCGGCGGTACCGCCGGTCACGCCGGTCAGTACGGCCCAGTAGTCGGTGGCCCGCAGTGCGCTGCAGGTGGGCGCCGCCGGCTTCAACAGCAGCTCGGGCGCGAGAGCGCTGGCAGTGACTGAAGTCGCGCTGGTGTTGGTGGCAGCGACCGTCTCGGCCAGCTGTCCCAGCGTGCTGCTGGCCGCGGTGAGCTTGGCGGCCAGCGCGTCGAGCGCCTTGTCCTGCGCATTGCCGGCGGTGCTGCCGCTGGCCGCCACCAGGGTGCCGCTGACGAAATCACCGATCGCGCTGGTGTCGACGCCGGCAGCCGTCAGCACCGTGAGCACGGCGGTCTGCGCGTCGGCGAGCTTGGTGGTCGTGACGCTGCTGCCCAGCGACGCGGCGGTAGCGGCCGTGTACCACGTGGCTGCCGACTGGCCGGCCATCTGCGCGACCATCAACTCGGTCAGCGGCGTGATGTTGGCCTTGGCGGTCGTGGCGGCCGAGTGCAGCTTGTCGCTGCCGGACACGGCCTCCAGCACGCAGGGCAGCGCACCGCCGGTGATGGCGAGCGTGTAGCTGCCGTCCGCCCCGGCCGTGGCGGTGCCGGTGCCGGTGGCGCACTTGGCGGAGATGGCGGCACCGCCGAGTGCCGCGCCCTTGGCCACGACGCCATTGAGTGACAGTGCGGCCGGCGGCGGCGGTGCCGGCGTGGGCGCCGGGGCCGGGGCATCGGAGCCACCGCCACCGCAGGCGGTCAGCATCAGCGTGGTGGCCAGTGCGACGGCGGGCAGCGCACGGGTCGGGGCGGGAGGGGGCGGAAGAATCTGCTTCATGGTGAGCCTGCGAGCAAGGTGATGACGCCGCGGACTCTAGAAAGCCGGTTGCGCCGCAGCCATCGGCCAAACGGCCGAACCGCTCCACGAAGTTGTGGAATCCTGCCGGCTCAGGCAGACACCTGGCCGCCCCAGGCTCCCTGGATGGCCTGGGCGAGCTGCTCGGCGCGGAACGGCTTGTGCACGACGGGCAGCCCGCTGGCCGCCAGCACGGCCAGATCGGCCGGCGCCGTGTTGCCGGTCACGACGAGGGCCGGCACGCCCGGCTGCACTGCCCGCACGCGGGCCACCACGTCCAGCCCGCTGCCGCCGGGCAGGCGCATGTCGGTCACCAGCAGGTCCAGCGCCGGCAGACCGGCATCGATCTGCGCGGCCAGCTCGGCGGGTGACGCCAACGCCAGCACCTCGGCGCCCCAGGCCTGCAGCCGCAGCCGCAGCGCCTCGCGGGCGCCCGCGTCGTCCTCCACCAGCGCCACACGCCGCCCGCGCAGGTCGGGCGCGTCCGTGGGCACTGCGGGGCCGGCGCCCTGCCCGCCTGGGCCCGCCGCGCAGGCGGGCAGCTCCAAGCCGAAGCAGGCGCCACGCCCCGGTGTCGAGCGCAACGTCACCGCGGTGCCCAGCAAGCCGGCGGCGCGGCGCACGATGGCCAGGCCCAGACCCAGGCCCAGCGCGCGGTCGCGCTGCGGGTTGTCGAGCTGGACGAAGTCCTCGAACACGCGGGCCTGCTGGTCCAGCGGGATGCCGCGCCCGGTGTCCCAGACGGCGATGCGCCAGTTTGCGCCGCGCCGCCGCACGCCGACCAGCGCGCCACCACGCTCGGTGTAGCGCAACGCATTGGTGACGAGGTTGCGCAGCACCTGCTCGATCAGCACCGCGTCGCCCAGCACGACGGCGTCCGCCGGCACGCGCAGCCGCAGCCGCAGCCCCTTGCGGGCCGCCGCCTCACGCTCGTGCGCCGCCACCGCCTCCAGCAGCGGTGCCAGCGCCACCGGCTCGCGCGCGACGCGCAGGCCACCGGAGTCCAGCCGGGACAGGTCCAGCAAGCCGGCCAGCAGCCCCTCCATCGCGGCCACAGCCTCGTCGACGCGGCCGATCAGCCGCTGCTGCGCCGGCGACGCGAGCTGCTCGCGCAGCACGCCGATCAGCACGCCGATGGTCACCATGGGCTGGCGCAGGTCATGGCTGGCGGCGGCGAGAAAGCGCGTCTTGGCGAGGTTGGCCGCCTCCAGCTCGGCAGTGCGCTCGCGCACGCGCTGTTCCAGCAGTTGCCCCGCACGCTCGGACTCCGCCAGCGCCGACACGAGCCGTGCGCCCAGCATGCCGCCGTAGATCAGCGCCAGCAGCGGGCTCAGCCAAGGCAGCAGGAACTCCCAGTGCTGCGGCAGGCGGCCGGACTGCAGCAGCATGTCGTGCACGCCACCCGCAACGAACGCCAGCCCCAGCCCCGCCAGCAGCCAGAAGCTGCGCCGCTGGCGCCGCCAGGCGGCCCGCACGAGCAGCGCCGTCGCGACGGCAGCGTTGATCGACAGCAGCGGGTAGACCCACTGCCGCAGCCGGTCCAGCGCTGCGGCATCTGCCGGCGCCAACAAGCCGGCCGCCGCGCTGCCAACGGCCACCGCGACAAGCCAGCGCCGCCAGGCCTGCCAGCGCGGCGCGCCCAGCGACAACCCGAAGAAGCCGTACATCGCGTTGATCGCGACGATGAGCAGGTACATCACCAGCCCGGCCCCGCCGGGCGAGGGCACACCGGGCTCCACGAAGGCGATGTTGCGCAGCGCCAGCACCAGCGCCAGCAGGCCGAACCAGCCCATCGTGATCTCGCTGCGCCGGCGCGCCCACAGCAGCAGCGCGAACAGGGCCGCGCCGCCCGCCAGCCCGTTCAACGCGCGCGGCACGTCCACCAGCGCACGCCGGTACCGCAGCGCGTGAGGCTCGACCTGGGCCACCGGACCGAGCCACAGCACGCCCAGCCCGGCGCGCAGGCCGCCCAGCTCCTCGATCAGCACCTCGTTGTCGCCCGCCCGCAGCGCGCCGCCGGGCAGCGCCACCAGCAGCGGCGTGGTGCGCGGCTGCAGCGCATCGGGCATGTCCAACGTGTTGCTGACCAGCGTGCCGTTGAGCCAGACGCGATGGTGCAGCGGGAAGCGTGCCGACCACAGCGCCCACGGCTCGCCGGCATCGGGCACGCTGACGCTCAGCCGATAGCGCCCCAGCCCCGGCCGCGGCACGCCGCGGCGGCCCCAGTCGTCCGGCAGCGCCTGCGCCTGCCAGTGCCCATCGGCGCCCTGCCACTGCAGTTGCTCGATGCGCTGCGCCCCCGCCTGGGCCCAGGCCGCAGGGGCCGCCCCGCAGCACAGCCAGGCCAGCAGCACGAGGCCCGCCACGCGCACGGCAGCCCACCAGCAACGATGACCGGTTGGCGGGCTGGCATGCGGCATGGCGGTGGCGGCTGGCGGGATGGTGGACGGGGCCCGCGCAATGTAGGCGAGCCCGGGGCCGCAGCCATCGGCCGTTCGGCCGATGCGCCACGCCAGGGCGGCCCGCCAACAGGGCAAGCCGCCCCTTGCTGGTGCGCTTTGTCGCACCGCCCCTGTGCCGGGCGGGCTGAATCAGGCGGCCAGCCCACGGGCGGGAGCAGGCACGCGTCTTGCAAAGTCTTGAGCGAGAGGTCGCGCTTGCGCCGGCCCCTTGGGATGCTTCGCCAACGGTGGCGGCACCCAAACGACCGGCCCCGACCGAGCAGACAGCTGCTTGCGGGGCTTTTCTTTTTGGTGCCTCCGATCACGTCGCCCGCGGCGCGCCGGCGGCACCCGCTTCGCAAGAACAGACCATGCACATCGTCCTCATCGGCCACGGAATGGTGGGCCAGAAATTTCTCGAATCCCTCGCCGAAGGCCCCGCCGCCGGCCAGGTGCAGGTGACGGTGCTGTGCGAGGAGCCGCGCCCGGCCTACGACCGCGTGCACCTGTCGGAGTTCTTCTCGGGCAAGTCGGCCGAGGACCTGTCGCTGGTGCCCGAAGGCTTCTTCGAAAAGACCGGCTTCACGCTGCGCCTGGGCGCCAGAGTCGTCTCCATCGAGCGCCGCGACCACACGCTCAAGCTGGCCGACGGCGAGGTCATCCACTACGACAAGCTGGTCATCGCGACCGGCTCCTACCCCTTCGTGCCGGCCGTGCCGGGCCGCGACCGCCCGCATTGCCACGTCTATCGCACCATCGAGGACCTGGAAGGCATGCAGGCCAGCGGCCGTGTGTCAAAGAGCGGCGTCGTCATCGGCGGCGGCCTGCTGGGGCTGGAATGCGCGAAGGCGCTGCGCGACATGGGCCTGCAGACGCATGTCGTCGAGTTCGCGCCGCGCCTGATGGCCGTGCAGGTGGACGACGGCGGCGGCCGCGTGCTGCGCGAGAAGATCGAGGCGCTCGGCGTGCAGGTGCACACCAGCCGCAACACGGTGGAGATCACCGACGGCGTGTCCGCCCGCCACCGCCTCGTGTTCACCGACGGCACCTGGCTGGAGACCGACATGCTGGTGTTTTCCGCCGGCATCCGCCCGCGCGACGAACTGGGCCGCCAGAGCGTGCTGGCCACGGGCCCGCGTGGCGGCATCGTCATCGACGACCACTGCCGCACCAGCGACCGCAACGTGTACGCGATTGGCGAGGTCGCCTCGTGGCGCGAGCAGACGTTCGGCCTCGTCGCCCCCGGCTACGAGATGGCCCGGGTGGCCGCGCGCCACATCAGCGGCGATGCCGAAGCCGCCTTCCCCGGCGCCGACATGAGCACCAAGCTCAAGCTGATGGGCGTGGACGTGGCCAGCATCGGTGACGCACACGGCAAGACGCCCAAGTGCCGCAGCTACCAGTACGTGGACGAGCGCAAGCAGGTCTACAAGCGACTGGTCGTCAGCGAGGACGGCCAGTTCCTGCTGGGCGCCGTGCTGGTGGGCGACGCCGAGGAGTACGGCACGCTGCTGCAGATGGCGCTGAACGGCATCAAGCTGCCGGCCGCGCCCGAGTTCCTGATCCTGCCGTCATCGGATTCAAGCGACGGCAAGGCCAAGTTCGCCATCGGCCCCGACGCGCTGCCCGACAGCGCGCAGCTGTGCTCGTGCAACAACGTCACCAAGGGCCAGATCTGCGCGGCCGTCGGCGAGGGCTGCACCACCATCGGTGACATCAAGGCCTGCACGAAAGCAGGCGCCACCTGCGGCGGCTGCGTGCCGCTGGTCACGCAGGTCATGAAGCTGGAGATGGCCAAGCGCGGCATGGCCGTCAACAACCACCTCTGCGAGCACTTCCCACACTCGCGCCAGGAGCTGTACCACCTGATCCGCGTCGGCGGCATCAAGACCTTCGGCGAGCTGATGGCCAAGCACGGCAAGGGCCTGGGCTGCGACATCTGCAAGCCCGCCGCCGCGAGCATTTTCGCGTCGTGCTGGAACGACTTTGTGCTCAAGCCCGAACTCGCCGCGCTGCAGGACAGCAACGACTACTACCTCGGCAACATCCAGAAGGACGGCAGCTACTCCGTCGTGCCGCGCATGCCGGGCGGCGAGGTCACGCCGGATGGCCTCATCGCCGTGGGCCAGATTGCCAAGAAGTACGGCCTGTACACCAAGATCACCGGCGGCGCCCGCGTGGACATGTTCGGCGCCCGCGTCGAGCAGCTGCCGCTGATCTGGGAGGAACTGATCGCCGCCGGGTTCGAGTCCGGCCATGCCTACGGCAAATCGCTGCGCACGGTGAAGAGCTGCGTGGGCAGCACCTGGTGCCGCTATGGCGTGGACGATTCCGTCGGCCTCGCCGTCGAGATCGAGAACCGCTACAAGGGCTTGCGCGCGCCGCACAAGATCAAGTTCGGCGTGTCCGGCTGCACGCGCGAATGCGCCGAGGCCCAGGGCAAGGACGTGGGCATCATCGCCACCGACAAGGGCTGGAACCTCTACGTCTGCGGCAACGGCGGCATGAAGCCGCGCCACGCCGAGCTGATCGCCAGCGACCTGAGCAAGGCCGACCTGATCAAGTACGTCGACCGCTTCCTGATGTTCTACGTGCGCACGGCCGACCGCCTGCAGCGCACCAGCACCTGGCGCGACAACATGGAGGGCGGCCTGGACTACCTGAAGAGCGTCGTCATCGACGACAAGCTGGGCCTGGGTGCCGAACTGGAAGCGCAGATGCAGGCCGTCGTCGACAGCTACCAGTGCGAATGGAAGACCGCCGTGACGACGCCGGAAGTGCGTCAGCGCTTCCGCAGCTTCGTCAACAGCGACAAGGCCGACGAGAAGATCATCTTCGTCGAGGAGCGCGGCCAGATCCGCCCCGCACGGCCGGAAGAACGCGCCGAAGAAGCCCAACCCGCCTGAGCCCAGCCAAGGAGTACCGCATGAGCAACAGGACCTTCACCCCCATCTGCAGCGTCGACCAGATCCTGCCCGACACCGGCGTCGCAGCCCTCGTGAACGGCCGCCACGTGGCCGTGTTCCGCGTCGGCGCAGACCGCTTCCACGCCATCGACAACATCGACCCGCGCTCCGGCGCCAGCGTGCTGTCGCGCGGCCTGGTCGGCAACCTCGGCGAGCGCATCGTCGTCGCCTCGCCGCTCTACAAGAACCATTTCGACCTCAGCACGGGCGAATGCCTGGAAGCGCCCGAGCAATCGGTACGGGCGCACACCGTGCAGGTGCAGGACGGTCGCGTGCTCGTCGCACTGGCCTGAAGTTCCCCACCCTCCGGCCCGGGCCCGCCGCCCGGCCGGATGGGCCGTTCCCGGTGGCAACGACGCCACGCGCGACAGCAAACCCCAGACGCCCCCAGCCGGACCGGTTGGGGGCGTCTGCGTTTTGCGCCAGCAACCTCCCCACCCTTTCCCCACCCACACGAAACGAGACAAGCCATGGCCTATGTCGTCCCGACCGAGTTCGTCACCAAGATGGTCGACGCCGGTGAATCCAAGCTGCTGATGTCCACCCGCGACACGCTGATCCGCGCCTACATGGCGGGCGCCATCCTGGCGCTGGCCGCGGCCTTCGCGGTGACCGTCAGCGTCAACACCGGCAATCCGCTGATCGGCGCGCTGCTGTTCCCGGTCGGCTTCATCCTGCTGTATCTGATGGGCTTCGATCTGCTGACCGGCGTGTTCACGCTGGTACCGCTGGCCGTGCTGGACAAGCGCCCTGGCGCCACCTGGGCCGGGTGCTTTCGCAACTGGACGCTGGTGTTCTTCGGCAACTTCGCCGGCGCGCTGACGGTGGCCGTCTTCATGGCCATCATCTTCACGTTCGGCTTCAGCGAGGCGCCCAACGCGGTGGGCCAGAAGATCGGCCACATCGGCGAGGGCCGCACGGTGGGCTACGCAGCCCACGGCGCCGCCGGCATGCTGACACTCTTCATCCGCGGCGTGCTGTGCAACTGGATGGTCTCCACCGGCGTCGTCGCGGCCATGATGTCCACGTCCGTGTCGGGCAAGGCCATTGGCATGTGGATGCCCATCATGGTGTTCTTCTACATGGGCTTCGAACACAGCATCGTCAACATGTTCCTGTTCCCGTCGGGCCTGATGCTGGGTGGCCAGTTCACGCTGATGGACTACCTGATCTGGAACGAGATTCCCACGGTGCTGGGCAACCTCGTCGGCGGTCTGACCTTCGTGGGGCTCACGCTGTACTCGACCCACTACAAGACGGCCCCCAAGCGGGTGCTGGTCAAGTGACGCTGAGGCTGGCCGTCGGCCAGCACTCCGACGCCGGTCTGAAAGCCCTGAACCAGGACTTCCACGGCGTCGCCCAACCCACCGACGCGCAAGCCCGCTCGCGCGGCATCGCGCTGGCCATCGCCGACGGCATCAGCAGCAGCCCGGTCAGCCAGTTCGCCAGCGCGGCCGCCGTGCGCGGCTTTCTGGAGGACTACTACGGCACCTCCGAGGCCTGGACCGTGCGCCGCGCGGCGCACTGCGTGCTGTCCGCCACCAACGCGTGGCTGCACGCCGAGAGCCAGCGCGGCGAGGGCCGCTTCGACAAGGACCGCGGCCATGTCTGCACCTTCAGCGCCCTGGTCTTCAAGGGCCGCGAGGTGCACCTGCTGCACGTGGGTGACACGCGCGTCTACCGCGTCCATGCCACGGCGCTGGAGCCGCTGAGCCAGGATCACCGCGTGCGCGCCTACGGCGGCCAGACCTACCTGGGCCGCGCGCTGGGCTTGAGCGCCCACCTCGACATCGACCACGCCTGCTGGCCTGCCGAGATCGGCGAGACGCTGCTGCTGGCGACCGATGGCGCCTACGAACACATCGACGCGGCGCTGGTCAACGACACGCTGGCCACGCACGGCGCCAACCTGCAGGCCGCCGCCGAGGCGCTGGTGGCCGCAGCGCTGGCGCGGGGCAGCCAGGACAACGTGACCGTCATGCTGGTGCGCGTGGAGTCCCTGCCGCGTGACATTGCGCCGCCCGTCAGCCGCGACGGCCTGCGCCTGCCGCCCCGGCTGTCGCCTCGCCAGCAGTTCGAGGGCTACCGCGTCGTGCGCGAGCTGCAGCACACGGCCCGCAGCCAGGTCGTCATGGCCGTCGATGACGACGGGCGCGAATGGGCGCTCAAGCTGCCCACGGCCGAGCTGGCCGGCAACGCGCGCGAGCTGGACCGCTTCGCCACCGAGGAATGGGTGGCGCGCCGCGTCGACAGCCCGCATGTCATCAAGGCCGCACCGGCGGAGGCGAAACGCGAGCACCTGTTCACCGCCGTCGAGTTCATCCACGGCCAGACGCTGGCGCAGTGGATGACCGATCACCCGCAGCCGGGGCTGGACGAGGTGCGCGGCATCGCCGACCAGATCGCCCGCGGCCTGCAGGCGCTGCATCGCAAGGAAATGCTGCACCAGGACCTGCGGCCCGAGAACCTCATCATCGACCGCCACGGCACGGTCATCCTCATCGACCTGGCCTCGGCCCACGTGGCGGGCTTGAGCGAAGGGCTGGGGGACGCCCGCCCGCTGGCGCTGGCCGGCACGCTGCAGTACACCGCGCCGGAGTACTTCACCGGCGACGGCGGCTCACCGATCAGCGAGCTGTTCTCGCTGGCCGTGCTGGTCTACCAGATGCTGACCGGCGCCCTGCCCTACGGCCTGCAGGTGCCGCAGGTGCGCGGCGAGCGCGACCTGCACAAGCTGCAATACGTGCCGCTGCGCACGCGCCGCCCCGACCTGCCGGAGTGGCTGGACCGCGTGCTGAAGAAGGCACTGCAGCCGCAGGCCGCGCGGCGACAGCAGGCGCTGTCGGAGTTCCTGCACGACCTGCATTCGCCGGGGGCTGAGTTCATGCAGCGCGACCGCACGCCTTTGCAAGAGCGGCATCCGCTGTTGTTCTGGCGGGGGCTGACGTTTGTGTTTGGGTTGGCGACGGTGGTGCTGTTGGGGTTGCGGGTCAGCGGGCGCTGATACCCTCGCGAAGACTCTTGAACTCGGAAATGCCCCCCTCCTTCATCAACAGGCTGGCCAGCTTCAATAACCCTCATGACGAGGGGCAATTGAGAGAACTTGATGAAACGATCAGTGCAGTGCGGCCCGAAGCCTGCGGTGATCTGGAAGTTCGTGAAATGCTGGCTGTGTTCGAGCGATTCCCGGACGACGACGGCTACGGCGTCTTCTGGTCGACCCTGCACTGCCTAGAGAAATGCCACGGATACGAGCGGCTGCTCGTCGAGTCCGCCTCCCGCGCGCCTGCTGAGTTCAATCTCAACATGGTCAATCGCTTGCTGAACTACGGAGCCGCCGAGGTGGAAGGGCTGCCGCTGCTTTCAGTCTTGGAGTCGGCCGCAAACCATCCTTGCGCCTCCAGCAACACCAGGGAATTCGCCAGAAGCTTCATCGAGTTCCAGCGAAAGCGAATCAGCCCTTAGGGTGTGCTGAACGCAGTGAATCTCAACGATTCGCGCGATGGGGTCGCATGCCCTGCTTCGATACGTCGCTGCGGTGTTGGGGTCCGCCTTGCTCACCCCAACCTACCGCATTCGGCCTGACTCGGACCTCAAACGTCCAGGCCCAACTCCTGAATCTTCCGCGTGATCGTGTTCCGCCCGATGCCGAGCTTCTGCGCGGCCTCGATGCGGCGGCCGCGGGTGATGTCGAGCGCGGTCAGGATGAGCTGAGCCTCGAAGCGCTTGGTCAGCGCGTCCCACACATCGGGCTCGCCGGCAGCCAGGCGGGCGCGGGCGTCGGCGGCCATGTCGGCCAGCCAGCCTTCGCCGCTGCTGGTGTTGGCCGGCGCTGCCACCGGCTGCGGCGCGCTGATGGCGGGCTGGGCCGCCGGTGCGCTCGTCATGGCCGTCATCGAAGGCGCCGGCACGTAACCCGGCTGCAGCTCGTCCGGCAGGTCCTTGGGCTCGACGACCTGGCTGGGCGCCATGACGCTGAGCCAGTGGCAGATGTTCTCCAGCTGGCGCACGTTGCCGGGGAACTCGAAGTTGGTGAGCACGGCCAGTGCGGCATCGCTGAGGCGCTTGGGCTCGACACCCAGCTCCGTCGCGCTGCGCTGCAGGAAGTGGCGGGCCAGCGCGGGCACGTCCTCCTTGCGCTCGCGCAGCGGCGGCAGGCGCAGGCGGATGACGTTGAGGCGGTGGAACAAGTCCTCGCGGAACACGCCCTGGCGCACGCGCTCTTCCAGGTTCTGGTGGGTGGCCGCGATGACGCGCACGTTGCTGCGCATCGGGCTGTGGCCGCCGACGCGGTAGAACTGGCCGTCGGACAGCACGCGCAGCAGCCGCGTCTGCAGCTCAAACGGCATGTCGCCGATTTCGTCCAGGAACAGCGTGCCGCCGTCCGCCTGTTCAAAGCGGCCGCGCCGCGACGCCTGCGCGCCGGTGAAGGCGCCGCGCTCGTGGCCGAAGAGTTCGCTTTCCAGCAGGTCCTTCGGGATGGCCGCCGTGTTGATGGCCACGAACGGGCCCTCACCACGCGGGCTGTGCTTGTGCAGCGCGCGGGCGACGAGCTCCTTGCCCGAGCCGCTCTCGCCCGTGATCATCACGGTGACGTTGCTCTGCGATAACCGACCGATCGCACGGAACACGTCCTGCATGGCCGGCGCCTGGCCCAGCATCTCGGGCACTTGCGCGGCGGCTTCCTGCTCGCCGGCCTCGCGCTGGCTTTCCTCCTGCGCGCGGCGGATCAGCTCCACGGCGCGCGGCAGGTCGAAGGGCTTGGGCAGGTACTCGAAGGCGCCGCCCTGGAAGGCCGAAACGGCGCTGTCCAGGTCGGAGTAGGCCGTCATGATGATGACGGGCAGCGCCGGCAGCTGCGCCTTGACCTTGGCCAGCAGCTCAAGCCCCGAGCCACCGGGCATGCGGATGTCGGAGACCAGCACCTGCGGCGTGTCGTCATCCAGCGCGGACAGCATGTCGCGCGCGTTGCTGAAAGACCGCACCGGCAGCCCCTCGCGGGCCAGCGCCTTCTCAAGCACGAAGCGGATCGAGTGATCGTCGTCTACAACCCAGATGGATTTCATGCGTTTCCTCTGCCGCACCCTGGGCCTTGTGAGATCAGGGCAAGGGCAATGTGATTCTGAAGTTCGTCAGGCCCGGCTCGCTCTCGCAATCGATCATCCCCTGGTGCTGTTGGGCGATCGTCTGCGCGAGTGTGAGGCCGAGTCCGGAGCCGCCGTCCCGCCCGGAGACCAGGGGGAAGAAGATGCGATCCCGGATCTCGGCGGGGACGCCGGGACCGTTGTCCTCGATATGCAATTCCAATGCCAAGCGCCAGCGCTGCTTGCCGATGGTGACCTGGCGGGCCACGCGCGTGCGCAGCACGATCTGCGCGTCGCCGGCCGCGATGCGCGGCGCCAGCACCTGCGCCGCGTTCTGCACGATGTTGAGCACCATCTGGATGAGCTGCTCGCGGTCGCCGCGGAAGTCGGGCAGCGAGGTGTCGTAGTCACGCGGGATGGCCAGGCCCTTGGGATGCTCGATGAGCACCAGCGCCCGCACGCGCTCGCAGATCTCGTGGATGTTGACGTCGCCGACCACCTGGGCCTTGCGGTGCGGCGCCAGCAGCCGGTCGACGAGGCTTTGCAGCCGGTCCACCTCATGCACGATGACCTGGGTGTACTCGGTCAGCTCGGGGCTGCCGTCCTGCAGTTCCAGCGCCAGCAGCTGCGCCGCGCCGCGGATGCCACCCAGCGGGTTCTTGATCTCATGCGCGAGGTTGCGCGTGAGCTCCTTGGTGGCCTGCACCTGGTCGTGATTGCGCTCGTCGCGGTCCTGGCGGGCCAGCTGCGCGATGTCGATGAGTTCGACCAGCACGCGCGGCGCGCCATCGGCGGCAGCGTCCAGCTGCGACACGATGACGTGCACCGGCAGGCCGTCCTCATGCGCCCAGGCGCCGCGGCGCAGCTGGGCGTCGAAGCGGCTGCTGGAGTACTGGTTGGCGGCCACGCCGCCCAGCGTGTCGAGCAGGCGCCGCGGGTCGTCGAACCAGTCGGGCAGTTGCGCCTTGTGCACCGCACGGCGCGACAGCCGCATGGTGTTCTCGAAGGCCGCGTTGGCGAACAGGCATTCGCCGTCCGCGCTGACGACGACCACCATGGTCGCGAGCAGATCCAGGCCGGCGAACTCGGCCGGCAGCAGTGGGGTGTCAGTCATGGCACTCGCCGGCGCCATGCCGGCGGTCAGGGCAGTTTGGAGATCTCGCGCTTGAGCGCCTGAACGTCGGCCTCGTAGCGGGCGAGGTTGTCCTTGAGCTCGGCCATGCGGTCGAGGTACTTCTGGTAGTTGCGCTCATCGCCGCGGCGCTCCTGGCCGGCAGCGAACTCCTTCTGCGCATTGCCCAAGCGCTCCTCGGCCTGGCGCAGCTCGGTCTGCAGCACGCGGCGGCGTTCGTCGTCGCGCACGCGCTGCTGGCTGGCATCGACGCGGCCCTCACCACTGCGCGCCTCCGGGGAAGGCGCGGCCGCGGAGGCCCGTGGCTTGGCCGTCTGCACGACGGTGATGGGCGTGCCCTCGATCGTGCGGCAGCCCTTGTCGTGAGCCTCCTTGGGCGAAAGCGCGTCCGTGTACAGCACCGGCGGGCCGGGGCAGCGGTACACCGTGCCCTGGGCCTGCGCGCCCAGGCTGGCGAGAACGAGCAACGGGGCCAGCAGTCGGTTCAGCATGGCGGCATTGTGGACCAGGAGCATGGACGGCGATGGACATGAAAAAGGGGCCGCAGCAGCGGCCCCCTTTTGCGGGGATGACCCAGGCAGCGGTGAGGCTGCCCATGGCCATCACAGCGCGTAGTACATGTCGAACTCGACCGGGTGCGTGGCCATGCGGAAGCGGGTCACTTCCTGCATCTTCAGGTCGATGTAGGCGTCGATGTAGGCATCGGTGAACACGCCACCCTTGGTCAGGAACGCGCGGTCCTTGTCCAGGTATTCCAGCGCCTGGTCCAGGCTGTGGCAGACGGTCGGGATCTTCGCGTCTTCTTCCGGCGGCAGGTGGTACAGGTCCTTCGTGGCGGCTTCGCCCGGATGGATCTTGTTTTCCACGCCGTCCAGACCGGCCATCAGCAGCGCGGCGAAGGCCAGGTAGGGGTTGGCGGACGGATCCGGGAAACGCGCCTCGACGCGGCGGCCCTTGGGGTTCGCGACGTAGGGGATGCGGATCGAAGCCGAGCGGTTCTTGGCCGAGTAGGCCAGCTTGACGGGCGCTTCGAAGCCGGGGACCAGACGCTTGTAGCTGTTGGTACCGGGGTTCGTGATGGCGTTCAGCGCGCGGGCGTGCTTGATGATGCCGCCGATGTAGTACAGCGCGAAGTCGCTCAGGCCGGCGTAGCCGTCACCGGCGAACAGGTTCTTGCCGTCCTTCCAGACGGACTGGTGAACGTGCATGCCGGAGCCGTTGTCGCCCACCAGGGGCTTGGGCATGAAGGTCGCGGTCTTGCCATAGGCATGGGCGACGTTCTGGACGATGTACTTCTGCAGCTGCGTCCAGTCGGCACGCTCGACCAGCGAGCTGAACTTGGTGCCGATTTCCATCTGGCCGGCGTTGGCCACTTCGTGGTGGTGGACTTCGACGGGGATGCCCATCTGTTCGAGGATCAGGCACATCTCCGAGCGCATGTCCTGGCCGCTGTCGACCGGGGGCACGGGGAAGTAGCCGCCCTTGACGGTGGGGCGGTAGCCGGAGTTGCCGTGCTCGTATTCCTTGCCGGTGTTCCAGGCACCTTCCTCGGACTCGATCTTGAAGAACGAGCCGGACATGTCGTTGGCCCAGCGGACGCTGTCGAACACGAAGAACTCGGGCTCGGGTCCGAAGAAGGCGGTGTCGCCCAGGCCGGAGGACTTGAGATAAGCCTCGGCGCGCTTGGCCAGCGAGCGGGGGTCGCGCTCATAGGCCTTGCCGTCCGTCGGGTCGATGACGTCGCAGGTCAGGATCAGCGTCGGCTCTTCGAAGAAGGGGTCGATGTTGGCCGTGTTGGGATCGGGCATGAGCAGCATGTCCGACGCCTCGATGCCCTTCCAGCCAGCGATGGAGGAGCCGTCGAAGGCGTGACCCGACGTGAACTTGTCTTCGTCGAAATGGGAGACCGGCACGGTGACGTGCTGCTCTTTGCCACGGGTATCGGTGAAGCGGAAGTCGACGAACTTGACTTCGTTCTCCTTCACCAGGTTCATCACATCGGCGACGGTCTTGGCCATCAATTGCTCCTACGGGATCGAGGGGGTGGGTTGCCGCTGGAAGCGCACGCGCGCCCCAGCCACGGGGGAAAGCAAAGCAGTTTGCATGCCAGATGCACCGACATGGGTTGCAGCTCGGCTGCTCGGGTCATTATCGTTGTGAGGCCAGTTACAGCCAGGGTTCTATCGCACCAGTTCGGTGCTGATGGATGCACCAAACTGAATCACGCCCTGTTTCAGTGCGGAATAGGCGGCATCCAGCTGGTCGGCACTGCCCTTCACGCCCAGCTCGATGCAGCGGCCCCACTGGGGGTGGTCGACGCTGGGCAGGCTGAACACCTTGATGCCGGTGAACTCGGCTTCTACCCGCTCCATCAGAGGCGTCAGGCTCGCTTCCATGGCGCCCTGGACGATCAACGAGCGCTCGATGACACCCACCTGCCGGTGCAGCTGCGGGTAGCGATCCAGCACCCAGGCCATCATGGGATGGGCCATGATGGGGAAGCCCGGCACGAAGTGGACGTTGCCGACGAAGAAACCCGGAATCCTGTTGAACGGGTTCGGGACGATGCCCGCGCCCTCGGGAAACACGCCCATCTCGAAGCGGCGCACCGTATCGGGGTGATCCTCGGCGACCGTCTGGTTCTGTTCGGCCGCCATCTGCTGCACGCGCTGCCAGATCAGCTCGCGCGCCTCGGGGTGCAGCGCCAGCGGCCGGCCTAAAGCGGCGGCGGCGGACTGGCGGGTGTGGTCGTCCGGCGTGGCGCCGATGCCGCCGCAGCTGACGACGAGGTCGCCGCTGGCAAAGGCCTCGCGCAGCCGCGCCGTTAGCTGCTCACGGTCGTCGCCCAGGTACTGCGCCCACGCGAGCTGCATGCCGCGCTCCGACAGCAGCTCGATGAACTTGGCCAGGTGCGAGTCGCGGCGCTTGCCGGACAGGATCTCGTCGCCAACGATGATGAGGCCGACTTGCATGGGCTTCAGGCTCCCGGGAGAACTTCGGAGATGACGACCGGCTCACCGGCCCGCTGCGCCTGCAGCGCCGCCAGCGCGTAGTGCGTGAACCAGGCCGTGGAGAACGCGAACACCAGCGTGTAGAGCCAGATCGCCAGCAGCACGGTGAAGGGCGCAAAGATGATGCCGGCCACGCCGGAGACGGCCCAGACCAGCGACGGCACGGCGCCCAGGTAGCCGCAGACGACGCCCATGGCCAGCATGGGCACGCGGTGGGCCTTCAGCAGCGCCCGGCGCTCATCGGCCGAGGCGTGCTCGGCCAGCACGTCGAAGCCGAACACGCGGTAGGTCAGCCAGCCCCAGATCAGCGGCGGCAGCACCATGACCAGCGGCGGCACCAGCCACAACGGCATGGACAGCACGATGAGCACCAGCGCCAGCAGCGTGGCGCCCAGCGATGCGGCCACGCTCTGCGCCAGCGTGCCGCCGCGCTTCTTCTCCAGCAGCGGGAAGCGCCGCTCGGCGACGAGCCGCACGATGGCCGGCGTCATGCACAGCGCCACCAGCAGCAGGCTCAGCAGGATGACGACGGGCAGCACCCCGGCCAGCACGACGATGTTGGCCAGCACGCTGCGGAAGGACTGCAGGCCGAACGAGTCCAGCCAGCGCAGCAGGCTCTCGACGAGCAGCCAGCTCTCCAGCGTGGCCCGCACGCTGGCGATGGCGCCCTCCCAGAAGAAGAACATGAAGCCGAACGCCAGCACGCCCGAAACGAGCAGCGGCAGCAGCGACAGGCCGATGACGCGGGGGTGCAGGCAGTAGGCGGCGGCGCGCCAGAAGGAGTCGATCAAGCTGTTCATCGGGGCCGGAGTATCCCCGGCCGCGGCAGGCCGTGACTCAGGGCACGGTCAGTGCCGCACCAGCCGCACCAGCCCCAGCCACTGCTGGCGCCAGAAGCCGCGGCCGTAGTCGCGGCCGCCCTCCTCGGGCAGTTGGTCGCGCACGCCGGTGGGGTCGAAGCGGTTCGCGAAGCTGGCCGTGCGGAACAGCTGGTCCCACAGCGTCAGCAGGATGCCGAAGTTGTGGCCGCCCAGCGTGCCGCGGCCGTTCGTCTCGTGGCCGATGCCGATGCTGTGGTGCAGCCGGTGGAAACGCGGGCTGACGAGCAGCCGCTCGCCGACGGCACCGAAGCTCAGCCGCACGTTGGCGTGCTGCAGGCTCTCGTGCAGCTGCGTGATGACGGTGATGGCGACGAACTGCCCCGGCTCCACGCCGATGAAGCGGGCCAGCAGCGCGAACGCGGTGCCGAGGATGACGTCGTCCAGCAGATGGTTGCGGTTGTCGCTCCACATCGTCATCTGGCGCTGGCTGTGGTGCAGGCTGTGCAGCGCCCACCACCAGTTCAGGCTGTGCTGCCAGCGGTGCAGCCAATAGCCGGCGAAGTCGAACACGACGAGGTACAGCAGCAGGCTGACCCAGGCGATGTCGGTGACGCCGGGCCAGATGCCGTCCAGCTGCCACGTCGGCAGGCCGGCGAGGCGCAACTGCGCCGCGGTGAGGTCCCACAGCGGCTGGATGGTGAAGAACATCACCAGCCGCACCAGGCCCAACCGGTGGATCAGCGTGTAGAGGACGTCGGTGCGCACGCCCGCGTGGTCAGTCACCGGCTCCACGGGCCAGCGGCGCTCCAGCACGCGAATGCCGCCGAGGATGAAGGCGACCTGCAACAGCCCCAGCAGCAGCCAGCCGGTCGCGTCGAACGCGTCCTCCAGCAGGTTGCCCAGGCCCAGCCCGAACACGATGGGCTGCACGACCGCCTCGTACAGCGCGAGCTGCAGGCTGTCGAAGGTGTTGGAGATCCAGTCGATCACGGCTTCTTGAGAAGGGGGGCGTATCTTGGATGATCGCGCAACGGCGCGAAGCACATGCCGCGCTGCTCCAGGCCCGTCATCAGCGGCTCCAGCACGGCGGGTGCCCAGGGGTCCTGCCGCTCCCAGATGCCCAGGTGGGCCACGAGGATGTCGCCGGGCCGGATGTCACGCAGCGCCTTCTCCAGCAGCACCGCGTTCGGGTTGCTCTGGCTGGGCAGCTCGTCGCCCAGGAAGCCCGCGCGGCTCCAGCCCACGTGCGTGAAGCCGCAGGCCTTGGCCGCGTTCAGCAGCGCGGCGGACGTGCGGCCCGCCGGCGACCGGAAGATCGGCGACAGCGGCTTGCCGGTCATCGCCGTGAAGCGCTCGCCGACCTTCTTCAGGCTGGCGCAGTACTGCTCGGCCGTGACCTCGCGGACCACCGGCGGCTGGATGCCCGCCTGCGTGCGCACCTTGAAGCGCGTGACCTTGCCGTCGGCGTCGGGCACGTCTTCCAGGAACACGTCGTGGTCCCAGGTGTGGGAGCCGAAGTCATGGCCCTCGGCCACGCGCTCGCGCCACCACGGCGCCCAGGTCTCGTCCAGCGTCGTGCCGCCGGTCTTCGTGGGCTCGCTGGCGAGGAAGAACGTCGCCTTCGCGTTGTGGCGCTTCAGCGTCTCGGCGATCAGCGGCGCCACGCCCATGTGGCCGGTGTCGAACGTGAGGTAGACCGGCTTGTCGCAGCTCGGCTGCGCCGTGGCTGCGGTGGCCACCAGCGCCAGGAGCAACGCCTTCATAGCCTGGACTTGTGGTCCAGCGTCCAGATGCCGTGCGGCGACTTGCCGACCTTGACCTGGCGCACGACCTTGCGCGTCGTCGTGTCGATCTGCGTGACCTTGCCGGCCCAGCGCGACGTGACCAGCAGCGTCTTGCCGTCGGTCAGCAGCTCCATGTCGTCGGGGCCGGCCGGCGCGGGGAACTGGTCGACGACCGTGAACGTCGCAAGGTCGATCTTGCTGATGGTGTTGCCGGCCCGGTTGGACACCAGCACGTGGCGCTTGTCGCCCCAGGCGCGGAAGGAGTGCGCGCCGTTGCCCGTCTGGATGCGGCGCGCCAGCTTCGGGCTGGCACCGCTGACGTCCCAGACCTCGACGAACTTGTCGCCTGTCAGGCCCACCAGCAGGAACTTGTCGTCCGGCGTCAGGTAGATGTCGGCGGGCATCTTGCCCACCGGCGTCTTCCACTTGACGGCCTGCGTCGCCAGGTCGATGGCCAGCAGCTCGTCGCTGTCCTGCAGGCTGACGTAGAGCGTCGTGCTCTTGGTGTCGATGTTCAGGTGGCTGGGCGTCTTGGGCGCCGGGATGCGCTTGACGAGCTGCAGCGGCTCTGCGGCCACGCTGCCCTGCCAGCGGTACAGGTCCACGCGGTCCAGCCGGTTGGACGCGGTGACGAACCACTTCATGTCCGGCGAGAAGCGCAGGTGATAGGGGTCGGGGATGCCGCGCACCACGCGCTGCACCTCGGCCGTGCGCGGGTCCAGGAAGGTCAGCGAGTCACCCAGCGCGTTGGCGACGATGAGCGACTTCTCGTCGGGCGACAGGTAGAGGTGGTGCGGCTCCTTGCCCGTCGGGATGCGCTTGACGACGGTGAAGCTGACCGGGTCGATGACGGCGATGTCGGCGTCCAGCGAGTTCAGCACGAACAACGGTGGCCGCGCCTGCTGGGCCTGCGCGCCCAGCGCCGTCACCATCGCCAAGGCCATCGCCCAACTGCGCAACATCCCGTACTCCCGTCAAAAAAGCGAAAGGGCGGCCCGGTGCCGCCCTGCGATGCCCAGTTTACCCGGGGGGTCTGTGCGCAGGCCCTGTCCCAGGTCAAGGCGGGCTGCGTGGTCAGTCGTCGTTGTCGCCGCCCAGCAGGCCACCCAGCAGGCCGGCACCGGCAAAACCGCCCAGCACCGAGCCCTCCTCGCGGCCACCGCCGCCCGTCTGCGGCGCCGCCGCGAAGATGCGCGAGGCCAGGCGCGAGAACGGCAGGCTCTGCAGCCACACCTCGCCCGGACCGGTCAGCTTGGCCAGGAACAGGCCTTCGCCACCGAACAGCGCCGTCTTGATCTTGCCGACGTACTGGATCTCGAAGTTGACGCTGGGCGTGTAGGCCACCACACAGCCGGTGTCCACCAGCAGTGTCTGCCCCGGCTGCAGCGTGCGGCGCACGACGGTGCCGCCGGCATGCACGAAGGCCAGGCCGTCGCCTTCGAGCTTCTGCATGATGAAGCCCTCGCCGCCGAAGAAGCCGGTGGACAGCTTCTGCTGGATGGCGATGCCCAGGCTCACGCCGCGCGCGGCACACAGGAAGGCGTCCTTCTGGCAGATCAGCGTGCCGCCCAGCTGGCGCAGGTCCATCGGCAGGATCTTGCCGGGGTAAGGCGCGGCGAACGCCACGCGCTGCTTGCCGTGGCCGTTGTTCGTGTAGACGGTCGTGAACAGCGACTCGCCGGTGATGAGGCGCTTGCCCGCGCCCAGCAGCTTGCCGAAGAAGCCGCCGCCCTGGTTGGCCGAGCCGTCGCCGAACACCGTGTCCATGGCGATGCCGGCGTCCATGAACATCATCGAGCCTGCTTCGCCGATGGCCGCCTCGCCGGGGTCCAGCTCGACCTCGACGAACTGCATCTCGGCGCCCTTGATTTCGAAATCCACCACATCCATGGCCATATCGGCTCTCCCGGCTGAACACACAACGGCGCGCATGATAGCGAGGCAGCAACACCACAAATTTCTCTGTTGACAGAAATTTCAGACGGTGTACGCTGCAAGTCATGGAACTCACCGACATCGCCCGCCGCTTCATCGTCCACTGGGGCGAGATGGGCAGCAACTGGGGCGTCAACCGCAGCGTCGCGCAGATCCACGCGCTGCTGTACGTGCATGGCCAGCCCCTGCACGCCGAAGACCTGGCCGACACGCTGGTGCTGGCCCGCTCCAACGTCAGCAACAGCCTGAAGGAGCTGCTGAACTGGCGGCTGATCCGCGTGACCCACGTGCTGGGCGACCGGCGCGACTACTACGAGACCTCCGGCGACGTGTGGGAGCTGTTCCGCATCATCGTGCGCGAGCGCAAGGAGCGCGAGTTCGACCCCACCGTGGCGCTGCTGAAGGAGCTGTCGGCCGACCCGGCGCTGGAGCGCGAGCCGCCCGCCGTGCAGGACCGGCTGCGCAGCACGCTGTCGCTGATGCAGACGCTGGGCAGCTGGAGCGACGAGATGCTGCGCCTGTCGCCGGCCACGCTGGAGAAGATCCTGCGCCTGGGCGCCCAGGTGCAGCGCTTCGTGCGGCCGGCCGACGCCACCGAACCCACCAACGTCTACCCCGTCACCCCGCCCATGCCGCCGATGGGATGACGACCGCGAGGCGCCGGCAACGGGGCCTCTTTTTTTGCCCACATATTTCTCTTTTGACAGAAATAACAGCCATGACTACAAACCAACATCCCCAAACGGTGTACTACGACGGCGCCTGCCCGCTGTGCCGCAGCGAGATGGGCGTGCTGATGCGCGACAACACGGCCGGCCTGCTGCGCTTCACGGACATCTCGCAGCCCGGCTTCGACGCGGCGGCGCTGGGCCTCACGCAGCAGGCCTTGATGGCCCGACTGCACGTGCAGACCCCTGACGGCGGCTGGCTCATCGGCGTGCCGGCCGTGCAGGCGGCCTACGCGGCCACGGGCCACCACCGCATCGCCGCGGCGCTGGGCCACCCCATCGTCGCCCGCCTCGCGCGCCCGGCCTATGCCTGGCTGGCCGACCACCGCTACCGCCTGCCGCGCTGGCTGCTGCGCGCCGTGCACCTGCACGCCGGCAGTTGCGCGCCCGACGGTGCCTGCCGCACCCACTGATTTACCCAAGGAGAGCGCCATGTCGGAACTGAACTTCGTCCTCACCCTCGCCGTCGCCGTGCTGGGCCCGCTGCTGGCGATCAGCTACCTGAAGCCCATCCTGCTGGTGGTGCTGGACGCGCTGTGCGTAGCTCCGCTGCCCGGCAAGGTCGGCGCGCATTTCTGGATACGCAGCGCCTACGTGCTCGCGCTGGCCGGCACGCTGGTGCTGGCGCTGACCTTCGGCGAGTTCCACGGCAGCGTGATGGACGCCCTGCGCCGCGCGCTGTGGCTGGCGGCGGCCGGCAGCTTCGTCAGCATCGCCATCATCACGCGACGGGTCTGGGGGCCCGTGCGCGAGCGCCAGGCCCGGCCCGCGGCACCCCGGCCGCCGGTCGCGCCCGTGGCCGCTGCCGACCGGTGGGTCTGAGCCATGAAGATCCTCGTCATCGGCGCCGGCGGCTTCATCGGCACCCACGTCTGCCGCGCGCTGGCCGATGCCGGCCATGAGGCGGTACGCGCCTCACTGCGGCCGGTCACCGCCTGGGACCGCGCCGAGGCCTGGCGGCCGCTGCTGGTGGGCGTGGATGGCGTCGTCTACGCCGCCGGCTGCCTGCGCGACCAGGCCGGCGGCGTGACCGGCCTGCTGGACCTGCTGCACCACCGCGCGCCGCTGGCGCTGGCCGACGCCTGCGACGCGACCGGTGTCACCCGCCTCGTGCATGTGTCGGCGCTGTGCGGCGGCGTCAGCGCCTATGCGCGCAGCAAGCATGCCGGCGACGTCGCGCTGGCCGGCCGCGCCTGCATCGTGCGGCCCAGCCTCGTCGTCGGCGTGGGCGGCGTCAGCAGCCGCATGTTGGACCTGCTGGCCCGCCTGCCCTGGCTGCCGCTGCCGGCCGAGGTGGCGCGTTGCCGCGTGCAGCCCATCCGCGTGGAAGACCTGGCGGCCGGCATCGTCGCCGCGCTGGTGGCACCGCAACCGGCCGCGCCGTGGACGGCCGTGGGCCCAGAGGCGGCGACGGTGGCCGACTGGATCGCCCGCCGCCGCGCGGCCCGCGGCCTGGGCCCGGCGCGCAGCCTCACGCTGCCGGGCGCACTGACACGCGCGTCGGCGCGGCTGGGCGACGTGATCGCCGTCGGCCCCTGGTGCAGCACCGCGCTCGAGCTGCTGGCGCACGACAGCACCGAGCCCGCCGCCGCCTCGCCGCTGGGCCGGCCGCTGCAGGACGCGATGCAGGGCGGCTGGGCATGACCCGCGAGCACCTGGCCCGGGCCTCGCTGGTGCTGCTGTGGTGGGGCACCGTCGCGGCCAGCCTGCATGACGGCGGCGCCGCCGGCATCGCGCTGCTGCAGCGGGCCACCGGCATGGGCCCCGAGGCGGCGCTGGCCGTCGTGGGGCTGGGCTGCGCGTGGGACGCCGCCCTCGGCCTGCTGCTCCTGCTGCGGCCCGACGCCCTCACCTACCGCCTCGCGGCCGCCGGCGTCGTCGGCATGACGCTGCTGGCCACGGCCCTCGTGCCCACGCTGTGGCTGGACCCGTTCGGCGCGCTGCTGAAGAACCTGCCGGTGCTGGCGCTGCTGGCCCTGATGACGCCGAAGGAGGACCGCGCATGAACACCTACCTGCTCGTGAAGTGGCTGCACATCGTGTCGAGCGTGCTGCTGGTGGGCACCGGTTTCGGCTCGGCGTTCTACCTGTTCTTCGCCAACCGCAGCGCCAGCCTGGAGGCCCGCGCGGTGGTGGCGCGGCTGGTGGTGCGCGCCGACCTGTGGTTCACGACGCCGGCCGTCGTCGTGCAGCCGGCCACCGGGCTGTGGCTGGCCCACACGGCCGGCTGGCCACTGAGCACGCCGTGGCTGCGGGCCTCGCTGCTGCTGTACGCGCTGGCGGGTGCCTGCTGGCTGCCGGTGCTGTGGCTGCAGCTGAAGATGGCACGCGACGTGGAAGCCGCGCTGGCCGAGCGGCGGCCGCTGTCGGCGCAGTACGCGCGCTGGCAACGCGCCTGGGAAGCGCTGGGCTACCCGGCCTTCGCGGCGATGCTGGCGGTGTTCTTCCTGATGGTGAACAAGCCGGACCTCTAACCACCTGCCCGTTTGACCGTCCAGCCTTCGGGCCGCGCCTGCAGCCAGGCCACCACCTTCTCCAGGTGGTCGCCCTGGATCTCGATGACGCCGTCCTTGGCCGTGCCGCCGCTGCCGCAGGCGGCCTTGAGCTGCTTGGCCAGCGCCGTCAGCGCGGCGTCGTCCAGCGGCAGGCCCAGCACGGCCGTCACACCCTTGCCCTTGCGGCCGGCCGTCTCGCGGCGCACGCGCACGATGCCGTCACCCGCCGGGCGGGCCTTGGCCTTGCAGGCGCACTGCGCCACGGGCTGGCCACAGCCCGGGCAGGCGCGGCCGAAGTCGGTCGAGTAGACGAGGCTCATGTGCCGGGCTTCAGATGCCGCTCGAAGAACGCGTCCATCGTGCGGTACAGGTGCAGCCGCGCCGCGCGGCCGGCGATGCCGTGGGCCTTGCCGGGGTAGATCTGCAGGTCGAAGGTCTTGCCCGCCGTCTGCAGCGACTCCACCAGCCGCAGCGTGTGCTCGAACAGCACGTTGTCGTCGGCCGTGCCATGCACCAGCAGCAGCGGCTTGGTCAGCAGCGCGGCGCGGGACGGCAGGTTGGCGCTGGCATAGGCCTCGGCCTTGCCGCCGTCGGGCATGCCGAGATAACGCTCGGTGTACGCGGTGTCGTACAGCGTCCAGTCGGTCACCGGCGCGACGGCCACGGCGGCGGCGAACGGCGTGTCGGCGTCCAGCATGGCGCGGGCGCCCAGGAAGCCGCCGTAGCTCCAGCCGAAGAAGCCGATGCGCGCCGCGTCGATGTAGGGCACCGTGCCGGGCAGCTGGCGCACGGCGGCGAACAGGTCGGCCACCTCGGTCTTGCCGAAGGCGCGGTGGTGGGCGCGCGTGAAGTCGCGGTCGCGGTGCTGCATGCCGCGCGTGTCCAGCGTCAGCACGCCGTAGCCGCGCTGCTGCCAGTAGGCGATCAGCGCCATGTCGCGGCCCCAGCCCCAGTTCACGGTGGCGGCGCCGGGCCCGCCGTAGGCCAGCACGATGACCGGGTGCTTGCCCTCGCGGCGGTCCTGCGCCTGGAAGAAGAACGCGTTCAGCGGCGTGCTGCCGTCGGCGGCCTTCAGGTCCAGCGCCAGCGGCAGGTTGGTGTACTGGCGCAGCGCCGGGTCCGGCGCGTCGCCGGCCAGCGCGATGGCCGTCTGCTGGCCCAGCGTGCGCAGCTCCAGCCGCGGCGGCTCGCCCCAGGCCGAGCGCGTCACCAGCAGCCGCCTGCAGGCCGCATCGGCCTTGGCATCGCGCCACTGGCGGTTGCCGGCGCCGGCCACCGGCTGCGGCCGGCCGCCGGCCAGCGGCACGGTGTAGAGCTCCTGCGACTTGCCACGGTCTCCGGCCGCGGTGAACACCACGGCCTGATCGCTGGCGCAGACGGCATGGTCCACCGGCTCGGGCATGTCGGTCAGCGGCGTGCGGGCGCCGCTGGCACGGTCCAGCAGCACCAGCTGGCGCCGGCCCGACGCCTCGCTGGACCACAGCAGGCCGCGCGGCGTCTCGGTCAGGTCGTCGTGCACCTCCACCCAGGCCGGGTCGGTCTCGGTGGTGATGTCGCGCGGCGCGGCGCCCGGCTTGAACTCGGTCAGCGTGAGGCGCGTCTGGTCGCGCGTGAACCACTGCAGCCACGGCGTGCCATCGGCAAACCAGCCGGCACGCGAGATGTACTCGGCCTGCGCCGGCAGCGGCAGCGCGCGCTGGCGGCCGGTGGCCGCGTCGATGACGAACACGCTGACCCTGGCATTCGCCTCGCCGGCGGCGGGGTAGCGCTGCTCGGTCATGGCGGTGCGGTCGGCAAAGATCTGCGCGCGCGTCTTCACGGCCACGCCGGACTCGTCCACGCGCAACGCCAGCAGCGACTTGCCGTCCTTGCTCCACCAGTAGCCGCGCTGGCGCGACAGCTCCTCGGCGGCGATGAACTCGGCCAGGCCCCAGGTCAGCGTCTCGCTGCCGTCCTTCGTCAACTGGCGCGGCTTGGCGCCGGCCGCCAGCGGCAGCGTGAACAGGTTGCCGCCCTGCACATAGGCCAGGCTGCGGCCATCGGGCGCGCAGCGCGGCTCCAGCTTGGGCGCGCCCTCGCCCAGCGAGAGCTTTTGCGCCTGCGGGCCGGCGGCGGTGAGGCGCACGACGTAGAGGTCGCCCGACAGCGGGAACAGCAGCGCGCTGTCGTCCTGCCCGCACCACTGGTAGCCGGTGATGCCGCGCTGGGTAATGCGCTTGCGCTCCAGCGCCATCTTCTCGGCCTCGGACAGCTTCTGCTCGGCGCCGCCCAGCAGGTCGGCCGCAGCAACGAGCTTGCGCGGCTCGCCGCCGGCCGCCGGCTGCGCCCACAGCTCCAGCACCTCGCTGTCGGCCTGCGACGGGCGCAGGAAGCTGACCCACTGGCCGCCGGGCGACACCTCCGGCTGGCGCGGCAGGCGGCCGGCCAGCGGCGGGTCGGCGGTGATGCGTTCGAGGCTGAGGGCGGGCGGCTGGGCCAGCGCGGCGCTGGTGGCGCAGGCGGTGGCCAGGAGGGTCATGAGGGTCTTCATGACCCGCATGCTAAGCGGCCGCCCTCAGGCCTCCAGCGGCGCCGTCGCCAGCGCAAAGCCTTCGTCGACCCAGCCGGTGATGCCGCCGGCCATGATCTTCACCGGCCGGCCCAGCCGCGCCAGCCGCAGCGCGCCACGGGCCGCGCCGTTGCAGTGCGGCCCGGCGCAGTAGGTGACGAACAGCGTGTCCACGGGCCAGGCGGCGAGCTTGCTCTCGACGAGCTTGCCGTGCGGCAAATGGATGGCGCCGGGCACGTGGCCGCGGGCATAGAGCTCGGCGGAGCGCACGTCCAGCAGCACGAAGTCGGCGGCGCCCTGGCGGAGGCTGTCGTGCACGTCCCAGCAGTCGGTCTCGAACGTGAACTCGGCGGCGAAATGGGCAGCCGCGTCGGCGGACGGGGCGGCGGGAATGGCGGCGACGGCAGAAGGCATGGCGGGCTCCGTGGAAAGGTGCAGTCATCGTCGGCGCGCCGGCCCGCCACCACAATTGGCGCCAATGACCAACATCGACAAGATCTCGCCAACCACGACCGGCCCGCTGGTCGTCGCGCCCGTCTACGACGGTCTGTGCACCTTCGAGTTCGCCATCGCCGCCGAGATCTTCGGGCTGAGCCGGCCGGAGATGGGACCGGGCTGGTACCGCTTCGCCAGCGCCGCCATCGAGCCCGGGCCGCTGCGCGCACACGGCGGGCTCACCGTGACGAGCGACGGCGGCATCGCCCTGCTGGACCGCGCCGACCTCATCGTCATGGCCGGCTGGAAAGGGGCCGACGTGCCGGTGCCCGATGCGCTGGCGAAGCGGCTGCGCCAGGCCTGGCAGCGCGGCGCGCGGCTGGCATCCATCTGCTCGGGCGCCTTCGTGCTGGCCGCCACCGGCCTGCTGGACGGCCGCCGCGCCGCCACGCACTGGCGTTATGCCGACAAGCTGCGCGCGCGACACCCGGCCATCGCCGTGGACGCCGACGTGCTCTACGTGGAGGAGGACCGCGTGTTCACGTCGGCCGGCAGCGCCGCGGGCATGGACCTGATGCTGCACCTGGTGCGGCAGGACTTCGGCGTGGAGGCGGCCAACAGCGTGGCGCGGCGGCTGGTCATGCCGGCGCACCGCGGCGGCGGGCAGGCGCAGTTCATCGAGCGGCCCGTGCCGCGCGACCGCACGAACCGGCTGGCCGGCCTGATGGACGCCGTGCGCGCCGACCTGCGCGCGCCGTGGACGCTGGCGCAGATGGCCCAGGTCGCGGCGATGAGCCCGCGCACGCTGCTGCGCCGCTTCACCGAGGCCACCGGCCAGTCGCCGGGCGACTGGCTCGTCGCCGAGCGCGTGGCCGAGGCGCGGCGGCTGCTGGAAGCCAGCACGCTGCCGGTGGAACGCGTGGCGGCCGAGGCGGGCTTCGGCAGCGTGCAGGCTTTGCGCCACCACTTCCAGGCCCGCGTGGGGCTGCCGCCGCGCGACTACCGCGCCGCGTTCGGCGCCGCACGGCGATAGGCGAAACGCCGGTGGTGCGAGCACCACCTGCCTCCGGCTCATGGGCGCGCCTGCACGCCAAGGCATTGCGCATGCCGGGCAGCTCGCACCGGACCGGCAACAGCGCGGCAACGTGATCGGCACCGGCCCATTGCGGCGTGAGGACGCCAATGCACGGTGCGCCCCCGTCCGGAAGGCCGTCCATCCAGGCGCACGGCGCCGGGCCCCTCAGGCCTGTCGAGGTCCGAACAGGCGCAGTGCCAGCTCGCTGGCGTCGTTGACGGTGCGCAGCTCGCCGTAGGCCATCTCGGCCTCGGGGTAGCCGCGCTTCAGGTAGTGCAGCCACTGCTTGAGCCGCCCACCCTGGTGGCGCGCGGCGACGGTGGCGCGCACCTGCGCAAAGAAGACCTGCATCAGCGGCAACAGCTCGGCCCACGGCAGCGGCGCGGCGCGCAGGCCGGCCACGCGCAGCGCCAGGCCCGGGTCGGCCACCATGCCGCGGCCCAGCATCAGGTGTTCGCAGCCGCTGCGCTCGCGGGCCAGCCCGGCATGCTCCACGGTCCAGATCTCGCCGTTGGCGATGACGGTGATGGGCACCGCCTCACGCACGGCAGCGATGCGCTCCCAGTAGGCGGGCGGCTTGTAGCCGTCGGCCTTGGTGCGGGCATGCACGACGATCTCGCTGCCACCGGCGGCGTGGATGGCGCGGGCCACGTCCAGCGTGCGGCTGTCGTCCATGTAGCCCAGCCGCATCTTGGCGCTGACCATCACGTCCGCCGGCACCGCGCGGCGCACGGCGGCGACGATGTCGTGGATGAGCTCGGGCTCGTCCAGCAGCACCGCACCGCCGCGGTGGCGGTTCACGCACTTGGCCGGGCAGCCGAAGTTCAGATCGATCCCCTCGGGCTTCAGCTCGGCCAGCCGCGCCGCGTTCTCGGCCAGACAGTGCACATCCGACCCCAGCAGCTGCGGATGCACCGGTACGCCCGCCGCCGTGCGGCCGCCGTTCTTCAGCTCCGGCACGATGCGCGTGAACACGCGGGCGGGCAACAACTGGTCGGTCACGCGGATGAACTCGCTGACGCAGCGGTCCACGCCGCCGACGCGCGTCAGCACGTCGCGCAGGATGTGGTCCAGCAGGCCTTCCATGGGCGCCAGCAAGATCACCTGGATTCCTCCAGGCTCAGCAGGTACAGCCGCAAATCGAATTCCAGCTGGAAGTAGTCCGGCTCCATGTGCTGACAGAGCTTGTAAAAGGCCTTGTTGTGCTCCAGCTCGCGCAGGTGGGCCAGCTCATGCACGACGATCATGCGCAGCAGCGCGGCCGGCGCATCCTTGAACAGCGTGGCGACGCGAATCTCGCGGCGCATCTTGAGCTTGCTGCCCTGCACCTGCGTGCGCCGTGTATGCGTGCCCAAGGCGTGCTGCAGCACGCGCAGCTTGGCGTCATAGCCGACGAAGTTCAGCGGCTCGGCGTTGCGCAGGTGGCGGGTCTTGAGCTCGTTGACGTAGCTGAACAGCGCGCCGTCGCTGCGCACCTCGTGGCGCTCTGGGAAGCGGCGTTCCAGGTAGCCGGCCAGCCGACCTTCGGTGCACAACGCGTCGGCCTGGGCGATCAGTTCGGGCGGGTAACCCGCCAGGTAACGGGCGGCAGGGCTGGCAAGATGGGGCGATGTCATCGGAAACGTTCAAGGTGCGGATAGCGCCGCAAGGCGCCATTTTCGACTGCGCCGCCGACCAGCCGCTGCTGCTCGCCGGCCTCGCCGCCGGCGTCGCCCTGCCCTGGTCGTGCCGCAACGGCACCTGCCGCACCTGCTTGTCGCGGGTCACGCAAGGCCGCGTCGAGCACCGCATCCCCTGGCCCGGCCTGTCCGCCGAAGAGAAGGCCGCCGGTTTCATCCTGCCCTGCGTGGCCGAGCCCCGCAGCGACGTGGCCCTTACTTTCGAGGCATGACCAGCACCTGGCCGCCCTGCGTCAGCGTGACGGACGTGGCAGGCTTGCCCTCCTCGGCGGCGAAGTCCAGCTGGGCTCCCACCTGCGGCACCCGCAGTTGGCGCGGCGTGAGGGCCAGCAGCTCGAACGCCGGCTGCCCGGGCGCCTGGCCCATCAGCCGGCCGCTGTCATCGACGAACACCTTGATCGAGAACTGCGGCGCGCTGTAGTCACCCACCAGCGCCTGGCGCTGCGCAGCGCTGAGCGCGAGGTAGGCAGGCTCGACCGGCAACTCGCCCCGGCGCACCCAGCGCTCACCGGTCGCATCACCGTTGTTGAAGAAGCTCAGTGCAACGACCTGGTCGTCGGCGCCGCGCTCCAGTTGCAGTTCGTTGACGGAATCGGGGAAGGCGAAGCGGTCCCGCCCCAGCGGCACCAGCACCACGACGCGCCCGTCGCCACGCTGGCTCTGCAGCGCGCCATCCTTCACGCGCAGCGTGCGGGTCTGCTTGTCGTCGCGACCGTAGACGCCTTCCGCCACCTTCAGCTGCGCAGCGGGCACCGCCACCGGCTTGGGCTCGGCGAAGGGCTCGCCAATGGCGAATGCCGCCAGCTTGCGGGCCACGGTGTCCATCGCAAAGCCCGGCCCGTCGCTGTTGCGCAGGATGACCACCGTGGTCTGGCTGGCGGGCAGGTAGTTCAGCATCGACGCAAAGCCGTGGATGCCGCCGCCGTGCGCCAGCATCGACTGGTCCCGCAGCGTGCCCGCGCCGATGCCGAAGCCGTAGGCCTGCGCCTTGGCCGGCCCCTCGGGCGTCGTCATGCGTGTGTAGCTGGCCTGGCTGATGAGCTTGCCGCCATGCAGCGCCTGGTTCCAGCGCCACAGGCCCTCGGTGTTGGCGACCAGCGCGCCGGCCGCGTGAGGCTGCGTCATGCTGAGGAAGCCTGCCGGCGCCACCTGCCCCTGGCCGTTCAGCGTGTAGCCCTGCGCCATGCCCTTGAACAGCCGGTCGCCGGCCGGGTAATGCACGCCGGTGATCTTCGCCGGCCTGAGCAGCAACTCGTCGATGGACTCATGCCAGGACTTGCCGGAAATGGCCTCGACGACAGCCCCCAGCAGCACGTAGCCGGAGTTGTTGTAGGCCCACTTCTCTCCCGGCGCGAAATCCACGGGCTGGTCCTTGAACTCCTTGATGAGCTCGGCCGTGTTCAGGTCGCGGCGGATCGGGCCGGCCATGTAGCCGGGGATGCCGGTGTAGCTCTTCACGCCCGACGTGTGGTTGAGCAGCTGCAGCAGCGTGATGCGGTCGCCGTGGGGATAGTCGGGCAGGAACTTGGCCAGCGGATCGTCCAGCTTGGCCTTGCCGTCGTCGATCTGCTTGAGCAGCGCCGCGGCGGCAATCTGCTTGGTGACCGAGCCGATGCGCAGCAGATGGTCCGGCTGCAGCGGCACGCCAAGCTCGATGCTGGCCATGCCGCGTGCGCCCTTGTAGAGCAGCTGGTCGCCACGCGCGACGAGCACGCTGACGCCCGGGCCGTCGGCGGCGATCTTCTGGGCATCCAACAACTGGTTGGCATAGGCCGTCATGGCCGCAGGCGTGGCGGGCTGGCCGGCGTGGGCCGCTCCGATCAACAGCGACAGCAGGACGGCGACGGGCATCGAGAGTGGGCGCATGGCGGCGAAGCAGTGAAGGGATGGGCGCCCAGCATCGCGCTCCCCGCGGACTCGCAGCAAGCCCCGCTGCGACGAACTGCACGCACGGATGCATGGACTGCAACGGCCATCCACAGCGCCTGTGGACAAACCCGTGCACACCCTGCGGGCGGCGGCTGCAAGTGCCTGTGCCGACAGGGAATTTCTTGTGCTGCCTCAGATTGAGGCAGTTCCGTGACAGCGGTCTCGCCGCCGTCCACAGCGCCTGTGGACAAACCCGTGCACACCCTGCGGGCGACGACGCCAAGTGCTTGGCACGGCAGGGGTTTTCTTGCGCTGCCTCAGATTGAGGCAGTTCCGTGACACGGGACAATCGCGGCCATGCACCGCACCATCTTCACAACGCCCGTCGTCAGCACCGTGCTGCGCGGCGTCTCCGTCGCCTGGCTGAAGCTGGCCGGCTGGACCGTCCAGGGCCAACTGCCGCCCGAGGCGCGCAAGAGCGTCTTCATCGCCGCCCCGCACACCAGCAACTGGGACCTGCCCTACACCTTGTTCGCGTCGTTCGCGCTGCGCCTGACGCCTTACTGGATGGGCAAGGCGTCCATCTTCAGGTTCCCGTTCGGCGGGCTGATGCGCTGGCTGGGCGGCATCCCGGTGGACCGCAGCAAGTCCAACAACCTCGTGGCCGCATCGGCCGAGGCGCTGCAGGCCGCGGACGGGCCCGTGCAGCTCATCGTGCCGCCCGAGGGCACACGCAGCAAAACCATCTACTGGAAGACCGGCTTCTACTGGATCGCCGTCACGGCGAAGCTGCCCATCGTGATGGCTCACATGGACTACCCACGCAAGCTCGTGGGCCTGGGGCCCTTGTTCACGCCGACCGGCAACGTGGAAGCCGACATGGCGGCCATCAAGCGCTACTACGCCCAGTTCAAGGGCAAGAACTCCGACCAGTTCACCCATGAGTGATTCGCCCCTCGTCTGATCTCGCCACGCTGAACGCGGGCGAGCCCAGCCGGTCCCCCGAGGGGACGGCGATGCTCGCGGCATTGAGCCGCTCGCACATCGCCAGCGCGGGCCGGCTTGGGAGCGGCCCGGCGCTCGGCCCGAATACCAAAACCACCTACTTCGCACGATGCAGCCCATCCCCACCAACCTGTCCAAAGACCCGCTGCACGGGATGACGCTGGAGGCCATCGTCACCGCGCTGGTCGATCACTTCGGCTGGGCCGAGCTGGGGCAGCGCATCGCGATCAAGTGCTTCCGCATCGATCCCAGCGTGTCGTCCAGCCTCAAGTTCCTGCGCAAGACGCCCTGGGCGCGCGCCAAGGTGGAGAGCCTGTACCTGTTCATGCGGCGCGAGCAGGCCCGCGCTGCACGGTAGACGCGTTCGCCCCCGTGTTTCGGGCCGAGCGCCGGGCCGCTCCCAAGCCGGCCCGTTGGGCGATGTGCGAGCGGCTCAACGCCGTGAGCATCGCCGTCCCCTCGGGGGACCGGCTGGACTTGCCCGCGTTCAGCGCGGCAAGGCCGGACGAGGGGTCAACGAGGTTCCGGAAGCTCGATCTTCACTTCGAGCACTTCCAGGTCGCCCTGGCGCTCCATGTGCACCTTGATGTCGTCCGGGTTGATCGACACGTACTTGCTGATGACGGCCACCAGCTCGCGCTGCAGCTGCGGCAGGTAGTCGGGGCTGGCGCTGCGGCCATTGCGCTCGTGCGCGAGGATCAGCTGCAGCCGCTCCTTCGCGACGCTGGCCGAGCTCTTCTTTTCGCCGAGGAAGAAGTTCAGGAATCCCATGTCAGGCCCCCTTACTTGCCGCCGAAGACGCGCTTGAACCAGCTCTGCTTCACCGCCTCGGTGAAGCGCATGGGCTTGTCTTCACCCAGGAAGCGGGCGACGACGTCCTTGTAGGCCTCGGCCACGTCGGTGCCTTGCAGGTGAATCGCCGGCGTGCCCTGGTTGGACGCCTGCAGCACGCTCTCGCTCTCGGGAATGACACCGATCAGCGGCGTGCGCAGGATCTCGTGGATGTCGTCCAGGCTCAGCATCTGGCCGCCTTCGACGCGGTTGGGGTTGTAGCGCGTGATGAGCAGGTGCTCCTTCACGGGCTCGCCGCCCTCGATGGCACGCTTGGTCTTGCTGCTCAGCATGCCGAGGATGCGGTCGCTGTCGCGCACCGACGAGACCTCGGGGTTGGTCACCACGAGCGCCTCGTCGGCGTAGTGCATGGCCATCAGCGCACCGGTCTCGATGCCGGCCGGCGAGTCGCAGACGATGTAGTCGAACTCCATCGCCTTCAGCTCTTCCAGCACGCGCTCCACGCCGTCCTGCTTCAGCGCGTCCTTGTCACGCGTCTGCGAGGCCGCCAGGATGTAGAGCTTGTCCAGCTGCTTGTCCTTGATCAACGCCTGCGTGAGCTTGATCTCGTCGTTGACCACGTTGATGAGGTCGTACACGACGCGGCGCTCCACGCCCATGATGAGGTCGAGGTTGCGCAGGCCCACGTCGAAGTCGATGACGCAGGTCTTGAAGCCGCGCATCGCGAGGCCCGTGGCGAAGCTCGCGCTGGTGGTGGTCTTGCCGACCCCGCCCTTGCCGGAGGTGACGACGACGATCTTGGTGGTCATCTGGGGCTTTCCTGTTCGTTCAGTTCGGTTCAATCGGGGTTCAGAAGGCCAGCGGCTGCATCAGCAGCTTCTCACCCTCGAGATACACCTGGGCCGGCTTGCCGGCCACATCGGCGGGCAGCGGGTTCTCGGCGGTGCGGTAGATGCCGGCGATGGACAACAGCTCGGCCTCCAGGCTGTGGACGTAGATGCGCGCCGAGGTGTCGCCGCGCGCACCGGCGATGGCCTTGCCGCGCAGCGGCGCGTAGACGTGCACGCTGCCATCGGCAATCACTTCGGCGCCGTGGTTCACGAGGGCCAGCACGACCAGGTCGCCGCCCTTGGCGTAGACGCGCTGGCCGGAGCGCAGCGGCTTGTCGACGATCAGCGTCGGCGCCGGTGCTGCGGGCTTCTCGACGATCTTCTCGACCGTGATCTCGCGAACCACCTCACGCACCACCTCGCGCACTTCCGCCGGCGCAGTGGCGACGGGCTCGTCGGCTGCGTCGGCCAGGCCCAGTTCATGCGCGAGCGCCAGCTCCTCCGGCGTCGCACCGGCGACGGCCACGGGTTGCAGCTGGCTGGCACGCAGCAGCTCGACGATGCCCCGCATGTCCACCGGCGCGGGGCCGTCCAGCGCCAGCGCGGCCTGGCCTTCTCCCGGCTCGACGGCGGCCGAGGCAGCCGGCGCGCGAGGCAGCTGGCCCAGGTCGATGACGACGGGCTCATGCTCGAAGCCGCCCTGGCCGGCACGTTGTGCCCAATCGGCGGCGAGCTCGGCCAGGTCGGCGCTGTGCAGCACCAGGCCCAGCAGACTCAGGCGGCGCGACTTCAACTCGAACGTGCCCACGCGGCCGGCGCTCCTGCTGCGCCCGCTGCCGTCCTTCGCGGTCTCCCTCATCCCGTCCGTCATGCCCCGCTGCCGCCCGTTCAAAAGGCCGGGAGTTTAGCCGCGGGCATGCCACCGACCTTGGGGACTCACCCCAACAGCACCGGCCTGCAGCGCCTCAAAAACGAGCACCGCAGCGCAGACGGCGGCCGATCAAGCACTTAGCGCCGCTGTCGTCAGTCGGCCCACAGACTTGTCCACAGTTGGCGGGGACAACACGCCCCGCCGTGTCCTCCGCAGCCGTGACATCTGCACTTCGCGGCTTGACTTATCCCCACTTCTGGCAATCGTCAAGTCTTTTGGACCCTGACACGCGTCGTTCGAGCGCCACCCCTAGCGCCGACGCTAAGTTGTTGATTCATATGGAAAGCTCGCCACTGCTCAAAAAAAGTGCAACCTAAGCGGACCCGCATCACACAAGGGCTTGGCGGCGATGGAGAGGGGTTCTCCACAAAGTTTTCCACAGACTCGGTGGATAGCTGGAAGAAGTATTACGAATCAGTGACTTAAGCGTGTTCCTTGATGCGTCATGGAGGTTTCAGCGCCAACTTGACAGCGCCGACAGCGCCGGGGGGCGCTACATTGGGCCGGCCCCCCCCCGTCACAGGAGAGTCCATTTGGCCACCCCGAACTACAGCTATGAAAAGCGCCAGCGTGAGCTGGCCAAGAAGCGCAAGGCCGAAGAGAAGCGCCAGCGCAAGCTCAACGGCAAGCCGGACGACACCGCCGCCGGCGACGAGCCCCAGGCCGAAGGGGAGGCCGGCGCCGATCCCGCCGCCCCCGCAGATCCGCAAACCTAGAATCCCGGGTTTCCCCCGTCCGGCCCCGCCGCCCCAGCGCCCATGCCCCGCCAGCTTTTCGTCACCACCGCCCTGCCCTACGCGAACGCCGGTTTCCACATCGGCCACATCATGGAATACACCCAGGCCGACACCTGGGTGCGCTTCCAGCGCATGGCGGGCCACGAGGTGCACTTCGTCTGCGCGGACGACGCCCACGGCGCACCCATCATGATCTCGGCCGAGAAGGCCGGGAAGACGCCGCAGGACTTCGTCGCCGGCATCGCCGCCGGCCGCAAGCAGTACCTGGACGGCTTTCACATCAGCTTCGACAACTGGCACTCGACCGACGGGCCGGAGAACCACGAGCTCTCCAAGGCCGTCTACCTCGCGCTGCGCCACAACGAGCTGATCTCGACCAAGACCATCGAGCAGTTCTTCGACCCAGCCAAGTCGATGTTCCTGCCGGACCGCTTCATCAAGGGCGAGTGCCCCAAGTGCGGCGCGAAGGACCAGTACGGCGACTCCTGCGAGGTGTGCGGCGCCGTCTACGCGCCCACCGAGCTGAAGAACCCGTACTCGGTGCTGTCCGGCGCCACGCCGGTGCTCAAAACCAGCGAGCACTACTTCTTCAAGCTCAGCGACCCGCGCTGCGTCGAGTTCCTGACGCAGTGGACGCAGGAGCCCGGCCGCCTCCAGCCCGAGGTGCTGAACAAGATCCGCGAGTGGTTCGAGACCGACGAGGACGGCAACAACAAGCTGTCGGACTGGGACATCAGCCGCGAAGCGCCCTACTTCGGCATCGAGATCCCGGACGCGCCGGGCAAGTACTTCTACGTCTGGCTGGACGCGCCCATCGGCTACCTCGCGTCGCTGAAGAACTACTTCGGCAAGACCGGTCGTGACTTCGACGCCTTCATGGCCGACCCGGCGGTGGAGCAGATCCACTTCATCGGCAAGGACATCACGTACTTCCACACGTTGTTCTGGCCGGCGATGCTGCACTTCAGCGGCAAGCATCAGCCCGACGGCACTTATGTGCCGCGCAAGACGCCCAACCACGTCTTCGTGCACGGCTTCATGACCGTCAACGGCGGCGAGAAGATGAGCAAGAGCCGCGGCACCGGGCTGGACCCCCTCAAGTACCTCAGCCTGGGCCTGAACGCCGAATGGCTGCGCTACTACATCGCGGCCAAGCTCAATGCCCGCGTCGAGGACATCGACTTCAACCCCGAGGACTTCGCCGCCCGCATCAACAGCGACCTGGTCGGCAAGTACATCAACATCGCGTCGCGCGCCGCCGGCTTCCTGACCAAGCGCTTCGACGGCCGCCTGAGCGCCGACCTTGGCGTGGAAGGCCGCGCGCTGCTGGATGCGCTGCGCGCGCACAGCGGCACCGTCGCCGAGCTCTACGAGACCCGCGAGTTCGGCAAGGCGCTGCGCGAGACCATGGCGCTGGCCGACAAGGTCAACGAGTACGTCGACACGCACAAGCCCTGGGAGCTGGCCAAGCAGCCCGGCATGGACGCCGCGCTGCACGACGTGTGCAGCGTCTGCATCGAGGCCTTCCGGCTGCTGACGATCTACCTCAAGCCCGTGCTGCCGGCCCTGGCCGCGCAGGTCGAGAGCTTCCTGAAGGTCGAGCCGCTGCAGTGGGCCGACGCCGCCCGAGCGCTCGGCGCCCACCAGATCGGCGCCTACCAGCACCTGATGCAGCGAGTGGACGTCGCCAAGGTCGAGCAGCTGTTCGAGGCCCCGCCGGCCCCGAAGGTGGTGCCCGGCGGCGAGGACATCGCCGCCGAGATCAAGATCGACGACTTCGCCAAGGTCGACCTGCGCATCGCCATGATCGTGAAGGCCGAGCTGGTGGAAGGCTCCGACAAGCTGCTGCGCCTGACGCTGGACGCCGGCGAGGGGCGCACGCGCAACGTCTTCAGCGGCATCCGCAGCGCCTACAAGCCCGAAGCCCTGGAAGGCAAGCTCACCGTGCTGGTCGCCAACCTGGCGCCGCGCAAGATGAAGTTCGGCGTCAGCGAAGGCATGGTCCTTGCTGCAAGCCATGCCGATGAGAAATCCACACCCGGCATCTTCGTCCTCGAGCCCCACGCCGGTGCCCAACCGGGCATGCGGGTGCGCTGAACGTCGGCGGGCCTGGGCTTCGCCGCTGTCCATGCCCGCGTCCTACGCCCGCCGCCTGCTCGCCGTGGAGCGCACGGCCGAGGGCAACGCCCACCTGGGCTGGCTGCTGGCCTTCGTGGCCGGCGCCACCAATGCCGGCGGATTCCTGGCCGTGCATCACTACACCTCGCACATGACGGGCCTGGTGTCCGCCGCGGCCGACGGCCTGGTGCTGGGCCAGCACGAAGCCTGGATGATGGCCGTGGGCGCGCTGCTGTTCTTCCTGGCCGGTGCGGCGACGACGGCCGTGCTCGTCAACCTGGGCCGCCAGCGGCTGGCGCACAGCATCTACGCGCTGCCGCTGCTGCTGGAGGCCGCCTGCCTGCTGGCCTTCGGCCTGATGGGCGCCTGGCTGGCCAGCCTGCAGGGCCTGCTGGTGCCCGCCACCGTGGCCGTGCTGTGCTTCACGATGGGGCTGCAGAACGCGCTGATCACCAAGGTCTCGCGCGCCGAGATCCGCACCACGCACGTCACCGGCATCGTCACCGACCTGGGCATCGAGCTGGGCCGCGCGCTGGTCGGCCTGGGCGGCACACCGATGCCCGCCAATACCGCGAAGCTGCGGCTGCTGGGCGGCCTGCTGCTGGCCTTCGCCGTGGGCGGCGTGGCGGGCGCCTGGGCCTTCAAGGCCATCGGCTACACGGCGACGCTGCCGCTGGCCGGTGCGCTGGCCTTCCTGGGCCTTGTGCCGGCGCTGGACGACCTGGTCCGCGCCCGCGCCCGATAAAATGCCGCGATTCGTTTGAAAGCATTGCCATGCCGCTGTTCTGGAAGCCCTACAAGTCCGAAGTCACCCAATTCATCGACCAACTCAAGGCGCAGCGCCCCACGCTGGAAGCCGAACAGCGCGCCGGCCGCGCGCTGCTGTGGGACAAGGAGCAGGACCGCTCCGCCCAGGCCGGCTTCAACGAAGCCCGGGTGCCGCAACAGCCCTACGTCTACCAGACCAAGGCATAAGGTCCATCGCGCCCCACCCAAGGGGCGCTGAAACGGCCCGCCGATGACCGCGGTCACCACGGACGACAACACCGATATCTCGTCGGATCTGCCGGAAGCGGTCGATACGGTGGCTGTCGCTCGCCTGTACGGCGAGCCGCTGTTCCAGATGCCGCTGGACCTCTACATCCCGCCGGATGCGCTGGAGGTCTTCCTGGAGGCCTTCCAGGGCCCGCTGGACCTGCTGCTGTACCTGATCCGCAAGCAGAACTTCAACATCCTCGACATCCCGCTGGCCGACGTGACGCGCCAGTACCTGAGCTATGTCGAGCAGATCCGCGTGCACAACCTCGAGCTGGCCAGCGAGTACCTGCTGATGGCCGCGATGCTCATCGAGATCAAGTCGCGCATGCTGCTGCCGCCCAAGAAGAGCGAGGACGGCAAGGAAGTGGAAGACCCGCGCGCCGAGCTGGTGCGCCGGCTGCTGGAGTACGAGCAGATGAAGCTGGCCGCCGCCCGGCTGGACCGCCTGCCCCAGCTGGGGCGAGACTTCCTGCGCGCGCAGGTCCACATCGAGCAGTCGCTGACGCCCACCTTTCCCGACGTCAACACCGCCGACCTGCGCGAGGCCTGGCTGGACATCCTCAAGCGCGCCAAGCTCAACCAGCACCACAAGATCAGCCGCGAGCAGCTGTCGGTGCGCGAGCACATGAGCATCGTGCTGCGCCGGCTGCAGGGCCAGCGCTTCGTCGAGTTCGAGCGCCTGTTCGACGTGACGCGCGGCCAGGCCGTGCTCGTCGTCACCTTCATCGCGATGCTGGAGCTGGCGCGCGAGCGCTTGCTGGAGATCACGCAGGCCGAGGCCTTCGCGCCCATCTACGTGCGGCTGGCCTACGCGCCCAACTGAGCCGCACCGCTCACAGCGCGTCGGGGCCCTGCACCGCGTGCAGCGTCACCTCGGGCTCACCGTCGCGCTGGCGCCAGCGCAGCCACCAGACGGCGCCCTTCTTCACCGCCCAGTCCTGCTGCACGCCGGCCAGCAGATGCGCAGCCACCTGCCCCAGCGTGGGCTGATGGCCGCACACCAGCACCGGCTCGCTGGAGCGCGGCCAGCGCACGGCCTCCAGCAGCGCGGCCACGGGCGCATCGGGCGCGATGGCCGGCACGATGCGCACCTCGCGGCCCAGCGCGTCCGCCGTCTGGCGGCAGCGCAGCGCGGGGCTGACGAGCACGCGCGTCGACGCGGCCAGCCGATGGTTCAGCCAGGCCGCCATGCGCCGCGCCTGGCGCTCGCCCTTGGGCGTCAGCACGCGCTGCAGGTCGTCCTGGCCGGGAGCGATGACTTCGGCCTCGGCGTGGCGCCACAGGATCAGGTCCATCGTCGCCTCACTCCGGGTCCGAGTAGCGCCGCATCAGCGCCTGCTGCGCACTGACGCCACCCTTGCCGCCATCGCCGCCAATGCGCACCGAGTGGCCATCCGGGCCCAGCTGCCACGCGTCCAGCGTGTCATGCAGATAGGGCTGTAGCGCCTCGTCGATGACGCGCTGCCGCAGCCTGGCGTCCAGCACCGGCCAGGCCACCTCGATGCGGCGGAACATGTTGCGGCTCATCCAGTCGGCGCTGGACAGGAACAGCGCCTCGCCGGGGTCGCTGTCGCTGCCCTCCGCCCAACGGAAGTAGCAGACCCGCGTGTGTTCCAGGAAACGGCCGACGACCGAGCGCACGACGATGTTGTCGCTGACGCCCGGCAGGCCCGGCGGCAGCATGCAGGCGCCGCGCACGATGAGGTCCACCTTGGCGCCGGCCTGCGCCGCCTTCAGCAGCGCGTGGATCAGCTCGGCATCGGTCAGCGCGTTGATCTTCACGACCACGCGCGCCGCCTTGTAGCCGGCGCGCGCCGCAGCCTCCACCTGGCCCAGCAGCTCCACCATGCGGCTGTGCATGTTGAACGGCGCCAGCAGCATGCGCCGCGGCGACTTGAACTTGCCCAGCGACGCCAACTGGCGGAACACCGAGTCGGCATCGGCCGTCAGGTCGGCGTCGGCCGTCAGCAGACCCAGGTCGGTGTAGAGCCGCGCCGTCTTGGGGTTGTAGTTGCCGGTGGAGATGTGCGCGTAGCGGCGCAGCTTGCCGCCCTCGCGGCGCGTGATGAGCAGCAGCTTGGCATGCGTCTTGTAGCCGACGATGCCGTACACCACCTGCGCGCCCACGGCCTCCAGCCGCTCGGCCCAGTTGATGTTGGCCTCCTCGTCGAAGCGCGCCTTCAGCTCGACGACGGCCATCACCTCCTTGCCGCGCCGCGCCGCCTCGATGAGCAGGTCCATCAGCTCCGACTTGGCGCCGGTGCGGTAGATGGTCTGCTTGATGGCCAGCACGTCGGGGTCGTTGACGGCCTCGCGCAGCAACTGCACGACCGGCTCGAAGCTCTCGAACGGGTGGTGCAGCAGCACGTCGCCCTTGCGCAGCTTGTCGAAGATGGACTTGTGGCGTGGCAGCCGGCCGGTGGGCCAGGCCGGTTCGAAGGGCTTGAAGCGCAGGCCCGGCGCGTCGGTCTGGTCGATGAGCTCGTTGAGCCGCACCAGGTTGACCGGGCCGTTGACGCGGTACAGCGCCGCGTGCGGCAGGCCGAACTGCTCCAGCAGGAACTCCGACAGCTCCGTCGGGCAGGTGTTGACGACCTCAAGCCGCACCGCGCGGCCGAAGTGACGCGTCGTCAGCCCCGAGCGCAGCGCGTGGCGCAGGTTGGCGATCTCCTCCTCGTCCACCTCCAGGTCGGAGTCGCGCGTGACGCGGAACTGCGAGAACGCCTCGACCTTGCGGCCGGGGAACAGCTCCTCCAGGTGGGCACGGATGACACTGGTCAGCAGCACAAAGGCCTGGCGCCCCTCGGACAGGTGCGCCGGCAGCTTGATGACGCGCGGCAGCACGCGCGGCACCTTGACGATGGCGATGCGGTTGTCGCGGCCGAAGGCGTCCTTGCCCGACAGCCGCGCGATGAAGTGCAGCGACTTGTTGGCCACCTGCGGGAAGGGGTGCGCCGGGTCCAGGCCCACGGGCACCAGCAGCGGCTTGACCTCGCGCTCGAAGAACTTGCCCACCCAGCCGCGCTGCGCCTCGTCGCGGTCGGCGTGGTTCAGGATGACGATGCGCTGCTTCAGCAGCAGCGGCATCAGCTGCTCGTTGAAGACGTGGTACTGCTCGTCGATCAGCGTGTGGGCGGCGCGACCTACGCGTTCCACGTCCTGGCCCGTGACGGTGCTCAGCGGGTCGCGCGCGGCCTCCAGCATGTCGGCGAAGCGCACCTCGAAGAACTCGTCGAGGTTGCTCGACACGATGCACACATAGCGCAGCCGCTCCAGCAGCGGCACGTCCTCGCGCTGCGCCTGGGCCAGCACGCGGCGGTTGAACTCGAGGATGGCCTGCTCTCGGTTGAGCAACTTCAACGGGGTCGGCGGTTGGGCTGTGGTCATGATGAAAAGTGTATGAACGCTTTATGACAGCCGTATGAGCCGCCGGGTAGCCGCCGCGGCCGGGTCCGGATAATCCTGCTCATGCACCTGATGATTCCCCATGCCAGCGCGCTGGACGAGGCCGCACGGCATGCGTTTGCGAGCCTGGCCCTGCCCAACCTTGCGGCACAACTGGCCCGGCTCACCCCCACGGACAACTGGGGCGGCGACGAGTTCTCGCCCCAGCCGCCGCACCAGCTCGCCCTCGCCGCGCTGCGCGGCCAGAGCCAGCCCAGCGCCGCGGCATGGGCGGTAGACGCAGGCCCCGAGCTGGCCTGGGCGCTGATGACGCCGGTGCACCTGGCCGTCGGCACCGATGGCGTGGACGTGCTGCCGCCGGCGGCGCTGAACCTGTCCGAATCCGACGCGGCGCGCTTCGCCGCGCTGCTGCAGGAGCTGTGGCCCGAGGCCGAGGGCTGGCAGTGGCGGCTGCTGGACGCGCACCGCTGGGCCATCGGCCATGCCAGCGCGCTCGACGGCTTGCAGGCCGCCAGCTTCGAACGCGCCGCCGGCCGCCCCATCGAGCCCTGGCTGCCCGAGGCCCGCGTGCTGCGCCGCTGGCAGAACGAGGCGCAGATGCTGCTGCACGGACACGCGCTGAACCAGGCGCGCGAGGCGCGCGGCGAGCACGCCATCAACTCGGTCTGGATAGGCGACATCGGCCGCAGCAACGGCCAGCCGGCCGACGTGACCGTCGACACCCGGCTGACCGAGCCGCTGCTCAACGGCGACCTCGCCGCCTGGGCCGAGGCCTGGCAGCGGCTGGATGCCGGCCCGTTGGCGCAGCCGCTGGACAGCCTGACCTTGAGCGGCGAGCGCTTCGCGCGCCGCTTCACCGCACAGCCGCTCTCCTTCGTCGAGAAGCTCAGGCGCCGCTTCAAGGCGCCGGACGTGGCAGCCGTGCTGGAGGCGCTGTGAACTCGCCGCGACTGATCGAGCGCGAGGTGAACCCGCGCACGGCCTGGGCGCTGGAGCAGGCCGGCGTGGCCCCGCTGCTGGCCCGGCTGCTGGCCGCGCGCGGCGTGCGCGACGCGGCGGAGCTGGACGAGAACCTGGCCCAGCTGCTGCCGCCCAGCGGCCTCAAGGGCCTGCCCGAGGCATCGGCGCTGCTGGCCGACACGATCCAGCGCGGCGAGCGCCTCGTCATCGTGGCCGACTACGACTGCGACGGCGCCACCGCCTGCGCCGTCATGCTGCGCGGCCTGCGCCTGCTGGGCGCGCAGCCGCAGCAGCTGGGCTACGTGGTGCCCGACCGCGCCGTCCACGGCTACGGCCTCACGCCCACCATCGTCGACCTGGCGCTGGAGCAGCAACCGCAGCTGCTGGTCACCGTGGACAACGGCATCGCCAGCCTGGCCGGCGTGGCCCATGCACGGGCGCAAGGACTGAAGGTACTGGTGACCGACCACCACCTGCCCGCACTCGTCGACGGCGCGGTCGTCGTCCCCGAGGCCGAGGCGATCGTCAACCCCAACCAGCCCGGCTGCACGTTCGCGAGCAAGTCGCTGGCCGGCGTGGGCGTGGCCTTCTACGTGCTGATGGGCCTGCGCGCCGAGCTGCGCGCGCGCGGTGCGTTCACAGAGGTGCCGCGGCTGGATGGCCTGCTGGACCTCGTGGCGCTGGGCACGGTGGCCGACGTCGTCAAGCTCGACGCCAACAACCGCCGCCTCGTCGCGCAGGGCTTGAAGCGCATGCGCGCCGGCCGCGCGCAGCCGGGCGTGATGGCGCTGTTCAGCGCGTCCAAGCGCGACGCCAGCAAGGCCCAGGGATTCGACCTCGGCTTCGCGCTGGGCCCGCGCATCAACGCGGCCGGCCGGCTGTCCGACATGACGCTGGGCATCGAGGCGCTGACCACCGACGACCCCGAGCGCGCGCTGGCGCTGGCCACGCAGCTGGACAGCATCAACCGCGAGCGCCGCGACATCGAGGCCGGCATGCGCGAGATGGCCGAGGCGCGGCTGGACGGCCTCGTCGAGGCGCTGCAGGGCGAGCTGCCGCCGGCCGTGGCGCTGTTCGACGCCGACTTCCACGAGGGCGTCGTCGGCATCGTCGCGTCGCGCATCAAGGACCGCGTGCATCGCCCCACCTTCGTGTTCGCGCGCGGCGCCGACGGGCATCTCAAGGGCTCGGGCCGCTCCATCCCGGGCTTTCACCTGCGCGATGCGCTGGACCTCGTCGCCAAGCGCGAGCCCGACCTGCTCGCCAAGTTCGGCGGCCACGCGATGGCGGCCGGCGCGACGCTGGCGGTGGACGATGTGAACCGCTTCGCGCTGGCGCTCGCTCGCGTCGCCGAGGAGTGGCTCAACGAACAGGACCTGACCCGCACGCTGCGCCACGACGGCACGCTGCCGCCGGACGACGCCACGCCCGCAACCGCGCGGCTGCTGGACGCGCAGGTGTGGGGCCAGGGCTTCGAGCCGCCGGTGTTCTGCGACCGCTTCGAGCTGATCTCGCAGCGCCTGGTGGGCGAGAAGCACCTGAAGCTGCGGCTGCGCCAGGCCGGCAAGCTCATCGACGGCATCTGGTTCAACCATGTGGACATGCTGCCCGAGCGCGTGGTGCTGGCCTACCGCCTCAGCCTCGATGAATGGCAGGGGCAACAGCGCGTGCAGTACGTGATCGAAGCCGCGCAGCCGTGACGGAGTTGGCAGGCGCGCCCGCGTCGCCCGCCCACGTCACCCGAGTGTCACAAGGTGTTTCAAGAATCCGGTCCGCCAGCCAGGCCCGGATGTCTCGGGCCGGCGGCCGACCCCGGAGCCCTGCATGCGCGACCACGCGCCCGACCCTCTTGCCGACGCGCTCGATCAGCTGATCGAGCGGCGCAGTTTCGACATTCACTTCCAGCCGCTGGTCGCCATCGACCGCGCCGAGATCTACGGCTTCGAGGCGCTGACGCGCGGGCCGGCCAACGGGCCGCTGCATTCGCCGCTGGTGCTGTTCGAGGCCGCCGCCCGCCTGGGCCGCCTGGTGCAGCTGGAGCACCTCATCGTCCAGCGCGCCATCCAGCGCTTCCGTGAGCTGGGCCTGCCGGGCCAGCTGTTCCTCAACGTGACGGCCGACACGCTGCTGCACGCCCGTGAGCACGCCGGGCTGCTGGCCGCGGAGCTGTCGGAGCTGGGGCTGCCGACGTCACGCGTCGTCATCGAGCTGACCGAGACCCGCCCCATCGAGGACCTGGCGCGGCTGGACGACGCGCTGCAGGCGCTGCGCGAACGGGGCTTTCGCGTCGCACTGGACGACCTGGGCGAAGGCTTCGCGTCGCTGCGGCGCTGGATGCAGATGCGGCCCGACTTCGTCAAGATCGACCGACACTTCATCGACGGCATCGCGCAGGAGCCGCTGAAGCAGCAGTTCGTGCGCTCCATCGTCGAGATGGCCGTCACCAGCGGCTGCGAGGTCGTTGCCGAGGGGCTGGAACAGGAGCCGGATCTCGACGTGCTGCGCCGGCTGGGCCTGTCCATCTGCCAGGGCTACCTGTTCGCCCGCCCCAGCGCCACGCCGCGCGCCACGCTGAGCGCGCAGTGGAGCGGCCGGCTGGCCACCGGCGCCCAGCCGCGGCTGCTGCAGAACGACCTGGCGCTGCCGCTGTCGCAGGGCGCCATCACCAGCGCCGCGCAGCTGGCCCGGCGCGCCCTCACCGTCACGCCTGCCAGCAACTGCCGGCGCGTCGTCGACCTGTTCCACGGCGACGACCAACTGCTCGCCATCCCCGTGCTGGACGACCAGCAGCGTCCCATCGGCGTGCTGCGCTCGCTGCACGTGCTCAAGCGCAGCACCGAGCGCTACTTCATGGACATCTTCGACAAGCGCAGCTGCGTCGAGCTGATGGATACGCACCCGCTGGTGTTCGACGTCTCCACGCCGCTGCGTGCGATGAGCGACGGCCTGGCCAACCTCGACGAGCGGCTGCTGATGGATGGCTTCATCGTCACCCGCGACGGCGCCTACTTCGGTTCGGGCCGCAGCTCCGACCTGCTCAAGGCCGTGTCCGACCTGCAGGTGCACGCCGCTCGCTACGCCAACCCGCTCACACTCTTGCCCGGCAACGTGCCCATCGACCACCACCTGGACCGACTCATCGAGGCCGGCGAGACCTTCGCCGCGGCGGTGTGGGACATCGACCACTTCAAGCCGTTCAACGACGTCTACGGCTACCGCATCGGCGACGACATCATCCGCCTCGCTGCACGCGTGCTGACGCAGGCCGCCGACCCGCAGCTGGATTTCGTGGGCCACATCGGCGGCGACGACTTCGTCATGGTGCTGGGCAGCGCCGACTGGGAGGCGCGGCTCACGCGCATCTGCGAGGCCTTCGACGCCGGCGTGCGCAGCTTCTTCTCGGCCGAGCACCTGGCCGCCGGCGGCTACGTGACGCTGAACCGCCAGAACCAGCCCAGCTTCCACCCGCTGCCCACCTTCTCCGCAGGCGCCGTGCTGCACGTGCCGGGCAGCTACGACAGCGCCCGGGCGCTGAGCGCCGCCCTCGCCGAGCCCAAGCGCGTGGCCAAGGGCCGCGCCGGCGGCAGCCGCTTCTTCGTCGACCGCCGCACGCCAGCGCGCGCGCTGCTGGCGGCCTGATTCGTCATCCGGGGCGCGCACCGCCGCCCCTCACCCCACGCCATGCAGTACCTCACCCAACCCTGGAGCCTGCGCACGCGGCTCGCCGTCGTCGCCTGCCTGTCACTGCTGCTGGGCGCCCTGCCAGGCGTCATGCTGCTGCGCGGCTACGCCACCCAGCTCGACACCGCCACCCAGCAGCACCACGCGCTGCCCGTCAACCAGGCCTGGCAATCCCTGCTGGCCCGGCTGCAAGACCAGCGCGGGCTGGCCGCCGAGGCGCTGTCGACCCGGCCCGACGGCCGGCCGCAGGCCGTGGCCGCCACCCAGGCCGTGCAGGCCGCCCTGGCAGCGCTGGACGCCGCGCTGGCCCACGGCCTGCCGGCGCCCCTGGCGGCCAGCCAGCGCGCGCACCTCGTCACGCTGCGCACGCGGCAAGCCGCGCTGGCCCAGGCCGTGGCCGAGGGCCCGCTGGACGTGCCGCGCCTGCTGTCTGCGCAGTCCGCGCTCGCCGACGCCGTCTTCGTGGCCATCGATGAGCTGAACGCCGGGGCCGGCCTGCTGCTGGACGCCGACGCCGCCTCGCGCTTCGCCATCGATGCCGGGCTCCAGGCCGCGCCGCGCGTGCAGGACGCGCTGTCCGAGCTGGCCGCGCTGGCCCGGGCCGCGGCCGTGGACGACCCGGCGCGCATGTCCACCGCCCACACCCGCTACCGCGAGCAAGCCGCACAGATGCAGCAGAGCCTGCGGCTGGCGCTGCAGGCCGACGACGCCGAGCTGAACCAGCGCCTCGCGCCGCTGCTGGACGCTGCGCGCGTGCAGCGCGAACAAGTCGACCAGACGCTGGACGCCGCCGCCCGCGACGTGAACTACCCGCTGGACCAGCTGGCCGGCAAGCTCGCCGACGCAGGCTCGCTGCAGGCCCGGCTCAGCGCCCAGGTCATGCAGGCGCTGGACGCCGGCCTGTCGTCACGCGCCGAGCGTGCTGCTCACCGCCGCAACGCGCTGATGGTGCTGTTGCCCGCCGTGCTGGCAACTCTGCTGTGGCTGATGGTGCGCGCCATCCGGCAGTTGCTGGAGCCGGTGCGCCAGATGGTGGCCGCGACGGAGCGAATCGCCGCCGGCGACCTCAGCGAACCCGTACCGCCGGGCCGCGCCGACGAGCTCGGCCGCGTGCTGACGGCCCTGGGCCACATGCAGCAACGCCTGCGCGGCCTGGTCGAGCGCATTCACGGCGATGCCGGCGGCATCCGCACCGCCGCGCGAGAGATCGCCACCGGCAACCAGGACCTGGCCCAGCGCACCGAGGAAGCGGCGGCCAGGCTTCAGCAGACGGCGGCGCATGTGCAGTTGCTGACCGACGCCGTCCGGCACAGCCGCGACGCCACGCGCCGCGCCGAGGCGCTGGCCGGCTCGACCGCTGATGTCGCGACACAGGGCGGACGCGTCGTCGCCGAGGTCGTGCGCAACATGCTGGGCATGGCCGAGGACAGCCGCCGCATCGCCGACATCACGGGGCTCATCGACGGCATCGCGTTCCAGACCAACATCCTGGCGCTGAACGCTGCCGTCGAGGCGGCGCGCGCCGGCGACGCCGGCCGCGGCTTCGCCGTCGTGGCCAGCGAGGTGCGCGCGCTGGCGCAACGCAGCGCCGACGCTGCGCGCGAGATCAAATCGCTGATCCAGCAATCCTTCGAGCGGGTGGACGCAGGCACCGCGCTGGCCGCCCAGGCCGGCAGCGCGGTCGACGCCATCCTGGGCCAGGTGAACGACATGGGGGCCCTCATCCACCGCATGGCCCAGCAGACGCACGACGAATCCGAGCAGGCCACCGAAGTGGGCGAGGCCGTGCGCGCCATCGACGCGATGACGCAGCAGAACGCCGCGCTCGTCGAACAGGCCGCGGCGTCGGCCGACAGCCTGAGAGCCCAGGCGCAGGGCATGGACGAAACCGTCAACGCGTTCCGGCTCTGACCCGGGCTGACACAATCAGGGCGTGAACCTCGACGCCAGCCTCAACGCCGACCTGCACTGCCACTCCGTCATCTCGGACGGCACGCTGACGCCCGAGGCACTGGCCGAACGTGCCAAGGCCGCCGGCGTGCAGCTGTGGTCGCTGACCGACCATGACGAGATCGGCGGCCAGGCCCGCGCCATCGCGGCGGCCAAGGCCAACGGGCTGGCCTACCTGACCGGCACCGAGATCTCGGTCAGCTTCGCCGGCCGCGTCGTGCACATCGTGGGCCTGGGCTTCGACCATGAGGCCCCCGAGATGATCGAGGGCCTCAAGGCCACCCGCGGCGGCCGCGAGCCGCGCGCCCGCGAGATGGCCGCCAGCCTGGCCGCAGCCGGCATCCCCGGCGCCTTCGAAGGCGCGCTGAAGTACGTGGGCAACCCCGACCTGATCTCGCGCACCCACTTCGCGCGCTTCCTCGTCGACGCCGGCCACTGCGCCGACGTGCCCGAGGTGTTCCGCCGCTTCCTGACCGAAGGCAAGCCGGGTTTCGTGCCGCACAAGTGGGCGGCGCTGAGGGATGCGGTGGGCTGGATCACGCGCGCCGGCGGCGTGGCCGTCATCGCCCACCCGGGCCGCTACGACTTCACGCCCACCGAGGAATACGCGCTCATCACCGAGTTCATTGCCCACGGCGGCCGCGGCATCGAGGTCGTCACCGGCAGCCACACGCCGGCCGAGTTCCAGGAGTACGCCGACACGGCCGTCGAGTTCGGCCTGCTGGCGTCACGCGGCTCTGACTTCCACTGCCCCGAGGAGAGCCGCATCGACCTGGGCGCGCTGCCGCCGCTGGCGGGCCGGCTGACGCCGGTGTGGCAGGCGCTGCAGGGCCGCATCCACCACGCCGGCTGAACCTCGCTCAGCCGGTGCGGCGCCGCCGCACGGCGCGCAGGCCCACCAGCGCGATCGCGGCCAGGGCCAGCGAGCCCGGCTCCGGCAGATCGTTGTCCGCGGCCAGCAGCTGCGGGTAGAGGAACTGACGCGTGCCGTACTCGTCGTTGCCCAGCGGCACCGGGTTGGTGACCGGATTGCCGGCGCTGATGCCCAGGCCGCGCGACTCCATCAGCAGATTGACACCCGCGAGCTGGGTCGTGCCGTCGCCGATGCCGTAGCGCTGCAGGCCCGCCGAGCCGGACGGGTCCAGCGGGTCGACCAGCAGCGCCCAGGAGTTGTTCAGCGTGCCGACAGGGTCGCCGGCACTGAAGTTGTCGTCGATGAAGTCGCCGGGGTTGATCTCGTGCTCGACGTCGCCCAGGCCCAACGCGTGGCCGATCTCGTGGGTCAGCAGGCGGCGGAACAGGTCCAGGTTGTACAGCGCGCCGCTGTTGCTGTTGATGTAGAGGTCCACGCCCGAGATGGCGCGCGAATCGGCATAGTTCGCCACGCCCGAGGTCAGCGTCACCGGCGAGTTGATGCCGTTGAACCAGGTCTCCGCCTGCCGGCCGGTGTTGCCCGGATTCCAGAAAAACGCGTCCGTCGTCGCGATGAGGTCGATCTCGGCACCGTTGATGTTGATGCCGCCGCCGGTCACGCCCTGCACGGCCGTGCCGAGGTCGGCCACGAAACTGAGTGACGTGCCCAGGTGACTCACGGGGTCCACCGACGTCCAGGCCGCAAAGGAATCCTGGATGGCCTGCGTGAAGGCCGCGACGGACGGCGGCCCGCCGGACCAGGAGAAGCTGTCGCGAAAGGCCTCGAACGATCCGCCGGACAGCGAATAGCGCAGGCCACCGTCCAGCGAGCGCTCGTTGCCACTGATCGTGCGGGCGGCCGCGTCCCAGCGGTAGATGCCGCCGGTCAGGCCCGTGGCGTCCATACCGAAGACGACGCCGGCCTGCGCCGAAGCCACGGAAGACAGCAGGGCCGCACAGGCAATGGCGCGAAGGCCCAGAACTCGCAACAGCTTCATGTCGGTTCTCCCGGCGAGTGGCGATGTCTCAGGGCCTACGCAAATTCCAGACCATCCACCGCCGCAGGCGATGGCCGCCATGGGAGAAACGGCGTCCGCGCCGCTGACGGCCCGCCACGGGCGCCACACCCGATGTAAAGCCGGCCGACACCGCGCAACGCGCCTCCGCCCCCACGGCGCCTGTAGCATGCACGCGTGGCCCAGCTCTTCGAAGTTCACCCCGACAACCCGCAGCCGCGCTTCCTGCGCCAGTGCGTGCAGATGCTGCAGGCCGGTGGCATCGGCGCCGTGCCCACCGACTCCAGCTACGCCTTCGTCTGCCACCTCAACGACAAGGCCGCCGCCGAGGCGCTGCGCCGCGTGCGCGGTGTGGACGACAAGCACCACCTGACGCTGCTGTGCCGCGACCTGTCGGAGCTGGCCACCTACGCGATGGTGGACAACCGCCAGTACCGGCTGCTGAAGCTGGCCACGCCCGGCGCCTACACCTTCATCCTGCCGGCCACCAAGGAAGTTCCGCGGCGGCTCTCGCACCCCAGCCGCCGCACCATCGGGCTGCGCGTGCCGGAGCACCGCGTCACGCAGGACCTGCTGGCGCTGCTGGGCGAGCCGCTGCTGTCCACGACGCTGATCCCACCGGGCGACAGCGAGCCGATGAACGATGCCGCCGACGTCTGCGACCGGCTGGACCGCCAGCTCGCCTTCGTGCTGGACGCCGGCGCCTGCCCGGCCCAGCCGACCACGGTGCTGGACCTCAGCCAGGGCGAGGAGCCCGTGCTGGTGCGCCAGGGGCGCGGCGAGCTGGCACGGCTGGGGCTGCAGCTGGACTGACCCTCGGGTTTACCGCAGCTCGTCCGGGCTTTCTGCAGTTCATCCAGCGGCGCCCGCGCTTGATCGCAGACGCCTGGAACCGGGCCGCCGCGATGACGAAACTGACTCCATCGAACCAGCAATCACGCGGTTCGAAACCCACCGAAACGGAGTCCATCATGAACCTGCAAGACACCCTCTTCACCGCTGTCCTCGGCGCCGCCGCTGCCCTGACCTTCGCCTTCGCCGCCCAGGCCGCGCCGCAGCCCACCGTCAAGCTGGAACGCGTCGTCGTCACCGGCAAGGCCGTCCGTGAAGTCGCACAGCTGCCGCGCGTCGTCGTGACCGGCTACAGCGAAGCCACGCTGCTGCGCAACACCACGCTGGCCGCCGCCAAGCCCGCCACCAAGCGCATCTGAGCCGGGCGTCAACTCCATGCGAACGACGCCTCTTTCCACCGTTGCCGAGCCGAGTCGCCAGCGCTGCTGAGTCAGCGCTGCCGACTCGGCTCGGCCTGTTCGTCGTCCATCAATTGCAGCAGGCGCGCGCGGTCGAAACCCAGCACCGTGTGCCCGCGCACGACCAGCGTGGGCGTGCCGAGGCCGCCGCGGGCCAGATAGTCCGCACGGCACTGCGCATCGCGCTCCAGGAAGCATTCCTGGAACGGAATGCCCTCTGCCGTCATCCAGCGCCGCGCGGCGGTGCACCAGCCGCAGCTCTGCGACGAGATCATGCGGATGTCGCCGGGCTTCACCCGCGCCGCCAGCCGTTCGCCGTCCCGTGCCGACACATGGCTGCGCCAGGCCCAGGACCCGCCCCACGCCAGGGCGACAACGACGAACAGCGACACGGGCAGCTTCATGCCCGCATGGTAGGAAGGATCAATACACCTCGGGCACCATGATGCTTTCCGGCACCGGGTTGCGGCTGTAGTCCTCCGCCCGCTCGCGGGCCGGCAGCTCGATGTCGGCATGCGGCACGTCTTCGTAGGGTATCTGGCCCAGCAGGTGGTGGATGCAGTTCAGCCGCGCGCGCTTCTTGTCGTCGGCCTTGACGACCCACCACGGAGACTCCGGCGTGTGCGTGCGCTCCAGCATCACCTCCTTGGCCACCGTGTAGGCCTCCCAGCGGCGGCGCGACTCCAGGTCCATGGGGCTCAACTTCCACTGCTTCAGCGGATCGTGGATGCGGCTCAGGAAGCGGATGCGCTGCTCGTCGTCGCTGATCGAGAACCAGTACTTGATGAGCTGGATGCCCGAACGCTGCAGCATGCGCTCGAACTCCGGCGCGGAGCGGAAGAACTCCTCGTACTGCTCGTCGGTGCAGAAGCCCATCACGCGCTCGACGCCGGCGCGGTTGTACCAGCTGCGGTCGAACAGCACGATCTCGCCGGCCGCCGGCAGGTGCGACACGTAGCGCTGGAAGTACCACTGCGTGCGCTCGCGGTCGTTGGGGGCCGGCAGTGCCGCCACGCGGCACACGCGCGGATTCAGCCGCTGCGTGATGCGCTTGATGACCCCGCCCTTGCCCGCCGCGTCGCGGCCCTCGAACAGGATGACGACCTTGTGCCCCGTGTGCTGCACCCAGTCCTGCAGCTTCACCAGCTCGCTCTGCAGCCGGAACAGCTCGCGGAAGTAGCGCCTGCGCTGGGCGGCCTCGTCTGCCGGCGCGTCACCGGCCGCCTCACCGTAGTCGCGGTCCTCCAGTTCGAGCTCCAGCTCTTCGTCGAAATCGTCCTGCAGATCGCGGTGAATGCGCTTCACCAGCTCGTCCTCGATATGCCCCACGGCAGCTCCCGGCTGAAAGCCGGCAGGCTAGCGGGCGCATATGGCGCCGCAATGACGGCGCCGCAGCATCCGACTCAGCCCGGCACCCGGTAGTTCGCCGCGCCGAACAGGTCCACGCCGCATTCCAGCTGCTCCACCCAGGCGATGAACTCTTGCACGGCGGCGCCCACCATCGGCGCGCCGTGCTGCGGCGCGATCATGCGGATGTCCAGCTGCCGCACCATCGCCGCCCACAGCCGCAGCACCTTGTTGCTGACCATGTAGCGGCGGTGGAAGCCCTCCATGCGCGGGATGTGCTCGGCCAGCGACGTGACGGGCTGCTCGGGGTTCAGGCTCACGCCCATGGAGGCGCCGAGGTCGCCCGAAAACAGGATGCGGCTGACCGGGTCGTAGAACTGGAAGTTGCCTTCGGCGTGCAGGAAGTGCGCCGGCAGCGCCCACAGCTCGAAGCGGTCCGCCCCCGTGCCCAGCCGCAGCCGCTCGCCGGCGTCGGGCAGCCCGACGATGCGGCCGGCCGTCTTGCCGGGCTTGCAGAAGTGCGGCGCGAAGCGCTCCCAAACGCGCGAGATGTAGACCGGCGCCTCAGTGGCCGTCATCCAGCGGTCCAGCGACGCGATGATGTCCGGGTCAGCGTGGGAGGCCAGGATGGCCGCCAGCTTGTGCGGGGGGAAGAACCGCGACATGCCCAGGTACAGCTCGTGGTACGCGATGTTGCCGCCGGGGTCGAGGATGGCGCCGGTGTCGCCGTTGACGAGCAGGAACTGGTTGGACTGCACGGCATCGCCGCCCTCGTCGCCCAGCCGCGCGAACATGACGCAGACATGCCGGTCCTGGCGGAACAACTCGATGGACATCGTGGCAACCCGGGGAAGTGATGGTGGCTGCGCAGGCTAACCGCGCCACGCGTGGCGGGTGTTGAGCGGGATCAAGACGGCACAAGATACTGGATGCATTTACAGTTGCGCCCTTTCGCGCTTCCGAGACCCCAGTTGCCATGAGCCTTGCCGACGTCCGTGCGGCGCTGAACGCCGAGCTGTCGGCCACGCCCGAGTACTACGACTTCAAGGTGCTGCGCGCGGAGCGCGATGGCGCCCTGTGGCGCGTCACGCTGGAGCCCGGCTATGTGTTCGCCGAGGGGCAGAGGCCGGGCGCCGCGTCGGCCCAGGCGCTGCTGGACGACAGCCTGGACGGCGCCTCGGCATGGTGGGGCTCGCCAGCCAAGGGCGGGGCCGGCGTGCTGGCCGTCGTCGCCGAGAACGACGAGCTGGTGCTGCAGAACGCCAGCGGCCCGCCACCGCCGGCGGGGCACCTGATCCGGCTCTACCCCACGCGCTTCCTGAACGCCGTGGCCGATGCCTGGTGGGACACGCCGTGGGCCGAGGCCGCGCTGGCCTGCCTGCCCGACCTGTCGGCACCCCAGCCGCTGCGCGGCGGCACCCCGCTGACCGGCGAGCCCTTCCGCTGGCTGCGCCCGGCGCAGCGGGCGGCGCTGTCGCTCGCCAGCTTCAGCAGCGCCTTCCTGTGGGGGCCGCCGGGCACCGGCAAGACGACGACGCTGGGCGTGCTGCTGGCCGAGTACCTGGAGCGCCACCCCACCGCGCGCGTGCTGCTGCTGTCCACCACCAACCACGCCGTGGACCTGGCAACGCTGGCCGTCGACAAGGCGCTGCAGAAGGGGCGGCGCGAGCACCTGCGCGCGGCCGTGCAGCGGCTGGGCACTCGCTTCGACGCGGCGGCGTACGACGGCCGCGAGCACCTCATCCCCACGCAGGACCGTGACCTCATCGCCCGCCTGGCGCGCGCCGAGGGCCAGCGCCCCACGGCCCGCGATGCCCAGGCGCTGAAGGCCTGGGCCGACCGCGTGAGCGACCTGCGCGACGAGCTGCGCGCCTCGTCGCTGAAGGTGCTGCAGCGCTGCCGGCTGGCCAGCATGACGACCACGCGCGCCGCCTTCACGCTGAAGACGCTGCGCGAGCTGACCCCCGACGGCGAGCCGCCGTTCGACCTGCTGGTGTTCGACGAGGCCAGCCAGGTGAGCCTGGCGCATGCGCTGGCGCTGATGCCGCTGGGCCGCGCGCGGCTGTTCGCGGGAGACCCGCAGCAGCTCTCCCCCGTACAGCGCAGCGAGGACCGGCTGGCCCGGCGCTGGCTGGGCCGCTCGGCGTTTGCCGAGATGCCGCGCGCGGGCGCCTCGGTGGCGCTGCTGGACGAGCAGTCGCGCATGGCGCCGCCCGTCGGCGAGCTGGTCAGCCAGCTGTTCTACGACGGCATGCTGCGTGTGGCGGCCGATGCGCAGGCCACGCCGGACTGGCTGGCGGCGCGCCAGCGCACGCTGGGCGACATCGCCGCCGATGTCCACGTCCATGTACACCCGATGAAGACCGACGGCGGCTGGGTGGCGGCCGAGCGCGGGCCGGTGCGGCGCGAGTCGGCCGAGGCCATTGCCGAGCTGCTGGCGCAGGCGCTGGCCAGCGGGCAGTGGCAGCCCGAAGAGCTGATCGTGCTGACGCCGTTCCGCGCCCAGCGCGCGCTGATCCGCCAGCGGCTGCGCGCGCGGGGGCTGCCGGAATCGCTGCGCGTCAGCACCGTGCACCGCGCGCAGGGCAGCGAGGCGCCGGTGGTGCTGTTCGACCCGGCCGACGGCGCCCAGCCCTTCCTGCACGGTGAGGAGGCGCAGCGGCTGCTCAACGTGGCGCTGAGCCGCGCGCAGGCCAAGCTCGTGCTGTTCGTGTCGCCGGCGGACGCGGCGGGCGGGTTCCTCGGGCCGCTGGTGCGCAAGCTGCGGCTGGCGTCAGACCCGCGCGCGGCGACGCCGCTGGAGGCGCTGGCGCGCCTGCCGGGCTTTCCCGCCAGCGCGGTGGGCCGGCGCGTGACGGCGGGCCGGCATGCCGGCGAGCTGGTGCGCGCCAGCGGCGACGGCCGCGAGTTCTGGCTGGTCAATGAAAAAACCGGTGCCGAGCAACGCTTCGACACCGGTTTCTGGCTGCAACGGGCAGCCCGACCCTAGCGAGCTGTTCGCTGCGCTCGAGCGGGCCCGTGCCGCACGCTCGTCAGACCGCCGCGGTCACGACGATCTCGACCTTCCACTCCGGCCGTGCCAGACCGGCGATGACGGTGGCGCGCGGCGGCGTGTGGCCGGGCGACACCCAGGCTTCCCACGCGCTGTTCATGCCGGCGAAGTCGGCGCGGTCGGGCAGGAAGATCTGCGCGCGCAGGATGCGGCTCTTGTCGGTGCCGGCGCGGGCCAGCAGCTTGTCGATGGCGGCCAGCACCTGGGCGGTCTGGCCCTCGATGCCGACGCTGGTGTCCTCGGGCACCTGGCCGGCCAGGTAGGCCACGCCGTTGTGCACGGCCATCTCGGACATGCGGGCGCCGACGTCGAAGCGTTCGATGGATTGCTTGCTCATGATTTCTTGCGGGGTTTGGTGGAGGGGTTCGGTTGGGCGCCGGCGGCCTTGGCCCCAAGCTTGCTCTCGGTGCCGGCCATCAGCTTCTTGATGTTGGCCTGGTGGCGCCACACCAGCAGCAGACCCATGATGATGAGCGCCAGCGCCGTGGGGCCGGCTTCCCAAATGAGCAACTGATACATCGGCGCGAACGCGGCCGACACGATGGCCGCCAGCGACGAGTAGCGGCTGAACCAGGCAATGATGAGCCAGGTCGCCAACGTCGCAACCCCTAGCAGGGGGTTGAGGCCGAAGATGACGCCGGCCGCCGTGGCCACGCCCTTGCCGCCCTCGAACCTGAAGAACACCGGCCACAGGTGGCCCAGGAAGGCGCCCAGGCCGACCAGCGCGGCCGTGCCCTCGCCCAGGCCATGAGGCGCGCCCCACAGGTAGACGGCCAGCACGGGCAGGTAGCCCTTCAGCGCATCGAAGACAAGCGTCAGGATGGCCGCGGCCTTGTTGCCTGAGCGCAGCACGTTGGTGGCGCCGGGGTTGCCGGAACCGTAGGAGCGCGGATCGGACAGCCCCATCGCGCGGCTGACGATGACGGCGAAGGAGAGCGAGCCGATCAGGTAACCGGCGACGGCGGCGAGCAGAGGAAGAAGAGTGTCCATGCCAGGATTGTCGCGGCAGGGCCGCGCATGACCGCCGATGCGGCCTCAGGGAAAGCGCGCAGCGCCGCGCTCAGCGCGCTGCGGCGGCCAGTTCGCGCAGCGCGGCCTCCAGCACCGGGTCCTGCCCGGCGCGCACGCTGGCCAGCGTGGGCGCCACGACCAGGTCCGGCTGCACGCCGACGCCGACGAACCGGCTGCCATCGGGATAGCTGTCGCGCTTCACGCAGATGCGCGCGGCGCCGCCACCGGGCAGGCCGAACCACAGCGGCTGGCCGGTGCTGCCAGCGGTGGCCGTGCCCACCAGGCGCCCGCGCTGCAGCAGCTTGAAGGCCACGGCGGTGTCCTCGCCGGCGGAGAACGTGCCCGCGTCGATGAGCATCACCACCGGCCTGTCGAAGCGGCGTGCCAGCGGACGCTGGAAGGTCTCGGCGGGCAGGTCCAGCCAGCGCGGCGCCGCCTGCGCACCCAGGCGGGCCTGCACCAGCGGTCCGTCGTCGCGCACCTGGCTGAACGCCAGCGGCACCGGGCGGTCCGTCAGCGCGCTGAGCAGCGCCAGCCCGTGGTCCGAGTCGCCGCCCACGTTGCCGCGCAGGTCCAGCACCAGCGCGCGGGCCTTCAGCACCTCGTCGAAGCGGGCATCCAGCAGCTTCACGGCGGCGTCGCTCTCGAACTGCCCGGCCCGCAGCACCGCCACGCCGTCGGCGCGCAGTTCCAGCGACTCGGTGGGCGCATCGGGCCGCGCCCGGTACCCGCTGCGCGGTGCGCTGACCTCGTAGCGGCTGCCGTCGGCATGCGCCAGCACCAGCCGCACCGGCCGGCGCGCATCGCCCGCCAGCAGCATGCTGCCGTGCGAGCGCAGTTCGAGATCCTGCGGCGTGGAGCTGCTCTGGTAGGGCGCCACATGCCGGGCGACATGCTCGTCCACGGCCAGCCCGTCCACCGACAGCACGAGGTCGCCCACGCGCACGCCGCGGCGCTCCAGGGCCGGGTCGGTCACGGCCAGCACCACGGTGCGGCCCTCGACACGGCCGGTGCGCAGGCCGGGCCGCGCGAAGAAGCGGGGCAGCAGTGCGTCGGGCGGGTAGGCGTTGGTGTGGGCGTCACGCAGCAGCGCCGTGAAGCGCATCAGCTCGCGGTAGACGGCCTCGGTGTCGCGCGCCGCCAGCACGCGCGGGATGGCCTGCAGGTAGGCCCCGTCCCAGTCCAGCCCGGGCGCGTTGTCGAACCACGCAAAGCCCTGGCGCGCCGTGGCCCACAGCCGCGACAGCGCGGCCACGCGCTCGGCCGCGCTCATGCGGGCCGTGTAGGGCGACAGCAATGGCGACGCATCGGCCAGCCGCGGCCCCACGGCCAGACGGTCCCGCAGCGCATGCGCCCTCGGGTCGGCCAGCAGCGCGGCCAGGTCGGGGTCGGCGCCCTGGCCATCCGCGCGCGGCAGCGGCGTCCAGCTCAGGCGCACGGCTGCGTCCAGCGCCGCCAGCGCCACATCGGGCTGGCCCAGGCGACGCAGCACGCGGGCCTTGTCCAGCAGCAGCTCGTAGCGCCGCAGCCGCAGCTCGGCGTGCCCGCGGGCCAGCGCGGCGTTGAGCGGCGCGTCCAGCCGGGCGAGCCCCTGGTCGATGTCAGTCAGCGCGGCTTGCAGGGCCGGCGCAGAGGCGGGCTGCGCACCACGCACGGCAGCGGCATGGCGGTCGCGCAGCGCCACGATGTCGGCGTCAACCTGATCAGCCGGTGTGCCGGCCTGGGCGAGCGCCAGCCCGGACGCGGCAAATGCACAGGCCAGACGGCGCAGCCGGGCCGGCCAAGCGGTGGCGAACGCCGCAGCGGGGGTGGGGAGGGTCAACATGGGGCGATATTGTCCGGCCCACCGGGCCGCGGCCTTGCCGGGCGCTGACGCCCGGTCGGCGGCCCTTCAGCTGCCGAAATACGGCCCGTCGCCGCGCGCCTGCGCGAAGCCGGTCTGCGGCTCCTCGATGACGACGCGCTCGCGCAGGCGCTGCTGCAGGAACTCGATCGCCAGGGCCTCGGCCCGGCGCTGCCACTGCGGCCGGGCCTCGAGCCAACTGCCGTCATGCCGGATGAAGCGGTAGGCCCGGCGGCCGGTGGGGCCGTAGATGACGAGGTGCGCGATCTGCGCCAGCGGCAGCTGGAGGTCGCGCGCGTTCCCGTCGGCGCGGTGTAGCGTCACCTGCCCTCCGGCGACCTGCACCAGCGGCTGCCCCTGCGGTCCATGCCGGCGACGCTCCAGCAGCGTGCGCAGGCCGAGGCCGATCGCCAGGCCGATGAGCACGACACTGCTGAACCACGGCCCGCCACGGCTGTACGTGACCGCCACCGCGGCGGCCAAGCCGCCGATCAGCAGCGCGGCGCTGACCCACAGCGGCGGCAGCGGCTGATAGACGCCATCGGCATCCGCCACCCCTGCCGGGAACAACCAGTTCATGCGACTCCCTTCGCCGCACGACCCTGGCGATGCCCTGCCCGTCGGCGGTTGCGGCGAGGATAGCCCGATCAGTGCCGGGGCGGCACATCCGGCCTGGGCAACAAGGCCAGCACCACCAGCGCCAGCAGCGTGCTGATGACGGCCGTGGACTCGCGTCCCATGCCGCAGGCCACGCCGATGGCGGCGGTCATCCAGATGCCGGCCGCGGTCGTCAGGCCCTGCACGTTCTCCTCGGCCCGCTGCTTGACAATCGCGCCCGCCCCGAGAAAACCCACGCCGGCGATGACACCCTGCAGCACCCGGCTCAGATCTCCCGGCAGCATGCCGCCCAGCAGCGGCACCAGCACGAACAGCGCCGAGCCCATGGCCACCAGCATGTGCGTGCGGATGCCGGCCGCCTTGCCCTTGTGCTCGCGCTCGTAGCCCAGCACGCCGCCCAGCAACGCCGCCAGCAGCAGTCGCGTCAGGATGCGCGTCACCTGCTCGGCATCGGGCACGTCCGAGAACTCGGCGCGCAACGTCGAAAGAACCGTCTCCCACATGCCGGCGTTGCCGGCAATCGCCGTTCCCGCTCAGTTCGCGCAGGTCACCGGCCGCGCGCCGAGCAGCTCGGTCAGCACGCGCGGCTCAATGCCGACGAGGTAGCCGCGCCGCCCGCCGTTGATGCAGATCTTGGGCAGCGCCAGGATGCCGGCCTCGACGAACACCGGCATCGCCTTGCGCACGCCGAACGGCGACGTGCCGCCCACCTGGTAGCCGCTGTGGCGCTGCGCCACCTCGGGCTTGCAGGGCTCCACCTTCTTGCACGGGATCTGCCGCGCCAGCTCCTTCAGGCTGACCGTGCGGTCGCCATGCATCAGCACGATCAGCGGCTCGGCCTTCTCGTCCTGCATCACCAGCGTCTTCACGACGGCATGCTCGTCCACGCCCAGCTGCCTGGACGACTCGGCCGTGCCGCCGTGCTCCACGTAGTCGTACACATGCTCGGTGAACGCCACCCCGGCGCGCTTGAGCATCTGCGTGGCGGGGGTCTCGCTGACGTGGCTGGTCTTCTTGCTCATGCCCCTGATTTTCGTGTCAACGGCCCATGCTGTATGGCGTTAACGATTTATTGTTTTACAGTAAGTTTTTCTTGTTTCACGAAAGCACCATGCCCGAGTCCTTTTCCGCTGACGGCCTGCGGCGCATCCGCCGCCTGTCCTGGATCGTCCGGCTGCTGTGCCTGGCGGGCGTGGTGTTCATCGGCACGCTGCCGTTCATCTTCTGGGCCCAGCCGGACTGGGTGGCGGAAGTGGCGGCCAAGACCTGGAGCCTGAACACCGTGCAGCTGGACGTGGGCTCGCGGCTGTGGGGCCTGGCAGCCATGCTGCTGCCCACGTCGGTGAGCCTGTTCGCGCTGTGGCAGATGTGGTCGCTGTTCGGCTGCTTCGCGCAGGGCGAGCTGCTGGCGCGCCGGCCGGCACAGCACCTGCGCCGGCTGGGCCTGGGCGTGTGCGCGCTGGCGGCCGCACAGCCACTGGGGCACACGCTGGCCATCCTGGCGCTGACCTGGGGCAACGGCAAGGGCGAGCGCCGGCTGTGGTTCGGCCTGTCGTCGGACCACTACCTCGCGCTGCTGTTCGGCCTGCTGCTGCTGGCGCTGGCGCAGGTGCTGCTAGAAGCCGCGCGCGTCGCGGACGAGAACGCCGAGTTTGTATGAGCCCCTCGTCCAGTCGCGCCGCGCTGAACGCGGGCGCACCTGACCGGTCCCCCGAGGGGACGGCGATGCTCGCGGCATTGAGCCGCGAGCACATCGCCACAGGCGGGCCGGCTTGGGGCGGCCCGGCGCTCGGCCCGCAAATCCGCCACCGACTTGCTAGCGAGGTGCGTTGACATGCCCATCATCGTCACCCTCGACGTCATGCTCGCGCGGCGCAAGATGCGCTCGCGCGAGCTGGCCGAGCGCGTGGGCATCACCGAGGCCAACCTGTCGCTGCTCAAGAGCGGCAAGGTGCGCGGCGTTCGCTTCGACACGCTGTCGCGCATCTGCGATGTCCTGCAATGCCAGCCCGGCGACCTGCTGGCCTGGGAACCCGGCCCCGAGCCCGACGGCAGCGACGACCCAGCCTGAGCCGCCGAGCGCCTCTACCCCCTCAACTCACACGCCCTGCCATGCGCCCCTTGCTGCTGTCCGCCCTGCTGCTGCTCGCCAGCACCTCCCAGGCCCAAACGCCGCCCACCGAAACCGTGGTGCTGCCGCCGGTCCGCACCGAACTCAAGCGCGACGGCAGCGCGCTGCCTTATGCGCAGATCAACAGCGTCATCGCCAAGCTGCGCCGCTACGGCGAGGACTTGTTCCGCATGGACTTCAAGGTGGACGCCGAGAAGACCAAGCGCCCCCTGGCCGAGATCCGCATGGCGGTGCGCAGCGACGATGCCGACTACCCGATCAAGCTCGACGCCCAGGGCGGCTTCGAGCTGCCCATCCTGCCCGAGGCCGAGGCCAAGACGGCCGACCTCGCGACCAACGTGGCCAAGGGTGAGATGGCCGTGCGCGGCACGCTGGAGCTGAACGTGACGCCCGAACAGGTGACCATGGCCAAGGTGCGCCAGATCGTGCGCGTGGCCCGCACGTTGCGCGAGGAGATGCTGCCCTGGTACCTGCGCTGGTTGTTCCCGCGCATCGAGGGTGTGCGCGTCTGCAGCGCCACCCCCACCTGGGAGCTGGAATGGCGGGAGGACGGCAAGCTGCTGGGCCTGCCGCTGCCGGCGGCCCAGGGTGAGCGCGACCCGCTGGAGCGCAAGGCCGCCCAGCCCCGCCCCTGCACGCTGCTGACCGGCCAGGAAAGCTGGCCCGACGCCGCCCGCCTGCTGCCGCCGCCCAACAGCCGCGTCAGCGTGAAGCTGCAAGGTTCATGAACCACCGCTGGGCCGCCCGCGCCGTCGTCGCCGCGCTGCATGCGGCGCTGCTGCTGGCGCTGTGGCAGCACCGGCCGGCCCGGCTGGATGACGCGCGAGAACGACGCTCGACGACCGTGCAGCTCATCCTGCCCCGGCGGCCACCGCCGCCGCCGTCCGAGGCCGGCCGCATGCCACCGCCGGCCCGGGCACCGGCCCTCGCCGCCATCGAGCCGCGGCCTTTCAGCATCGAGGCGCCGGCCGCGCCGGAGGCCGAGCGCGTTCCCGCCAGCCCCGCACCGGCCGCGCCCACCCAGCCCGCCGAGCCGCCACGCGCCGCCCTGAGGCTGACGCTGCCACCGGGCTATGCCGCGTCCAGCGCGGCCGCGCGCAACCCGGCGCTCAGCGACCCGCGCAGCAACACGCCGCGGGCGACGCTGGAGGACCGCATTGCCGATGCCACCGGCGGCGCCGGCGCGTGGGTGGAAGAGTCCACCAGCGAGAACCGCCTGCAGTCGGTCGGCGCGCTGGGCGAGTACCGCACCGTCATGCGGCGCGGCAACACCTGCGTGGAAGTGTTCCGCTCCCGCATCGCCGACAACACCGCCTTCAACGGCAACGTGGCCCCGCTGGCGATGCGCATGGTGGGCAAGCCCTACACCTGCAGAGGGCCCGGGCGCTGATCACGCCGCCTGGTTCGCGCGCCGCTGCTCCTGCAACCTCAGCACGCGGCGCTGCACCTTGCCGGTGGTCGTCATGGGCAGCGCGTCGATGAACTCGATGTCCTTCGGGTACTCGTACGGCGCCAGCCGCGCCTTCACGTGGGCCTGCAGCGCCTCGACGAGCGCCGCATCGCCCACGTGCCCGTCGGCCAGCACGACGTAGGCCTTCACCAGCGCGCCGCGCTCCGCATCGGGCTTGGGCACGACGGCCGCATTGGCCACGGCCGGGTGCTTGAGCAGGCAGTTCTCGATCTCGCCGGGGCCGATGCGGTAGCCGGCGCTCTTGAAGACGTCGTCGGCGCGGCCCTCGTACCACAGCGTGCCGTCGGCATCGCTGCGGGCCAGGTCGCCGGTGCGGCACCAGTCGCCGGTGAACTTGGCCTTCGTCGCGACGTCGTTGTTCCAGTAGCCCAGGAAGAACACCGGGTCGGGCGTGCCATGGCGGTCGAACGCGTTGACGGCCACCTCGCCGACCTCGCCCGGCGCGCACTCGCAGCCGTCGCCGTCGATGACGGCCACGCGGTGGCCCGGGTAGGCCCGGCCCATGCTGCCGGGCTTGGCCGGCCACAGCGCCTGGCAGTTGCCGACGACGTAGTTCATCTCGGTCTGGCCGAACATCTCGTTGACGGGCACGCCCAAGGCGTCGCGGCACCAGCTGAACACCGCGTCGCCGACGGCCTCGCCGGCGCTCATCAGCGCGCGCAGCTTCAGGCCATGGCGGCGCGGCCGCGGCTCGGCCTTCATCATGGCCTTGAGTGCGGTCGGGAACAGGAAGGCATGCGTGACGCCGTAGGCCGCCATCAGCTCGAAGGCCTTGGCCGCCGAGAACCGGCCCTGCCACGCGACGATGGGGCGGCCGAAGTACAGCGTGGGCAGCAGCGCGTCCATCAACCCGCCGGTCCAGGCCCAGTCGGCCGGGCTCCAGAAGACGGCGTCGCTCGGCTGGCTGGCGTTGAACGGATCGAAGCCGAACCAGTCCTGGCTGGCGACGAAGCCGCTCAGGTTGCCGATCAGCGCCCGCTGCGGGATCAGGGCGCCCTTGGGGTTGCCGGTGGTGCCGCTGGTGTAGATGAGGATGGCCGGGTCCTCGGCGCGGGTCGCCACGCGCTGGAAGCGCGCGGCCTCAGCCTGCAGCGCCTCCATCCAGCCCAGTTCGTCGCCCTGCACGCTGCACTCGCCGACCACGATGACGCGACGCAGCGCCGGGCACTGGGTCTTGACCTCGCGCAATACCGGCATCGCCTCGCAGGCCGCGATGGCCAGCACGGCGCCGCTGTCCTGCAGCCGGAACTCCAGCGCCTCGGCGCCGAACAGCATCGACAGCGGCATGGCCACCGCGCCGATCTGCTGGAGGGCGATGTGCGCGACGGCCGTCTCGAAGCGCTGCGGCAGCACGATCGCGACGCGGTGGCCGCGCCGCACCCCCTGGGCCAGCAGCGCGTTGGACAGGCGGTTGGCAGCGCGCTGCAGCTGCGCATAGCTGTACGTTGCTCGGCAGCCGCTCTCGCTGTCGAAGTGGATGGCGGTGGCCTTGGGCGTCTCGCGCGCCCAGCGGCCGCAGCAGGCCTCGGCGATGTTGAAGTCGTCCGGCACCTGCCAGCGGAAGGCGGCGTGCAGCGGCTCGTAGCGGTCTTCAGCCATCAGCGCCCCCGATTTGATCGAGGGGCGATGCTAGCCAGCCCGTCCCGGACCGACGTCATGGATTGCCCGCAGGCGTCCGCTCACAACCCCAGCCACGCGGACGGCGACCACATGCTGGGCCGATCGCCATCGGCATAGCGCTCCAGCGCGTCGCCGGTGAGCCGGCAGATGCGCCACTCGGGCATCACGTCGGCCCCCAGCTTCTCGTAGAAGCGGATGGCGTCCTCGTTCCAGTCCAGCACGGTCCAGTCGAAGCGGCCGTACCCACGCTCGCAGGCCAGCCGGGCCAGCTCGATGAGCAGCGCCCGCCCCAGGCCGCTGCGGCGGTGGGCGGGGCGGACGTACAGGTCCTCCAGGTACAGGCCCGGCTTGGACAGGAAGGTCGAGAAGTTCTTGTAGAACAGCGCGAAGGCCACGACCTCGCCGCCCACCTCGCCCACCATGCACTCGGCCACCGGGTCGTCGCCGAACAGGTGCGGCCGCAGGCTGTCGGGCGTCACTTCCAGCAGATGCGTCAGGTTCTCGAACTCGGCCAATTCGCTGATCAACTGGACGATGTCTTTGAGGTCGCGCGGCTCGGCGGCGCGGATGTCGTGGCGGGGTGCGGGCATGATGACCCCATTGTCCGCGGACAACCGTGGCCTACAGTGCGGATATGCCCCATGTCTACCCCCTTCGTCGTCCGCACCGCAGCGAATTTCTGACCCTGCGCGGCCTGCGCCACCATCTGCTGCGCTGGGGCCAGCCCGTGCCGGGACGGCCGCCGCTGGTCATGGTGCACGGCTGGATGGACGTCGGTGCGTCGTTCCAGTTCGTCGTCGACGCTTTTGCCGAGGACCGCGAGGTCATCGCGCTGGACTGGCGCGGCTTCGGCCTGAGCGCCACCACCGGCGCCGACTGCTACTGGTTCCCCGACTACCTCGGCGACCTGGACGCGCTGCTGAACGCCATCAGCCCTGGCGCGCCGGTGGACCTGGTGGGGCACAGCATGGGCGGCAACGTGGCGATGAGCTATGCCGGCGTTCGCCCGCAGCGCATGCGTCGCTTGATCAACCTCGAAGGCTTCGGCATGCCCGACGTCGCCCCTGCTGCCGCGCCCGAGCGCCTGGCGCGCTGGCTGGACGAGCTGAAAGACCCGCCCTCGCTGCGCCCCTACGCGACGCTGGCCGATGTGGCCGAGCGGCTGCGCAAGAACAACCCGCGCCTGGCTGCCGACAAGGCCGCCTGGCTGGCCGGCCACTGGGCGCGCGAGACGCCCGAGGGCTTCCTGCTGAACGCCGACCCCGCCCACAAGCTCGCCAACCCGGTGCTTTACCGCAAGGCCGAGGTGCTGGCCTGCTGGCAGCGCATCGCCGCGCCGGTGCTGTGGGTGGAAGGCAGCGACGACCAGCTGACGCGCTTCTGGGGCACGCGCTTTCCACGCGAGGAATTCGAGGCGCGGCTGGCCGTCGTGCCCGATGTTCAGCGCGTCGTGCTGCAGGACGCCGGCCACATGCTGCATCACGACCAGCCCGCGGCGCTGGCCGAGCATTTGGAACGCTTTCTGTCCTGAGCCCAGTCGACCGCCAGACCGTACGCCGGAAAATCGGGCCCATGGCCCGTCACCCGTCCTCGCGCCCCATTGCCCGCCGGCTGCTGCTGGCCTGGGCGCTGTGCGGCGCCGCCGCGAGCGCGACGGCCGACTGCGGCCGGCCGCTGCAGGTGGCCGTGTCCGACCTGGGCGTCGGCAGCTACCAGGAGCAGGGCCAGATCCGCGGCCTGATCCCGGAGCTGGCACAGGAGCTGGCGGCCCGCAGCGGCTGCCGGCTGGAGCTGGTGTTCCTGCCCCGCGCCCGCGCGCTGCAGGACTTCGACGTCGGCCGCATCGACATCATCACGTCCATGTTGCGCACGCCCGAGCGCGATGCGCTGGGCGTCTACCTGCCCTACGGCTACACCAAGCACGACCTGCTGCTGGCCCCGGAGGCGGCCGCGGGCATCGCCAGCCTGGCCGACCTGATCCGCCGGCCCGAGCTGCGGCTGGGCGTCGTGCGAGGCATACGCACGAACAGCCGCGTCGACCTGCACCTTGAACAACTGCTGGCGACGCGCCGCGCCGAGTACTCATCGGACTTCGCCAACCTCGCCGCCAAGCTGGCCGCCCGGCGCGTGCAGGCGGTCATCATGCCCAACGCGCTGCACATCAAGCTGCGTCGCGATGGCGCGCTGGCGCCCGACATCGCCACCGTCAACATCCCCGAGGCCCGGCCGCAGGTGCTGGGCCTGTACGTGAACCGTGCCGCGGTGCCTGCTGCCGCTGCCGGCCGCCTTGGCGAGCAACTGGCCGCGATGGTCAGGACCGGCTGGGTGCGGCAGGCCTATGTGCGCCACTTCGGCGAGGCCGAGACGCGCCGCATGGAGCTGGCGGCGCTGGAGCGCTAGGGAGGGTCTGCAAACCCCTCCCTAGCCCGCATCCTCATCCAGCCGCCGCATGCGGCGCGCGTAGACGATGACGATGGCGCAGAAGCCCAGCAGCGCGCCCTGCGACGCCAGCCAGAAAGCCAGCGGCCAGCCGAACAGCTCCACGCTGAGCTCGCGTGCGAACACCACCGGCACGAAGGCCACCAGCGCCCAGGCGAGCAGCAGCCCGGCCGTCAGCCGCCGTGTGCGGCGCCAGTAGTCGCTAGTCATTCAGCAGACCCCATTGCTGCAGCATGAAGGTGTTGGTGCGCGCCGCCTCGCGCAGCGCGTCGAAACGGCCCGACGCGCCGCCGTGGCCGGCGGTCATGTTGATGTCGAACAGCACCGGCGCCTTGCCCTGGTTCAACTCGCGCAGCCGGGCCACGTACTTGGCGGCCTCCCAGTACGGCACCTGGCTGTCGTTGATCGCGGTCTTGGCCAGCACCGCGGGGTAGACCGCCGGCTTGAGGTTGTCGTAGGGGCTGTAGGCGCGCATCCAGGCGTACTCGCCGGCCTGGTTGGGGTTGCCCCATTCGATGTATTCCTCGGTGGTCAGCGGCAGGCTGGCGTCCAGCATGGTGTTGATGACATCGACGAAGGGCACCTGCGCGACGACGGCCTTGAAGAGATCGGGCCGCAGGTTGGTGGCCGCCCCCACCAGCAGGCCGCCGGCGCTGCCGCCGTGGATGATGAGCTGGCCGGGTTGCGTGTAGCCCTGCTTCACGAGGGCTTCGGCGCAGGCGACGAAGTCGGTGAAGGTGTTCATCTTCTTCGCCAGCTTGCCGTCCAGATACCACTGCCGGCCGAGGTCGCCGCCGCCACGCACATGCGCGATGGCGTAGATGACGCCGCGGTCCAGCAGCGACAGGCGGCCGCTGCCGAAGCGCGGGTCGCTGGGGTGGCCATAGCTGCCGTAGCCGTACAGCAGCAGCGGCTGCGGGCCGGTGCGCCGCTTGTCCTTGCGCCAGACGAGGCTGACGGGCACCTTGACGCCGTCGGGCGCCGTCGCCCACAGCCGCTCGGTGGCGTAGAGGCTGGCGTCGTAGCCGCCCTGCACCGGCGCCACCTTCAGCAGCTGCAGGTCGCCGGTGGCCAGCTCGGCCTCGTAGGTGCTGGTGGGCGTCGTCAGCGAGTTGTAGGTGAAGCGCACGTGCATCGCATCGAACTCACGCTGGCTGGCCAGCGTGGCGCCATAGGCCAGCTCCTGGAAGGCGATGTCGCGCGGCGCCCCGCCGCCCAGCGGGTAGATGCGCAGCTTGACGGAACCGCCCTCGCGGATCTGCGCCACCGCATGGGTCTTGAACGCCACCGCCTGCTCCACCATCGCGTCGTCGCGGGCGGCAATGAGCTCGCGCGCGCGCGCCAGGCCCTCGGCCGGGACCAGCACGCCGGCCCCCGCCTTCATCGGCAGCCGCAGCAGCCGGAAGTTGACGCCGCGGTCGTTGATGCGCAGCAGCAGCTCGGCGCCGAAGGGCGTGACGGCGTACTCCTGCCCGGCCCGGCGCGGCAGCACCTCGCGCCAGCGGCCCTCCGGCTGCGCGGCGGGCAGCAGGCGCCAGTCCATCGTGTCCTTGGAGCGCGAGCCCAGCATCAGCGTGCGGCCATCCAGCGACTTGGCCAGCATCAGGTTGAACAGCTCGTCCTTCTCCTCGTGCACCAGCGTGTCGGCCGCCGTGCCCAGGCGGTGCCGCCACAGCTGGTGCGAGCGGCGCGCATCGTTGTGGCGGATGTAGAACAGCGTGCGGCTGTCGGCCGCCCACTCGAAGGCGTCGGCGTGCGGCGTGGTCGCGACGACGCGGTCCGCGCCGGTGGCGATGTCGCGCACATGCAGCTCGAAGTCGCGCGCGCCGGTGGCGTCCACGGCGTAGGCCAGCAACTTGTCGTCGGGGCTGACGGACAGGCCGTTCAGGTTGACGAACTTGCGCGTCCTGGCCAGTTCGTTCAGGTCCAGCAGCACCTGCTCGGGCGCGCTGGCGTCATACAGACGCTGCGGCCCCTGTGCGGCGCGACGGACGTACACCGGGTACTGCTGGCCCACGTCGATGCGGCTGACGTACCACCAACGCCCCTGGCGCTGCGGCACACCCTGGTCGCGCTGCTGAACGCGCCCCTTCATCTCCTCAAACAGCTTCTGCTCCGAGGCCGCCAGCGGCTTGAACCAGGCGTCCGCGTAGGCGGCCTCGGCCTGGAGGTGGGCCTGCACGTCGGGCTGGTCCTTCTCGCGCAGCCAGAAGTAGTCGTCGATGCGGCGGTCGCCGTGGATGCTGACGTCGCGGGGCTTCTTGGCGGCGACGGGGGCGGTGGGGGCGTCCTGGGCCTGTGCGGCGCGGGTGGCGCAGATCAGGCTGGTGGCGAGCACGGCCGTGTGGGCCAGCGCGCGCCAGGCGGGCATGGATGGCATGGGCTTGTTTCTCCCGCCGGGCGCCGCCCTCGGCAGCCGACCCCGGCGGCCTGCAGTGTGCCTGCTACGCCCCATGCAAAAATCACGGCCTTTCCCGAACTGCACCGCTGTGCCCGTCATGGACATCGAACACATCAACCAAATCGGCAATTCCCTGGCCGACCTCTCAGCGCGCACCGACGCGCTAAGGGGGTATCTTTGACTTCGATCGCAAAGCACTGCGACTGAACGAAGTCAACGCCGCCCTCGAGAACCCCAACGTCTGGAACGATCCCAAGCGGGCCCAGGAGCTCGGCAAGGAGAAGCGGACGCTGGAGACCGTGGTCGACACGATCACGCACCTGACCACCTCGCTGGCCGACAACGCCGAGCTCTTCGAGATGAGCAAGGAAGAAGGCGACGAGGCCGGCATGCTGGCCATTGAGGCCGATGCGGCCACGCTACAGGCCAAGGTCGAGGAACTCGAGTTCCGCCGCATGTTCAACAACCCGGCCGACCCGAGCAACTGCTTCATCGACATCCAGGCCGGCGCCGGCGGCACCGAGGCCTGCGACTGGGCCGGCATGCTGCTGCGCCAGTACCTGAAGTACTGCGAGCGCAAGGGCTTCAAGGCCACGATGGAAGACGAGACGCCGGGCGACGTGGCCGGCATCAAGAGCGCCACCATCAAGGTGGAAGGCGAGTACGCCTTCGGCCTGCTGCGCACCGAGACCGGCGTGCACCGCCTGGTGCGCAAGAGCCCGTTCGACTCGTCCGGCGGCCGCCACACCTCGTTCGCGTCGCTGTTCGTGTACCCGGAAGTCGACGACTCCATCGAGATCGACATCAACCCGGCCGATGTGCGCACCGACACCTTCCGCGCCAGCGGCGCCGGCGGCCAGCACATCAACAAGACCGACTCGGCGGTGCGCCTGACGCACATCCCGACCGGCATCGTCGTGCAATGCCAGGACGGCCGCAGCCAGCACAGCAACCGCGACGTCGCCTGGCGCCGCCTGCGCTCGCGCCTGTACGACCATGAGATGAAGAAGCGCATGGAAGAACAGCAGAAGCTGGAAGACACCAAGACCGACGTCGGCTGGGGTCACCAGATCCGCTCCTACGTGCTGGACCAGAGCCGCATCAAGGACCTGCGCACCAACTACGAAACCTCGGCGACGCAGAAGGTGCTGGACGGCGATCTCGACCAGTTCATCACCGAGTCGCTCAAGCAAGGCATCTGATGCCACCCGGGCCGCGCTTGCGGCCCTCTTTCTTTCGATTCCCCAAGGAAGCCCCTCATGCGTGAAGGCACCGCTCCCCTGATCCAACGCCTGGACTACCAGCAACCGGCGTTCTGGATCCGCAAGGTCGACCTGAGCTTCGACCTCGACCCCGCCAAGACCATCGTCACGAGCAAGATGCAGGTGGAGCGCAACCGTGCCGTGCCGCACGGCCCGCTGCGCCTGCACGGCGAGGAACTGAACCTGCTGCGCGCCCTCATCAATGGCGCCGGCGTGTCCTTCCGCCAGGAAGGCCATGAACTGGTCATCGACAACCCGCCCGACGAAGACTTCGCGCTGGAGATCCGCAACACGATCTGCCCCGAGAAGAACACCGCGCTCTCCGGCCTGTACACCTCGGGCGGCAGCTTCTTCACGCAGTGCGAGGCCGAGGGCTTCCGCCGCATCACCTACTTCCTGGACCGCCCGGACGTGATGGCCGTCTACACGGTCACGCTGCGCGCCGATGCGACGAAGTACCCGGTGCTGCTGTCCAACGGCAACCTGGTGGACAGCGGCACGCTGGAAGAACCCGGCAACAAGGGCCGCCACTTCGCCGTCTGGCACGACCCCTTCCCCAAGCCCAGCTACCTGTTCGCCGTCGTCGCGGGCGACCTCGTCGCCCGCGAGCAGCGCGTGCGCACCCGCGCCGGCAAGGACCACCTGCTGCAGGTCTACGTGCGCCGGGGCGACCTGGAGAAGACCGAGCACGCGATGAACAGCCTCATCGCCTCCATCGTCTGGGACGAGGCCCGCTTCGGCCTGCCGCTGGACCTGGAGCGCTTCATGGTGGTCGGCGTGTCCGACTTCAACATGGGCGCGATGGAGAACAAGGGCCTGAACATCTTCAACACGGCTGCCCTGCTCGCCTCGCCCGCCACCGCGACCGACGCCGACTTCGCGCGCATCGAGTCCATCGTCGCGCACGAGTACTTCCACAACTGGACCGGCAACCGCGTGACCTGCCGCGACTGGTTCCAGCTGTCGCTCAAGGAGGGCCTGACCGTCTTCCGCGACCAGGAATTCAGCATGGACATGGCCGGCAGCAGCTCCGCCCGCGCCGTCTGCCGCATCCAGGACGTGCGCCAGCTGCGCGCGCTGCAGTTCCCCGAGGACAGCGGCGCCATGGCCCATCCGGTGCGCCCGGACAGCTACAGCGAGATCAACAACTTCTACACCGCCACCGTCTACGAGAAGGGCTCGGAAGTCGTCCGCATGTACCAGACGCTGGTCGGCCGCAAGGGCTTCGAGGCCGGCATGAAGCTGTACTTCGAGCGCCACGACGGCCAGGCCGTGACCTGCGACGACTTCGCGCAGGCCATCGCCGACGCCAACCCCGGCTCGGCGCTCGCCACGCGGCTGGACACCTTCAAGCGCTGGTACTCCCAGGCCGGCACGCCGCGCGTGAAGGCGCACGGCGAGCACGACGCCGCCACCCGCACCTACACGCTGCGCCTAACCCAGCACACGCCCGCCACGCCGGGCCAGCCGACCAAGCTTCCGCAGGTCATCCCCGTCGTCATGGGCCTGCTGGACCGCCACGGCGCCGCGCTGGCACTGAACGCCGCCGGCGACACCGAGACCGTGCTGGTGCTGGACCAGGCCGAGCAGACCTTCGTCTTCGAGAACATCGACGCCGAGCCGGTGCCGTCGCTGCTGCGTGGCTTCTCGGCGCCGGTGGTGCTGGACGACGGCCTCAGCGACGCCGCGCTGCTGGTGCTGATGCGCCACGACAGCGACGCGTTCAACCGCTGGGAGGCCGGCCAGCGGCTGGCACTGAACCGCATCCTCGCCGCACTGCGCGCCGGCCAGCCGCTGGTGCTGAGCAATGCCTTCATCGAGGCCATGCGCGGCGTGCTGAACCACCCCGAGCTGGACGCCGCCTTCAAGGAGCTGGCACTGACGCTGCCGGGCGAGAGCTACATCGCCGAACAGCTGGACGTCGTCGACCCGCAGGCTATCCACGCCGCCGTCATGGCCGCGCAGCGCCAGCTCGCCAGCGCGTTGCGCGACGACTGGACGGCCGCCTTCGAGGCCAACCAGATCGCCGGCGGTTACACGCCCGACCCGGTCTCCAGCGGCAAGCGCGCCCTGGCCAACCTGGCGCTGTCCATGCTGGTGCTGGACGCCCAGGCCACCGGCGACACCGTGTGGCCCGGCAAGGCCTACCAGCGCTTCAAGGACGCGTCCAACATGACGGACCGCCTCGGCGCGCTGGCCGCGCTGGTCAATGCCGGCGCCGAGCTGGCCCAGCCCGCGCTGGAGCGCTTCCACGCGCTGTTCAAGGACGACGCGCTGGTCATCGACAAGTGGTTCGCGCTGCAGGCCCGCGCGCCGGAGAGCGACGGCCGCGTGTTCGCTCGCGCCAAGACGCTGACCAAGCATGCCGACTTCACGCTGAAGAACCCCAACCGCGCGCGCAGCCTGCTCGCCAGCCTGTGCATGTTCAACCCGGCCGCCTTCCACCGCGCCGACGCGGCAGGCTATGTGTTCTGGGCGGAACAGGTGCTGGCCGTGGACGCCATCAACCCGCAGCTGGCCAGCCGCATCGCCCGCGCGATGGACCGCTGGTCGGTGCTGGCCGAGCCCTACCGCAGTGCCGCCCGCGAAGCCGTGGCGCGCGTGGCGGCCAAACCCGATCTGTCCACCGACGTCCGTGAGATCGTCGAGCGGGCCCTCGCATCCGGAAACTAAGCAGCCTCCCATGTCACGACAGACCAGTCTCACCCAATACCTCATCGAGCAGCAGCGCGAGCACGGCCACATCCCGCAGGAACTGCGGCTGCTGATCGAGGTCGTCGCGCGCGCCTGCAAGCGCATCGCCATCGCCGTCAACAAGGGCGCGCTCGGCGGCGTGCTCGGCTCCGCCGGCAGCGAGAACGTGCAGGGCGAAGTCCAGAAGAAGCTGGACATCATCGCCAACGAGGTGCTCATCGAGGCCAATGAATGGGGCGGCCACCTCGCCGCCATGGCCAGCGAGGAGATGGACAGCATCTACGTGGTGCCCAACCGCTACCCGCAGGGCGAGTACCTGTTGCTGTTCGATCCCCTGGACGGCTCCAGCAACATCGACGTCAACGTCTCCATCGGCACCATCTTCAGCGTGCTGCGCAAGGTGGGGCATTCGCGCGGCGTGTCGGAGGAGGACTTCCTGCAGCCCGGCAAGCAGCAGGCCGCCGCGGGCTACTGCGTCTACGGCCCGCAGAGCATGCTGGTGCTGACCGTGGGCGACGGCGTCGCGATGTTCACGCTGGACCGCGAGACCGGCTCCTGGGTGCTGACGCAGGACGAGGTGCGCATTCCCGAGGACACCAAGGAATTCGCGATCAACATGTCCAACATGCGCCACTGGGCGCCGCCGGTGACGCGCTACATCGACGAATGCCTGGCCGGCTCGACCGGCCCCCGAGGCAAGGACTTCAACATGCGCTGGGTGGCCAGCATGGTGGCCGACGTGCACCGCATCCTGACCCGCGGCGGCGTGTTCCTCTACCCCTGGGACCAGCGCGAGCCCGACAAGCCCGGCAAGCTGCGCCTGATGTACGAGGCCAACCCGATGGCCTTCCTGATCGAGCAGGCGGGCGGCGCGGCCGTCAACGGCCGGGACCGCATCATGGACCTGAACCCCACCAAGCTGCACGAGCGCGTGGCGGTGGCGCTGGGGTCGAAAAACGAGGTCGAACGCATCGCGGCCTACCATCGCGAGACAAGCTGAAATTTCCCGCTATAATGGCGGGCTTGACGCGCAGGCAGACAGCCTGTGAGTCCTGGCCGGCATAGCTCAGTTGGTAGAGCAGCGCATTCGTAATGCGAAGGTCGGGGGTTCGACTCCTCTTGCCGGCACCAAATTCACAAGAACAAAGCCCAGCGGTCTCCGCTGGGCTTTGTCGTTTCAGGGGTGCGCTCAGCGCATCACGATCAGCTGGACGCGCCGGTTGGTGCTGCGGCCTTCGCGCGTGTTGTTGTCGGCCAGCGGTGCCGATTCACCGTAGCTGATGGTCGCCATGCGCGCCAGCGGCAGGCCGGCGCGCGACAGGTACAGGCGCACCGCCTCGGCCCGCTTCAGGCCCAGCTGCTGGTTGAGCGCATCGCTGCCGGTTGCGTCGGTGTGACCCTGGATCTCGACGAACACCGGCTGGTTGTCGGCCTTGAGCTTGGCGACGAGTTGATCGAGTTCGCGGCCGGCCTGCTCGGTGAGTTCGGCATGGCCCGAGGTGAACTTGATCTTGTCATCCGTCAACAGCGTGCTCATCAGCAGGCCGGGCGGCGCGGGCAGGTTGTTGGCGGCCTGGGCGCGCGCCGCGGCTTCCTGCTGCAGCGCCTGGATGCGCGCCTCGCTGCCCTTGAGCCGCCCGTCCAGCGCCTTGAGGCCGTCGTCATGGGCCTGCACGCGGCTGCCGAGCCCGTCGACGCCGGCCTGGACTGGCGCGACGGTCTCCTTGACGAAATCCTTGGTGGCGCAGGCGCTCAGCAACAACACGCTGCTGGCGACGATCAGGGGGGAAAGCCTCGACATCGATGGACTCCTGGAGGAATAAAAGCTGCGACTCTAGGCATCGCTGCGGCGCAGACGTACCGAGTTGTGAGCAGGCCGCCCGTCGTTAACCGGCTGCACATACGCCTTACCGTTGCGCCGCAGATGCAACGTGCACTCACCGGCCGGCGCAGGCCGCCGCAGCTTCTTTAGTCACCCTGAAGCTACAGCGGGCACAGTGCGGGCCGTTGCGGCTTTCCTCCGTTCCCATGCCCTCCCTCTCTCCCGCCGGCAGGTCGCCGGCATGAAGATCCTGCTCGTCGAGGATGACCTGGACCTGGGCAACGGCGTTCGCCTGGCGCTGGCCGGCCAGCAGCTGGACGTCGTCTGGGTGCGGCGCCTGACGGACGCGCAAGACGTGCTCGCCCAGGGCCGCTGCGACCTGGTGCTGCTGGACCTCAACCTGCCCGACGGCGACGGCCTGGCACTGCTGCAGGAGCTGCGTCGCGAGCGCCAGACGCTGCCGGTCCTCATCCTGACCGCGCGCGACGCGCTGGAGGACCGCCTGCGCGGGCTGGACGGCGGCGCCGACGACTACCTCGTCAAGCCCTTCGAGCTGGCCGAGCTGCTGTCGCGCGTGCGGGCGCTGGCGCGGCGCAGCTATGGCTTCGATGGCGACACGATCAGCGTGCGCGGCCTCAGCCTGCACGAGCCGACGCGCCGCGTCACCGCGCAGGGCCGCAACGTGGAGCTGTCGCGCACCGAGTATGAGCTGCTGGCGGCGCTGCTCAAGCGCGCCGGTCGCATCGTCACGCGCCATGTGCTGGAGGAGCAGGTGCTGCCCGGGCCCGTCGCCGCGGACAGCAACGTGCTGGATGTGCACATGTCCAACCTGCGCCGCAAGATCGGCGACGGTTTCGTGCGCAACGTGCGCGGCGTGGGCTACATCATCGACATGCCCGACCGCGGTCGGCCCGGCGCCTGACATGGACGCCATACGCCGGCTGCTCCAGCCCTCGCTGCGCGGTCGCCTGCTGCTCGCGCAGCTGCTGATGCTCGTGCTGCTGTGGTGCGCGATGGTGGTGTATTTCGTCTACCAATCGCAGCACGACCAGTCGGAGCTGGCGCTGGACCCGCGCTTCGCGATGATCCTCACGGCCGCCGACCAGCTCGCCGACCGCCCCGACGCGCAGGCCGCCGTGCTCACGCAGATCGACCGCTTCCAGCGCATCACCGAGGGGCTGGAGAGCGAGCCCAACCTGCGGCTGAACCTGCTGGTGCGACGCCGCGACGGGCAGCTGCTTTACGCGTCGCCGGGGCTGCCGCAGGACATCGCCACGCGCACCGCCGGCGACATCGAGAAGGTCAGCGCCGGCGGCCGGCTGTGGCGAGCGCGCACGCTGGCCTCGCCCGACACCGGCATCAGCGTCACGCTGGCCAAGCCCGGCGAGGCCATCAACGTGCTGATCCCGCTGGGCTCGCACGGTTTCCTGGTGCTGCCCCTGCTCATCAGCCTGCCTTTCCTGGCGCTGCCGGCCTGGCTGTCGCTGCGGCTGGCGCTGCGGCCGTGGCGGCGGCTGGCCGCCGAAATCGCGACGCGCGGCCCGCAGGACCTGCAGCCGCTGGCGTTCCGGTCGCGCCACCGCGAACTGCGCCCGCTGGTGGACAGCCTGGACGCGCTGCTGGCCCGCGTGCGCGCGGGCGCCCGGCGCGAGCGCGAGTTCATCGCCGACGCGGCCCATGAACTGCGCACGCCGCTGGCCGCGATGCGCGTCAACGTCGAGGCGCTGCGGGCCTCACCGACCCTGGCCGCCGATCCGGCGCAGCGCCTGCTGCTGGACGGCACGCTGCGCAGCGGCGAGCGCGCGTCCCACGTGGTCGCCCAGCTGCTGGCGTTGATGCGGGCCGACGCACCGCCCTCGCCCACCGGCCCGCAGCGGCTGTCGCTGCGCTCGCTGGCGCAGGACCGGCTGGCGGCCTTCGCCGGCCTGGCCGCGCGCCGCGAGGCCGAGCTGGCGCTGGATGCGCCGCAGGACGTCACGGTGCTGGGCGAGGCGCAAGGCCTGACGTCGCTGCTGGACAACCTCATCGACAACGCGCTCAAGTACGGCCCGCAGGGTGGCAGCGTGACGCTGCGGCTGCTGGCCCACCCCGACGGCGGCGCGCTGCTGGAGGTGCAGGACCAGGGCCCGGGCATCGCGCCAGCGCTGCGCGCGCGCGTGTTCGACCGCTTCTTCCGTGCCGACACGACGGCCCAGAGCGGCAGCGGTCTGGGGCTGTCCATCGTCCGCGCCGTGGCCGATCGCCACGGCGCCACCGTCCAGCTGACGGCGGGCCCTGGCGAGCAAGGCCTTTGCGTGCGCGTGCGCTTCCCCGACTGAGGCGGCGTCAGCCCGCCGAGCCGGGCTCCGACAGGAAGATCTCGACGCGGCGGTTGGCTGCGCGGCCGGCTTCCGTGTCGTTGCTGGCCACCGGCTCGTGCGAGCCGCGCCCCGCCACGCTGACGCGCGCCGACGACACGCCGCGCGCGCCCAGGTAGTCACGCACGGCCAGCGCGCGCTCGCGCGACAGCGGGTCGTTGATCTGGTCGCTGCCGGTGCTGTCGGTGTGGCCCACCACCGTCACGCGCACATTGGGGTCCAGGTTGCGGCCGATCTCGTCCAGTACCGGGCGCATCTGCGGCTTGATGTCGGCCCGGCCGGTGTCGAAGGACACGTCGCTGGGCACGTTCAGCTTGAGGCGGTTGTCGTCGGTGCGCGCCACCTCCACGCCGGTGCCCTGGCTGGCGCGAGCCAGCGCCTCGCGCTTGTCTTCCATGCGCTTGGACCACAGGTTGCCCGCCACCGCACCGACGACGCCACCGATGGCGGCGCTGCGGCCGGCGCTGCCACCGGTGGCCGAGCCGATGACGGCGCCGGCCACGGCGCCGATGCCGGCGCCCTGCGCGGTGCCGCGCTCACGTTCGCTCATGGACGAGCAGCCCGCGGCCAGCAAGGACGCGGCCGCCAGCAGCGCGACGCCGGCACGGCGCGGGGTGAAGAAGAGTGCATTCATGGGGATCTCCTCGATTCAAAGAAAAGGCCGCCGGCGCTGGCTGCGCCGGCGGCCCTGCCTGCAGTGGCGTCAGATCTTGCGCGTCGTGGCGTGCGTGTCCTTGAACGCTTCCTTGGCATCGCCCACGGCCTTCTGGGCCTTGCCCTCGGCCTGCTTCACGGCGCCCTTGACCTGCTGCTCGGTGCTGCCGATGGCTTCGCCCACCTTGCGCTGCGCCTTGCCGGCGATGTCCTTGGCGGTGCCCTTGATCTGGTCGGTGTTCATTGCATGACTCCTTGCGTTGGCCCTTGAGGCGGGATGCCTAAGGGGCTGACTCCAGCGTAGGTGGCGCCGCGCGGGCGCGGGGCCGGCAGCCGCCCCGTCCGCCGGTGGGCGCAGTCCTACGGCACCGCGGCGATGGCCCCGTCCTACGCACGCCGCAGGCCCCGTCCGCCCCGCGGTGGCACCGAAGCCGCCCATGCTCTGCACACCCCAACCTCACGGAGAACATCATGGGCAAATACTTCCTCGCCTGGCTGCTGGGCGTCCCCGGCATCGTGCTGCTGCTGGTCTACCTCTTCTTCCACTGACCGCGAACGGCCCGCGGCCCGACGCGAGTCGGCGCCGCGTGCTTCCCCCCCGGCGCACACAACCAGAAAGGCGGGCCGCACCGCCGCGCCATCCCCGCCGCTGCCGGGCACGCTGCTTGCCCAAATGCCTGCATGACCACCCTGCCCCGCTTCACGGCCCTCGCGATCGCGGCCGCCCTCACTGGCTGCGGCGAAAGCACGCGGCTGCACGACGGCGCCGACGTCGGCCCCAGTCCCACGCTTGTGGAGCCGGTGCAGACCGCGCTGCCCACTGTCAACGTCGCGCCGGCCCGTGCCTGGCAGCGCGGCGAAGGCCCCACGCCCGCGGCGGGGCTGCAGGTGCAGCCCTTTGCCAGCGGGCTGGACCATCCGCGCTGGCTGCATGTGCTGCCCAACGGCGACGTGCTGGTGGCCGAGAGCAATGCGCCGCCGCGGCCGGAGGATGGCCGGGGCATCAAGGCCTGGGTGCAGGCGCAATTCATGAAGCGCGCCGGCGCCGGCGTGCCGAGCGCCAACCGCATCACGCTGCTGCGTGACACCGATGGCGACGGCCGCGCCGATGTGCGCGAGGTGTTCGCGCAAGGCCTGAACTCGCCGTTCGGCATGGCGCTGGTGGGCGAGCGGTTCTTCGTCGCCAACACCGACGCGGTGCTGGAGTTCAGCTACAAGGACGGCCAGACGCAGCTGCAGGGGCCGGGCCGCAAGCTCGTCGACCTGCCCGCCGGCCCGCGCAACCACCACTGGACCAAGAGCCTCATCGCCAGCCCCGACGGGCGGCGGCTGTACGCCACCGTGGGCTCCAACAGCAACGCCGCCGAGCACGGCATGCCGGCCGAGGAAGGCCGCGCGGCGATCTGGGAGATCGCGCTGGCCAGCGGCGCCAAGCGGCTGTTCGCCACCGGGCTGCGCAACCCCAACGGCATGGCCTGGCTGCCCGCGCCGGGCGCCACCACGCCCAGCGTGCTGTGGACCGTGGCCAACGAGCGTGACGAACTGGGCAGCGACCTGGTGCCCGACTATCTGACCTCGGTGCACGACGGCGCCTTCTACGGCTGGCCCTACAGCTGGTACGGCGGCCATGTGGACCCGCGCGTGAAGCCACCGCGGCCGGATCTCGTCGCCCGCGCCATCGCGCCGGACTATGCGCTGGGCGCCCACGTCGCGGCGCTGGGCCTGGCCGCGGCGGGCGCCAGCCGCCTGCCTGCCGCGCTGCCGGGCGCGGCACCCGGCGGCGTGTTCATCGGCCTGCACGGCTCATGGAACCGCAAGCCGGCGTCGGGCTACAAGGTCGTGTACGTGGGCTTCGAGGACGGCCGCCCGCGCGGCCGGCCGGTGGACGTGCTGCAGGGCTTCCTCGGCCCCAGCGGCGAGGCCCGCGGCCGCCCGGTGGGGGTGGCGCTCGACCGGCACGACGGCCTGCTGGTGGCCGACGACGTCGGCAACACCGTCTGGCGCGTGGCGGCCGTTGCCGCCCCGGCCTCGCCTCGCTGAACGCGCCGCCAGCGCCGCGGCTCAGCCGACGCGCTTGCGGCGCTCCACCGCGTCGATCTTCAGCATCTGCCGGTACTTGGTGACGGTGCGCCGCGCCACCACCAGGCCCTGCTGCGCAAGCTGGCGGGTGATCTCGGCATCAGACAGCGGCGCCTGCGGCGGTTCGGCCTCGATGATGTCCCGCACCAGCTCGCGGATGGCCGTGCCCGAGCAGGCACTGCCGTTGGCGCTGGTCATCGCGCGGCTGAAGAAGTACTTCAACTCCAGCACGCCCGCCGGCGTGGCCATGTACTTGTTGTTGGTCACGCGCGAGACGGTGCTCTCGTGGATGCCGCAGGCCTGCGCGATCTCCTTCAGCCCCAGCGGCTTCATCGCCATGGAGCCGTAGTCCAGAAAGGCCTGCTGCCGCTCCACGATGGCCTCGGCCACGTCCAGGATCGTGGAGAAGCGCTGCTCCACGTTGCGCAGTGTCCAGCGCGCCTCCTGCAGATGCTCGCCCAGCGCCGCATTGCCCGGCGTGCGATGGCGCTGGAACAGGCTGGCATAGACCTGGTTGAGCCTCACCTTGGGCACGACGGCCGGGTTCAGCTGCACGGTCCACCGGCCACGCACCTTCTTCACGAGGACGTCGGGCACGACATAGGGCGCATGCGACGCACCCAGACGCCAGCCCGGCCGCGGGTCCAGCCGGCGGATGCGGTTGCAGACGGCCTCCACGCGGGCGGGCGGCTCGCCCAGGTGGCGCGCGAGCGCGGCCGTGTCACGCGCGGCCAGCGCGGGCAGGTGGTCACGCACGATGGTCCGTGCCAGCGCGCGCGTCTCGTCGCAGGCGATCGCGGGCAGCTGCAGCAGCAGGCATTCGCCCACGTCGCGCGCACCCACGCCGGCCGGCTCCAGCGCCTGCACGCGCTTGAGCGCGATCTGCATCTCCTGCAGGTCCGGCGCGGGGTCCAGCCCCGCCACGGCGAGCAGTTCGGTCAGCGGCGTGCGTAGGTAGCCGTCGTCGTCCAGCGACTCCACGATGGCGCGCGCCAGCTGCAGGTCCCGCCCGGGCAGCGGCAGCACGTTGAGCTGCGCGTGCAGGTGCTGGTTGAGCGTGGCCTCGGCGGCCATCAGCGCCAGCAGGTCGGCCTCGCCACCGTCGCCGTGGCGCAACCCGCTGCCGCCGTCGGCCGACCACAGGTCGCGGTCGCTGCCGTCCATGGCGTCCCCCACGTCGGTGGCGCCGGGTGCGAGGTCCACGTCGGCGGGTGCCAACGGCGCCTCCTGCGCGGACTCGGCAGCCAGGCCCATCAGCGCGCCGGGCACCGTCTCGCCGTCCAGCACCGACGCCGTCGGCTGCGACCCTTCGACGACGTCGCCGCCCTCGGCATCGTCCACCTCCAGGAAGGGGTTGCGCCCGAGCGTGTCGCGCAGCATCGCGGCGAAGTCCAGCGACGACATCTGCAGCAGCCGCACGGCATGCTGCAGACGGGGGGACAGCGTCTGGGTCTGTCGATGGTCGACCCGGAGGTCCAGAGATGCCACGTGCGAACTCCTCGTTGCTGCGCGGCCGCGTTGCGGCCCGAGGCCTCATCACGCAACCTCCGTGCCGCCGCGCCCCCCTAGGCCGCTGCCGCCCGCGTCCCTGCGGCAGGCGCCCTCATCGAGCAGGTGCCCTTGAAGGATTTACCGATCCGGGATCGCGCTGGTCGCGGCAGTCGGTAAAGGCTGCCAGCTTTCCCGGCCCGCGGCGCGGTCGCGGCGGGGCGCCGCGGCGGCGCATGGCACGCCGATTGCCACGGGCATGCGGCGAGCCTGTTGCCTCGCTGAAGGAGCCTCCCCATGAAGCCGATCCTTGTCGCCACGCTTGTTGCGTTGGGCGCCCTCGCCACCACCGGTTGCGCCGTCACCAGCGGCCAGAGCACCGTCGGCCAGTACGTCGACGACGCCACCGTGGCCACGCGCGTGAAGGCGCGCTTCGCCGAAGACTCGCAGGTCAGCGCCATGCGCATCCAGGTGGAGGCACTGAAGGGCACCGTGCAGCTGGCCGGCTTCGCGACGTCGCAGGCGGAGAAGGACCGCGCCGGCCAGATCGCCCGCGCGGTACCGGACGTGAAGGAGGTCAGGAACAACATCATCGTCAAGCCCGCCAGCAACTGAGCCAACCCGCCCGCTGCGAGGGCCATGGAGCGGCCGCTGGCCGAAGAAGAACAAGATGGACTCACCTCTCGCTTCGCATCCGATCCCGCGAACCGGCTGGGCGCTGCGCGGGCTGTTCGTGCTGGCGGTCGTCTTCACCGTGCGCGAGGCCCGGCCCCTGCTGGCCCCGGTGCTGATTGCCGTGCTGCTGACGCTGGCGCTGGCGCCCGCCGTGCGCTGGCTGCGGCACCGCGGCGTGCCGGAGATGCTGGGCGCCTTGCTGCTGGTGGTGGCGCTGCTGGGCAGCACCGCGCCGCTGGCGATGAGCCTAGCTCGCCCTGCCGCCGCCTGGTGGGAAGCGGCGCCGACGACGGTGTCGCAGCTGCTGGAGCAGCTGGACAAGCTGCGCGACGCCATCCCCGGCCTGCATCAGCCCGCACCGCGCACGGGCCGAGCCGCCCTGGCGCCCGCCACCGACCCGCTCAAGGAGCGCCTTGCCAGCGAGGGCGTCGCGCTGACGGGCCTGGTGCTGACGCGCGGCCTGGCGTTCGCCGTGTCGGCCTCGGCCACGGTCATCCTGCTGTATTTCCTGCTCGCCTCGCAGCACTGGGTGCTCAGGCGCATCGTGGAGGCCGTGCCGCGCCGGCGCCAGCGCGCGCTGCTGCTGGGCGGCCTGCGCGCCGCGCAGCGCGACATCGGCCACTGGCTGGTCATGGTGGGCATCGTCAACGGCACCGTGGGTCTCATCATGGGCGGCGTGCTGTGGATGCTGGGGATGCCCAACCCGACGATGTGGGCCGTCGTCACCGCGGTGTTCTGCTTCGTGCCCTACATCGGCCCCATGGCGGTGACCGGGTTGCTGCTGCTGGCAGGCCTCAGCACCTTCGACACCGTATCGCAGATCCTGTCGCCCGCGCTGGCATTCGCCTTCGTCCACGGCGTCGAGAGCAACCTCGTCAGCCCGCTCATCGTCGGCCGGCGCCTGGCCCTGAGCCCGGTGGCGGTGTTCCTGTCGGTGATGTTCTGGGGCTGGCTGTGGGGCATTGCCGGCGCGCTGATCGCCGTGCCGGTGCTGATCGCGCTGCGCAGCGTGTGCCGGCGCGTGCGCGGGCTGCGGCTGCTGCGCCGCTTCCTGGAGGGCGAGCAGCACGAAGGCCCGCCCTCGCTGCGTTCGCTGATGCAGCGCTCCGCCGCCGCGCGCCGCCGCTACGGCTAAGGGCCCATGATGGAGCCGGCACGCACGATGCCCCTGATGTCTCGTCGCGATACGCTCGCACCCCGCCCACTGCGCCTGCCTGCGCCGGGTCTGCCACGCCTGCGCCTAGCCATGCCCGTCACCATCCGTTCGCGATTGCTGCTCCTCGTGCTGGCCGTGCTGCTGCCCGGCATGCTGGGCGTGGCCTGGCTGATCGGCAACACCTATGAGGCCGAGCGCGAGGCCCACGAACGCAATCTGCGCGACACGACCAGGGTGCTGTCCCTGCTGGTGGACGGCGAGCTGTCCCGCCGCGCCACCATCGCGCAGGTGCTGGCGCAGTCGACCGAGCTGGATGGCCCCACGCCGCCGGACGCCGAGCGGCGCCTGGCCTTCGAGCAGCAGGCCCGGCGCGCCATGCAGGGCCTGGGCGGCTGGGTGGAGCTGCACGCGCCCGGCCGCCTGCTGCTCAGCACACGACTGCCGCGCAGCGCCGCCGGCATGGCCGCCGACACCCCTGGCCCCGCGCAGCTCAGCGCCTCCGCCGCGATGCGGCCGCTGGCCGAGTCGGCCGGCCCGCTGCCCGAGCTGTACGCGGCCTGGGTGGCGCCCGTGTGGCGCGACGGGCAGCTGCGCTACAACATCGTGGTCACCGTGCGGCCATCCGAGCTGCAGCGCATCGTGCAGGCCCAGGCGGGCTCAGGCTGGATAGGCACCGTCATGGACAACAGCGGCCGCGTCGTCGCCCGCCAGCCCGGCGGCGCGGCCTATGCCGGCCGCATGGCGCGCGATGACCTGCTGGCCCGCATGGCCGAGGCCCGCGAGGGCGGCTTCACGTCCACGTCGCTGGACGGCGTGCCCACGGCGGGCTACTTCAGCACCTCGGCACTGGGCTGGACCTTCCTCAGCGCCATGCCGCGCGAAGCCCTCACCGGCCGCCTGCCGCGCGAGGTGCTGCGCGTGGTGGCCGGCGCGCTGACGCTGGGTGCGCTGGCGCTGGCCGGCGCGCTGTGGGTCGCGCGACGCATCGAGCTCCCCATCAGCACGCTGAAGACGGCCGCTCAGGCGCTGCAGGCCGGCAAGCCGGTCCCCGCAAGCCCGACGGGCATCGTGGAGTGCGACCAGGTGGCCGAGGCACTGGCCAGCGCCGGGCGCGCGATGGCGGGCTCACGCCAGGAGCTGGAGCACGGCGTGGCCCAGGCCGTCGAGCGCACCCGGCTGGTGGAGCAGCGCGGCGCGCAGAGCCAGCGCGTGGAGGCGCTGGGGCGGCTCACCGGCGGCGTGGCGCACGAGTTCAACAACCTGCTGGGCATCATCAGCAACAGCATGCACCTGATGATGCGCCACCCGGCCAGCGCCGAGCTGCAGGGCCCGCTCGCGGCCACGCAGCGCGCGGTGGACAAGGGCAGCCAGCTGACGCAGCACCTGCAGCGGTTCTCGGGCCGGCACCCCGGCGTGCGTGTGCAGCCGCTGTCGCTGGCGCGCTACCTGCCCGACGTGCAGGAGCTGCTGCGCAGCGTGCTGGGCCGGCGCATCGAGGTGCATGTGCAGGTGGCGCCCGACGTGGGCCTCGTGCGCGTGGACGCCAGCGAGCTGGACCTGGCCCTCGTCAACCTTGCCTTGAACGCGCTGGACGCGATGCCCTCGGGCGGCGAGCTGCGCCTGCGCGCCGCCCGCGCGACCGCGCAGGACCGGGACGGGCTAGACCTGCCCCCGGGCGACTACGTGCTGCTGACCGTCGGCGACGACGGCGTGGGCATGGCGCCCGAGCTGGCCGAGCACGCGTTCGAACCCTTCTTCACGACCAAGCCGATCGGCCAGGGCAGCGGCCTGGGGCTGAGCCAGGTGTACGGCTTCGCGACGCAGGCCGGCGGCACCGCGCTGCTGGCCAGCACGCCGGGCCTGGGCACCACCGTGTCGCTGCTGCTGCCGCAGGACCGCCAGGCCGACGACGGCCCGCAGGCGCCCGCCACGCCGGCCGCGCCGCCGGGCATCGCCGGCGCCAGCGTGCTGCTGGTGGAGGACGAGGAGGCGCTGGGCGACGTGACCGCCGCCCTGCTGGCCACGCATGGCGCACGCGTCATGCGCGCCGGCCATGCCGAGGCCGCGCTGCGGCTGCTGGACGCCGGCGCCGGCATCGACATCGTGCTCAGCGACAGCGTCATGCCCGGCGCGCTGGACGGCGTGGGCCTGGCGCGGCGGCTGCGCGAGCAGCGCCCGGCACTGCCCGTGGTGCTCATCACCGGCTTCAGCCACACGCTGGTGGACGACGGCGAGTTCACCGTGCTGCGCAAGCCCTGCCCCCCGGCCGAGCTGCTGGCGGCGTTGCAGGCCGCGCTGGCGACGCGCGCGCCCCGGTAGCGCGCAGGCGGGCACGCCGCCTGCCAGAGGCAGATCGTGCCGGCGTGGCAGACGCCGCCCGGTGCCTTCATCAGCCTCGAAAGGACATCTCCATGAGCAACGACGACATCATCGACACGCTGAACGACCTCATCGAAACCAGCAAGGACGGCGAGTACGGCTTCCGCACCTCGGCCGAGTACCTGCGCGACCCCACGCTGGTCCAGAGCTTCACGACGCGCGCCGAGGAGTGCCGCCAGGCCGCAACCGAGTTGCAGCAACTGGTGCAACGCCTGGGCGGCGACGCCGAGGACGGCGGTACGGCGGCGGGCGCGCTGCACCGCGGCTGGGTGGCCGTGAAGGGCACGCTGGCCGGCTACACGGACAAGGCCATCCTCGAGGAAACCGAGCGCGGCGAGGACAGCGCGCTGGCCAGCTACCGCAAGGCGCTGGACGAAGACCTGCCGGGCGACGTGCGGATGGTGGTGGAGCGCCAGTACGAAGGCGTGAAGCGCAACCACCAGCAGGTGCGTTCGCTGCGCGATGCGGCGCGCGCCGCCGCCTAAACGCCACTTGGCTTGCGGCCGCCGGCCGCTCCCACGCGGGAGCGGCCGGGCAGCCGGCGTCAGCGTGACAGCCGCGCGATGAGCGCGCCCACGGCCAGCGCCGTGGCGATGGCGGCGATGGGATGCTCACGCACCGTCGCTCGCACGCTGGCCGTCCATTCGTCGCCGAGCTGGCGTAGGTCGTCGGCGCGCTGGCCCAGCATGGCGCCGGCGGCCTGCACACCGTCCTGCACGCGCTGCATGGCCGGGCCCGCGGCATCGGCCGCGCGGTCGATGGCCTGGTGCGCGCCCTGCGTGGCACGGTCCAGCACGGCGTGGCCGGCGGCCGCGCCCTTGTCGGCGGCCATCGTGGCAGCCTTTGTGGAGGGCTTCGTTGCGGCGTCATCGACCGCTGCGGTGGCGGGCGTCGCGGGCGACGCGCTGGAGGTGGGGAAAGGGGTGGTCGTGGTGGCCATGGTGATCCTCGTGAATGAACACCGGCCAGCGGCAAACGACGTGCCGCCGACCCCGAATCGCCAAGGCGGGATCATGCCGCCGGGGGCGTGTCAGCCGCCCGCGGCGCGGCCTGCGTCCACCGCCTCGCTTTCCTTGCCCGTGGGCGTCTGCGCGTCCAGGCCGCGGTCGGGCGATTCAGCCACCTGCGGCTGGCCACCGGGCCGCTCGATGAGTTCTTCGATGATGAAGCGGCCGTAGTGCTGCGCACGCTCAGCCCCATGCGCCTGCACGGCGCGCGCGACGTCGGCGGCCTGCGCGTCGCTGCCCACGCGCACCACCAGCCAGTGGTAGCCATGCTCGGCCAGCACCCGGTGCGCGAGGATGAGGTTCATCTCCTGGCCCACCGCGGCGAGGGGGCTTGCGCCGGCGATGTCCGCGTCGATCTGGCGCAGCATCTCGCGGTCGGTATAGCGGCGCACCGCCTCACCGTCCAGCCCCAGGCCGGCCAGCGCCGCGGCGGCCGCCTCCGCAGCCCGGTCATCGGGCAGTGAGACGACCACATGGCCCACGGGCTTGTAGACGCCGAAGCTGTGTTGTGCATCGTGGGGCATGGCGGTCCTTCGCGTGACGTTGCGGTGAGCAGCCCCGGGCAAGCGCCGTGCCGGCCCGCAGGGCGCACGGTCAGCGCGCCGCCGCACGGATGATGCGGTGCACCAGGTGCAGCTTGCGCACGGCCGGCGCCGACAGCACGAAGGGGTAGAAGTCGGCCACGCCCATGCTGCGCGACAGCTCGTTGAGCACGCCGGTCAGTTCCATCCAGCTGTCGACGAGGCGCAGGAAAGCGGGCGCGTCGGCGTCGCCCGTGTCGGCCAGCAGGTCGGGTGAGAAGCGCTCGTAGCTCAGCTCCACGCGCTCGCCGTCCAGGCCGAAGCTGCGCGCGGTGTCCAGCGTGTCGACGAGGTGCAGGTAGTGCGCCCAGGTCTCCGCCCAGTCCTCCCACGGGTGGGCGCTGGCATAGGCACTGACGAAGTGCTGGCCCCAGTCGGCCGGTGGCCCGCCGGCATAGTGGCGCTGCAGTGCGGCGCCGTAGTCCTCGCGGTCGTCGCCGAACAATGCACGCACGGGCGCCAGCCACGGGCCGGGCTCCACCAGAACTTGCCAGTAGTGGTGACCGGTCTCATGGCGCAGATGACCGAGCAGCGTGCGGTAGGGCTCGCCCAGCTCGTGGCGGCGGGCCTCGCGGCGCGCATCATCGGCCTCGGATGCGTCCAGCGTGATGACGCCGTCGGCATGCCCGGTGATGACACCCGGCCCCTCGGCCGGCGGCATCAGCAGGTCGAACGCCAGGCCCGGCCCGCCACCCGCGGGCTTGGGGTCCACCGGCAGGCCCAGCCGGATCAGCGACGACACCAGCCGACGCTTGGCCAGTTCGATGCGGCTCCACCAGACGTCGGCCTGCGGCTGGCTCAGGTCCGGCGCGGTGCGCGTCAGGCGGCAGCAGCGGCACAGCGTGAGGCCGGCGGCCACGTCGTTCGCGTCCAGCAGCCAGTTGCAGGCGGCGGCGGTGTCGAGGTTGGCGCAGCGCGCATAGCGCGCCGCGCGCCGCACGGGCACGCCGGCCTCGCGCCAGGCGGGCAGGCCCGCGCGGGACGGCGCCTGCTCCAGCGCCAGCAGCGCGCCGCGCGCGACGTCGTAGCCCAGCGGCCGCTGGCAGGCCAGGCAGCGGCTGTTGCGAAAGAAGACCGGCCGCCCGCAGACGCAGCTGAACGCGCGCGGCGTGATGGGCGTGGGCAGGGGGGGCGTCGCGGCAACGGTGGGTGTCATTCGGGTCACGGCAGGGTCAGTGGATGGGTCAGCCCAAGCACGACCCGCGCCAGCGCTCAGGCCGGCGGCTTGGCAGCGGCCCGCGACCGCAGCAACGCCATCAGCCGGCACTCCGCATCGCTCAGCCCCTGGCGCGGCGCCGGCCGCGCCGCCCACGGCAGCCCGCGCAGCACGGCGCGGGCCGTCTCGTCGCCCAGCCCCTGTGCAGCGGCCAGAACGCGCGGGTGGATGTAGGCCTTGCGGCAAACCGCGGCGGTGTTGCCCAGGCGGCGCGCCACCGCGGCCACGACCTCCGTCATCCGGCACGGCTGCGCCTGCTGCGCGCAGGCCAGCAGCGTCAGCTCCAGCGCGAGCACGCTGCCATGCCAGGTGCGGAAGTCCTTGGCCGTGACGCGCTCGCCGGCAGCCTGCGCCAGCCAGGCGTTCACGTCGGACGAGTCCACCGGATGGCTCACGCCGTCCTCGTCCACGTAGCGGAAGAGTTCCTGGCCCGGCAGCTCGCGGCAGCGCCGCACGATGCGCGCGACGCGCCGGTCCGCCACGCGCACGTGATGGCGCACGCCGCTCTTGCCGACGAAACTGAGCTCCAGCGCATCGCCCTTCACGCCCGCGTGGCGGTTGCGCAGCGTCGACAGGCCGTAGGAGCCGTTCTCGCGCGCATAGGCCACGTTGCCGATGCGCATCCAGGTCGTGTCCAGCAGCCGCACCAGCGTCGCGAGCACGCGCTCGCGGGTGGGCTCGTCCGGCCCGGCCAGCGCCTGCTGGACCCGCCGGCGCAACGCCGGCAGCGCCCGGCCGAAGCGGCGCAGCGAGTCGAACTTGGTCTGGCCGCGGCCAGCCTGCCAGTCGGCGTGATAGCGGTACTGCTTGCGGCCGCGCGCGTCGCGGCCCGTGGCCTGCAGATGGCCGTCGGCGCGGGCGCTGATCCACACCTGCGTCCACGCCGGCGGAATGGCCAGCTTGCGCACGCGCGCCAGCGTGGCCTCGTCACGCACGCGGCGCCCGCGGGCGTCGACCACATCGAAGCCGCCGTCCTTGCGCGGGCGGCGCGTGAGGCCAGGCTGCGTGTCGCTCGCCCAACGCAGCCCGGCCGGCGTGGGAAGAGAGGAAGCAAGGGCGCTGCACATGCCAGGCCCCTGGCACGCGGCGTGCCGGCGGCGTCAGTCGTTGGGACGCTCGCTGGCCGCGCCCTCGGCGGCGTATTCCTTGAGCCGGTTGTAGAGCGTCTTCAGGCTGATGCCCAGCGCGGCGGCCGTGCGCTCCTTGTGGTGGTTGAAATGACGCAGGGTCGCCAGCATCAGCGCGCGCTCGGCCTCGGCCACGCTGGAGCCGATGGGCAGCGTGATGCTGGGCACCGCAGGCGCGGCAGCCGGCGCTGCGGCGGGCTCCGGCGCCCCGCCCAGCGCGCCCCAGCCGGACACCAGCCCCGCACGGTCGGCACCGGGCAGCCAGGTCTCGTCGATGGTGTCGTCCACGGCCATCACGTAGGCGCGCTGCACGGCGTTGCGCAGCTCCCGCACATTGCCGGGCCAGGGGTAGTCCACCAGCGCCGCCAGCGCGGCCGGCGTGAAGCGGCGCTGCGCCCCCTCCTGTTCGCCGATGGCGGCGAGGAAGTGATTGGCCAGCAGCGGGATGTCGGCCGCACGGTCGCGCAGCGGTGGCAGCTCGATGGGGAAGATGTTGAGGCGGTACAGCAGGTCCTCGCGCAGCCGGCCGCTGGACACCGCCTGGTAGGGCGGGCGGTTGGTGGCCGCGATGATGCGCACATCGGTCTCCTGGCTGGTGGTGGAGCCCACGCGCATGAAGCGCCCGGTCTCCAGCACGCGCAGCAGCTTGACCTGCAGCTCCAGCGGCATCTCGGTGATCTCGTCCAGGAACAGCGTGCCGCCGCTGGCGCGCTCGAAGAAGCCCTGATGCTGGCGCTCGGCGCCGGTGAAGCTGCCCTTCTCGTGGCCGAAGATCTCGCTCTCGATCAGGTTGGGGCTGATGGCGCCGCAGTTGACGGCCAGGAACGGACGCTTGCGGCGGCGGCTCAGGTCGTGCACGGTCTGCGCGACGACCTCCTTGCCGGTGCCGGACTCGCCCGTGATGAACACCGACACGCTGGTGCCGGCCACGCGCGAGATCTGCTGGTAGATGCGCTGCATGGGCGCGCTGCGGCCCCACAGATGGCCGAAATGCCCGGTCTGGGCCAGGTTGGCGGTCAGGTCCTCCACCTCGGCCTGCAGCGCCGCCGGCTTCATGATGCGCGACAGCACGCCCTGCAGCTGCTTGAGGTTGACGGGCTTGATGAGGTAGTCCGCCGCGCCCAGGCGCAGCGCCTGGATGGACGTCTCCAGGTTGGCGTGGCCGGTGCACAGCACGACCTCGGAGTTGGCCACCAGCTTGGGGTCGGCCAGCAGGTCCATGCCGTTGCCGTCGGGCAGGCGCAGGTCCAGCAACATGATGTCGGGCTGCTGCAGCGCGATCTGGCGCCGTGCGTCCCGCAGGTTATGGGCGACGGCGACCGTGAACTGCTCGCCCGCGATCAGCTCGCGCAGCGAGGCGGCTGAATCGTGGTCGTCGTCCACCACCAGGGCATGCGGCATCTGCGTCGGGTCCTTCAAGGTCGGGAACGGTTGGACATGGCTGACATTGTCCTCAGAATCGCCGACGTGCCCGCCCGCTGCCCTCGCTTGCAAGCGCGTCCGTCTGTAGGACGATGCCGCTTGAACGGGGTACATCGCCCGAGCGGCCGCCACTGCACGCCTGCACCGGCACGGTGTCGGCAAGATTTGCCGGCTTGACGCAGGAATGACCGATGCGCGGCCGGCCCGCCGCCGGCCCGCCCCGACGGCCGACGCCGCAGCCTGTGGCAACGCGAGTGCCGGCACATGACTTGCTTTTTTGCCGGCAGCAATCGCTCCTCCCATGCAGGCCGCCCGCCCCTCCCTCCCACACCGCCGCTGGCAGCTCGCCGGGCTTGCATGGATCGCGGCCGCGCTGGGCGCGCTGGCCGCCGCGGCCTGCGGCAGCCTGAACGAGCGCGACCCGCTGTTGCGCCCGCTGCCGCCGCCGCAACTGGCCCAGCGCGTCACGCTGGTGGGGCGCGACGGCCCCGTCGACGCGGCCGCCGAGGCCCGCGACCTGGCCCGCGTGAAGGCCGAGGGCAACGCCCGGCTGTTCGAGCATCACCTGGGCGTGCTGGCCGCCGGCGGCGACGCGCAGCTGCTGCGCGGCAACACCGCCAGGCTGCTGGTGGACGGCCCCGCCACGTTCGCGGCGATGAAGGCCGCCATCGCGGCCGCACGGCAGCGCATCCTCGTGGAGTTCTACATCGTCGAGGACGAGGGCGTCGCCGCCGAGGTGGCCGACCTGCTGCGCGAGAAGGCGGCCGCGGGCGTCAGCGTCGCGCTGATGTACGACAGCGTCGGCTCGCTGGGTACCGCCAGCGCGTTCTTCGACCGACTGCGCGACGGCGGCGTCGCCGTCTGTGCGTTCAACCCCATCAACCCGCTGGAGCGGCCCGGCCATTGGGGGTTGCTGCAGCGCAACCACCGCAAGATGCTGGCCGTGGACAGCGACGTGGCCTTCACTGGCGGCATCAACCTCAGCAACGTCTACGCCGAGGGCTCGTTCGGCAGCGCACGCCGCGTGAAGCCACCACAGGACGTGGAGCACCAGGGCTGGCGCGACACGCAGGTCGAGCTGCGCGGGCCGGTGGTGCCGGCGCTGGCCACCGTGTTCCGCGAGTCCTGGCTGCACCAGGGCTGCGAGGGCGAGCTGCCCCCCGCACCCGCGCCCCGCGTGGCGGCGCCGGGGCAGCGTGTCATCAAGCTGGTGGCGGGCAACCCCGACCACGGGGTCAACCCCACCTACAAGGCGCTGCTCAACGGCATCGATGCGTCGCAGCGCAGCGTGCAGCTGACGATGGCCTACTTCGCGCCCGGCCCCGAACTCATCGAGGCGCTGTGTGACGCCGCCCGGCGCGGCGTGGCGGTGTCGCTGGTGCTGCCGGGTCGCAGCGACGTGAAGATGGTGCTGCACGCCGCCCGCTCGCGCTATGCACAGCTGCTGGACGCGGGGGTGCAGATCCATGAGATGTCGCATGCCGTCATGCACGCCAAGATGGCCGTCATCGACGGCGTGCTCTCCAGCGTGGGCTCCAGCAACCTGGACTGGCGCAGCATCGTCGGCAACAACGAGATGGACGTCATCGTGCTGGGCGACGACTTCGGCGATCAGATGCAGGCGCTGTTCAGGCGGGACGTGGCCGCCTCCGAGCGCATCGACGCCGCCCAGTGGGCGCGCCGCGGCCTCGGGCAGCGCCTGCTGGAGCGCGTTGCGCGCGTCATCGAGCCGCTGCTCTGACTGACGCCGCCAGGGGTGGCACGCCGGTTGCCCCAGGACGCCGTCATTCCCTGTTTGCCGATCAAGGAGTCATGCCATGGCATTCGAAGGCCACGTCCCCGGACTGCAGACCAACCCGCCCGCGCCGCACGGCGATACCGCACGGCAGGCGCTGGCCGCCCTGCCGGCCGGTGACGCGAACCCCGAACCAACGCAGCAACAGCAGCGCACGCGCCGCCCCGGCGGCAGCGCCATGGGCCGGCTGATGCAGCGCAGCCGCACCCGCACTGCAGGCATCCGCTTCGAATGGGCCATGCGCACCTGCGGGCCGGTGCTGCGCGTCGTCGCGACCTGGACCGACCGGCTGGGCCAGCCCCACCACACCTCGTACTCGGTGCAGTGCAACGGCCTGGAGGGCGCGTTGGACCGCGCGATCGCGTCACGCACCTCGTGCGGCGCGCCACTGCCTGACCGCGAAGACTTGCTGCAACGCTTGCGGCAGGAATTCGCGACGGCGCCGCAGGCCATGGCGGCGGCCGGCGCCGTCGCGGCCATCGCCCGCGCCAACACGCCGGCGTAAGCGGCTCCCGGCCGGCATCGGGCCGGGCGGGAGCAGCTTCACAGCCAGTAGATGATGCGTTGCAACCAACGGGGCAGCGGGCGGCTGGGCGTGTAGGTCTGGCGGTACTGGCTGAGCATGGTGGGCCTCTCTTGAATACTGTTAATTTACACAGTATTCGCCATGCAAGGCAAGCGTCTTCCCGGGTGACAGGGGAGTTGGTAGCGATATCATTTCCGCATCATCCCCTGGATACGCCATGAAGATCCCTTGCGGAAAGCCGGTGCTGCGCCGGCCCTCCACGTTGATGGCCGGCCTCGCCGCCGCGCTGGCACTGGCCGGGTGCGCCGGCCTGGCACCTCGCACGCCCGCTTCGGCCGACTGGCTGGCGGCCTGGGGCAGCGCGCAGCTGGCGCAGGCCCCTGCCGCCGGCGCGGCGCCGCTGCGCGACGTCAGCCTGCGGCAGGTGGTGCGCACGACGGTGGCCGGCAGCGCGCTGCGTGTGCGCGTCAGCAACCTGTTCGGGCACGAGCCGCTGGTGCTGGGCGCCGCGAGCGTGGCGCTGCTGCAGCCCGGCACCGAGGGCGGCCGGCCGGTGCTGCAGGCCGCGACGCTGCAGCCCCTGCGTTTTGACGGCCAGCCCGGCCTCACGCTGGCCCCTGGTGCCGAGGCCTGGAGCGACCCGGTCGCGCTGGCGCTGCCGCGCGTGGCGGATGTGGCGGTGCAGCTGCACATCGTGTCGGCCCCCGCCCAGGCGACGGCCCACCCGGGCGCGCGCATCAGCAGCTGGACGCTGCCCGGCAACCACGCGCTCGCCGCCGACTGGCCGGACGCGGCGGCGCGGGACGGCTGGTGGCACCTGGCCGCCGTGGACGTGGCCGGTGCGGCGCCGCAGCCGGTGCTGGTGGCCATCGGCGACTCCATCACCGACGGCTACGGCGTGGCCCCCGGCAGCTATCGGCGCTGGACGGATGCGCTGACACGCCGGCTGGCCGCGCAGGGCAAGGTCGCCGCCGTCGTGAACACTGGCATCGGCGGCAACCGCATCCTGCAGGACGGGCTGGGGCCGCGGCTGATGGGCCGCTTCGACCGCGATGCACTGGCCCGCAGCGGCGTGACGCACGTGATGCTGCTGGAGGGTGTGAATGACCTGGGCAGCAGCCACCGCCAGCGCACGACGACGCCCGAGTCACGCGCGGCGCTGCTGGCCGAGCTGCAGCAAGGCCTCGCGGCGCTGGCCGCGCAGGCCCGCGGGCGCGGCGTGTGCCTGTTCGTCGGCACCGTGATGCCTTACGGCGGCAGCGGCTACTACCAGCCGCAGCCCGAGAACGAGGCCGACCGGCAGGCGCTGAACGCGTGGATGCGCGAGCCGGGCCGCTTCGACGGCGTGGTGGACTTCGACGCGCTGGCCCGCGACCCGGCCCGCCCGTCGCACCTGAAGCGCGAGCTGGACAACGACGGCCTGCACCCGTCCATGGCCGGGTACCAGGCGATGGCGGAAGCGTTCCCGGTCGAGTGGCTGGACCGCCGCTGCAACAAGCAGTGAGTCCCGCGGAATAAAAAGGGGCTCCCGCGAGGGAGCCCTTTTTGTATTGGCTGTTGGGCCCGAGCGCCGGGCCGCCCCAAGCCGGCCCGCGATGACGATGTGCTTGCGGCTCAACGCCGCAAGCATCGCCGTCCCTCGGGTGACAGACCAGACTCGCCCGCGTTCGGCGAGGCGAGCTGGGCGAGGGGCCTCAGAAGCTCGCGCGCAACCCGACCTGGTAAGTCCGGCCCGGCTCGTAGATCGCATACGGCGCGTTGGCGAACTGGAAGTTGGTGCGCTGGCTGCTGCGGGTCACGTTGAAGATGTCGAACGTGGCCTGCAGGTCCTTCTTCCAGCCGATGATCTCGCCAAGGTTCACGCGCGAAGTGAAGTCCACCTGCGCATAGTCCATGCCGTAGAACGCGGCGGCGGTGATGCCGTTCTGGCCCGTGCCGCTGGACTGCGTGCCCTTGGTGAAGTTCTTCGTCACGCGGAAGCCGCCGAACCGGCCTTCGTAGTACGCCGCCAGGTTGTAGGTGTAGGGCGGCACGCCGATGGCCACGTTGGCGCCCGACTGCTTGACCTTGGTGTAGTTGGCGCTGACGCCGAAGCCCTTCAGGTAGGACGTCAGGATCTCCAGCGGCTGCTGCACCGTGAGCTCCAGGCCCTTGATGTTCAGCGCGTCGCTCGTGTTCTGCACCTGCGACAGCACGATGGGGTTGGCGTTGATCTTGGCCAGGTCAGCCGGCGACGGCAGCGCGTCCAGGTCGGCCGGCACGGCCAGGCCCGCGCTCTTGTAGAGGTTGGTGCGCTGGTCGCGGGTCAGGCCGCTGGTCCAGTTGATGCCGTACTGGTTCAAGGTGCTGAACGGCACGTTGAACGTCTTGGTGGCCGTGAAGCCCGTGATGCTCTTCTTGAACCAGGCCAGCGCCACGTAGCCCTCGCGGCCGGTGTACCACTCCAGGCCCAGGTCGGTGTTCTTGGACTGGTAGGGCTTGAGGTCGGGGTTGGTCAGCGTGCCGTTCTGGGCCGAGGGGTCGGTGAAGCTGGCCGTCAGCGCGCGCAGCGACGTGGGGTCGGCGCGCGTGATCGTCTTGGACATGGACGCACGGGCCAGCAGGTCCGGCCGCAGGTTGTAGGCCAGGCTGCCGGACGGCAGGAAGTTGCCGTAGGTCGTCGTCGTCAGGCTCTCGACGACGGACGCGGGGTAGCGGCCGCCGTCGGCCAGGTTCAGCGCGGCGTTGCGCGGGTCGGCCGGCGCGCTCAGCGACGCGAAGGTCTGCGTCGTCGTCGCGTAGCGGGCGCCGGCGTTGTAGCGCAAGTTGTTGCCCAGCAGCTGCGTCTCGCCGTTCACCTCGGCGAAGAGCGACGTGACCTTCTCCTGGAAGTAGCCGGGGTTCACGCCGGTGTTGGTGCCGCCGATGCCGGGCACCGCGGTGTCATGCGCGGCGGCGTAGTTGGCGTCCTTGGCGAAGCGGGCCCAGTCCAGCGCGACGAAGCCGCGCGAGTTGGCCGACAGGTAGCCCGGCACGGCCGCGTTGGGGATGGCCGAGCCGAGGTACTGCAGCGGCGTCGTCGCGCCGGCGGTGTAGCCGGTGCCGTAGCCGGGGTAGTCCGCAGCCGCGGAGCCGGCGGCGCCGGTGCCGTTGCAGCCGTTCTTGTTGGTCGTGTTGGGGCCCGGCAGGAACACGTTGAGGTTGCGGCCGCAGACGATGTTGGACCAGTAGTTGTCGTTGTTCAGCGAGTCGATGCGGCGCGACACGTTGTCGTACGCGCCGCCCACCTTGATGTCGACGATGTCGGCATCGATGTCGAACGCCGCGCGCAGGCCGGACGTGCGCACCTTGCGCTTCTCCTCCTGCACGTTCACGCGGCCGCCGTTCCAGCCGAACGCGGCGGGCGTGTTCAGGATGTCGGTGGCGCCGGTCAGCGTGTTGGTGGCCTTCAACTGCGGCACGCCGCTGCTGTTGTCGTACTCGGTCGTGATGCCCGAGCCCAGCACCGTCTGCAGCAGCACCGTGGGCGACTGGCGATGGAAGTCGCTGCGCGTCACGTTGGCCTGCACGTCCAGGCTGACGCTGTCGCTGAAGCGCAGCTTCATGCCGGGGTTGATGCTGTTGAACTTGGTGTCTTCGGTGTACGGGCGGTACTCCAGGAAGTACTGCGAGTTCGCGAACGTGCCCTTGGTGACGACGCAGCCGTTGGCGCAGTCGCCGTCCACCTTCATGTTGATGGGAATGGCCGAGCCGTTGCGGCCCACCCAGTTGATGTCGGAGCGCTCGAACTCGTTCTTCTTGTGGCCGTGGATCAGGTCCAGGAAGAACTGCGCCGAGCTGTTGGGGCGCGCCTCCAGCGACAGGATGGCGTTCTGGCGGTCGCGGCTGCCCTCGGCCACCATCGCACGGCCCAGACGCGGAATGATGGCGTTGTCGATCTGCGTGATCGTCAGCCCCGGGTTCTTGGCCAGCAGGAAGGCCTCGTTGATGGTGTCGCCCGCCGTCAGGCCGTTGCCCGCGTTGGACGGCACGGCGCCGGGAATGGTCCAGTTGCCGCCGCCGGTGTTGTTGCGCGTGGCGCTGCTGCTCTGCGAGGCCAGCAGGTTGGCGTTGGTCCAGCCGATGGACTCGAAGCCGGTGGTCTTGACCTTGTTGGTGGACCAGGCCACGCCGGCCAGCACGCCGAAGGTGTTGTCCCAGGTGTTGCTGACCAGCGCCGAGCCGCGGTTGCCCCAGCGATCGGCCTGCTGGTTCTTCGTGCCGGTCAGCGTGAACGCGGTGCGCAGGCCCTTCTTGTCGAACGGGCGGGCGCTGCGCATGTCGACGATGCCGGCGGCGCCGCCTTCCAGCATCGAGGCCGTGGGGCTCTTGACGACGGTCACGCGGCTGAACAGTTCGCCCGGCAGGAAGTCCATGTCGACTTCGCGGTTGGCGCTGCCCGAGTCCACGCGGCCGGTGGAGGCCGACGCGACCGGTGCGCCGTTCAGCAGGATGCGCGTGAAATTGGTGCCCAGGCCGCGGATCTGGATCTGCAGGCCCTCGCCGGTGATCTCGCGCGTCAGCGTGACGCCCGGGATGCGCGAGATGGACTCGGCGACGTTGCTGTCCGGGAACTTGCCCATGTCCTCGGCGGTGATGGCGTCGATGAAGCCCACCGAGTTCTTCTTCGCGTTGGCCGCACTCTCCAGCGACGCGCGGATGCCGGTCACCACCACGGTGTCCAGCTTCTGCTGATCGGCGGCCGGCGCGGTCTGCGCGTAGGCCTGGGCGATCAGGCCGGCCAGCAGCGTGGTGCCCAGCGCCAGCTGGCCGGAACGCGCGCGGCGATGGACGCGCGGATTTGTCGTGATCATCAATGTCTCCTTGGTGGTTCTACGACCCTGATACGCGGGCCATCCGACTCGGCAGCTACCAAAATGTTAGCGCGCACATTTTCAATTTACGCGGGCGCATCCGCATGGTCAACAAGGGTGTGTACTAATGTATTAGTGTCTGAATCACCCGGATTCGAGCCGATGCACAGCACTTGGCAGGAAGACAGGTAGCGCTCACAATGACGCATCAACGTCACTTCAACGCGATGCTGGACAACCCCGCCTTCCTGCCCGCCGACACGGCCCACGCCACGCTGGTGGGCCGCGTGTGGCGGCCTGACCTGGGCGGCCCCGCGCTGGTGACGGTGCGGGCCGGCCTGCTGGTGGACCTGTCCGCCCATGCCGCCACGCTGTCGGAACTGCTGGACCGTGCCGACCTGCTGGCGCTCGTCCGCGAGGCGCCGGGCCCGGTGCTGGGGCCCGTGCAGGCCGTGCTGGCCAACGCGCTCGCCGCCACGCCCGACCCCGCCCTGCCCCGCCCGCTGGCACCCTGCGACCTGCAGGCCATCAAGGCCTGCGGCGTGACCTTCGCGGTCAGCCTGCTGGAACGCGTCATCGAGGCGCAGGCCGGCGGCAGCGCCGCACGCGCGCACGACCTGCGCCAGTCGCTGACGGCGACGCTGGGCACCGACCTGTCCAGCATCCGCCCCGGCTCGGCCGCCGCGCAACGCCTGAAGGCCGAATTCACCGCGCGCGGCGCGTGGTCGCCCTACCTGGAGGTGGGCCTGGGGCCCGACGCCGAGGTCTTCACGAAAGCGCAGCCCATGTCGGCCGTGGGCTTCGGCGAAGCCGTGGGCCTGCACCCCGACTCGCAGTGGAACAACCCCGAGCCCGAGGTCGTGCTGGCCGTCAACGGCCGCGCCGAGGTCGTCGGCGCGACGCTGGGCAACGACGTCAACCTGCGCGACATCGAGGGCCGCAGCGCGCTGCTGCTGGGCAAGGCCAAAGACAACAACGGCTCCTGCGCCATCGGCCCGTTCATCCGGCTGTTCGACGACGGCTTCACACTCGACACCGTGCGCGCCGCCACCGTGAGCCTGCGCATCGAGGGCGCGGAGGATGGTTTCCTGCTGGAAGGCGAGAGCCACATGCAGCAGATCAGCCGCGACCCGCTGGAACTGGTGCGCCACGCCTGCGGCCCGCACCACCAGTACCCCGACGGCTTCCTGCTGTTCCTGGGCACGATGTTCTCGCCCATCCAGGACCGCGGCGCACCCGGCGCCGGCTTCACGCACCGGCTGGGCGACGTCGTCACCATCGCCAGCCCCGCGCTGGGCACCCTCGTCAACACCGTGCAGCGCAGCGACGCCATCCCGCCGTGGACCTACGGCGTCGGCGCGCTGCTGCGGCACCTGCGGGGAGGCCGCGCACCGAACTGATCTCTGGTCGGACGCCCGGGCTGGTGGGCGTCCCGTCTCTTGCGGCGGCCCGCCCCGTGCGGAGCCGCCGTTTTTTTGCGGTCCACCGCCGGCCGGCGGGCCGACCGCGTGATTCCCACCTGGGCCATCCGGCACTGATGCATTAGCGTGCCACCCGGAGCACCCGAACCCATCCAAGATGAATTTCACGCTGGACCCCACCCGCCACGCCGCCCCGCAGGTCGTCGAGTCCCTGCGGGCCGCCATCGTTTCGCTGGAACTCGCGCCGGGCCTGGCGCTGGACCGCGCCGAGCTCGCCCAGCAGTTCGGCGTCAGCCAGACGCCCGTGCGCGACGCGCTGATGCGGCTCAGCGAGGAAGGCCTCGTCGTCATCCGCGCGCAGTACACGACGCAGGTCAGCCGCATCGACGTGCCGGCCGCCCGCGAGGCGCACTACCTGCGCCGCTCGGTGGAGATCGAGATCGCGCGGCAGCTGGCGCAGGCCCCAGACGAGGCCGTCATTGCCGGACTGCGCACGCAGCTGTCACTGCAGGCCGAGTTCGCCGAGCGCAAGGACTTCACCGGCTTCATCTCGGCCGACAAGGAGTTCCACCGCCAGATGTACGCGGCCGCCGGCCTGCCGCGGTTGTGGGCGGTGGTGGTGAAGATGTCCGGCCACGTCGACCGGCTGCGCTTGCTGCACTCGCCATTCACCGGCAAGACCGCCTCCATCATGGACGGCCACCAGGCCATCCTGGCCGCCATCGAGGCCGGCGATGCCGACGCCGCACAGCAGGCGGTGCGGGAGCACCTGTCGGGCACGCTGGCGTCGGTGGAGGAGATTCAGCAGAGGTATCCGGAGTACCTCATTCTTTGAAAAAAGGCGCGTGAATGCGGTGTCGGCTTCAGGCTGGCTGCAGTCGTCCCTGCCAGTACAGCCGAGTGGCCGCTCTACATTCCAAGACGGAAATACCGCGGATCAGGCAGCCCTACGCCTGACATGGGGGCGGCTTGGCGGCGCAGCCGGCCAGACTTCCCGTCGATGTATGTTTAGGCCGAACGTCGATATCTTTGTATGAAGTGAGTAACCAAAGACACAAACTTCTCGGTGTCGAGGTAGTAGTTTGGATACGCCTCCCGAATAGACCGAAATGACTCTGCGCCTACGAGAACGACTTGAGCACCCGAGTAGTCGGCCAGCTCTGGGAAAAGCGGGACTTGACGGGACTGAAATGGGAGTAGCCGCTCGTATCGTTGGTACTCCTTTTGCGCAGCATCTGCTTCTTCCTTCGCGAAAGAGAACACCTGTAACCCTGGCTCATCTGGTAAAAGCACCAAAAGAAAGTAACCGGCATTCTTAGCGGTTGGTGTCTCGGTTGCGCGCAGCGCAGCACGATAAGCAGTCAGTTTCTTGGTGACATCGAGTTTTGTGTGCAGCTTCTCGAGTTCGCGTGCGACCAGCCCCCGTGACATATGCGGGGTTCTGCCAAATGCAGGCGTCTCCGTGTACTCGAATGCAACCGATGCCGTTTGGAAGTAGGAGAGCCACATACTCTCACCCTGGCTTGACTTGAGAGCTTGCCCGACTACTGCTCCTACGGTTTCCACTGCAGTCGCCCAAGCATGCTGGACTTGGGAGCGAAGTTGGACTTCGAGCAGTAGATTGTTGTACTCCGATTTGACTTCGCTCTGAAATTTGTAGATCAAGTGAATACCGCGATACCCAGAGGCCTTGGGACTGGCGATGTAGTCGTCTTCCGAAATTAAGATGTGCTTCGACCGACTCTTGTAGAACTTGTCGCGCAAGGTATACACGTCTTCGATCGAAGGGACCACTGCACGACAGCCCCCTATGTCTTGCATCTGCGTCAGGCGCATTGAGTCGCGCGAAAGCTTAGACAAGATTGAGCGTGATCGCTTCAGGCGCTGAACAACCACGGCTTTCAAGCCGAGTCGGTTTACCTTTCCCTTCAAACTCACCGTGATGGTGTTCAGCGGAAAGGCATGAGATGCCCGCCAGTTTCCCAAGACATCCCACGCGGCCTCATCGAACTCGTCGACGCTCTTGGTGGAGGCAAGAGCGCGACCAGCTTTGTCGACAGCGCTTTTGCTGAAGAGTGGTACAGAGTACGACATTGGATTCGTACGGCCTAGCGTCTGAATTCAGTTGCCGCCGGAGGCGGTCCGTTGGAATGAGCGGTCAAGACGCATCTCGACGAACGGTCATTTGGTTCTTGGAGCATCTTGGGAAGCTCCGTGTTCTGATGCCTGCTCGGCCCTTATTCCTATAAAGTTCTTGTCGCCAAGCAGCGTTCTGAGTCGATCATCTACCAAACTGGCAATAATCTTCTCCTGCGCTCGCCAGAGATTTGAAGCTTGATAGCCAAGGAGAATGCATAGCGCAAAAACTCTTGCTAGCGATGTCACATGATCTGTAATTGCCCCGACAAAATAGAGTGCAACCACTATCCCGAGTATGGCACCCACTAATACTGCATTTGGACCAAAGTGTGGTGCCGGCTGATATTTGACTGTCTGGGTCGTGTCCGCTGTGGTGTTTTCGGACAGATGCGAGTTCGAATCCAGCTTCGAGCGAATATCGGCAAGTGTCAAATGCCGAGAAACTACGCCTCCAAGAGCCCCAAATACAGGACACAGGCATAAAAGAGCCAAGTCAAAGTATGTCAGATAGGCAGTCTGAGATAGGTATATAACAATACCCTTCTCTCGATCTCCCGTGCTGCCAAATTGCGCCCAAGCCGGTAGTGCGGTGATCGCGAGGCCAAGTGCGAGGATCAAGCGAGCTTGCATTGTTGGATCTCCCGGCAAAACTTTTATATGTGGCCTAACAGTTTATCAGCGCGTAGTGCCGCATAGCTCCGGCCGCTGCTTCTTAACCACACCAGCCTGGCAAGGGTAAGTTCTTATCGCAAGGAAAATCCCCGGGCATGCCGGAAATCGAAGTCGTTGAGCCGATATCGAAAGCGGTGCTGATCGGTGGCTACTCTGCCAGCCAGAGAAACCTGGCGCAACGGTGGTTATTCCCGCTACCAACGTCTACCTAGCCGCCAGGCCGGCCGGCGCGCTGCGGTGCCGTTCACGGGCGACCGCTCCTACCAACAGCAGACCGCCGAGGCTCGCCCGGCGACTGACAGCATGGCTGCGAAGCAGCCATCCCTCACCTCTCTCACCAGCCCCCAAACCGATGCACCGTCGCCGACCTGAACACCTCGCCTGGCCGCAGCACGGTGCTGGGCCAGTCGGCGCTCACCGGGCGGTTCGGCGAATCCGGGTTGTGCTGGGTTTCCAGGCAGACGCCCGCGCCGCGCGTGTAGCGACGGCCGCCCGGGCTGGTGAGTGAGCCGTCCATCCACGTGCCGGCGTAGAACTGGATCGCCGGCTCGGTCGTGGCGATGTCCATCCAGCGGCCCGACACCGGGTCGGTGAGGCGCGCGGCCGGGTGCGGTGCGCCGTCCAGCGGGTGATCCAGCAGCCAGTTGTGGTCGTAGCCCACGTCGGTACCGATGGCGCGCTCGCGGCGGAAGTCGAACGGCGTGCCGGCCACGCCCGCGTGTCGCAGCGGGATGCCGTTCGCACCGGGCACGGTGTAGCGGCTGGCGTGCAGCGTCAGGCGATGGCCCAGCGCCGCGCCGGACTCGGCGCCGCCGAGGTTGAAGTAGGCGTGCGAGGTGAGGTTGACGACGGTGGGCAGGTCGGTCGTCGCCTCGTAGTCCACGCGCCAGCTCATGTCCGTGCCCAGCGTGTAGCGCACGGCGACATGCATCGTGCCGGGGAAGCCCATCTCGCCGTTCGGGCTCACGCGCTCCAGCAGCAGGCTGACGCTGCCATCGGCACCCACCGGCTGCGGCGTGCCCTGCCACAGCGAGGCGCCGAAGCCGGCCGGGCCGCCGTGCAGGCAGTTGGCGCCGTCGTTGGCGGCGAGGCGGTGGCGCACGCCGTCCAGCTCGAAGCTGGCGCCGGCGATGCGGTTGGCGTAGCGGCCGGCGATGACGCCCAGGTGAGAGCCGGCGCCGGCCAGGTAGGCGCCCAGGTCGGCCAGGCCCAGCACGACGCTGTCGGCGCCGCCGGGCAGCCACAGGCCTGTGACGATGCCGCCCCAGTCCAGCGCCGTCAGCACGAGGCCGCGGCCGTTGTCGAGGCGGTATTCGTGGACGGTGCGGCCGTCAGGCAGGCGGCCGTAGTCGCGCACGGTCACGTGGGGTTCAGTGTTCATCGGACCAGCCCGCGGGCGTTGACGTAGAGGGCGTACAGCGAATGGCTGCTGGCCATGAAGAGGCGGTTGCCCTTGGCGCCGCCGAAGCACAGGTTGGCGCAGCGCTCGGGCAGGTGGATGTGGGCCAGCGGCTGGCCGTCGGCGGCGTAGACGCGCACGCCGTCCAGCCCCGCCGGGTCCACGCCCGGCTGGCCGCCGCCGCCGAAGCCGCACCAGATGCGGCCCTGCGTGTCCAGCGCGATGCCGTCGAAGGCGCCGGGGCCTTGGGCGTCGATGAGCAGGCGCTTGTCGCTGGCCGTTGCGCCATTCACCGCGTAGGTCCAGATCAGCCGGTGCGGCTGCGCGCGGCTCTCCACCACCAGCAGCCGGCCCTCGGGCGTGAAGGCCAGGCCGTTGGGGCCGGCGAGGTCGTCGATGACGCGCTGCAGTTCGCCCGTGCGGGCATCGATGCGGTAGACGCCATGCGGCTGCTCGCGCGGCGCGGGCGCGCCTTCCCAGTCGCCGGAGATGCCGAACTCGGGGTCGGTGAACCAGATCGCGCCGTCCGGCGCGCAGGTGATGTCGTTGGGCGAGTTCAGCGGCTTGCCGTCGAAGCGGTCGGCCAGCACGGTGACGCGGCCGTCGACTTCAGTGCGCGTGATGCGCCGGCCCAGGTGCTCGCAGCTGACGAGGCGGCCCTGCGCGTCGCGCACGTGGCCGTTGGCGTTGCCGCTGGGCTGGCGGAACACGCTGACCTCGCCGCTGCAGTCGTCCCAGCGCAGGATGCGGTCGTTGGGGATGTCCGACACCAGCAGGTAGCGGCCGTCGCCGAACCACACCGGGCCTTCGGCCCACTGCAGGCCGGTGGCCAACTGCTCCACGCAGGCGGAGAACAGCCGCAGCTCGCGGCCCTCGGGCGCGAGGATCTCGAAGGCCGCGTCGGGCAGGCGCGAATTGGGCTGGAAGGGAATGCGCGGGCCGCGCTCGTGGCCGCTCATGCCTGCCCCGCAAACGGGAACGGCCCCAGCACGACGAAGCCGCCGCCCTGGTACTTCACCTCGGGCCGGGTCGGGTCCACCGGCCCCTGCTTCGCCTCGATGGCGGCGCGCCAGGGCTCGGAGCTGTCCTGGGGCTGGTAGCCGACGTGCTTGCCCTGCGTGTTGTCCCACCACGTCGTGCGGTTGTTGCTGGCGCCGTAGACGATGCTGTGGCCGACGATGGGCGCCGTCAGCGCGGCGACGAGCAGGCGCTCCATGTCGTCGTGGCTGAGCCAGCTGGACAGCTGGCGGCGGTCCACCGGCTCGGGCAGGCAGGAGCCGATGCGGATGGTGACGGTCTCCAGCCCGTGGCGGTCGTAGTAGAACTGCGCCAGGTTCTCGCCGAAGGCCTTGGACAGGCCGTAGAAGGTGTCGGGCCGCGGCACGACGTTGGCTTTGATGGTCTCGTCCTGGCCGTAGAAGCCGGTCACGTGGTTGGAACTGGCGAAGACGATGCGCTTCGTTCCCCGCCGGCGCGCCGCTTCGTAGAGGTTGTACGCGCCGACGATGTTGGCCGGCAGCACGGTGCTGAAGGGCTTCTCGATGGACACGCCGCCGAAGTGCAGCACGGCGTCCACGTCCTTCAGCAGCTCGTACATCGCCGCCTCGTCCTCCAGCGGCGCGACGACGACTTCCTCGCCGTCGCCGGCCGGGTCCATCGCCGCAAGGTCGGAGACGCGCAGCGTCTCGCAGTAGCGCTTCATGCGCGGGCGCAGCATGCGGCCCAGCGCGCCGGCAGCGCCGGTCAGCAGAAGGCGCCTGAAGCGCAGTCCGGTCAGTTGTTCCATGGCTGTGTCGGGCCCGGCGTCGGGCCCCGGTGAAGTCGCAGGTCAGCCGCCCGCGCCCAGGCGCAGCGGTGGGCGCAGGCGGGGAGCGGCGTCGGACTGGCGTCGGACCAGTTCGAAATCCATGAGCTCATGCTCGCAGGGCAGAGACTCGCCGGAGCGGCGCGCCTTGATGTGGCGCACCAGCAGGTCCACCGCGGCGCCGGCCATCTCCATGATGGGCTGGCGCACGGTGGTGAGTTCGGGCCAGATCGTCGTGGCCAGCGGGGCGTCGTCGAAGCCGACGACGGTCAGGTCGCTGGGTACGTCCAGGCCCAGGCGGTGGGCGATGGCGACGGTGGCGGCGGCCATGTCGTCGTTGCTGGCGAAGATGGCCGTCGGGCGGCGCTCCTGGGACAGCAGCCCCTCGGCCGCGTCCAGCCCGGAGCGGTAGGTGAACATGCCCTGCGCGACGACCTCTTCCTCCTCGATGTTGAGGCCGGCGTCGCGCATCGCCGCGTGGAAGCCCGCGAGGCGGCGCGAGCTGCTGCTCTGGTAGGGGTCGCCGATGATGAAGCCCAGGCGGTGGTGGCCCAGGTTCAGCAGGTGGCGCGTCATCTCGTAGGCGGCCTGGTAGTCGTCGATGCCGACGGCGCAGACGTCCGCGGGCGGCTGGCCGGCGGAGACGACGACGGCCGGCGTGTCGGTCTCGGCCACCAGCTTGAGCAGCGGCTGCGAGTCGCAGAACGGCGGCGGCAGGATGAGGCCGTCGATGCCGTTGGCGATCATCTCGGCCACCGGCGCCTCCTCGCCGTCACGCGCGGCGTCGCAGCGCTGCACGATGAGCTGCACATGGCGCAGGCTGGCCTTGTTCAGCAGGCCGATGAGGAACTCGTTGAGGTAGCCGGCCGTCGGGTCGATGTAGAGCATGCCGATGCGGATGGGCTCCGAGCCGGCGAGGCGGCGGGCCGCCTGGTTGGGCACGTAGTTCAGCTGCGCGATGGCCGCCTGCACCTTCTCGCGCGTGCCGGGGCGCACGTTCAGCTCCCCGTTCACGACGCGCGACACGGTCATGGGCGACACGCCGGCGAGGCTGGCCACATCGGCGATGGTCGCCACCTTGGTGCTGCGCCCCTGGCGTGCGTTTGGCTTCAATCTGCACCTCGACTCGTCGTTGTTCTTGGCCGCCGCGCGAGCAGTGCGCGGCTGGGGCCGTGATTCTCTACCATGCCCATGGTGGCGCTGCTCAACGCCCGGGCGCGAAACCGAAGCGCAAGGCTTTGTAGGCCGCCAGGTCCTGCGCCGGCGGCGCCACGCCGGCCGGCAGCGGCAGGCCCGACACGGACTGGAAATAGGCGATGCAAGCATCGCGCCACCAGCGCGCCTCGCGGGCCTGCACGGCCAGGTAGGTGGTGACCTCGGCATGGCGCTGCGGGTCGATGTCGGCCTTCAGCGCGGCCCAGCGCCGGCCCATGTCGTCCACCGTCGCGACGCCGCGGCCATAGCGCCAGATCAGCTCGGCCCACAGCGTGCGGCCCGACGGCATGGCGTGGCCCCACGGCAGGTGGTGGAACCACAGCAGCAGCTCGGGCGGCGTGGTGCGCGGGTCGGCCCACTGGCGGGCAATGGCGGGCGCGTACTGGGCCACGGCGTTGCTGCCGGTGGCCGTGCGGTCGAAGCCGATGCCGTCGCGGCCGGCCTTGTGGAAGTAGGTCGGGTTCCAGTCGGCGCGCTCCAGGTTGTTGACCCAGGGGCCGGGGCCGTAGTGGTGCCCGGTGTCCATCAGGTGGTGCAGGCCCAGTGGCGTCATGTAGTCGACGACGGCCTCGCGCGAGGCCAGCATCAGCTCGACGATGGCGTCCCGCGCGGCAGCGCGGCGCGTGAAGGTCTGCGCCACCCAGTCGCGCGCCACCTGGGCGGCGCTCGCATCCGGGTCCCAGGCCAGGCGGCCGAAGGCGTACCAGTTGGCCTGGTCGAACTGCGAACCGCTCCAGTTGCGGTCCGTGCCGATGTTGGCCACACCGGCGATGGCCGTCAGCGGGTGCTGGTTCAGGCGGCCGTCGACGACGCGGGCCACCGTGCCGCCGTGGCCGGTGTCGGCCTTCAGCACCTCCTCGAACAACGAGCCCAGGTACACGAGGTGCGTCGAGAAGCCCAGGTACTCCTTCGTGATCTGCAGCTCCAGCGCCAGCGGCGTCTTCGGCATGGCGCCGAACAGCGGATGGAAGGGCTCGCGCGGCTGGAAGTCGATGGCGCCGTTCTTCACCTGCACGATGACGTTGGGCGCGAACCTGCCGTCCAGCGGCTGGAACTCGGCGTAGGCCTGGGCGGCGCGGTCGGTGGCGTCGGGCGAGTAGACGAAGGCGCGCCACAGCACGACGCCGCCGTGGGGCTGGAGCGCTTCGGCCAGCATGTTGGCGCCGTCGGCGTGGTTGCGGCCGTAGTCCTGCGGGCCGGGCTGGCCCTCGGAGTTGGCCTTGACGAGGAAGCCGCCGAAGTCGGGAATGGCGCGGTAGATCTCGTCGGCCTTGGCCCGCCACCAGGCGCGCACGGCCGGGTCCAGCGGGTCGGCCGTCTTCAGCCCGCCCAGCTCCACCGGCGCCGAGAAGCGCGCCGACAGGTAGACCTTGATGCCGTAGGGCCTGAAGACGCCGGCCAGCGCCGCCGCCTTCGCGAGGTAGGGCGCCGTCAGCGAATCGGCCTTGGCATTGACGTTGTTCAGCACCGTGCCGTTGATGCCCAGCGACGCATTCGCGCGGGCGTAGTCCACGTAGCGCGGGTCCAGGATGTCGGGCAGCTTCCACCAGTCCCACAGCGATGCGCCGGCATAGCCACGCTCGACATGGCGGTCCAGGTTGTCCCAGTGGTTCAGCAGCCGCAGGCCCACCTTGGGCGCGGCGCGCTGGTCCAGCCGGCGCATGTCGGCACCGGTCTGCGCCGCGCGCAGCCACGCGAAGGCGCCGTACAGCAGGCCGCGGTCGGTGTTGGCGGCGATGACGGTCACGTCGGCGCCCTGCAGCGTCTGGCGGCGCAGCGCGTAGCCTTCGTCACCCAGCTCGTCCCACGGCACGTCCAGGCCGGCCGGCGCCTGCGCGCGCGTCGCCAGCACCAGCGCGCCCGGCACGGCGCGTGGCGACAGCGCCGGCGCCCGCCCCGCCAACCCCGCCACGCCGCGGCGCAGTTCGGCCACGGCGGCATCCACCGTGGGCGTGGCCGGCGTGGCCAGCACCAGGCTGCGCGCGCCGGCCTGCAGCTGCGCCTGCGCGGCGCCGCCCAGCGGCCGGTAGCGCAGCCACAGCTCGTAGCCATCCTCGGCCGCCGCCCAGCCGGGCAGCAGGGCCATCAGCAGGGCCAGGCCCAGCGTTCGAAAAATCGTCGTCATCCTGTCTCCAAGGGCGTGCCGTGCTGGTTTGCGCGAAATCCCGGCTTGCGTGAAAGCAAATGGTAGCGCTACATTTGCAACCCGCAAGCCGCCACAAACACGCAGTGCTGCGGTCTTTCCCACGGAGACAACGTCTTGAAACCATCCGCTTCCCGACCAGCCCCGATGTCGCCCCAGCGACAGGGGTTTACCCGGGACATCGCTAGCGCTACCAAACCCACCGGGCGGGCGGCGTGATGGCAGCGGGTGCCGACGCGGCCGTGGGCCGCCAGCGCTGGTGGATCTGCGGGCTGCTGTTCGCGGCGACGACGATCAACTACATCGACCGCAATGCGCTGTCGGTGCTGAAGACCAGCCTGCAGCAGCCGCTGGAAGCCGGCGGCCTGGCGCTGACCGATGCCGACTACGGCTGGATCACCTTCGCGTTCACCGCGGCCTACGCCGCCTTCCCGCCGCTGATCGGTTCGGCCATCGACCGCTTCGGCGTCAAGCGCAGCCTGGCGGTGGCGCTGATCCTGTGGTCGCTGGCATCGGCCGCGCACGGGCTGGTGGCCACGGTGCTGGGCCTGGTGGTCGTGCGTTTCCTGCTGGGCATGGCCGAGGCGGCGCACTTCCCCGCGGCCATCAAGGCCGTGGCAATGTGGTTCCCGCAGCAGGAGCGCGCGCTGGCGACGGGCCTGTTCAACTCGGGCACCGCTTTGGGCATCATCGCGTCGCCCGTCACCGTGTGGCTGGCACTGAACTTCGGCTGGCAGTCGGCGTTCGTTGCCATCGGCGCGGCGGGGTTGGCGTGGCTGGTGTTCTGGCAGCGTGGCTTCCATGCGCCGGAGCAGCATGCCCGGGTGTCGGCCGCGGAACTCGCCCACATCCGCGCCGGCCAGCCGCCCGCCACCGAGGCCGTGCGCCTGCCGTGGACGGCGCTGCTGCGCTACCGCGAGATCTGGCCCTTCCTGCTGGCCAAGATGCTGACCGACCCGGTCTGGTGGTTCTTCCTGTTCTGGCTGCCGTCATACCTCGAGCGCGAGCGCGGCCAGAACCCGCTGAAGAGCGCCGGCCTCGTGGCCCTCATCTACCTGGGCTCCAGCGTGGGCTCCATCTTCGGCGGCTGGCTGTCGGGCCACCTGAACAAACGCGGCTGGCCGGTGGACAAGGCCCGCATGGTGACGATGGGCGTCTTCGCCGCCTGCATGCCGGGCAGCATCGCGGCCTACTGGGCCGACAGCTTTGCCGCCTGCGTGGCGCTGATCGCGCTGGCCACGGCCTGCCACCAGGCGTGGTCGGCCAACCTGCTGACGTCCGCGACGGACCTGTTCCCCACCAAGGTCTCCGGCGCCGTCATCGGCCTGGGCGCCACGGCGGGCGGCATCGGCGGCATGTTCATCGCGCTGCTGACGGCGCTGACCGTGCAGTGGACCGGCACGCAGCAATGGGCCTTCGTCTACGCCGGCGTCATGCACCTGACGAGCTTGGGCCTTTTCTGGCTGTGGTTCCGCGGCCGCTTCGAGCGCGTGGATGTGGACGCCGGCATGGACCTGTCGCGCGCCCACCGCCCGCTGCTGACGGCCGGCAGCCTCGTCGCGCTGGCGGGCGCGGCGCTGGTGTGGCTCATCACGTCGCACTGGGACGCCTGCGTCGCCGCGGCCAAGTTCTCCGGCGCCGCCCAGGCGCTGACCGCTGCCGGTGGCCTCGTCGTCATCGGTGCCCTGCTCCTCCACGCCGGCCGGCCGCACCGCCCGCCGGCAGCCCTGCTTCCTCTGACCTCCTGAAGATGATCACCAACCCCATCCTGCCGGGCTTCCATGCCGACCCCTCCATCTGCCGCGTGCCGGGCACGGACGGCGATGACTACTACATCGCCACCTCCACGTTCGAGTGGTGGCCGGGCGTGCGCATCCATCACTCCAAGGACCTCGTCCACTGGCGCCACCACAGCTATGCCTGCACGCGCACCAGCCAGCTGGACCTGACCGGCCACCCCGACTCCGCCGGCGTCTGGGCGCCCTGCCTGACGTACTCGGGCGGCCAGTTCTGGCTGATCTACACCGACGTGCGCTCCACCATCGGCGCGTTCAAGGACACGCACAACTACCTCATCACGGCGCCCAGCATCGACGGCCCGTGGAGCGAACCCATCTACCTGAACAGCTCGGGCTTCGACCCCAGCCTGTTCCACGACGTGGATGAAAACGGTGCCGTCCGCCACTGGCTGGTCAACCAGCAGTGGACACACTGGCCGGGCAAGAACCACTTCAACGGCATCCTGCTGCAGGAGTACGACCACGACGCGAAGAAGCTCGTCGGCCCGATCAAGAACATCTACGCCGGCACCGACCTGGGCGTCGTCGAAGGCCCGCACATCTACAAGCGCAACGGCTGGTACTACCTGCTGACGGCCGAGGGCGGCACCTTCTACGAGCACGCGGTGACGCTGGCCCGCTCGCGCCAGCTGGACGGCCCCTACGAGACGCTGCCCGGCAACCCGCTGCTGACCGCCTGGCAGAAGAAGACCGACGGCCTGCAGCGCAGCGGCCACGCCAGCCTCGTCGAGACCGCCAACGGCGAATGGTTCATGGCCCACCTGTGCGGCCGCCCGCTGGAGTGGACCGGCCCCAACGCCGCCAACAACCAACCCGAGGACGGCTACGCCGGCCTGCACTGCCCGCTGGGCCGCGAGACGGCGCTGCAGCGCATCCAGTGGCGCGATGACGACTGGCCCGAGGTCGTCGGCGGCAACGGCCAGCAACCCAGCCTGCACGTCGAGGGGCCCAACCTGCCCGCCCACCCCTTCCCGGCCGAGCCGGCCCGCGACGACTTCGACACGCCGGTGTTCAACGGCCACCTGAACTCGCTGCGCAAGCCGTTCGACGAGAGCTGGGCCTCCCTCACCGCCCGCCCCGGCCACCTGCGCCTGACGGGCCGCGAGTCGCTGATGAGCCTGTTCGACCAGAGCCTCGTCGCGCGCCGCCAGCAGCACTTCCACTGCCGCATCGAGACGCGCGTGGACTTCGAGCCCGGCAGCTTCCACCAGATGGCCGGCCTCGTGGCGTACTACAACACGCGCAACCACGCCTACCTGCACGTCACGCGCGACCCGGACAGCAACGCCCGCGTCGTCTACCTGACCGTCAACCGCGACGGCGCCATCAACGGCCCCGCCGCGCCCGTGCCGCTGGCCGATGGCCCGGTGGACCTGGCCGTCGAGTTCAGCCACGACACCTACCAGTTCTCGTTCCGCCAGGGCAGCGCCGCGTGGCAGCCCCTTGGCCCGGCGCTGGACACGGCCATGCTGAGCGACGAGTTCGCGACCCGCTTCCTCAACGGCTTCGCCAACAACTTCGGCTTCACCGGCAACTTCGTCGGCATCGCCTGCCAGGACCTGGCCGGCACGCGCACGACGGCAGACTTCGACTACCTCAGCTACGAAGCCAAGGCCTGATTCCGGACAGACCCTTCAAAGGGCGACCACCTCAGAAAAACCAGAGGAGACACATGAAAAGCCAGCCCTTGTCCTTCATCGAGAAGGCCGGATACAGCTGCGGCGATGCCGCGGCCAACTTCGTCTTCATGACGATGGTGCTGTTCCAGCTGAACTTCTACACGGACGTGTTCGGCCTGTCGGCCAACACGGCCGCGGCCATCCTGCTGTGGCCGCGGCTGTGGGACGCCATCTTCGACCCCGTCATGGGCGTGCTGGCCGACCGCACGAACACCCGCTGGGGCAAGTTCCGCCCCTGGGTGCTGTGGACGACCATTCCCTGGTGCGTCGTCATGATCGCCGCATACACGACGCCCGACCCCAGTTGGGGCTGGAGCACGGGCATGGTCATCGCGTATGCCGGCATCACCAACACGCTGCTGATGACGCTGTACTCGATGAACAACATGCCCTACTCGGCGCTGGGCGGCGTGATGACGGGCGACCTCAACGAGCGCACCAAGCTCAACTCCTACCGCTTCGTGTCGGTCAACGTGGCGCAGTTCATCGTCGGCGGCTTCACGCTGCCGCTGGTGGCCAAGTTCGCGCAAGGCCATGACCGCGCCCACGGCTGGCAGGTCACGATGACGATCTGGGCCGCGCTGTGCCTGGTGCTGTTCCTCATCACCTTCGTCACGACCAAGGAGCGCATCAAGCCCATCGTCGAGACGCAGTCCTCGCCGCGCGAGGACTTCGCCGACCTGCTGAAGAACGGCCCGTGGATCGCGCTGGTGGCCTACACCGTCTTCAACTTCGGCATGCTCACGCTGCGGGGCGGCGCCCACTTCAACTACTACCACCACTACGTCGACAAGGCCGCGATGTTCGACTTCGTGGCCGCCTTCGGCCTGACGACGCCCGACCCCAACGGCACCGGCAGCCTGGCCGACACGCTGGGCTACATCGTGCACGGCACGCGCGACAGCCTGGCCCAGTCCAACGTGGCGGACGTGTTCAACAGCATCATCAACATGGCCGGCTTCGGCACGACGCTGGTCGTCATCATGCTGTCCGCCGGCCTGTCGGCGAAGTACGGCAAGCGCGCCGTCGCGACCGCCGGCTTCGCGCTGTCGACGCTGGCCGCCTGTGCGCTCTACCTGCTGCCGCCCGACGCGGTCTGGCTCATGCTGGGCCTGCACATCCTTGGCGCCGTGTTCTACGCGCCGACCATCGCCGTCATGTGGGCCATGTACGCCGACGCGGCCGACTACTCCGAATGGCAGACCGGCCGGCGCTTCACCGGCATGGTGTTCGCCACCATCGGGTTCTCGCTGAAGTCGGGCCTGGCGCTCGGCTCGGCGGTGTTCCTGTGGTGCCTGGCCGGCTTCTTCGGCTACGACACGCAGCACCCCTCGGCCGCCGGCGCCATCGAGGGCTACCGCGTGATGTCGAGCTTCGGCGTCGGCGCCTGCTTCGCCGCCTGCACGCTGTGCCTGCTGGCCAACAAGCTCAACAAGCAGACCACGCTCCAGATGGCCGATGAACTTGCGCAGCGCCGCCGCCAGGCCGGCGTCGGCGCCGACGATGACGAGCCGCGCCAAGGCACCGTGCCGGCCACCGCCTGACCCCCCACAACCCCTCCCCCATCACCTTTCCCGCAGTCAAGGACCTTGCCATGAGCACCGCCTATTCCGATCTCCCCGTCGTCCAGTACGAAGGCCCCTCGTCCACCAACCCGCTGGCCTACCGCTGGTACGACGCCAAGCGCGTCGTCCTCGGCAAGACGCTGGCCGAGCACCTGCGCCCCGCCGTCTGCTACTGGCACAACTTCTGCTGGAAGGGCGAGGACGTCTTCGGTCTGGGCAACACCGTGTTCCAGCGCCCCTGGTTCAACGAGGCCGACCCGGTCAAGGCCGCCTACATGAAGCTGGACGCCGCGTTCGACTTCTTCGGCAAGCTGGGCCTGCCCTACTGGTGCTTCCATGACCGCGACGTGGCCCCCGAGGGCGCGACGCTGGCCGAGTCCAACCGCATCCTCGACGGCCTGCTGGAAGCCGCCGCCAAGAAGATGCAGGACGGCAAGGTCGGCCTGCTGTGGGGCACGGCCAACCTGTTCTCGCACGGCCGCTTCATGAGCGGCGCGGCCACCAACCCCGACCCCGCCGTCTACGCCTACGCAGCAGCGCAAGTGAAGCACGTGCTGGAGTGGACGAACCGCCTGGGCGGCCAGAACTACGTGCTGTGGGGCGGCCGCGAAGGCTACGAGACGCTGCTCAACACCGACCTCAAGCGCGAGATGGCCAACTACGGCCGCTTCCTGACCTCGGTCGTCGAGCACAAGCACAAGATCGGCTTCAAGGGCACCATCCTCATCGAGCCCAAGCCGCAGGAGCCCACCAAGCACCAGTACGACTACGACAGCGCCACGGTCTACGGCTTCCTGAAGACCTACGGCCTGGAGAACGAGGTCAAGGTCAACATCGAGGTCAACCACGCGACGCTGGCCGGCCACAGCTTCGAGCACGAAGTGGCCACCGCCTGCGCACTGGGCATCTTCGGCTCGCTGGACGCCAACCGCGGTGACGAGCAGCTGGGCTGGGACACCGACCAGTTCCCCAACAACCACGTGCAGCTCGTGCCGGCCATGCTGGAGATGATCCGCGCGGGGGGCTACACCACCGGCGGCACCAACTTCGACGCCAAGGTGCGCCGCCAGTCCATCGACCCCATCGACCAGCTGGAAGGTCACATCGGCGGCATGGACACGATGGCCCGCGCCTTCCTGGCCGCCGCCGCGCTGTACGAGAGCGGCCAGCTGGAGAAGGCCGTGGCCGACCGCTATGCCGGCTGGGAGGGCGACCTGGGCAAGAAGATCACCGGCGGTGCCAGCCTTGATGACTTGGCCAGCATCGTTCACGCACAGGGCATCTCCCCGGCACCGCGCTCCGGCCGCCAAGAGCGCCTGGAAAACATCGTCAACAACTTCGTCTGATCGGGGCCCTGGCCATGTTTCTTGGCATCGACCTCGGCACCTCCGAGATCAAGCTGCTGCTTCTGAACGAGCAGCACCAGATCATCGCCACCACCGGCGTGGCGCTCACCGTGCAGCGGCCGCAGCCGCTGTGGAGTGAGCAGAACCCCGCCGACTGGTGGGCCGCGCTCGATGCCGGCATGGCCAGACTCAAGCAAGACCACGGCGCCGCGCTCGCGCAGGTGCGCGGCATCGGCCTGTCCGGCCAGATGCACGGCGCCGTGACGCTGGACGCGGCCGGCGCGGTGCTGCGCCCGGCCATCCTGTGGAACGACGGCCGCAGCGGCCCGCAGTGCGAGCAGATGATGGCCGCCTGCCCCGAGCTGCCGGCCATCACCGGCAACCTGGCGATGCCCGGCTTCACGGCGCCCAAGCTGGCCTGGATGCGCCAGCACGAACCCGAACTCTTTGGCCGTGTAGCCAAGGTGCTGCTGCCCAAGGACTGGCTGCGCCTGCAGCTGACCGGCGAAGCCGTGAGCGAGATGAGCGACGCCGCCGGCACGCTGTGGCTGGACGTCGCCCGGCGCCGCTGGTCGCCCGTCGCGCTGGAGTTGACCGGCCTGAACGAGAGCCACATGCCGCGCCTGGTCGAAGGCAGCGAAGCCAGCGCGACGCTGAAGGCCGAGCTGTCCGCGCGCTGGGGCCTGCCCGCCGGCATCCCCGTCGCTGGCGGCGGTGGCGACAACGCGGCCAGCGCCGTCGGCATGGGCGTCGTGAAACCCGGCGACGGATTCCTGTCGCTGGGCACGTCCGGCGTCATCTTCCTGTGCAACGAAGCCTTCAGCCCCAACCCGTCTCGTGCAGTACACGCCTTCTGCCATGCGCTGCCCGGCACCTGGCACCAGATGAGCGTCATCCTCAGCGCCGCGAGCGCGCTGCGCTGGGCCACGCTGATGCTGGGCATGCCCGGCGGCGAGGCCGACCTCATTGCCAAGGCCGCCGCGCTGACCGACACGCAGCGCCAGCAGGCGCCGATCTTCCTGCCCTACCTCAGCGGTGAGCGCACGCCGCACAACAACGCCAACGCACAGGGCGTGTTCTTCGGCCTCACGCATGAACACGGCGCCGCCGAGATGGGCTACGCCGTGCTGGAAGGCGTGGGCTTTGCACTGCTGGACGGCTGGCAGGCACTGCAAGCCGGCGGCGGCCATGCCGAGCAGCTGTGGCTGGTGGGCGGCGGTGCGCGCAGTGAATGGTGGGCCAGGCTGCTCGCGTCGCTGCTGAACGTGCGCCTGGTCAACGGCGTCGGCGCCGAGGCGGGTGGCGCGTTGGGCGCCGCTCGCCTGGCCTGGCTGGCAACAGGCGGCACGGTGGACGAGGTCTGCCGCACGCCCGACATCGCCCGTGTCGCCGAACCCGACCCCGCATTGGCCGCCGCGCTGCAGCCACGCCATGCCCGCTTCCAGCGCCTTTACACGGCGCTGCGCAGCGAGTTCAGCTAACCCCTTTGTTCCACCCACTGGCTTGTGCCGCCTGACCGCGGCAGGGCCGCGCTTTGCCCAAAAAATGAACAGCCTCGATCTCCTCCGCCAACACACCACCGTCGTCGCCGACACCGGCGACTTCGACCAGCTCGCACAGTTCCGCCCGCAGGACGCGACGACCAACCCCTCCCTCGTGCTGAAGGCCGTGCAGCAGCCGCGCTACCGCACGCTGCTGGAGCAGGCCGTGGCCGCCCACCCGGGCGCCGCTGCCGGCACGGTGGCCGAGCATCTGCTGGTGGCGTTCGGCGTCGAGATCCTCAAGGTCGTGCCCGGCCGCGTGTCCACCGAGATCGACCCGCGCCTGTCGCACGACACGGCGGCGTCCATCGCCACGGCCAAACGCATCATTGAGCTCTATGCCGCCGCCGGCGTGCCGCGCGAGCGCGTGCTCATCAAGCTGGCGTCCACCTGGGCCGGCATCCAGGCCGCCCGCGAGCTGGAGCAGCAGGGCATACGCACCAACCTGACGCTGCTGTTCTGCCTGGCCCAGGCCAGGGCCTGCGCCGATGCCGGCGTGCAGCTGATCTCGCCGTTCGTCGGCCGCATCTACGACTGGTTCAAGAAGACCGCGGGCGGCAGCTGGGACGAGGCCGCGATGGCCGGCCCCAACGACCCCGGCGTGCGCTCCGTCGTCGAGATCTACCGCCACTACAAGCGCCACGGCATCAAGACCGAGGTGATGGCCGCGAGCTTTCGCAACAGCGGCCAGATCCTGGCGCTGGCCGGCTGCGACCTGATGACCATCAGCCCCGCGCTGCTGGCCGAGCTGCAGCAGGCGAACACGCCCGTCGAGCGCCGCCTGACGCCGGCGGCCACGACCGAGCCCGCACCGGCCGCGATGACCGAGGCCGAGTTCAACGGCGCGCTCGCCGCCGATGCGATGGCCCGCGACAAGCTGACCGAAGGCATCGCGCAGTTCATCACCGACACCGAAACGCTGGAACAGCTGATCCGCTCCATCCAAGCCTGAACACCATGCAAGACCTCACCCTCGCCGCCAACGCGCTGCGCATGCTCGCCATCGACGCCGTGCAGCAGGCCAACTCCGGCCACCCCGGCATGCCCATGGGCATGGCCGACATCGCCGCCGTGCTGTGGAGCAAGCACCTGCGCCACAACCCGGCCGACCCGACCTGGCCCGGCCGCGACCGCTTCGTGCTGTCCAACGGCCACGGCTCCATGCTGCTGTACGGCTTGCTGCACCTGAGCGGCTACGACCTGCCCATGGATGAGCTGAAGGCCTTCCGCCAGATGCACAGCAAGACGCCCGGCCACCCCGAGGTGGGCCTGACGCCCGGCGTCGAGACGACCACCGGCCCGCTGGGCCAGGGCCTGGCCAACGCGGTGGGCATGGCGCTGGCCGAGCAGCTGCTGGCGGCGGAGTTCAACGCGCCGGGCCACACGCTCGTCGATCACCGCACCTTCGTCTTCGTCGGCGACGGCTGCCTGATGGAAGGCATCTCGCACGAGGCCTGCTCGCTGGCCGGCACCTGGGGTCTGGGCAAGCTGGTCGTCATCTACGACGACAACGGCATCTCCATCGACGGCGACGTGAAGGGCTGGTTCGGCGACGACACGCCGGCCCGCTTCGAGGCCTATGGCTGGCGCGTGCTGCGCAACGTCGACGGGCATGACTTCGGTTCAATAGACGCGGCGCTGGCCACGGCCACGCAGGACGATGGCCGCCCCACGCTGATCTGCGCAAAGACCACCATCGGCAAGGGCTCGCCCAACAAGGCCGGCGGCCACGACGTGCACGGCGCACCGCTGGGCGCCGCCGAAGTGGCGGCCGTGCGCGCGGCCTTGAACTGGCCGCACCCGCCCTTCGTCGTGCCCGACGAGGCCCGTGCGCCGCTGGACGCCCGCGACCGCGGCACCACCGCACAGCGCGAGTGGGAGGCGGTGCTCGCCGCCCATCCCCGCGCGGCCGAGTTCATGCGCCGCGTGAGGGGCGAGCTGCCCACCGGCTTCGACGAGCGGGCCGCCGCCCAGCTCGCCGCCGTCGTCGCCAAGGCAGAGACCATTGCATCGCGCAAGGCCTCGCAGAACAGCATCAACGCGCTGGCCCCCGGCCTGCCCGAACTGCTGGGCGGCTCGGCCGACCTGGCACCGTCCAACCTCACGCAGTGGAAGGGCTGCACGTCCATCGAGAAGGCCGCCGCCGGCGGCAACTACCTGCACTACGGCGTGCGCGAGTTCGCGATGGTGGCCATCCAGACCGGCATCGCGCTGCACGGCGGCTACCGCCCCTTCGGCGGCACCTTCCTGATGTTCTCGGAGTACGCCCGCAACGCCATCCGCATGGCCGCGCTGATGCGCACCAACCCCATCTACGTCTTCACGCACGACTCCATCGGCCTGGGCGAGGACGGCCCCACGCACCAGCCGGTCGAGCAGGTCGCCACGCTGCGCCTGGTGCCCAACCTGGACGTCTGGCGACCGGGCGATGCCGTGGAGACGCTGGTGGCCTGGCAGACCGCCGTGCGCCACCGCCACACGCCGACGGCGCTCATCCTGTCGCGCCAGAACCTGCCGCACCAGCACCGCGACGAGCCCACGCTGGCCGCCATCCAGCGCGGCGGCTACGTGCTGGTGCGCGAAGCGGCCGACACGCCGCTGCAGCTCGTGCTGATCGCCACCGGCTCCGAGCTGGACCTGGCCGTGCAGGCGCAAAAGCGGCTGGCCGAGCAAGGCGTGAACGCCCGCGTCGTGTCGCTGCCCTCCTGCTTCACGTTCGAGCAGCAGGACGCCGCCTGGCGCGCCAGCGTGCTGCCCGCCGGCGTGCCGCGCGTGGCCGTGGAGGCCGGCGTGACCGGGCCGTGGCGCCAGTACGTCGGGCTGGAGGGCGCCGTCGTCGGCATCGACACCTTCGGCGAATCGGCGCCGGCCGCGGCGCTGTACGCACACTTCGGCGTGACGGCACAGGCCGTCGTCGACGCGTCGCTGCGCTGCCTGGGCCGCTGAGCGTCAACCCGCGCGGGCGCGCGCTTCGGCGTTGCGCTTGCGCGTGGCAGCGGCCTTCTTCGCCGATGCCGAGCGCTGGGCCGCCGTGCGGCTGGCCGAGGCCGCGGCACCCCGTTGCCCGCCCTTGCGCGCCGGCGCGGTGCTGACCGGCCGGCCGCGCCCCGACCCCGACTTCTTGCCGCCACCGCTCATCTTGTTCACGGTGGCCCACGCGCGGACTTGCGCCTCCTGCTCCGGCACGCCGCGGGCCTCATAGCCCGCCTCGATGTGCGCGGCCTGGCGTATCTGCTTGTCCGTGTAAGACGACTTGTCACCGCGGGGCATGGCATTCGCTCCAGAGCTGCGAGGCCCTCACCTTGCGGCCGCTGGCCCCCGGCAGGTGTAGGACGGTGCGCCGATGACCCGTCGCCTGACGACCGGCGAGCCCATGCCGTGAGGGAGCACCCTCGATAATCGCGGCGCCCCCCGCATGTTCGAGACGCCCCTTCACGATGGACAAATTCCTGCTGCAGCAACAGGTGCTGGCACGCCTCGCCGACGACCTGCGGCAGACCGAGGAGGCCGCGCGCGTGGCGCATGAGACCGCGACGCACGAAGAGAACATCGCCGAGAACAAGTACGACACGCTGGGCCTCGAAGCCGCCTACCTGGCCACGGGCCAGGCGCGGCGTGCCGAAGCCATCCGCGAGGCGATCGCCCACTGGCGCCAGTTCCGCCCCCGCGACTACGACGAGAGCCTCGGCATCCAGGTCGGCGCGCTGGTCTGCCTGGTCGACGCCCACGACAGGCAGCAGCAGCTCTTCCTCGGCCCGGAGGGCGGCAGCATGAAGCTGGGCAGCGGCGCCGAGCTCGTGCAGGTCATCAGCAGCCAGGCGCCGTTGGGCCAGGCCCTGCTGGGCAAGCGCGAAGGTGACGAGGTGGCGCTGCACGTGGCGCCCGCCCGGCTGCAGTTCGAAGTGCTGCGCGTGCAGTGAGCCACGCCCCATCCGCCTGATCGCCCGCCCGCACCCGCCTGCCCGCATGGACGCATCGACGCCGGCCCCACACACGCCCGCCTCTCCCCCAAGCCCGCAGCTGCCGCGGCTCTACACGTTCCGCCGCTGCCCCTACGCGATGCGCGCACGCATGGCGCTGCTGCAGGCGGGGCGGGATTTCGAGGCGGTGGAGGTCGCCCTGCGCGACAAGCCGGCCAGCCTGCTGGCCCTGTCGCCCAAGGCGACGGTACCGGTGCTGCAGCTGCCCGATGGCCGCGTCATCGACGAGAGCTGGGACATCATGCGCTGGGCCTTGGCCGCGCCCGACGCCGACGACGCGCGGGGCTGGTGGGTGCGGGCGCAGTCGCCCGAGAACCTCGACCTGGTGCAGCGCAACGACGGCGACTTCAAGCACCACCTGGACCGCTGGAAGTACCCGCAGCGCTACGCGGGTGACCCGCTCACGCCGGAGGCCCACCGCGACGCCGCGGTGGCCGTGCTGCTGCAGCCGCTGGAGGCCCGGCTGCAGGCCGCACCCTTCCTGGGCGGCGCCACGCCCTGCGCCACCGACCTGGCCGTGATGCCCTTCGTGCGGCAGTTCGCCGCCGTGGACCCGGCATGGTTCGCAACGCTGGCGGTGCCGTCGGTGCGGTCATGGCTGGAGGGCTGGCTCGTCGACCCGCTGTTCGTCGCCTGCATGCACAAGCTGCCGGCGGACGGCGTGCATCGCTTTCCCGTGCCGTGACCCCGGCCGCTCAATACAGCCGTACCGCCGTGTCGACATGCCACGTCCGCCGGATCTCGACGACGTCGTAATCGCGCAGCAGCGCCGGCGGGAATGCGGGGTAGTTCTCCAGGCTGCGCACGATGCGCGTGATGGCTTCGTCGACGGCCGGCACGCCGCTGGAGCGCACCACGGTGACGGCTTCCACCGAGCCGTTGCTGCGCACGGCCACGGTGATGACGGCGTCGCCTGCGGGCTGGCGGGTCAGCTCGCGCAGCTGCTCGGGGCTGAGGTTGTTCTCGATCTTGCGCGCCCAGGCTTCGCCATAGGCGGCCAGCTCGGCATTGGCGTCGATGCGGCCGAACAGCCGGCCGCGGCGGGCCGGGGCCCAGTCGGGGCGCTGGCGTTCGGCATCGCGGCGGGCGGCCTCTTCGTCGAGCTGGCGGCCGATGGCGCGCTTGCGGGCTTCGCGCTGTTCTTCCTCGGCCCGGGCCAGCGCCTTCGCCGCGGCCAGCTGGTCGGCGGCCTGGCGTTCGGCGGCGAGGCGGGCCGCCTCGCGGCGCGCGGCGTCGGCGCGCAGGGCGTCCAGCCGGGCCGCCTCGGCGCGCGCGGCCTCCTGGCGGGCCGCTTCGGCGCGGTCGGCGGCCTGCTTCAGCGCGTCCAGCCGCGCGGCTTCCAGGCGCTGGGCGCCCTGCTGGGCCTGCTGGCGGGCGGTGTCCAGCTGGGCCAGCTCGCTGGCGCGCTCGCCATCGGCGCGGGGGCGCAGCCCATCGGCGGCGCGGCGCAGGCGTTCAAGGCCCGGCGCCGAGGCCGCGCCCAGCGTGGAAACGACGGCGGCCGGCAGCGCGGCAGCGTCGGGCCGGGCCGCGTCCAGCCACGCGCGCTCGCCGCTCAGTCGCAGCGCGTCGCCGCGGCGCAAGGTCTCCAGCGCGGGGGCGGAAGCCGCCGACAGCATGCCCACGGCGGCAACGGGGCGCGGCGGCTCCAGCGCGGCAAGCTCGGCCACCGGCTCGGTGCGCAGGCGCAGCGAGTCGCGGGCGCGCGCCAGCGTCTCGACGACCGGGCTGGATGCGGCGGCCAGCGACGCGACGGCGGCCGTCGGCACGGCGGACGCGGCGGGCACGGCGAAGGCGGCGTCGCGCCGCGGCACGGCCAGCAGCGCGCGGGCCACGGCGGCGGGCGGGTCGAGGTCGTCGGCCGACAGCAGGTGCACCTCGGCCGCGCCGGGCTCGGGCGACGTCTCGGCCGTTGCCGTGTCGGCCGGCACTGCGGCCGTGGCGTCGTCTCCGGCCGCATCGGGCGGTGCGGGCGCGACGGGCGGTGGTGCCGGTGGGGATGCCAGCTGCACGCGCAGTTCGGGCACTTCGACGCGGCGCGTCTGCCACGGCAGCTCCAGGCCCGGCAGGCCCACGCCGTCGCCGAAGCTGAGGCTGAGCAGCAGGCCGTGCACCAGCAGCGACGCCACCAGCGCCGGAGGCAGCCGCCAGCGGCGGCGCGGCCAGGCGGCAGCCATCACGCCCATGCCGCGCTGCCCTGACCCGAGTGGATGTCGCTGAACCTCATCGGCGCGATTGTCGGCGCGGGGCTGCGGTCGGGCGGGCGTGGCCGCCCCCTCAAAGCCGGGTCGGCGTCAGTCGTTGCGCGGGCCGTGGTCGTGGCCGTCCCAGCAGCCGTGGCCGTCCTCGGGCTGCCAGCCGACCCGGATCAGCGTCGCCGCGGCGCCGGCCGACGCAGCGGCGCGCGGGTCCAGCGCCTTGTCGATGACGTCCACCAACCCGCGCAGGTGGGCTTGGCGCGTGAAATCGCCCCGCGCGGCCGCAGCGGCGATGACGCCCTTGAGCGCGCGCATCTCGGCGCGCACGCCGGGCTCGCTGTCGTCCAGGCCCAGCGGGTTGCCGGCGGCCAGGCGGGCCGCCAGCGTCTCGACGTAGTGGCGCTGCAGGCCACGCCGCGGCGCGGCAATGGCGGCGGCGCCACCCAGCTCGGTGAAGACGCCGCGGCGCAGGTCGGCCAGCAGGTCGGCCAGCCGGTAGGCGCGCGCGCCGAGCTGGGCCTCCTGGGCCATCAGCCGCTGCGTGCGCTGCGGGGACAGCAGGTAGCGCAGCAGGCTGCGCTGGCTCATGCCCAGCGGCAGCGACGCCCCCGTGGCGCCCAGGCGTTGCACGATGGCCGGGTCCAGCATCCACGGCGGCGTGGCCAGCATCTGCTCGGCCAGGAACTGCATCGCCCGCACCTGGCGCTCGCGCGGCACGGGCTGGGCGATGGCGCCGGGCTGGTCGTTGTGCTTGTTCTGCACCTCGTAGCCGCCCACGACGGCCACCACGTGCGACAGCTCGCGGCCCCATTGCTGCCAGGTGGCGCGGTACAGCCGCTCCAGCAACTGGTCGTCGCGGCCGTCCTGCGGCACGGCGTCGGGCAGCATCTTGATGACGCGCTGCAGGTTGCGCAGGCCCAACCCGGTAGCGGCCACGGCGTCGGCATCGCCCACGGCCTCCAGGTTCTCGCCGACGTCGCCGCCCTCGCTGCGCGGTGCGTCGAAGCGCAGCCACGGCGTGGTGGCCTGCTCGCGGGCCCACAGGTTGAGCTGCTGGCGCTCATCGTCGGGCGTCTTGGCGCTCGGGATGGGCATGTAGCCCCAGCGGGTGGCGAAGACGTCGTAGGGGCCGATGCGCGGGATCAGCAGCGCGGGGTCGACGCCGTCCTGCGGCTGCACGACGTAGTTGAAGCGGCTGTAGTCCATGATGGACGGCGTGTGCCCCATGGTCTTGAGCCATTGCGGGTCGCGCAGCTTGTCCACGGGGTACAGCGAGCTGGCCTTCATGTTGTGCGGAAAGCCCAGCGAATGCCCCACCTCGTGCGTGACGACGAAGGCCACCAGCTCGCCCATCAGGTCGTCGGGCAGCGGCAGCTTGCGCGCGCGCGGGTCCAGCGGGCCCACCTGCGTGAGGTACCAGTCCTGCTGCAGCTGCAGGATGTTGTGGAACAGCACGACGTTGGCGTTCAGGATCTCGCCGCTGCGCGGGTCGGCCAGGTGCGGGCCGTAGGCGTTGGCGATGGGCGACGGCACCCAGCGGATGACGCTGTAGCGCACGTCCTCGGGGTCGAACTCGGGGTCTTCCTCGGCCGTGGGATAGGGGCGCGCCTGCACGGCGTTGCTGAAGCCGGCGGACTCGAAGGCGGCGTTCCAGGCCTCGACGCCCTTCTTCACGTAGGGCACCAGCGCGGTGGGCGTGGCCTTGTCGATGTACCAGACGATGGGCTTGACGGGGTCGCTGACGGCCGCCGCCGGGTCCTTCTTCTCCAGCCGCCAGCGCGTGATGAGGCGCTCGCGGCGGGCCTCCTGCAGGCCCTGGCCGAAGTCCATGCGGCTGACGCTGAGGAAGCCCACGCGGTCGTCGAACAGGCGCGGCATCATGGGCTGCTCGGGCAGCTGCACGATGTTGTAGGCCAGGTTCAACGACACGCTGCGCGCCGGCAGCATGGGCGGCGCCAGCATGGCCCCGGGCAGCGTGGGCGTGGGCAGCGGCGAGACGGTGTAGGTCTGCACGGCATCGACGCGGATGCTGCCAGGGAAGGCCTTGGTCTTCTCGACATAGCTGCGGCTGCTGTCCAGGTTGCCCCGCACCATCGCGCGGGCGCTGAAGTCGCCCACCTCGGCGCTGAACAGCCGCGACACCTCGATGACCGGCGCACCGCCCTTGCCGTAGGCCTCGACCGGGAACACGGCCAGGATGGCGTCGCGCTGCGACTGGCTGACGGCCTCGGCCAGCACGTTTCCCGGCGCGGTCACGGCGGCATGCGTGACGAGCTGCAGCAGCACGCGGTTCTGGTGCAGCACGAAGCGCAGCACGTCCTGGTTCAGCGTGCGGCCCACATGGTCCTGGCCCGCCGGCACGGCCGTGGCGTTGGCCACCATCAGCAGCGGCTGCTCCAGCAGCGCCTTGGGAATCTCGAAGTACAGCTTGTTCTTGACGCTGTGCACCGCAAACAGGCCTTGCTGCGTCTTGGCCTCGGCGGTGATGACCTTGTCGAACGGCTTGGGCTCGCTCGGGTCGGGCAGCGCCAGCGCGGGCCGGGCGGGCACCGTCGGCGCGGACGCCGCCGGTGCGGCGGGTGCAGGCGGCGTCTGCGCGAGGGCATGGCCGGTGGCCAGCGTGAGGGTCAGCAGCGCGAGCCGGGCCAGGCTGCAGGTGGTTCTTGTCATGTCATCCCTGAAGTTGCGCGCACCACGGTGCGCGGCGCCGATGTTAGGGATGCCTGCCGCCGCCAACGGCGCACGGCGATGAGATTTTTCCCCTCACCAGGCCTTGAACCGCCCCGTGGTGTGCAACAGGTTCATGAACTGCAGCAGGCCGTCGTAGTAGCGCCACTGGCCCCTGGGCGGGTCCAGTGCCCAGAGGGCGTTGACGAAGGGCGCGGCCTGCGCCGGCTCCACGAGCAGCGCGGCAACGGCATTGCACGAGATGAGCCCCTTGGATGGCTCGTCGTTCAGCGGCCTGCCGTCCACCGTGTAGAGATGGGTGTAGGGCTGCTTCTGCGCGGCGAAGAAGGTCAGCAGCCGCTGGCTCAGGCCCGCGGCGGCGGGGTTTCTGCCCCACCAGGCCTGATCCACGCTCCAGTTCACCGCGGTGCGGAAGGCGTCGTAGCGGAAGTCCTCATGGCCGTCCAGCACCTTGGGGCGGCCGTCGAAGTGCGCGTAGTCGGGCGTGAGGCCGGTGCGCGGATGGGCGGCCTTGGAGAAGTAGGCACGGCTGATGTCGGCGATCTCGCGCCAGCGCTGGCGGTCCTCGGCCTTGGCGGCGCGGCGGGCCCAGAGTTCGTAGAAGGCCGGCAGGTGGTAGGACGGGTCGCTGAACTCGGCCGCATCGCCCACCGGCACGAAGACGACCTGGCCGTGCTGGGGCGAGAAGATGGAGCGGGCCCCCTGCACGATGCCGCCGTTCATCGTCTCCTTGTGCAGCATGGCGGTCAGGAGTTCCTGGGCCTGGGCGTTGTAGTCGTAGATGCCGGAGCCGTTGCCGAAGCGCGAGGCCGCCATCAGCAGCGCAGTGGCGAAGTACTCCTCGCCGTCGGACGCCGGCACGGCGTCCTTGCCGAAACCGGCGCAGCCTTCGGGCTTGCACTGCCAGCGGAAGTAGCTCTGGCGCGGGCCCGAGCGGTAGCGCATGTGCGTCCACGTCCAGTTCCACAGCGCGTCGAACTCGGCCTTGCGGCCCATCTGCACGGCCACCATCATGCCGTAGGACATGCCCTCGCTGCGCACATCGTTGTTGCCGATGTCCATCACATAGGCCGCCGGGCCGTCGGGCGTGGCGGCGGCGGGGTAGAAGATGCGCTGGTCCTTGCCGCCCTCGAACAGCGATTGCCAGTAGCCGTCCAGCTTGGCGGTGATGTCGCCCTCGGTGATGTCCGGGCGCACCTCGCGCAGCAGGTTGCGGTACTGCCCGGTCAGCGCGGCGGCGGGGGGCGCGGGCGGCGCCACCGTCGTGGTGAGGATGACCGGGCCGAGCGCCACGCGCTGCAGCACGGCGTTGTCGTCCAGGCGCCAGATGCGGATGACGCGGCGCCCGGGGCTGACCCCGTTGAACCTGGCGGTCAGGCGGAATTCGTTGTCGATGACCGCGCGCGCCCAGTCCTTCTCGGCGCGGCTGTTCTCGGGGCCGGCGGTGGGCTGCAGGTTCAGCACCAGTTCCTGGGGCGGCAGGTCGTCAATGCCCACCGCGATGCGGATGCCGCCGCGCCGGTGCGTGTCCAGCGTCGGCACCATCGTCAGGCTGAGATCCATCGCACCGCCGCGCCGCACGTCCACGTCGTACTCGAGCCGGACGCCGTCGGCCACCGTCGTGGGCGCGCGCCCTTGCGGCAGCGCGGTGACGGCCCCCTGGTATTTGCCCAGGTTGGGGATGGCCGTCCACGCCAGGCCCTGGGCATTGACGGCGCGGCTGAACTGCGTCGCCTCCAGCGTGATGAAGTCCCGCAGGGCTTCGCCGGGCTTGAAGCGATCCAGCTGGGCCTGCACCGTGGTGTCGTCCGGCGCCACGCCGGGCAGACGCTTCACTTCGGGCATCACGTCCTGGGGCGGCTGCTGCCAGCTGGTGTAGCCGATGTGGGTCTGCAGCATCATGCCCGCCCACTTGCCGCCGGCCAGCGCGTGGTACTGGTCGGCGAGCGCCCGGTCACGCCGGAACGCGGCCTCGGCCCGGTCGGCAAAGACGTTGGCGCGGACATCGCCGGCCTTGGCCAGGCTGCGGTTCGTGGCCACGGCGCCGTAGAGGCGGTACAGGTTGGCCAGCGCCAGCACCGGGTGCTCGACGAGCTGGAAGAACGCGTCCCGCTGATCGGGCCGCAGCGCCTCGCGAACGCGGGCGACACGCGCCTCCAGCGCCGCCCATTCGGCGATGCGATCGCCGTAATCACCGCCATTGAGCGCATCGCCCACGGCACCGCCCACGGCAAACGTGCCAGCGTCCAGCAGCTCGGGCTTGCGGCGCGCGGCGTACTGGCTGTAGCGCGTGACGATGTCGCCGATCTCGGCCGCCTGCGCCGAGCCGAACGTGGCTGTTGCCCAGTCCTTCGGGTACGCCTTCAGCGCGTCCGGCGTCATGGCCTGGGGCGCCCAGGCCATGTCCAGGAAGAAGTGGATGGGGAACTCCATCGGCTTGATGTCGCCGACGTTGACGATCCACAGCGCGTCGGCGCCATGCTCGCGCGCCAGGTCCATCTGCTGCCAGGTCTTCTCGATCTGGTTGGTGTTGAGCCACTTGTAGTTGCGCGGCCCGCCGACGTAGTCGAAGTGGTAGTACACGCCGTAGCCGCCGGGGCGCTTCGCGTCGCGTGCGGGCAGGCGGCGGATCTGGCCCCAGTTGTCGTCGGCGAACAGCAGCAGCACGTCGTCGGGCACCTTCAGCCCCGCGTCGTAGTAGTCCTGCACTTCCTTGTAGAGCGCCCACATCTGCGGCGTCTTCTCGGCGGGCCGCTTCGTGACGTCGGCAATGATCTGGCGCTGGTCCTTGACGATGGTCTCCAGCAGCGCCGTCGCCGTGTGCTCGCTCATGGGTTCGTCGCCATCACCACGCATGCCCACGGTCACCAGCGTGTCGAACGCCGAGCCGTCGGGCCGCCCCATCATGCGCTGGATGCCGCCGCGCCAGAACTCGCGCAGCTGCGGCGCGTTCTTCGTGTAGTCCCACGCGCCGCCCTTGGCGCGCTGCCACTCGTCATGCGCCCGGCTCATCGGCTCGTGGTGGGAGGTGCCCATGACGATGCCCATCTCGTCGGCCAGCACCATGTTCCTCGGGTCGTCGGCGTTGAACGCGCGCGGCGGCCACATGGCCGGCCACAGGTAGTTGGCCTTCAGCCGCAGCAGCAGCTCGAACACGTGCGCATACATCTTCGCGTTGGCGCCGCCGAACTTCGCCTGCGCCCAGGTGCTGAGCGCGGGCGCCTCGTCGTTGATGAAGATGCCGCGGTACTTGACGCCCGGCTCGTCGCCGCGCTCGCCGGCAGTGACGAACAGCTGGGTCTGCGTGGCCACCGGCACGTCCGCCCACCACTGCCAGGGGCTGACGCCCATGCGGGCCGACACGTCGTAGGCGCCGAACACGGCGCCGCGGCGGTCCGAGCCGACGATGACCAGCGCACGCTCCACGCCCACGAAGGGCTTGTCGACGACCACCTGGCGGTAGGCCTCCCAGCGGCCCTGCAGGCCGTCGAGCCGCAGCTTGCCGCTCTTTTGCAGCGCGTCGATCAGCGGGCTGCGGCCCAGCTCGCCGATGACGACCACGTCGCGCGCCACGCGCGGCAGTTGCGCCAGCAACGGCGCGGGCCGGCCGGCCACGCGGCCCAGGTCGCCCGCGAAGCTGCGGCCCACGTGCTGCAGCGCCGGGTCGGCGCCGGCCTCGACGACGACGGCCGCCGGCTGGCCCGCGCGCACCAGCGCCAGGCTGCCCGCCGCGTCGCGGGCGCAGACGCTTGCCGGCGTGTCGCAGGCCCAGGCGCTGGTGCCGGCCAACGCCCACCCCAGCGCCAGCAATTTGAACCGGGGCCACCAGGCGCGGGCACCAGCGTGGAGAATGGAGATCATGGCTTCAAATGGTTGCGCAAACATTTGCAGTCTATAGAGATACAGTCCAGCACCATCCCCTGGGAAACCACTAAGTTTCGCCGTCGCACCAAACCATATGATAGCGATAACAATTTGAACATCTCTCCCCAGGCGCCGATATCGCCGCCACGCCCGCGCGCCGTGCAGGCGCTGGCCAAGGGCGTCGGCAGTGTCGCGCCGCGTTCCCGTTCCGCCTGCTGATGCCATGACGACTCCTCTCACCGACAGCTCCGCCGAGCAGGTCCGCGCCGCCTGCGCGGCGGCCGCCGCGGCCGCCCCCGCGTGGGGCCTCACCCCCATCCCGCAACGCGCCGCGCTGCTGCGCGCGCTGGCCGACGCCTTGCAGGCTGCCCGCGAGGCCCTCGTGCCACTGGCCGACGAGGAAACCCACCTGGGCCCCGTGCGCCTGAACGGCGAGCTGGACCGCACCGCCTTCCAGCTGCGCGGTTTTGCCGACCAGATCGAGGCCGGCCGCGCCCAGCCCGTGCAGGACGACGAGGCCGTGCCCGGCGCCCCGCCCGCAGGCCGCCCGCGCCTCACGCGCGTGGCCGTGCCGGTGGGCCCGGTCGCCAACTTCGCGGCCAGCAACTTCCCGTTCGCGTTCAGCGTGCTGGGCGGCGACACGGCCGCCGCGCTGGCCGCCGGCTGCCCGGTCGTCGTCAAGGCCCACCCGGGGCACCCGCGGCTGTCGCGCGCCGTGGCCGAGCTGGCCGCCGCCGTGCTGCCGGCCGGCGTGCTGCAGCTGGTGGAAGGCGCCGGCACCGCGGTGGGCGTGGCGCTGGTGCGCGACCCCGCCATCGCCGCCGCCGCGTTCACCGGCAGCGTGCGCGGCGGCGTGGCGCTGTGGAAGGAGGCCAACGCCCGCCCGCGGCCCATCCCGTTCTACGGCGAGCTCGGGTCCGTCAACCCGGTCGTCGCGCTGCCTTCGGCGCTGGCTGCCAACGGCGCCGCGCTGGCCACGCAGCTGGCCGGCAGCATCGTGCTGGGCTGCGGCCAGTTCTGCACCAGCCCCGGCCTCGTGCTGGTGCGCGATGACGAGCCGAGCCGCTCGTTCGTCAGGCAGCTGGCCGAGGCGCTGGCCGCCGCCAACCCGCATGCGATGCTGAACGCCGGCATCCGCGCCAACTTCAACGCGGGGGTGGCCCGCCTGCACGGCCGCACCGGCGTGAAGTCGCTGCTAGCGCTGCCCGCCCGCGAGGCGGCGCCGGGCGCGCACCTGTTCGCCACTGACGCCGCCACCTTCCTTGCCGACGAGGTGCTGCACGAGGAGGTCTTCGGCCCCAGTTGTGTCGTCGTCACCGTGCGCGACCTGGACGAGACGCTGCGCGTGCTGGCGGCCGTCGAAGGCACGCTGACGGTCACGCTGTGGGGCGCCGACGAAGACACGCCCGCCCACCGCCGCCTCGTGGCCGGCGCGCAGGCCATCGCCGGCCGCGTGCTGTTCGCCGGCGTGCCCACCGGCGTCGCCGTGACGGCCGCCCAGCAGCACGGCGGCCCGTGGCCGTCGTCGACGAACGGCTTCACCACCAGCGTGGGCTACGCGGCCATCGAGCGCTTCCTGCGCCCCGTCGCGCTGCAGGACGCGCCGGCCTGGCTGATCGCCGCGCGGGGCCAGGCATGAAGAACGTCGCAGACCTGCGCAGCGCCCGCTGGTTCGCCAAGGACGACTTCCGCTCCTTCGGCCACCGCAGCCGCGTGCTGCAGATGGGCTACGCCGCCGAGGACTTCATCGGCAAACCGGTCATCGCCATCATCAACACCTGGAGCGATGCCAACCAGTGCCACACCCATTTCAAGCAACGGGTGGAGGACGTCAAGCGCGGCATCCTGCAGGCCGGCGGCTGGCCGCTGGAGCTGCCGGCCATCTCGCTGAGCGAGAGCATGGTCAAGCCCACGTCCATGCTCTATCGCAACTTCCTCGCGATGGAGACCGAGGAGCTGCTGCGCAGCCACCCGGTGGACGGCGCCGTGCTGATGGGCGGCTGCGACAAGACCACGCCCGGCCTGCTGATGGGTGCCATCAGCATGGGCCTGCCGCTGATCTACCTGCCCGCCGGCCCAATGCTGCGCGGCAACTGGCGCGGCCAGGTACTGGGTTCCGGCAGCGACGCCTTCAAGTACTGGGACGAGCGCCGCGCCGGGCGGCTTTCTGACCAGGCCTGGGCCGAGATGGAAGCCGGCATCGCGCGCAGCCACGGCACCTGCATGACGATGGGCACCGCGGCCACGATGATGGGCATCGCCGAGGCACTGGGCGTCACGCTGCCTGGCGCCAGCAGCATCCCCGCGCCCGACGCCAACCACATCCGCATGTCCGCCGACTGCGGCCGCCGCATCGTGCAGATGGTGTGGGACGACCTCACGCCCGCGAAGCTGCTGTCCAAGGGCAGCTTTGCCAATGCCATCGCCGTGGCGATGGCCATGGGCTGCAGCACCAACGCCATCATCCACCTCGTTGCCATCAGCCGCCGCGCCGGGTTGCCCGTCACGCTGGACGACTTCGATGCGGCCAGCCGCCATGTCGGCGTCATCGCCAACATCCGGCCCAGCGGCGACCGCTACCTGATGGAAGACTTCTTCTACGCGGGCGGCCTGCCGGCGATGATGAACGTCATGCGAGACAAGCTGGACCTCACCGCGCTGACCGTCAACGGGAAAACGGTGGCCGACAACATTGCCGGCGCCGAGGTCTTCAACGACGACGTCATCCGCCCTCTTTCCAACCCCATCTACGCCGAAGGGGCCCTCGCCGTGCTGCGCGGCAACCTGGCGCCGGACGGTGTCGTCATCAAGCCCAGCGCCGTCGCCCCGCACCTGCTGCAGCACACCGGCCGCGCACTGGTGTTCGACGACTACCCCAGCCTGAAGGCAGCCGTCGACGACCCGGACCTGGACGTGACGGGCGACGACATCCTGGTTCTGCGCAACGCCGGCCCCAAGGGCGCCGGCATGCCCGAGTGGGGCATGCTGCCCATCCCCACCAAGCTGCTGAAACTTGGCGTGACCGACATGCTGCGCCTGTCCGACGCGCGCATGAGCGGCACCAGCTACGGCGGCTGCCTGCTGCACTGCTCACCCGAGGCCTTCGTCGGCGGCCCGCTGGCGCTGGTGAAGACGGGCGACCGCATCACCGTCGACGTGCCGGCGCGCACCATCCATCTCGAAGTCAGCGACGAGGAACTGGCCGCCCGCCGCGCGGCCTGGGCGCCGCCCCCCGCCCGCTACGAACGCGGCTACGGCTGGATGTTCGGCCGCCATATCCTGCAGGCCCACGAGGGCTGCGACTTCGACTTCCTCGAAACCCAGTTCGGCGCGCCGGTGCCCGAGCCGGTCATCTACTGAACACGACGACATGAATCCCGACACCCGCAAGAAGCTGATGGGCGTCAGCACCGCCACGCTGTGCACCGCGCTGTTCAAGCGCGGCCTGCACAAGCAGTTCATCCAGGACGTGCGGCCGCTGAACCCGGGCCTGCCCAACATGGTGGGCCCGGCCTACACACTGCGCTACATGCCGGCACGGGAGGACCTGAACGGCATCGCCGTGTTCAAGGACCGCGCGCACCCGCAGCGCGTCGCCGTCGAGGAATGCCCGCCGGGCGCCGTGCTCGTCATCGACAGCCGCAAGGACGCGCGCGCCGCCTCCGCGGGCGGCATCCTCGTCGCGCGGCTGATGGTGCGCGGCGTGGCCGGCATCGTCACCGACGGCGGCTTCCGCGACAGCCCCGACATCGCGAAGTACACGATGCCGGCCTACCACGCCCGCCCCAGCGCCCCCACCAACCTGACGCTGCACCAGGCCATCGCCCTCAACGAGCCCATCGGCTGCGGCGACGCGCCGGTCTTCCCGGGCGACGTCATCGTCGGCGATGCCGAGGGCGTCATCGTCATTCCGGCGCACCTGGCCGACGAGATCGCCGACGAGGCGGTCGAGATGACCGTGTTCGAGGACTTCGTGCAGCAGCAGGTGCTGGCCGGCCGCAGCGTGCTGGGCCTGTACCCGCCCACCGACCCGGACGTGGCCGAGCTGTTCGCCGCGTGGCGGGCGACGCAAGGCCGCTGATGCTGATGAAAGTCGAGAACGCCAGCGGCCAGGCCCTGCTCAAGCGCGGCAACCGCATGGCCATCGTGCGCCGGTTGCGCATGGAGCCGGGGCTGTCGCGCGTGGACCTCGCCAACGCGCTGGACCTGACCAAGTCCACCGTCAGCGCCCTCACCCGCGAGCTCATCGCCGAAGGCTGGCTGCTGGAGCGCGAGGTGCTCGTCACCGGCGACATCGGCCGCCGCCCGACGCCGCTGTTCGTCGACCCCGGCCGGCTGCTGCTGCTGGGCACGCAGGTGGGCATCGGCCATGTGCGCGTGGTGCTGACGTCGCTGACCGGCGAGGTGCTGGCCGCGAAGAGCGCCGCCTACGACACCACGCTGGACGTCGAGGCCTGCATCCTGGCGCTGACACGCACCATGCTGGCCGTGGCCGGCCGCTGCGGCGACGCCCAGCAGATCATCGGCATCGGCGTGGGCCTGCCCGGCGGCGTGGACCAGGCCCGGGACCAGCTCGTCTTCGCCCCGCACGTGCACTGGCACCAGGTGCCCTTCGGCGCGCTGCTGCGCGAGGCGCTGCAGGGCACGCCGCTGGCCGGCGCGCCGGTCTTCATGCAGAACGACGCCGACGTCGCCGCCCTGGGCGAGACCGAGTTCAACCCGTCGCCCCAGGCCGACCCGCTGCTGCTGGTGCTCGTCGGCGAAGGCGTGGGCGCCGGCATCGTCGTGGGCGGCCGGCTGCTGACCGGCGCGCGCGGCCTGGCCGGCGAGGTGGGCCACATGGTGCTGCAGATCGACGGCCCGCGCTGCTCCTGCGGCCGCCGCGGCTGCGCCGAGGCGCTGATCGCCAGCCGCGCGCTGCTGCGCCAGGACGCCCCGCCGCCGCCGGCCGACGTGGCGCAGGCCGGCCGCTACCTCGGCGTGCTGCTGCAGAACCTGGCCGCCGCCTACGACCCCGCCTGCATCGTGCTGGGCGGCCCGGCCATGGTGCTGGGCGATGCGCTGCTGGCGCCCGTGCAGGCCACGCTGGCGGAGTACGCCCAGGCCGCCGGCCTGCCCGAACCGGCGCTGCGCGTGGCCCGCTTCGGCGCGGATGCCATCGCCGTCGGCGCCGCCGCGCTGGCCGGCTACCGGCTCACGCAGCCGACGCTGGCGTAGCCGGCGTCGGCCCCCGGCTCAAAGCACCAGCTCTTCCGTCCAGACGCGAAAGCGCGCCGCATCCTGCGGCAGCGGCTCGGCCGCGGCGGTGTCCAGGCTCAGCAGCGCCGCCAACTGGCTGGGCAGCAGCGGTGCCGGGTCGGCCGCGAAGACCGGCGCCGCGTCGCGCCACGCGGCCACGGACAGCGCCGACATCGTCGGCACCGCCACGCTGGCCGCCAGCGTCGTGTCGCGCGACTCGGCCAGCGGCCGCAGCGCGTTCAGCCAGGCCCACGCATCCGCCGACGCGGCCGTGGGCTGCTGCGGCGAGGCCGCCTGGCTGGCCTGGCGCGACGGCGCGCCCAGCGCCACCAGCTGCTGGTAGAGCTGGCCGCCGTCGAGCAGGTTGAAGCCTGTGCGGCCGTCGCTGCCGCTGTCGCGCAGCACCACGCCGCTGGGCGCGTCCACGTCCAGCTTGCTGGCCTGCACGTCCAGCGCCGCCGGCACCTCCGACGCGCCGCCGGTCAGCGCCGGCCCGCGGCCGCGCAGCGTCAGCAGGTCGGCGAACACGTCGGCAGCGCCGTCGGCATTCGCCTCGCTGATCGTGCCGCCGGTGGACGCCAGCACCACGGCCGCCGTCGCACCGCCGGCCGTGGCGCGCGTGTCGATGCGGCCCACGCGCAGGTCGCCGCCGGCCTGCAGCAGCACGTCGCCGGCCTGCGTGGCCAGCTGGCCGGTGGCCGCCATCAGCAGCGCGCCACCCGCCGTCGCGTGAACGTCAGCGCCCGCGGTGGTCAGCGCCAGCGTGCCGGCCAGCGTCAGGTCTTGCCCGGCCGCCAGGTCCAGCAGCGTCACGGCCGCGTTGGGGCCCGTGCCGGCACCGTTCAGCGCCAGCGTGCCACCGGCCAGCGTCAGGTGCGGCGTCGCCAGCGTGGCCAGCGCATCCGCCGCGATGGCGGTCGTGCCCTGGTCAGTACGGCCCAGCTGCACGTGGCCGAAGCCCTGCACCGCCGCCAGCTGTGCGGCGCTCAGTGCCAGGCCCGTGCCGGTGACCGAGCCCACCGTCATGCCGCCGGACGCGCCGGCCAGCTCCACCTTGGCCGCGGCGCTGCCGCTGATGAGGCCCGACAGCGTCAGCGCGTCGACGCGGATGACCGCGTTGCCGCTGGCGATGACGACGTTGCCGATGACCAGCTCCGTCGCGCCGACGATGCTCAGCGAGCCGGCGCTCAGGTCCAGCCCGCCCTTGAACTCGACGCGGCCGGCCGCCTGCAGCGTCAGGTCGCCGGCCAGCTTCACGTCCTGGTTGAAGCTGACGTTGCGCGCGTCGTTGATGACCAGCCCGCCCAGCCGCTCGGTCGCGCCGATGGCGCCGCCGAAGACGACGTCGGCGCCGTCGCTGGTCACGACCAGCTTGTCGGCCGCGCCGCCCGCGGTGCCGTCGATGGCGCCGCTGACCGTGATGGGCCCGTCGCCCCGGCCGCCGCCCTGGCCGCCGGTGATGGCCACGGTGCCGTCGAACTTCAGGCCGCTGTCGATGACGACCGGCCCCTGCTGCTCGATGGTGCCGGCCGGTGCGTTGACGACCGACGTCGCGCCGCCGGCCTTCAGCGACACGGTGCCCGTGCCGTGCGCCGTCACGCTGCGGCCATCGGCCGGTGCCGTGCCGTCGGCGAACAGGATGTTGCCGTTGGTGGTGGCCAGCGCGATGCTGCCGTTGCCGCCGGTGGTGACGAGGTCGGACTGCGTCGCGTCGTCGACGGTGGCGGTGGTCGTCGCCAGCGTGCTGACGCGGCGCACGGAGACGGCCACGTCGGTGACGGTGATGGCGTCCGCTTCCTGCAGCCAGATGCCGCCGCCCGCCGCGCGCGCGCTGACGCGCTGCACGTTGGTGTCCAGCCGGTCGCCGCTGCTGCCCACGCCCACGGCTGCGTTCAGCCGCAGCGACGCCGCCGTGACCTCGGTACCTGCATGGCCCGCCGCGGCGGCGATGCTGCCGCCGGTGGAGATCAGCGACACCTGGCCCAGCCCGGCGGCGATGCCGCCCACCGTCAGGTCGCCGCCTGCCTGCACGCGGATGGCCGAGTCGACCACCGACAGGTTGGCCGTGGCGGCCATCGTCACCGCGCCGCCGGCCTGCAGGTCCAGCGTGCGGCCGGTGCGCGTGATGGCCACGTCGGCATTCAAGTTCATGCCGCCGGCGGCCAGCAGGCTGACCGCGCCGGACGTGCTGCGCAACGCCGCGGCCAGCGAAAGGTCGCCGCCCACGTCCAGCAGCACGTTGCCGGCGGACTGCAGCGCGACGCCGTCGGCATTGGCGCCGTCGGCCAGGCTCACGCTGCCACCGGCCGCCAGCACGACGTTGCCGCCCGACACCAGGTCGGCCAGCGCCGCGTCGGCCTGCGCGGCCTGTGAGCCGTCGGCCGCCACGCGCATGACGAACACGGCCACCGAGTCGACGGCCAGCGCATCCGCCTCGCGCGCAAAGAAGCCGCCCGCGCCGGTGCCGGCCACGCTGGCCGCCAGCGTGCCCACCTGCAGCTGCAGCGGCGCGGCGCCGGTGCCGAAGCCCTGCGTCGTGCCGGTGCCCGTGGTCACGACACGCAGCGCGCGCGCCGCCACGTCGTTCTCGGCACCGCCGGCGTCGGTGATGTTGCGGGCCAGCAGGCTGACGTCCCCGCCGGTCTGCAGCGCGCCGACGGCCAGGTTCAGCGCCGCCGCCAGCCGCATCGAGCCCGTACCGCTGGCGAACACGCTGCCGTCGGCCATGCTGATGGAGGCACCCGCCTCGGCATCCAGGCCGGCGGCGCCGGCCAGCGTCACGTCGCCGCTGCTGGTGAAGCTCAGGTCGCCGCCCGCGCGCAGGCTGGCATGGCCCGCGGCGGCAATGCCGGCCTTCGTGGCGATGCTGCCCGTCACCGCGCGCAGCAGCAGCGCGCCACCGGAGGTGACGGCCTGCTCGGTCGTCACGCTGCCGCCGTTGATCGTCAGGTCACCGCTGTTGACGGTCAGCAGCAGCGCGCCGCCGCTGGTGGTCAGGTCTTCCTGGGCGCCCAGGTCCACGCCGCCCGTGCTGCCGTCGCTGGCAACGCGCTGCAGGCTGGTGGCGACGCGGTCGACGACCAGCGCCTGGGTCTGCTGCGCCGACAGCGAACCCGCACTGACGCTCAGCGTGCCGACGGCCGTTTCCAGCGCATTGGCCGCGGTGCCCACCGCACCGCCGGCGCTCAGCCGCAGCGACGCAGCGGTGATGTCGGTCTCGGTGTCGCCTGCCGCATCACCGTCGACGATGGCGCCGCCGGCGATCAGCGCCGCACCGGCCGTGCCGGCGTTGAGGGTTTCGATCGTGATGTCGCGGCCGGCCTGCAGCGCGATGACGCCGTTGACCGTGGCGAGGCTGGCGCCCTGCGACTGCGTGATGTCGCGCACGGCGCGCAGGTCCAGGCTGCGGGTGCTGCCGGTGCTGGCCACGTTGGCGTTCAGCAGCAGGTCGCGCGTGGCGGCCAGCGACACGATCTGTCCCGCCAGCGCGCCGCCGACGACGAGGTCGCCCGAGCTGCTGATGAGCACGGCGCCGGTGGCCGACGTGGCGGCATTGAGGGCCACATCGGCCGCGCCCGTCAGCACCAGGCTGCCCGGGCTGCGCACGCCCGCCAAGGCTGCATCGGTGACGGCACCGGCGGCCAGCGTGCCGTCCAGCTGCACACAGGCCCCACTGAACGCGGCGAGGCTGCCGACCTGCAGCGCGCCGGACTGCTGCGCCAGGAACACGCCGCCCCCGGCCGCATCCACGGCCAGCTGCTGCACGGCGATGTCGATGAGATCGCTGCCGCTGCCAACGCCCGCGGTGGCCGCGGTACCGGTGGTGCGCAGCATCAGGCTGCCGGCGATGAGGTCGGCGGCCGTGTCGCTGTCGCCGGTCAGGTCCTTGACCTGGCTGGCCGTCACGCTCATCGCGCCGCTGCCGGCGTCCAGCTGCGCCAGCGCCAGCGCGCCGGTGGCGGCGACACGCAACGCGCCGCCGCCGCTGGACAGGCTGCTGCCCAGCGCCTGCGTCCAGGCGCCGCCGGTCTGCGCATCCAGCGCGCCGCCGCCGCTGCTCACGCTGCCGCCCGCCGCCTGCGTCACCGCGCCACCCGCCAGCAGGCTGATGGCGCCGCCATTGCTGGCCACGCTCGCGTTCAGCGCCAGCGCGCCACTGGCGTCCAGGCGGATCGTGCCGCCCTGCGTCTGCACGGCGGCATCCACCGTCAGCGCGCCACCCAGCAGGCGCAGCACCACCGGGGCGCTGCTGCCCACGTTCAGGCCCTGCACCTCGGTGGTCGTGACGGTGGCGACGCTGCCGTCGGCCGCGATGCGCTGCACCGGGCCAAAGTTGTTGCCCAGCGCGCCGGGAATGTTCAGCGCGTCGGTCTCGTCGATGAAGATGCCGGCGCCCGACGTCGCGCCCAGGTAGGCCGCCGAGGTCTCGAGGGCATTGCCCGCCTGGCCGATGCCGGCGTTGGCCAGCAGCACGAGCTTGCCGGCGTTGAGGTTGACGCTGCTGTCGCCCGCCGTGTCGGCGTCGGTCACGCTGCCGCCGGCGTTGATCGTCAGCGCCTTGGTGCTGCCGACATTGATGCTGGCCACACGGATGTCGCGCGTGGCCGCGAAGGCCGAGCTGGCCTGCGCCGTGGCACTGGTGCCGGGGTTCATCAGCAGGTCGCGGCCAGCTGAGAGATCCAGGCTGCCGGTGGCGCTCAGGTTGTCCTGGATGTGCAGGTCGCGCGTGGCGGACAGCGTGAGGACGCCGCCGCTGGTGAGCCCGCCGCTGAGCAGGCCCACGAACAGGTCGTTGCCCGCGGACAGGCGCATGCGCTGCGCGGTGATGGCGACGCCGGCGACGAGGTTGCCGCCTGCCGACAGCACCAGCCCAGCCGCGCTGCCGATGCCGCGCAGTTCCGCCTCGGGCGTCAACGCGGCCAGGCTGCCATCGGCCTGCACGCGGGTGAAGGTGGTGGCGGCGATGGCATCGACGATGACCGCGTCGGCCTCGCCAATGAACACCCCGCCGGCGCCGGCCGACTGGGCCGCCAGGCGCTGCACCTGCAGCGACAGCGCGTCGGCGCTGCTGCCGATGCCGTCCGATGCACCGGTGCCGGTGCTGATCAGGCGGGCGTCGGTGGCCACGAGGTCGATGCCGCTACCGGCCGCGCTGATGATGCTCGTGCCCTGCAGCCAGGCCTCGGCATTGCCGGCAGTCAGTTGGCCCAGCGTCAACGCGCCGGCGGCCTGCAGCCGCAGGCGGCCGCCCGCCGTGTTGACGGCCGTGCCGGCGGCCATCGTGATCGCGCCACCGGCCTGCTCGTCGATGACCTGGGCCGCCGTCGTGACACTGCCCGCGGCGGCGTGCGTGATCGCACCACCGGCCAGCAGCGAGACCAGGCCGCCGGTACTGGACACCGCGGCGTTGACGGCCAGCGTGGTGCCGGCGCTGACGCGCAGGTGCGAACCGGCGATGGCGGTCGCGTTGACCGCACTGTCGAGCGACACGGCGGCGCCGGTGTTCAGCACGATCTCGCCATTGCTGGTGAACAGCCCGGCCAGCGCGCCGGCGGGCGTCGTGGCGGTGGTCGTTCCCGTGCCGCCGACGCGGTTGACCGCGACTTCGGCGACGCTGCCCACGGCGACGCCGTCGAACTCGGCGAAGGCCAGGTTGCCGGCGCCGCTGGCGGCGAGGTTGGCGACCTTGGTCTGCAGCGGCGCAGCGCCCATGGCGATGCCGGCCCCGGCCTGCACGCGCAGGCTGGCGGCCGTGACCGTGGCGGTTTGCGAGACGGCCGTGACGGCCCCGCCCGCGATGACCGTGACGGTGCCGCTGCCGGCATCGACGCCGGCCAGCGCGATGGCCGTGCCGGCCTGCAGCCGCTGCGCCGCGTTGGCCGTGGCCAGCAGCGTCGTGCCGCCCTGTGTGAAGCTGGTGCCGGCGCGCAGGTCCAGCGTCTGGTTGACGCCCTGGGCGCGCACCGCGCTGCCAGTGGCGCTGAGCGCCGCGCCGGCCACCAGGCTGATGCTGCCGCCCTGGGCCAGCACGTCACTCTGCACGGCCAGGTTGCCGGTGATGGCTTCCAGCAGGATGTGGCCCGTGCCGTTGGCGCGCACGGCGCCGGTGGCCGTCAGGTCACCGCTCGCATTGCGCACGACGATGGCGCCGCTGCCCGCCGTCGTCAGGCCGCCGGAGGCGATGCTCAGCGCGGTGGACTCGCTGACGAAGATGCCGCCGCTGCTGCCATTCACCGTCGCCGTCAGGCTGCCGATGGTGGTCATCAGCGGCGCGGCGCCGGTGCCCACGCCGTTGGCGGCCGTCAGCGTCACGGCGGCGTTGTCGCCGACGAGGTTGGCGCCGTTGCCGGCCAGCGCGTCGAGGATGGCGCCACCGGTGGAGGTGAGCGCGATGCTGCTGGCGGCGCTGATGACACCCACCTTGAGGTCGCCCGCGGACGTCAGCGCGATGGCCCCGCCGGGGCCGGCGTCCAGCGTGACGCCGGTCAGGTCCAGCGCACCGCCGCTGCTCAGCGTCAGCGTGCCGCCCACCGTCGTCACGGCCGCGCCCAGCGTCAGCGCGCCGGCGCCCGACGTGATGCCGACGGCGGACGCACCGGTGGCGGTGATCGTGCCGGCGGCGCTGCTCGTGAACGCGTCGGCCGCGCTGAACGTGGCGGCGCCGCTGACCAGGCTGACCGGGGCCAGCAGGTTGATGTCGGAACCCGCACCCAGCGCCGTCAGCGACAGCGCGCCGGTGCCAGCCAGGCTGATGTGGTTGCCGCCGCCGGCCGCCAGCGTGATGCTGCCCGCCTGCGTCGTCAGTGCAATGCCATTGGCACCGCTGACGGCGGTCTGCTCCAGGCGCGTGACGGACAGGTCGCCGGTGATGTCGGTCAGGAAGGTGGTGTTGCTGCGCGCGGCGTTCTGGCCCAGCGTGACCTGACCCTGGCCCGAGTTGACGACGTCCAGCGTCTGCAGTTCGAGGTTGGGCAGCAGCACGCCGGTGGCGGCCTGCGCCGTCAGCGTGTAGCCGCGCAGCGCCTCGCCGATGCGGCCCGCGCCGTCGACGACGCTGTCCTGCTGGCGGATCTGGCCCGTGGCTGACGTGATGTTCAGCGTCTGCGCGTCGACCTCGTTGTAGATCGTCACGTGGCTGGTGGCGTCCAGCGTCAGCGCGCCGCCGGGGTCCAGCCGCAGCCAGGACAGCGAGTCGCTGAGGTCGTCCACCTGGATGGTGCTGCCGTAGACCTTGATGCTGTCCCACGGCAAGGCGTTGGCGTCGGTCGTGCCGCCCAGCCAGACGGCGCCGCTGTTGGCATCGGCATGGCCGCCGGTCTGGCGACCGAAACTGAAGCTCTGGAAGAACGCGCCGAACGTGCCCATCTCGGTGTTGTCCAGCGTCAGCGAGCTGGCATGCACGCCGGGCGCCGAGAACAGCGCCATGCCGTAGCCGGCGGTCGTGGGCATGATGGTGGCGTTGCCGGTGCCGCTGATGCGGCCGGACGGCGTCAGCAGCGTCAGTGTGTCGGCCTGCAGCAGCAGGTCGCCGGGCGTCACGCCGTTGGGGGTCGTCAGGTCCAGCCGCGACGTGGTGGCGAAATAGATCGCGCTGGCGCCGTAGATCTTCAGGCTGCCGCCCTCGGACAGCGTGACCGGCTTGTCGAAGGTGACCGTGCCGCTGGCATGGATCTCCACCGTGCCCTTGATGTTGACCGCTTCCTTGAAGCTGACGTTCTGCGCGGCCAGCACGGTGAGGCCGGACAGCAGGTCGGTGCTGCCACCGGCCGTGTTGACCTCGGCATTGATGGTGATGTTGCCGGTGGCGCTCAGCGTCAGCGTGTCGACGGTGGCGCTGCTGTTGCCGGACAGGAAGTCGTTGTGGCCCGCGGACCCGATCTTGATGTTGCCGGCGGTCGCCGTGATGCTGACGCTGCCGCTGACCTGCAACGAGTCGTTGTCCAGCGAGTAGGACGTATCGACGTATGGATTGGGGAAGGAGCCGCTGGGCGCCGTCACCGCCAGCGCGTGCATGGTGGGCCCGGCGGACTGCACCTGCGGGGCCGCCGAATAGGCATTCGCCAGCACATCGGCATCACCACCGTCCACCGGCATCAGCGCCAGATGCACGGCGCCCAGCACGGGGTCGGCCGACAGCAGCACGCGGGGCTCCAGCGCCTCCAGGCTCCAGGCGCGGGCGCTGGGCTTGATCGCCAGCGGAGTGGACGGCGCGGCTTCGCGCCAGCGTCGCGGCAGCAGGGAGCGGAGTTTCACGGGGGTGTTCCTATTTATGAGGCAGCCGCCCTCGTGACTCAGAGGGCCAGGCTTTCCTCCCAGACATCGAAGGCGGCGTCGGCGGCGGCGCGCAGGCCGCTGGCGGCCGGCTGCTCGGAGCCGCTGCCCAGCAGCCAGGCGCGCTCCAGGCTCTGCGCCAGGCCAAAGGCGGCGTCGGACAGCAGGTCCAACGCGGCGCCGTGGCCGGCAGCGGCGGGCAGGCCGTCGGGCGTGGTCGTCAGCGTGGCCAGGTAGACGCTGGCGGCGCTGTCGGCCGGCAGGTCGTCGCCCTCGGCGGCGGTCAGTGCCGACAGCGCATGACGCGTCGGGCCGTCCAGCGCCGAGCTCTGGCGCAGTTCGGCCAGCGGGCGCAGCGCCTGCAGCCAGGCGGCCATGTGGGCCGTCACGTCGGCGGCGCTGCCGCTGGCGCCCGGGGCGATGGGCGCGGTGGAGCCGCGCAGCGGGCTGCCGTCGGCCACGACCTGCTGGTACAGCACGCCGTTGTCCAGCAGGTTGAAGCGGGTGCGGCCGTCGGCGCCGGTGTCGCGCAGCATCAGGCCGCGCGTGTCGTCGGCGTCCAGGCGGTCCACGGCCACGTCGATGGCGGCGGCGGTGGTGGACGTGCCCGGCTGCAGCACCGCACCATGGCCCCGCAGCGACAGCCAGGCGGCCTCCACGTTGACGGCGTCGTCGTTGTCGGCATCGACGATGTTGCCGGCCTGCGCCTGCAGCAGCACGCCACCGCTGCCCGCCTCGACGCGGCCCAGCGTGATGCCATTGCCCGCCACGGCGCTGACGTCGCCGCCGTTGGTCTTGACCAGCGAGCCCGGGGCCATCGTCAATGCGCCGCCGGCGGAGATGCTGAAGTCGGCGCCAGCGGCGCTGAAGGCGGTGCGGCCGCTCATCGTCACGTCGCCGCTGGCGCGCAGCGCGAGGTGGTCGGTGAACTGCAGGCTGGCGCTGCCGCCGGCCAGGCTGATGCCGGCGCCGGTGATGTCCAGGCCGGTCGCGGCCAGCGCGCTGAGCGTGTCGGTGGCGACGACGACCTGGCCGGCAGTCTGCAGCTGCACGGCGCCGAAGCCGCGCAGCTTGGCCAGCGTCGCGGCGCTGAGCAGCAGGCCGTCGCCGCTCTCGGCCAGCGTGATGGCGCGGCCGGTGGCCGTGGGCTGGATGGTCAGCGCGCCGCCGGCCGACGTCAGCGGGCCGGTCAGCGTCAGCGCGTCGATGCCCAGCGCGACGTTGCCGTGGGCGACGCTGCTGGTGCCCAGCGTCAGGCTGGTGGCGCCGTCGATGACGAGGTCGCCCTGCGCGATGACGACGCCGTTCAGCACGACGCGCGTCGCGCCGACGATGTGCAGGCTGCCGCCGTCCAGCAGCAGGTCGCCGTGGAACTCGACGGTGCCGGTGGCGTGCACGGTGAGGTCGCCGGTCAGGTGCACGCTGGACGCGAAGCTGACGTCGGTGGCGCCGTCGACGACCAGGCCGCCCAGCGCCGTCGTGCCGCCCACGGCACCCAGCACGGTGACGGCGCCGCCGTCGGCGTGCAGGGTCAGCGTGTCGTTGGGGCCGCCCGGCTTGCCGTCGACGGCGCCGGTCAGCGTGATGCCGCCGGTGCCCGCGCCCTGGCCGGCGTTGATGATGAGGTCGCCCTGCAGCGCGAGGTTGCTGTCCAGCACGACGTCGCCGGCCTGGGCTATGGTCTGCGCCGGCACGTCCAGCACGGCGCCCGCGCCTTGCGCCTGCAGGCTGACCTGGCCGCTGCCGCCGGCCTGCACGGCCACGCCGTTGGCGGGCGCGCTGCCGTCGTTCAGCACGATGCCGCCGGCCAGCGTGCGCAGACCAATGCCGCCGTTGGCCGTGGTGATGAGGTCGCTCTGCGCGGCGTCGGCCACGCTGCTCAGCTGGCCGTTGGCGCCGACGCGGGTGACGCTGACGGCGACGTCGTCGATGGTGACGGCATCGCGCTCCAGCAGCCAGATGCCGCCGCTGCCGGCGCGGGCGGACACGGTGCCCACCTGCGTCTGCAGGCGGTCGGCCGCGTTGGCGGTGTTCAGGCCGATGCCGTTGCCGGCCTGCAGGCGCAGTGCCGGCGCGGTGATGTCGATGCGGTCGGCGGCGCTGCCGAGGATGCTGCCGCCGGCGATCAGCGACACGGCGGTGGCGCTGGTCAGCGTGCCCAGGCGGATGTCGCCGCCGGCCTGCAGGCGCAGTGCGGCGAGCGCGTCGGCGCTGGCGCTGCTGGCGAACACGATGTCGCGCTGGGCCTGGGCTTCCAGGCTGGACGCGCTGGAGAGCTGGCTGTTGACGGTCAGGTCGCGGCCTGCCGACAGGCTGGCCGGGCCGGCGCTGGTGGTGACGGCGCCGCCCAGCGTCAGGTCGGTGCCGGCGTTCAGGCTCAGGCCGCTGCCAGCGTTGACGGCGGCGCTGGTCGTCAGCGTGGTGCCGGCGCTGGCGAGCAGCAGGTTGCCGGCCTGCACGGTGGCCTGCACGGCGGTGGCGCCGGTACTGGTCAGCGTGACATTGGCGCCGTGCGTGGTGCCGCCCACGGTCAGGTCGCTGCCGCTGGCCAGCGTCAGGTCGCCGCCGGCCGTCAGTGCGGCGGTGCTCAGCGAGCCGCCGGCCGTGGCGGACAGCGAACCGGCGCTGGTGACCGTCGCCTGCAAGCTGGTCGCGCCGATGCTGGCCAGCGTGACGCTGCCGCCCTGGGCCGCTGCGGTGATCGACAGGTTGGCGCCGGCGCTGATGTCCAGGCCTGCCTGGGCCGTCAGCGCGGCGTTGACCGCGGTGTTGCCGGTACTGCCCAGGTCCAGCGTTTGGCCCGCGACGGCGGCCGTCACGGTCAGTGCGGCACCCGACTGCAGCGACACGGCACCGCTGGCGGTGACGGCCTGCTGCAGCGTCAGGTTGCCGCTGGCTTGCAGCGAGAAGTCGGTGACGGTCAGCGCAGCGCCGGCCAGCGTCAGATCGCCGCTGTTGGTGATGCCGACGGCGCCGGTGGCCGCCAGCTGCAGGCTGTCGACATCGGTGCTCAGGCCCGTGATGCTGCCGCCGGCCGCGATGCTGGCGGCGCCGCCGATCAGCTGCGTGGCCGGTGCACCGCTGGCCGCGGTGACGTTGCCGCCCGCCGTGACGGCGACCGAGCCGGTGCCCGCATCGGCCTGGCCCAGCACGACGTTGCCGGAGGCCGACAGCGTCAGCGTGCCCCCGTGGCTGGCCGCGGCGCTGCCGCCGGCCATGACCAGGCTGCCGCCGTTGACGGCCAGGCCCAGCGTGCCGCCTTGCGTGGTGGCGCTGGCGGCCAGCTGCAGGTCGCCGCCCGTGACCTGCAGCTGCAGGTTCTGGCCGCTGGCGATGCCGTTGCCCTGCACGGCCTGCGCAGCGGCGCCGTCGACGGACAGGTTGGCCGTCAGCGAGCCGACGATCAGCGCACCGGTCTGCGCCAGCGACACGCCCGCGCCGCCGGCGGCCAGCTGGCCCACGGCGATCTCGAGGGGGGCTGCGCCGGTGCCGGCCGTGCCACCGGCCTGCAGCAGCAGCGAGGCGGCGGTGACGTCGACGGCGGCGTCGCCATCCGTGATGTTGCCGCCGGCGACGACGGTGGCCGCACCCGGCGTACGCACGTCGCCCAGCGCGATGTTGCCGCCGGCCACCAGGGCCAGCGAGCCGCCGGCCGTGATGCGCTCGGCATCGGCCATGACGAGGTTCTGCGCGGCGCGCAGCTGCAGGTCGCCCGCGGCGGTGGCGCCCGCCAGCGTCGCATCGGACTGGGCGCCGGCCGCGACGCTGCCGTCGGCCTGCACGGTGCCGACGCTGACGGCGCCGCTGGCGGCAACGGTGAGGCTGCCGCTGCTGGCCAGGTTGAGGCTGGCGCCGGCCTGCGCGGCGAGGCCGCCGGCCAGCACGTCCAGCGCGTTGGTGGCGCTGCCGATGGCGTCGCCGGCCTGCAGGCGCACGGTGCCGGCGACGACGTCGCTGCCGCCGTTTGTGTCGGCGTCGAGGATCTTGCCGCCGCTGACCAGGCTGACGGCGCCGCTGCCGGCGTCGACCAGGCCCACGGTCATGTCGGTGCCGGACTGCACGCGCACGTTGCCGCCGCCGCTGCTGATCTGCGCACCGTCGGCCTGCGTGAAGCTGCCGCCCACGGCGCGCACGTCCACCGTGCCGCCGCGCGTGACCAGCAGGCCGCCGGCCGCCTGGGCGATGTTGCCCTGGGCGACGACGGTCAGCGCGCCGGTGCCGGCGTCAACGGTGGCGTTCAGCTGCAGCGTCGGCGGGTTCAGCGCGGCCGTGTTGACGGCGATGAGCACGTTGCCGCTGCCGGTGCTGACGACGTCCTGGTTGACGGTCAGGCGGCCTTCGTGCGTGTTGCCGCTGGTGATGACGATGTTGCCGCCGCCCTGCGCACCGGCCATCGCGCCGCTGGCACCGACGGCGGCGACGCTGCCGACTTCCAGGCCATTGCCTTCGGCGACGAACACGCCGCCGGCCACCGCGCGCACGGCCAGCGTGTTGATGGAGGTCTCGATGGCGTTGCCGACGCTGCCGATGCCGCCCGCGGCGCTGAGCTGCAGGCCGGCGGCGGCGATGTTGACGGTCTGTGCACCGCCGGCGGTGTCGGCATCGGTGATGCTGCCCGACGTGGTGATGGCCACGACGCCGTTGCCGGCCGCCACCTGGCCCAGCACGACGCCGGCCACGGCCGCCAGGCGCTGGGTGCCGCCGGCCGTGACGAAGCGGGCGTCGGCGGCCATCAGCAGGCTGCCGCCGGCCGCGACGTCCAGCGCCGCGGACGTGGACTTGCTCTGCACGCGGCCGGACGCGGTCAGCACGACGTTGGCCGCGGCCTGCAGCTGCACGGCGCCGGTGTCGGTGGAGACGATGGCCGAGACGGTCAGGTTGGCGCCGCCGGCCAGCGCGGACAGGCGGATGTCGCCGCCGGCCGCGACGGTGTGGTTGATGGACTGGTCGATCAGCAGGTCGCCGCTGGCCGTGGCCAGCTGCAGCCCGCCGCTGGCGCCGGCCAGGCTCAGGCCGCCGCTGCCCAGGCGCAGGCCGTTGGCCTCGATGACGTACAGGCCGTCGGTGCTGGCGGTGACGCTGGCGGCCAGCGTCGTCACGTCGGTGCGCAGCGGCAGCGCGGCCGAGCCGATGGCCGTGCCGGCGGTCAGGCGCAGCGCGTCGGTGCGCAGGTTGGCGGCGTCGCCGGTCAGGCCGTCGATGAGGGCGCCGCCGCTGCTGGCCAGCGCGATGGACGAGCCGGCCGAGATGATGGAGACACGCGCATCGCCGGCCACGTCGACGGCGACACGGCGGGCGTCGTTGGCGCTGCCGCCCAGCGAGCTGAGGACGACGCCGTCGCCCATGCGCAGGCCGGCCGCGCCGGTCAGCGTGACCAGGCCGCCCAGCGCCGTCACGTCGGTGTCGAGTTGCAGGTCGCCGCCGGCCGTCAGGTTGATGGCGGCGCCGCCGGTGGGCGCGATGCGGCCGGCGCCGCTGGTGGCCAGCAGGCCCGCGGCTTCCAGCGCGATGGTGCCGCCAATGGTCGTGACCAGTTGCTGCACGCGCAGCGCGGCGCCCGCACCGGCGGCCTTCAGGCTGATGCCGCCGGCACCCAGCGTGTACGCGCCGGCGCCGCTGGACAGCAGCGTCACGTCGCCGCCCTGGCTGGTGAAGTCGATGGCGCCGGATTCGGTCGTGGCCAGCTGCGCCAGGCGCTGGATGTTGACGCGGCCGTCCACCAGCGTCTGGCCGATGTTGAAGCTGTCGCGGGCGGCGTTGGTCGTCACGCTGATGGCGCCCGAGCCGTTGTTGACGATGTCCAGCGTGCTGACTTCCAGCGAGCCCAGCGACACGCCGCCGGTGGCGGTGACGCTCAGGTTGACGGCGCGCAGCGCCTCGTTCAGCAGGCCGTCGGCACCGGCGTCCACCTGGCGCACGCCGGACGAGCCGGACACCAGCGTGATGCTGTGCGCCTCGACCTCGTTGGAGATCGTGATGAGGCTGCTGGCGTCCAGCGTCAGCTGGCTGTTGCCGCCCAGGCGCAGCACGGTGCCGGCCTCGGCGAAGTCCGTCACGGAGATCGTGGAGCCGTAGACGGTGACGCTGTCGTTGAAGGTCAGGCTGTTCAGGTCGGCACGCGCGCCGAGGGTCACGGCGCCGGCGCTGGCCAGCGCGTGGCCGCCGGACTGGTGGCCGATGACGATGCCGGCGAAGCCGTCGGCCAGCGTGCGCAACTCGGCGACGTCGAGGTTCAGCACGTTGGCGCTGCCCACGCCGGCCGGCGACGCGATGGCGATGGCCTGCGACACGGTGGTGGTGCGCAGCGTCAGCACGCCGCTGCCGACGAACTGGGCCTCGCTCATGCGCAGGTCGATCTCGTCGCCTTCCAGCACGACGTCGCCGGCGTGGCCGGCGTTGACGCCGGACAGCACGACGCTGCCCTTCAGCACGATCTGGCTGGTGCCGAGGATCTTCAGGCTGCCGCCGTTCAGCAGCGTGATGGAACCCGAGAACGTGACGACGCCGGTGGCGCGGATGACGAGGTCGCCGTCGATGGTGACGTCCTGGTCGAACACGACGTCCTGCGCGTTCAGCACTTCCAGCTTGTTCAGCAGGTCGCTGTTCTCCTCACCGCCGCCGACGCGGCCGCTGATGTGCACGTTGCCGTTGCGGGCGTCCAGCGTCAGCGTGTCGGTGGTGGAGGCGCTGTCGCCGCCGAGGTAGTGCAGGTTGGTGCCGCCCAGCGAAATACCGCCGGCCTCGGCCGTCAGCACACGGTTCCCGGCGATGCGCACGGAGTCGTTGATGAAGATGTCACCGGTCGTTGCGGTGGCATTGCCGTACAGCGTGGTGGTGTCGCCGGACCCGAAGATGGTCAGCGACGGCGCCTGCAGGTTGCTCTGGATGTCGACATGCCCGCCGACGCCGTTGGTGTAGAGCACCAGGTCGTCCTTGACCTGCACACCGCTTGCGCCGCCGTTGATCTGGATGCCGTTGGAGCCGCCGTCCGTGCCCAGCACGATCTGGCGGAAGCCGTCCTTGAAGTTGCTCAGGTCGGTGTTGTCCAGCGACAGCGCGCCGTTGACGATGGAACCCAGCGAGATCGTGCGCGTCGGGTCGATGGTGCGGAAGCTCAGGTTGCCGCCGGCGCTGCGCACGGCGGCGCTGATGTCGACGTCGTTGGCCGCGATGTCGACGTTGTCGCCGTTGGCGTCCAGCGTGGACGACAGGTTGAGCTTGCTGTTCTTGTCGAGACTGACGACGCCGGTGCTGCCGGCGCGCGAGCCACTGCCGCTGCCCGTGCCCAGCGTGACGCCGCTGGCCGCCACGACGGCCACCGTCTCGCGGTTGCTGCTGGTGGCCACGACGTTGTCGGCGCTGATGTAGATGGCCAGCGGGCTGACGTCGAAGCCATCGACCTTCTCGCCGACCTGGTGCAGCGCGTTCAGCGTGACGAGGCCGTGGTTGGTCTTCAGGAAGGCGCCGCCGGCGCTGCGCAGCACCTCGTTGGCGGTGATGCCGCGCGTGGCCAGTTCGACTGCCGTGAGGCCCGAGGCCACCACCTCGCCGGTGGCCGCATTGGCCGTGAAGCGGCCGTTGGACAGCGCCCAGGCCAGCTCGGACTTGAACGCGCCGCCCGTGCGCTCCCAGCCGGAGGCGACGGCGTCGGTCAGCACGGAGCCCTGCACGGCGCGCAGCGTGATGTCGCCACCGCGCGGGCCGCTGCCGCTGGCGTCGATGCCGGCGCCCAGCACGAGGTTCTGCGCCTCGGCGATCAGCGTGACGGCGCCGCCGTTGGAGACGATGTTGGCGTTCAGCGCCAGGAAGCGGCCGTCCGCCGCGGCGACGGTGCCGGCCGCGGCACCGGCGTACAGCACGACGCGGCCGCCCGCCGTCGTGATGCCCTGGCCGGTGACGGTGATGCTGCCGTGCAGCGTGGTGAGCTGCACTTCGTTGAGGATGGCGGTGGCATCGCTGGCGACCTGCTGGATGCGCTCGATGACGATGTCATCGACTTCCTCGATGTTGATGGCGCCGCCCGTGCCGACGCCGCCGCCGTTGTTGACGGCGTCGAGTGCGCGCACCTGGATCTCGATCGCGTCGGCGGCCGAGCCGATGCCGCCGCTGGACGTGATGACGAGGCGGCCGTTGGCGGCCACGATGTCGGTGTCGCCCTCGCCGCCGTCCTGCACGGCTGCCTTGACAAGGCCGCCGGCGTGCACGACGAGGTCGCCGCTGGACGTGCTGCGCAGCTTGCCCAGCTGGATCTGGCCGCCGGCCGTCAGGCTCAGGCTGCCGCTGCCGCTGTTCAGGTAGGTCTCGGCGGTCAGGTCGATGGAGCCGCTGCCGCTGTTCAGCGTGATGTTGCCGCTGGTGCTGGTGAGGTCGGCCTGGGCGCCCAGCGTGATGGCGAAGTTGACCAGCGGCGCACTGCCGGTGTCGTGGTGCGCGCTCAGCGTGATGGCACCGGACGCCGTCGTGATGCCCTGCGTCAGCGTCAGCGTGCCGCCGGCGCCGGCCAGCGTGACGGCGTTGCTGCCGGTGGCCGTGATGGCTGCGTCGACGGCCAGCGAGCCGGTGGACTGAATATCGACGGCGTCACGGGCGACGCCGCCGACGACGCGGTGGCCGCTGGTGAGACTGGAGATCGTCAGGTCGCCACGGTCGCGGATCTTGATGTTGCCGGCCGACTGCACGTCCATCGAGCTGGCGTCCAGCACCACGTCGATGTCGCCGCCCTGCGAGATCAGCGTCACGTGGCCGGCCTTCATGGCCGTGGCCAGGTCGCCGCCGATGGTGATGCTGCCGCCGGCCGTGATGCTGATGTTGCCGTTGCCGCTCAGCGTGCCGACCAGCTGCGTGATGGTGACGTTGCCGCTGGCGACGATGGTGATGTCGCCGCCCTGCAGCGACAGGTTGTCGATGATGAGGTCGCCGGTCTGCTTGAGCGCGAAGTCGCTGCCGGCGCCGCTCAGCGTCACGTTCAGGTGGCCCACGCGCGTGACCAGCGTCAGGTCGTCGCCGGCCGTGGCGGTGAGCTTGGAGGCGACGATGCCGCCGCCGGTCTCGCTGCCCACCGTCAGCGACTTGCCGGCGCTGAGCGTCAGCTCGCCGGTGGTGCCGACGTCCAGCGCGGACACCACCACCAGCGAGCTGCTGCTGCCCGCGGCCAGCGTGATGCGCTCGCCGGAGAACACGGGCAGGTCGACGACGCTGAGGTTGCCGGTGGCGGTGTAGCTGGCCGTGCCGGTGGCGACACGGTCGGGCACGATGAGCACCCAGCCGTTGGGGTCGGTGTTGACCTGGGCCGAGCCGCCGCTGGCGGACTTGGTGGCCACCAGCCCCGTCTCGAAGGCGTCGTTGGCCTGACGCGCCGTCAGGCGCAGGCCGTCGGCGCCGGCCAGCACGACGTCGGCCTCGCGCGCGCTGTCGTTCATGACCGCGTCGCGCAGCGCCAGCAACACCGACGACAGTGACGCGGTGACACCGTTGCTGCCCACGGTGACGACATAGTCCTTGGTGCCCACGCGCAGCTTGAATTGCTGCTGCGCCTCGGGCGTGATGGTGGTGTGCAGCTCGCTGATCTGGGTGCGTGACTGGCCGGCGGCAGCGGTCTGGGCGGCTGCGCCCGCAGCATTGCCATCAACGACCTCGCTGGCATGCTCCAACTGCGCATTGGTCACGTCGAACGCGGTGTTGATCGTGCGAGCCGTCAGCTGCAGCGTGAAGGCCGTCGTATCGGCCACAGCGTTGACGACACGGCTGCTGTCGTTGTTGATCGCATCGGCCAGCTTGGTCAGCACCGAGGCCAGCGAAGCCGTCACCGTCGTGCCGTCGACGCTGACGCTGTAGCGCTTGCCATCAATCACCAGCGACAGGCGGTCGTGCAGGCCCAGCGTGCTGGCGTTCAGATCGAGCAGCGACACCTGTGTCGCATCGGTGCCGGCGCCCTGCACCAGCACCGCCGCGGCGGCACCACCGGATACGGTGACCTGGCTCACGGTGAAGACGACGCCCATGTCATCGCCGTTCAACATCAGCGTACGGGTGCCGGTGTTGATGTCGGCCGTCACCGGCTGCTGCACATCGTTGTTGATGGCCGTCTTGAGCTGGCCCAGCACATCGCCCCAGGTCGTCTGGCCGGACTGCACGGTGACCGTGTAGCCCTTGCCATTGATGCCCACCGACACGAGGTCGCCCGCGAACAGCGCGGTATTGCCGAACACGATGTGCGAGACCTGCGCGTGCGTCGCGTCGGCGGCCGTCTGCAGGCTGGCGCTGTAGGCCAGGCTGCTGACCACGGCGTCGCTGAAGCTGGCCGTGATGTGCGTGTTGACCGTCTTGGCGGTCAGCACCAGCTGGTTGCTGCTGATGGTGGCGTCGACGGTGGTGTCGGCGGCCAGCGCGTTCTGCGTCGCGGTCAACAGCTCGGCGCGCGTGGCATCGGCATCGGTGGTGACGCTGTAGTTCTGGCCGCCCACCGTGAAGGCATAGGTGGCGCCGGACAGCGGGTTGGCCGACAGCGTGACACGGATGACCTCCTTCACGTCGGCCACCGCGGTCTGCGAGTTGGACGACGAGAACGTCGTGACGCTGAAGGTGTCGCCGTTGACCTTGCCGGTCAGGCGCACGTTGTTGCCGTTGGCCTGCGCCGTGGCCTCGGAAGCGCCGAGGTTGTTGACCGCGTCGATGATGAGGTCGCGCAGTTCAGCCTGCGTGGCCGAGCCGTCGGTGGTGACGGAGTAGGACTGCGCGCCCACCGAGAAGTTGTAGGTCTGGCTGTTGCCGGGGGAGTTCGGCACGTTCAGCGTCGTGATCTGCGCCTGACCGGTGACGTAGGCCGTCGTCGCGGAGCTCAGGCTGTCGCTGACGGTGGTGACGCCCACGCTGAATGGCGTGTTGCTCGCCTCGCCCATCAGGCGCAACACGTTGGGCGTGTCGTCCACAGCCACGCCAACGGCGGCCGTCACAGCCGTGGCGCCGACGCCGGCGGTGCCTGCATTCAACGTGGTGGCGCCGCTGACACCGCCGGAGATCGCGATGACGGTGCCTTCCGCATGGGCCGCGTAGGTGGTGTCGGCGTTGATCAGCGCGGCCAGCGCGCGGGCCACGGAGATGCCGTCGTCGCCCGCCACGGCCTGGTAGTCGAACGCCGTGCTGCCGACGACGACGCGGTAGCTGGTGGTGGCCGACAGGCTGCCGATGCCGGAGAAGTTGACGGTGCGCTCGGCGATATCGATGGCCAGGTCGGCCTCGACGTGCGCGCCGAGCACCTGCATCAGCGAGGCGACGCTGGAGCCCACCGTCAGCCCGCCGAAGCTGTCACCCAGCTGCAGCGTGTAGGTCTGGCCGCCGACGTGGAAGGTGAACGACTTGCTCGCGTCGATGGTGGTGATGGACGGGTCCAGCGTCAGCGTGCTGAGCTGCGGCAGGCTCTGGCCCGGTGCCGTGCTGGGCGTGCTGCCGTCGTTGGCGATGGCGCCAGCATCGACGGCGTACTGCAGCTCGTGCACGGCGCCGGCGGCCGTGAACGCGCGGTTGTTCTGGATCGCCTCGACGGTCAGGCGGTCGTCGGCGCCGACACTGACGTTGTACTGCGACACGCCGCCCACCTGGTAGGCGCTGATGGCCGTGTCCAGCTGGTTGAGCATGGTGTTGAAGTCGGCGTCGGTGAGACCGGCCAGCGTGGCCTTGAACTCCACGCCGTCCAGCGTGACGACGTAGATCTGGCCTGCTGTGCGCATGCCGTCGAAACTGACGACGCTGCTCTGCTTGGCATCGGTGCCGGCGCTCTGGACGGCCGTGGGGTCGACGGCCGTGACCATGCCGCCCTGCTGGTCCGACGTGGCCTTGGAGACGCCCGTGGCGGCGAAGGCCTGCAGGCCGCCCGCACCGACGCGCACCTCAACGGTGTCGTTGCCGCCCTGGTCGCTCGGCGAATTGAGCTGCAGCACGTCCTGCGAACCACGCACGACGACCTTCCATGCGTACAGGTCGGCGGCGGTGTTGTCGAAGGCCGTGCCCGTGACGTTGCCGTTGCCGTCGCGCACCTGCGCGGCCCATTCGGCGATGCCGCTGGCGGCGTCGACGGTGATGGTGCCCCCGGTCTTCTGCGCGCCGACGCTGGAGCCTGCCTCGATGCTGTCGATGAGCAGGCGGCCGCCGGACTTGACGGTGATGTCGTCGCCATCGGCGAAGTTGACGATCTTGCGCACCGACACGTTGCCGCCGGCCTCAACGCTGATGGCACCGTCCTGTGCGCTGATGAGCTCGACGACGAGGGCGTTGGATTCCTTGATGTCGATGGCGCCGGCGCCAGTGCTGACGGCGCGCAGCGTGCCGATCAGCGTGTTGGCCTGGATCTGGCCGGCCACCTCGACGTCCAGCCGCTTGGCGATGAAGACGGAGGCCTTGTCGGTGATGAGGTTGCTGGCGCGCACGGTCAGCGTGCCGGTGAGGTCGTCGGCGCGCACCAGGCCGCCCTTGAGCGTCAGGTCGCCGGAGACGTCGAAGCGCACGTTCTTGGCCGGATCGAACCCCGAGATGCCGCCGACGAAGCCGGACAGCGTCAGCGACGACGCGCTCAGTGCGACGTGGACGTCGCGGGCCGCGCGCAGCTCGTACTCGGCGGCCGGCAGTGCGGCCAGGCGCACGACGATGTCGCCGGTCTGCTGCGCAGTGTTGCGCTCGTTGACGGTGTCGTTGAGGTCGCCGTCGCCGTTCCAGTCGACCTGCAGGTCGGACTCGTTGAGCGTCGTGTAGAGCCCGTCGCCGTTGATGTCCAGCACCTGGTTGACGGTGGTGGCCCCCTTGGCGGTGATGACCAGCTTGTCGATGAGCAGGTCGGCGTCGCTGCCGCCGCCGAAGTAGTTGCTCTTGATCGTGACGGTGCCGGTCAGGCGCACGTCCTGGCCGGAGACCAGCTCCAGCCGCTTGTTGGCGCTCAGGTTGCCCGTCAGGCTCAGCGTGCCGCCACTTTCCAGGATCAGCGTATCGGCCGACAGGTTGGACGGCAGCAGGCGCGTGACGCCCTCGGGGTTGTCGGCGGTGACGGGCTGGCGACCGAACAGGAAGTACTCGCCCGCTCGGTACTCCATCAGCTCCTGCGCCTCGAAGAACTTGTAGAGCTGCAGCGTCTTGGCGGCCACGAAGGACACGCCGCGGCTGTAGACCAGCGAGTCGGGGTTGCTGCTGCCCGGGTCGTCCACGACGATGCTGTCGGCGCGGCTGGCCAGGCGCAGCGTGGCCGCCTGCACCTTGCCGCCGGCGCCCACGTGCAGGCGGTTCTGCGCGGTGATGGCAACCTGGCTGGTGCCGCTGGTGGTCGTCACGGCCTGCACGATCTGCAGGCCCTGTGATTGCTCCAGCGCGCCGTCCAGGTCGGCCAGCACGATGTCGCCGGCGGTGGTCACGGCGTCGAGCTTGTTGGCGGCGATCTGGAAGCTGCCGATGCCGGTGGCGGCGCGCAACGTCAGCACGTTGGCCACCACGTCCACGGCGGCGTCGACGGCGTTCTGCGTGATGGCGCCGGCGGTGGACGTCAGCAGCACGTTGCCGGCCGACGTGACGGCGTTGGTGCGCGTGCCTTGGCTGTCGAACTGCATGTCCGCCGGCAGGTCCTCGGGGCGCTGCAGGAAGATGCCGGCCGACACGTCGCGCACGCGCAGATGGCTGGCGGCCGTGACGTCGATGCTGCGCGCATTGCCCGCGCTGGCGCCCACGTCGCCACTGCTGTCCAGGTGCACCTGGGCCAGGTCCACCTCGCCGGCACCGGTCAGCACGAAGTTGCCGTTGGAGACCAGCGTGTCCTGCACGACGAGGTTGCGCGTGCCCTGCACGACGCGCACGTTGCCGGCCGACGTGTTGCGCACGCTCAGCGTGTTGGCCTGCGTGGTGACGTCGACGGTCGTGGACAGCTGCGTGCCGGCGGCGTCGACGGCCTTGCCGGTCAGGATGGTGAGGTTGTCGGCCGTCAGCAGGCCGCCGCCCGCGATGTGGCCCACGCTGCCCTGCGCGCGCAGCAGGATGTCGCCGCGGAACAGGTTGGTCAGGTTGCCCACCAGCAGGTCGGCCGGCGCGCGCAGCGCCAACGTGCCCTGCCCGCCGCTGGTCTCCAGCTGGTAGGTCGTCAGCGTGATGTCGTTGCGGTCGGTGGAGCCCAGCGTGGCGATGCTGTCGGCACGCAGGCTGCCGAACACGCGCGCGGTGATGAAGCCATCGGCCGCCTGGGCAGAGCGGATGATGAGGTTGCCGGTGTTGACGAGCTCGATGTTGCCCGCGCCGGTGAGCTGCAGGTTGTCGATCTCGCTCACCTTGGTGGCCAGCACGATGCCGGCCTCGGCCACTGCCGTGAGCTTGTTGCCGATGACCTGGCCGTAGATCACGACGTTGTCGCCGCTGCCGGTGACGGTCATCTTGATCTGGCCGGCCGGCGCGGCGAAGTCCAGCGTGCCGGCGGCGGTGATGGAGGCGGCGTCGGCGCCGCCGCCGCTGGCATGCGGCGTGGTATCGAAGGTGATGCTGCCGGCGAACTCGCCGGCGCGCAGCACCAGGTCACCGGTGGTGGCGGTGAGGCGGGTGTCGGCATCGGCGCTGACGCTGCCGGCGCCGGTGCTGGTGCCGGGGATGGACTGGTGGCCGGCGGCGATGTCGATGGCGCCGGCGGTGATGGTGCCGCTGAGGAAGACGTCGCCGTCCGAGCGCAGCGTGACCTGAGACAGCGTGGCGCCGGTGGCGGCCTGGATGGCGCCGCCGACGAACATCGTGCCCTCGGTGCCCAGCGTGATGGTGGCGCCCGCGCCGCCGATGCCGCTGAGCAGCGCGGAGTCGTCCAGGCGCAGCGTGACGCCGGCATTCAGCGTCAGCGTGTGGCCGGCCAGCTCGGTGGACAGCTGCAGCGCCTGGCTGCCGTGAACGTTGCCGCGCAGTGCGAGCTCGTTGCCGGCCGTGACGTCCAGCGCGCCGGTGGCGGCGATCTTGCCGCTCAGGCGCACGCTGGCGCCGGCGTCGATGTCGACCGACGCACCGCTCAGCGAGGCGTCGGCCGCGCCGTACTGGCGCGCGCCCACGGTCTGCAGCTCGGTGACGGTGTGCAGCTGCGTCTGCGTCGTGTAGACCGGCACGTCCTTCCAGACCGTGACGGTCTTGGGCGTGACGATCTGGATCTGCGAGGTGGTGGTCTCGTAGACGGCGCGGTATTCGTTGATGTCGGTGCTCAACGTCGTCAGCGCGTAGCTGAGCTTGACACGCTGGTCGTAGATCTTGTGGTCCAGGCTGGTCCAGCTGACCGTGTAGTTGCGGAAGGTCTCGTTGACGTTGCCCCAGGCCTTGTAGGACGACACGGTGTCGTTGCCGACCGTCTCGTTGCCCAGCCAGGGCTGGTTGTAGTTCAGGATGGAACTGCGGCCACCGAAGTTGGTGTGCTCGAACAGCTGGACCTGGTAGGTCGGGTAGAAGATCTTGAACCCGCTGGCGACGTCGTGCGGCGCCGTGAAGGGCTCGGTGATGCGGTTGCCGTTGTACAGCGTGACCCGGATGTCAGCCAGCTGATTGGGCAGCGGGACGCCGGTCGGCGGGTTGGCGGTGGAGTAGGCCGAGCCGCCCGACGGGCTGGTGCCGTAGTTGCCGTCGCCGTACAGGTAGAACGAGTACGGGTTGCTCAGGGAGCCGCCCACCACCTGGCTGTAGTAGCCGCTCAGGCTGCGGCTCAGCGAGGCCGTGTCGCCCAGCGGGTCGCCATCGCCGTTGACACCGGTGCGCAGCGCATCGATGAAGTCCTGGCGCGCGGTGATGTTGGTGACGCTGGAACGGTTGTAATCGGCCTGGTTCTGGATGCCGCTGCGCGTCTCGGTGCCGCTGTTGATGGCCGAGCCCTTCGTCGCCCAGTCGGGCGCACGCGACAGCGGGTCGTAGGTGCGCGTGGCGGCGCCCGCCACCGTGCCGGCGGTGGCGATGCTGTAGGTACGCGTGCCGGAGTTCACCGAGTAGTCGGCGGTCCAGGAGGACTCCGAACCGTCGCCGATGTCCCAGGCGGTGTTGCTGGTGGAGCCTATCCACGACGAACCGACCTGGCGGTAGGCCACGCGGGCGAAGTCGGTGTAGTGGCCCACCAGTTCGCCGGTGGCACCCGTCGGGTTGAGCGTCCAGCTGCCGTCGCTGTTGCCGTTCTCGGTCGTGTCGCCCGTCAGGTACTGCGTCGGGTCGCTGGTCACGACGGACAGGATGTCCTTCTGCGCGCCGTCCTTCATCAGCACATACTTGTCGCGCCAGTTGGTGACGTCGATCGCGTAGATGTGCGATGTATTGGTCGGCGTATCCCAGTCCGGCTTGGTCTTGCTCGGGTCGATGGTCGACTGGCCGTTCTTGGTGATGTGGCGCTGGAAGTTCGTGTAGCCCAGCTGGTAGACCGGCTTGTACTGCGTGCTGTTGAGCACGGCCCAACGCTGGCCGTCGTTGAGTGCCGTGAACGGCACGAACCCGGCCTGCCCGTCGGACGCCGTGATGGCCGTGACGGTGCGGTGCTGGCCGGTGATCTTGGCCTGCTCGTCGTCGGTGTTGGTCCAGTCGATCTGGCTGTTGACGTAGTCGCGGCCCTCGATCAACACCTCGCGGAAGGAGTTGGTCTGGGCGTTGTAGTAGCCGATCTGGACCAGCTCCACCTTCATGGTGTCGTAGTACCGGCCCACCGTGACCAGTTCGGTCCCCACCTGCTCGGTGATGGTGGTGGTGTCGTAGCTGATCTCGTTGACGGTGATGGTGCCGGCGTCGACCTTGGTGTAGCCGGTCAGCACTTGCACGCTCTCCTCGACGGTGCGGGTGGTCTGCACCTGCAGCGTGCGCGTGCCGCCCACGGCGGGGTCGGCGTCCAGCGTGACGTCGCCGCCCACCAGCAGCGCCAGGCGGCCGGCGGCGTCCAGCTTGCCCTGGCCGGTGATGGAGACCTGGCCGCCCAGCACGTCGGCAGCCGTCATGCCGGCGGCTTCGAGCTGGCTGCGCGTCAGCGCCAGGTCCACGCCGGCGTGCAGGTCGATGTTGCCGCTGGACGTGATGGCGCCACCGGCGATGTCGATGAGGCGCGCGGCCGACAGCAGCACGCGGCCGCCCGGGCCCTGCGCTTCGACGAGGCCGTTGATCGTGATGTTGGGCGCCGCCAGGTGCACCAGCGCGCCGGCCTTGACGTAGCCCTGGTGGGCCGCGCCGGACTGGCCGTTGTCGGCCGACACGCGCAGGTTGTTGCGCGCCTGCATGAAGACCGTGGAGTTGGCCCCCAGCGCGAACACATGGCTGTCGGCCAGCACAGCCAGGTCGCCACCGGTGATGACGACGGCATTGCCGGCGTTGATCTCGCGCATCACCGTCACGTTGCCGGCGACGGACTGGATGTCCACCAGGCCCACCTTGCCGTGGCCGCCCAGGTCGCCGGCCTGCGCGGCCGTCTGCTCGCCCACGGTACCTTCGACGACGACGCTGCCGATCGCCGCGATGACGATGCTGCCCGCCTCGTCGGTGTCCAGCGAGCCGCCGGACAGGTAGTTGCCGCTGCCGTCGGTGACCTGCCGGTCGACGTAGACGGCGATGCCGCTCTCGTCGGTGCCAGCCACCAGTTCGACGCGGTCGTTGGCGCGCACCAGGCCGCCGGCGAACACCTGCGAGCGCGAGGCCACGGCCACGTCGGCGCCGGTGCCGCGCGCCAGCACGGCGCCGCGCAGGCGGATGTCGCCGTCGGACTGCAGCCGCACCAGCGCCTGGCCGGTTGCGGCGGCGCCGCTCCAGGTGACGACGCCGGAGACGTCGGACTTGCCGGTGATGTCGGCCACGATGCGGCTGGCGGCCGTCATCTCGAAGCCCACGCCGCTGCTGGCCACGCCGGACTGCAGCAGCACGCGGCCGGTGGCCGTCAGCTCGCCGCCGGCGCCTGTGCCGAGGTCGCCCAGCACGATGTCGCGGCGGGCCTGCAGGTCGATGTTGGCGGTGTGGCCCACGAACGGCGCGGTGGCGCTGGTGATGGACACGCGGTCGGTGCCGGCGCGCAGCGCGCCGGCCAGGCGCAGCGTGTCGGCCTGCAGCACGATGTTGCTGTTGTCAGCGCGGCTGTAGAGCTGCGCGTCGGCGCCCAGCGCGATGCGGCCCTGCGCCGAGATCTGCAGCAGCGCATCGGCCTCCAGGATGGCCGCGCGCGTCTGGCCGCCCACGCTGCCGATGTTGACGCCACCGCTGGCGGCCAGCACCAGGCGCTGGCCGCTGCCCAGCGCCGACAGCACCGTGTCGTAGATGTTCAGGTTGGTGCCGGCCGTGGCGCGCAGGGAGCCGGCCAGCGTGACCGTGCCGTGCAGGTTGATGCTGCGCGCGGCGGTGATGGTCAGTTCGTCGTCGTAGCTGGCCGGCGTGGCGACACGGTTGTTGATGACGCCGGCGATGTCGACGTCGCGGCCGCTCAGCGTGATGAGGCCGCCACTGTCGATGCGGCCCGACGTGGCGCCCAGCGTCAGCGTGCCCTGCGTGGCGGTGATCTGCACCGGGCCCAGCTGGCCGGCGCCGCCGCCCACGACGCTGTCGATCAGCACATCGTTCAGGCCGGTCAGCAGCAGGCGGCCGGTGGCGTCCAGCGTCACGAGCTTGCTGGTGCCCAGCGTGTGCAGACTGACCTCGCCGGCGCGCGCGGTGGTGCCGGCGTTGATGATGATGTCGCGCTGGGCCGTGAAGCTGCCGCCCAGCGTCAGCGTGTCGCGCGCGTCGACGGTGATGTCCGAGCCCGCGCCGCGCGCGATGAATTCGCCGCTGAGCAGCGCCGCGCCGGTGGGCGCGAAGCGCATGCTGCCTGACATCGTCTCGATGAGGCTGCTGGCCGTGAACGTGACGGCCGACGTGCCCGCCGCGCTGGTGCCGGCGTACAGCTCGATGGCGCTGTAGGCACGGATGGCGCCAGCGATGGTGATCTCGCCCGACGGCGCACCGGCACGGCCCAGCTTGACGACGGAGCCGGGGTTGGCGGCGTCGATGGCGTATGGGCGGGCCGACGTCACGGCGCCCGCGGTGGCGCTGGTGGACGCGATCTGCGTGAAGCCCAGGCGCTCGGCACCGCCACCGGTCACGGCGGCGATGCTGAACGGGTTGTTGCCGGCCAGCACCAGGCGGCCGTCGTCCAGCAGCACGGTGGGCAGCTTGTCCAGCACGTTCTGCGGCTGGCCCGCGAAGGCCGCGCGGATCGCGTTGATGAGGTCGGTGCGCAGGCTGTCGACGCCCTGGTTGCCGGCGGTGTCGGCCGCGCGCACGGTGACGACGGCCGAGACCAGGATGCCGCTGCCGTCGTTGCCCAGGTTGACGGTCAGCAGGAAGGCGCTGTCGGCCGTCAGGTGGGCGTCGTTGTACTGCGTGAAGCCGTCGGCCGTCAGCACCTCGCGCAGCTGCGTGACCACGGTGCTGCCGTCCGGCTGCTGCACGCTGCTGCCGAACACGTTGACCTTCAGGTTGCCGTCGGCGGACAGCGCGATGGTGCTGTCGTTCTGCCAGGTGTGCAGGCGCACGTTGCCGCCCAGCACCAAGCCGTAGCCGTTGAACGGGTCGGTGGAGTTGGGGTCGAAGCTGGCGGTGCCGCCGCGCACGTCGATCGTGCGGCCGGCCTGGATCTCACGGCCCAGGCGCACCTGGCCGCCGGCCTGGATGCTGACGCTGGAGTTGCCGCCGAAGTTGTGCAGCAGGCTGCCCAGCAGCGCGCCGTCGGGGTCGTAGTGGTCCACCAGCTCGGCGCCGGCCGCCAGCATGCCGTTGACCAGTGCGCCCTGGCGCGACGTGATGGCGATGCGGCCGTCGGCGTCGTTGACGGTGATGCGCGCCCCGCCCGGCATCGCGAAGCCAATACCGTCGCTGCTCATGCCGCCCGCCAGCGTGACGGCGCTGCCGGCGCGGATGGTGACGCCCTGCTCCACCAGCGCGCCGCTGACCGCCTTGACCATGCCGCCCAGCCACAGCTTGCCGTCGGTGCTGATGGACACGCCGAACGGGTCGTCGGACCAGACGTAGTTGTCGACCGGCTTGCCGTCGGCACCCGGCGTCGTCGTGACGACGGCGCCGGAGCGGATGTTGCCCATCAGCGAGACGCTGCCGACGCTGCGGATGTCGATGCCATTGACGCCGGCGGTGCTGGACGCCAGGCCGGCCACGTTCAGGCCCGCCACCGTCGTCATGACGACGGCCTGGCCGTTGTCGTCGGCGCCCGGCAGCCCGGTGGTCTGCAGCGTGACGGCCTTGGCCGCTGACAGCGCGGTGTCGACGAGGATCTGCTGGCCGGCGGTGACGGCGATGGTGGAGTCCGGCCCCAGCCATTCGATGCCGGCGCCGCCGACGATGCCGCCGGCTACCAGCGCGCCGTGCAGTTCCACGTCCTGCGCGCCGGCGATGGTGATGTGGCTGCCGGCCGCCAGCGAGTTCAGCGTGGCGCTGGCGTTGACGTAGACGCTGGTGCCGGCCTGGGCCTTGCCGGCCTCGGGCGCGCCGTGGCCGATCAGCGTGACGTCGCCGTTGATGCGGCCCTCGCCCTGCCAGTAGACCCAGCGGTCGGACTCCAGCACCAGGTCGGAGCCGGCACCCAGCAGGTTGATGTTGCCCTGGATGATGACGTCGCCTTCGGTGCGCATGACGAAGTCGGCGTTGGGCCGCAGCGTCGTCACGGTGCCGGTCAGCAGGAAGCCGGCGCCGCGCTGGCCGAACAGCGGGTGCGGGTCGAGGATGCGCACCTCGTCCACGGTGCCGTCGCCGTTGCCGTCGTAGGCATAGGCCAGGTAGCGCAGCGGCGAGCCGTCGGCGGCGGTGCTGCCGTCGGCGATGACCCAGCGCGTCGTGTTGGCGGTGCCGGCCGAGGCGCTGGTGTAGTCCACGCCCAGCGTGAAGCCGCTGCGCAGCTGCTGGCCGGCGGCGGCGGAGGCCTTGTAGTAGACGGCGCCCTCGTGCAGCTCGAAGCCGGTCTGGTCGCGCACCGCGAACTGCTGGGCGGCCGTCAGGTCGGCGTAGTCGGTGCCGGGCGCCGGGGCGGCCCAGAAGACGTCGTTGATGCGGAAGTCGCCGCCTTCGGTGAAGCTCAGCCGGTAATGGTCGGCCGGCGCGGCGTTGGCATTGACGTAGACGACGCCGCCCCAGCGCGCATAGCCCAGCGTGGTCAGCACGCGGTCCTGCTGCGCCAGCGTGAGCTGCTGGAAGGCCGTGCCCGGCGCGGCGGGCGCGACGCCGCCCCAGTCGAAGCTGGCGGTGTCGAAGTCCTTGCCGGCGCCTTCGGCGAAGTCCGCCACGATGCGCTTGGTGGCATCGGTGGCCGACGCATTGACGAACACCTGCTGGTGCAGCTGCACATAGCCCAGGCTGGCCACGACGACGTCGCGCTGCGCCGGCGTGAGCTGCTCGAACGACGTGCCGGCGGCGGGCTTGCTGGCGCCGCCCCAGTTGATGGTGGCGGTGTCGAAGTCGGCGCCGCCGGCCGTGAAGCCGTGCACCAGCTGCACCGCCGCCGCCGCACCGGCCTTGTAGAAGGTCGGGCCCTGCTCGACGTCGTAGCCCAGTGCATGGGCCACGACGGCCTTCTGCGCGGCCGTCAGGTCGGCGAAGCTGGCGTTGGCAGCCGGTGCGCCGGCGCTGCCCCAGTAGATGTCGGCGTTGCTGTAGTCGGTCAACGTGCCTTCGCTGAAGGTCGTGACCAGCTTCTTGCCGGGGTTGGCGGCGTAGTTGAAGAAGCGGACGGTGTCCTTGGTGGTGTCGAGGTAGCCGGTGACGACGGCGCGCTGCGCGGCCGTCAGGTCCTTGAACGGCACTTCCTCGCCCGGGTGGGTCAGGCGGTCGACGACGCTGCGCTGGTCGGCCGACAGGTCGGCGTAGGCGGTGCCCGCGCTGGGCGCGAACTCGATGATGCCGTCGACCACCGCACGCTGGTCGCTGGTCAGTGCCGCGTACTCGGTGCCCGGGGCCGGCACGCCGGCGGCGCCCCACTGGGCGGCCGTGATGAGCACCGAGAAGTTGCCCGAGAAGGCGGCGATCCAGGTCTCGCGCGGCACGGCCGCGTAGTCCACGGGCATCGCGGCCCACGCATCGCCGGAGATGGCGTTGTAGTCGAAACGGTAGCCCAGCGTGTTGGCAACCACCAGCTTCTGCGCGCCCGTGAGCTGCGCGAACGGCACGTGGCCGGCGGGTGCGGCCACGCCGGCAGCAGCCCAGTCGATCAGCGTGCTGTCGTAGTCGGGCGACACGCCCTGCAGGAAGCCGCTGCGAGGCGCGCTGCCGGCCTTGTAGTAGACCTCGCCGCCCAGCACCGTGTAGCCCAGCTGCGCGGCGACGGCGGCCTGCTGCGCGGGGGTCAGCTGCTCGAACGTCGCGTTGGCGGCCGGCGCGCCGGCGGCGCCCCAGTTGATGGCGGCGGCGTCGTAGCCGACGGCATGGCCTTCGATCAGCGTCAGCGTCGTCGTGTCGGTGCCCGCGTCGTAGCTGCCGGGGCGGAACACGCCGGTCTGCGCGTTGAAGAAGCCGCCGTGGGCATAGCTCAGGTAGCCCAGGCTCTGCGCGACCTGCGCCTTCTGCGCGTCGGACAGCTGCGCAAACGGCGTGTAGTCGGCCAGCGACGTGACCGCCGCGCCGGCGCCCAGCGTGATGCCGGCGCCGCTGATGGCGGCCAGCAGCGCGGGGCTCAGGCCGCCCTGCGCCAACTGGGCCAGCGCGGCCCGCACCAGCACCGGGTCGGAGATGGCAGCCAGCGTGCGGCCGGGCAAGGTGTCGAAGTAGTCGGCGTAGTCGGACGTGACCTCGCCCACATCCAGCGTGGCGGCGTCGGCGCTGACGACGATGCCGGCCATCTGGAGCTCGCCGGCGGAGCGCAGCGTCAGCGTGGAGCCGATGCCGGTCAGCAGCGGCGTCGTGCCGTCGGCGGCGAACGCGGCGCCCACGGCGACGGCCGAGCCGCTCAGCAGGCGGATGCTGCGCGTGGCCGTCAGCTCCACATGGCTGTTGGCGGCCGAGGCCATGACGGCGCCGCCCTCGCGCAGCGTCAACGTCGTGCCGGCGTCGAGGCTGATGCGCGAGCCGGCGCCCTGGCCTTCGATGAAGGTGGCGGCGACGATGGAGCCGCTGGTGTGCACGCTCAGCGTGGCGCCGGCGTCGGTGACGTAGAGGCTGGAGCCCTTGTCGGCCGTGAAGCCGTTGGGGCCGTCGCTGTAGCCGACGATGGCGCCGGTGCCGGTGCTGCCCGTCACGTTGATCGCCAGGCTGCGGTTGGCGATCAGCCAGCCTCCCAGCGCGACCTGCTCGGTCGCGTTGATGACGAGGTCGCGGGCGCGCACGCCGGAGTCCGGCACGCCCAGCGGCGCGTGCACGTTGCGGCTGCGCACGTCCACCGTGTAGGCCTGCAGCTCCAGCGAGGTGCTGGACTGCACGTCGCCGGCGATGACCATGCGGTCGGCCAGCAGCAGCGTGTCGTCCTCGAAGCGGGCCGAGAACGTCTTGTCGAACATCAGCGTGTTCTTGGCGTCGCCCACCGTCATGACGACGCCCGGCGCGCGGTGGCCGAGGGTGACGCGCGAGAAGCCGGTGCGCAGCGCCGACAGGTCGCGCATGCCCAGGTCCATCGTGCCGCTGCTGCCAGCGCCGATGGAGGTGTCGTTGGCAAAGGCCGTCTGGCCGGCGCCGCCGATGCGGTAGCCCTGAACGTCGGCCATCGCGCGGATCAGCAGCGTGCCGCTGCCGCGCACGGTGTCGGTGCCGGCGGCCAGGTCCATGTCGTCGGCGATCAGCGAGATGGACTTGCCCGCGCCGGCGCTGATGAGGCCGCTCTGGTGGGCGAACAGCGCCTCGCGGCCGGCCAGGCGCACGTCGATGGCACCGCCGGCCGTGGCCAGGCCGCCGCCGGCGCGGCCGTCGGCCACGATGGTGAGGTCGTCGGCCTCGCGCACGACGATGTCGGCCAGCGGGCCGGCCGTGGCGCGGTTGAGCACCGACAGCTGACCCAGCTGCGTGTTGAACACGCCGTCCACGCCGGCCGCGCTGACGCTGAACAGCGCCTGCGGCGCCACCAGCTGCGCCTGCGTGATGTCGACAATGCCGGCCGCGTCGATGGACAGCGACGTGGCGCCCCAGGACGCGCCGTTGGCCATGACCAGCGTCGTGCGGACAGCGTTCTGGTCGGTGATCTCGATGCGGTCGACGCTGTCGTTGAAGTCGATGTTGCGGCGGCCGCTGGCGGACGTCAGCACCAGCGCGTGGTCGTTCAGCTGGATGGGCTGCGTGCTGGCGATGGGTGAAATGACGACGCGGTCGAAGCCGGCGCCGCCGTCGACCTTCAGCGTGCCGCCACCGCTGACGAGGAAGGTGTCGTTGCCGGCGCCGCCGTCGATGGTGTTGGTGCCGGTGGTGATGGTGAAGGTGTCATCGCCGCCATTGCCCCAGATGCGGTTGTCGCCGCCACCCATGTCGACGAACTCGGCGCCGTCGCCGCCGATGAAGGTGTCGTTGCCGGAGCCGCCGTAGAAGTGGATGCCGTTGACGCTGCCGCCGACGAACTTGTTCTTGCCGTTGCCGCCGCGGATGACGCTGGACGGCGCGCCGCCCAGGATCATGAAGTTGTTGTTGCCGGCACCCAGGTCGATCTGCAGGTCAGCCTTGATGTCGGGGCCGATGTAGACGAAGTCGTTGCCCGAGCCGCCGTTGGCGACGATGCGCTTGACCTGGCTGGCCGCATAGGTGCGCGTCTGGCCCAGCGACTGCACGGTGATGGTCTGGCCGTCCTGGTCGACGTTGAACGACTCGTTGGTCGTGTCGTCGTACAGCTTGCCGCTGCCGTAGCGGCCGGACTGGTCGCCCATGTGCAGGTACAGCGTGCCGTCGGCGGCCAGGTGGGAGATGTCCGGCGGCGCGCCAAAGCTCCACAGGTAGCTGCCCGACACGGTGATGCCCATGACGGTGGCCTGCGCCGCGAGGTAGGCGCTGGCCGGCGTGATGTCGATCTCGCCGCGGAAGCCGGCGATCGTGAAGTCGATGCTGAACAGGCCGAAGTCCAGCTCGAAGTCCAGCGAGCCCCAGGCCGACGCGGCGAAGCGCGGGCGGCTGGACAGCAGCATGCTGATGCCGGCTTCCAGGTGCAGCGGGCCGAGGTGGATGTTCAGTGTCGACGTGCCGCGGATCTCGAACTGGCCGTCACTGCTGACGAAGCCGCCGACCTCGACGGTCAACGCGTTGAAGAAGTTCAGCCGGCCGTTGAACTCCAGCTTGAAGACGTCGTTGACGATGCTGACGCGGCCGCCGAAGTCGATGTCGAAGGCCAGCAGCTTGATGCGGCCGCTGAGGCCCAGGTCGAACAGCGTGTTGCCGGCGATGGTGTGGCCGGACAGCGTCGTGTAGGCGCTGCTGCTGGTGTTGATCTGCAGCAGCGCGTCGGCCTTGACGTTCAGCACCGAGATGCCGAACTCCAGGCGCGTCTGCACGCGCAGCGCGAAGAACGGGTTGTTGCCGGAATCGGTGCCGAAGGCCGCGTCCAGCGCGAAGGCCATCTCGCCGAAGTCGCCCAGGTCCAGCGTGACGTTGCCGCTGGCCTGCAGGCCGCGCTGGTCGATCAGCAGGTCCATGCCGCCTTCCAGCGAGATGGGGCCGACGTTGATGGACGCCGCGCCGCTCAACCGCAGCATCTGCGGCTGCAGCGTGACGATGACGGGCTGGCCCTGCGCGTTGTAGACGTTGCCGCTGGCGTCGCGGCCGCGCACCTGCTGGCTCTGCGTCGTCGTGTTGATCTGCAGCAGGAAGCGGCCGGTGACGTCGAAGACGCCGCCGCCGTCGATGATCTTGGACTCGGCGCCGCTGCCGCCCACTTCCAGGCTGCCGTAGATGCCGCCGGCGACGATGCCCAGCGTGCCGGTGACGGACAGCGGCTCCAGGATGGGCAGGTCCAGCACGGCGGACACGGCCAGCTCGACGCCGCTCGTCGAGATGATGACGCTGAAGTCGCCGCGCAGGTCCAGCAGCCCGCCCAGCAGCTCCAGCGAGCCGTTGCCCGTCAGCGCCATGTAGGGGCCGGTCCAGTTGGGCTTGCCCGGCGGCGTGGCGGCGATCGTGTAGACCGGGAAGTCGACCTTGTCGAGGAACTCGTCCGGCACCTCGTAGACGATCTCCTGGCCGAAGCTGTTCATCGTCAGCTCAAGCTCGGCATGGATCTTGGCCACGGGGCCCAGGTCCAGGTTGCTTTCGAGCTGCAGCCGCATCGCGATGCCGTTGCGGATGACCAGCAGGCCGGTCGCGTGCGTCGTGAACAGCGGCGCGCTGGACGGGCCCACGCGGGCCTGCACGTCGACGAACACCGAGATGCCCTGCGACGCGCTGGCGCGCACGTCGAACACGCCGGTCATGTTGACCAGGCCGAACACGTCCAGCTCGGCATGTCCTGCCAGGCGGAGGAACTGCTCGTTGTAGAGCAGCACGATGGGCTTGTCGGGGTTGCCGGTCTCGATGGCGTAGCCCGGCGAGATGACGCCCTGGCTGTTCTTCCAGCTGGCGCGCGAGAAGTCGATGACGGTGAAGTTGCCCGTCAGGCTGACGCCGCCGCCCAGCGTGACGGCGCCCGACGCGCTGTCCTGCGTGAACTGCGACGTGCCGATCTGGATGCGCACGCCGGTGTTCAGCTCCAGCTTCAGGTCCTGCGCACGGAAGGTCACGTCGGGCACGCCGACGAGGCCGATGCTGGTGACCTTGGCGTTGGCCGCCAGGTACACGCCCACCGACGCGCCTTGCGCCGTGATGACCAGTTCCTTGGCGACGATGAGGCCGACGTCCAAGTCTTGAATGGCGAAGCCCACGGCCGACGTGTCGGGGCTGTCGGCCTCGTTGATGCGGCCGTCGTGGTTGCTGTCGCGCCAGTAGCCGCCGACGCCGATGAAGCCGTAGCCGTCGTTGATGCCGATGGCCAGCGTCGTGACGGTGGTTTCCTCGCCGTTGTCCAGCGTCACGCGCTCGGAGCCGCGCTTGGTGAACGCCATCGACGCCGAGATCTGCACGAAGCCGGCCAGGTTGATGGCGGCGTAGCCGACCTTGGCCTGCACCAGGTCGCCGGTGAAGTCGATGAAGACCGTGTTGCCACCACCGGCCGGCAGCGCGAAGCCGTGCGCGTTGAGCTTGCCGTCGCGGTTGCTGTCTTCACCCGTGTCCAGCACGCCGTTGCCGTTCTTGTCCTCGGTGTAGTCCTTGAACGACGGGCTGAGCTGGTAGTTGATGGCCGGCGGACCGAACAGCTGGATGGCCGCCTGCACCGGCGCGGGCAGCGACGGCACGTAGAAGGTGTTGATGTTGACTTCGACGTCCTCGGCCCGCACGTCCAGCAGGTTGCGGTCGATGCCCACCAGGCCGGCGTAGCCCACGGCAGCCTTGGCCGTCACGAAGCGCGGCGAGTACTGCTCCAGGCCGGGGATGAACTTGCCGATGGCCGGCGTCATGATGGCCAGGCCGAAGTCGACGTCGTCCAGCACGAGGCCGACCGCGCCGTCGTTGATCTTGTCGGGCAGGCCGTCGTTGTTGGCGTCGGGGCCGTAGCGGTAGGGGCCGCCCACGCCGGCGAAGCCGGTCAGGTGCGAGCCGCCCAGCGTCATCGCCGAGACCTGCAGCGGCAGGCTGTCGCCGTTGACGCCCAGGCTCTCCAGCAGCGGGCGCAGGCCGCCCATGTCGACGGCGACGTTGAAGACGTCGCCCTGGCGGAAGGCCAGCGAGCCGCGCAGGAACAGGAAGTCGGCGACGGCGATCTCGGCCAGGCCGATGTCGATGCCGATGAGGTCGTTGCCGCGCAGCGTCAGGCGCACCGGCGTGCCGCCGGTCTTGATCTCGTAGCCGACGCGCGTCACGCCGCCGCTGTCGACGGTGCGGATGCTGGAGTAGTCCGCCGTCGAGCGCATGACACCGCCGAACAGCTTGCCGCCGTTCTGCACTTCCAGCGTCACGTTGGTGGCGCGGATGGTCAGCACGTCGCCGAAGCCGTAGGTGCCGATCTGGTCGGCATGCAGCTGCAGCGACAGGAAGTTCTGCGCGTTGAAGAAGCTCGGCAGGTCGGCCTTGTAGTAGCCCAGGCCCAGGTCGACGTTCTGCAGGCCGAAGCCGATCAGGCCGCTCTGGTCGGACAGCGGCCGGCTGAAGTCGGGGTCGCCGACGCCGATGAAGACGTCCACGTCCGCCGCGCCGAAGCTCAGCCCCTTGAAGGTGACGTTGGACAGCCTTGAATAGTCGCTGGACAGGCCGCCGATGGCCTTCAGGCCGTTCAGGATGGTGGTCGCGGTGCCGGCCGGCAGCAGCTTCTCGATCAGCGACAGCTCGGCCGGCAGGCCGGTGTACATGTCGGCGGTGAAGGTCTCGCCGAGGTTGAGCTTGAAGTCGCCGTGGATGTGGACGAAGTTGCCGATGTTCAGGCTCAGGTCCGGCAGCTCGATGGAGCCGAACAGCGTCAGGCCCAGGCTGGGATCGAAGCCGATGGACAGCTCCAGGTTCTTCAGGAACCCGAGCGCGCCGTCCAGGAAGTCGAAGCCCGGCAGCTTGTCCGGCAGGAAGCTGGTGAGCTTCTTCAGGCTGATGGTCGGGATCAGCAGGCCGGTGGACGGCAGCTCGAAGTCGAAGTCGAAGCTGGTGCTGATCGAGAACAGGTCGAACAGCCCCAGCGTCGCCGTCATCGCGATGCGCAGCGAGTTGCTGTCGAAGTCCAGCTTGAAGGCCTCGGCGTCGCTGCCGATGGGAATGGCCAGGCCGCCGCCGGGCAGCTTGCTGAAGTCCACGTACGCGCTGGGCACCGGGTACTTGCCCAGGAACGCGCCGTTGAAGCCCAGCTTGACGTCGGTGGCCTGCAGCGTCAGGTAGGGGTCGGTGCCCACCAGGCCCGCCAGACCGGCACTGGCCGTCAGCGCGTAGAACTTGCCCGGCAGCATGACGCCGGCGCCCGGCGTGGGCGTCAGCATCGCCAGCGCGAAGTCCAGGCTGTCGATGGCGAAGCCGATGGCGTCGTCGTTGGGCGTGTCGCTGGCGTCGATGACGCCGTCGCCATTGGTGTCGCGGCGGTAGGGGCCGTTGATGCCGGCGAAGGCGTTGACGTTCTTGCCCGCGACCACCAGCACCTCGGCCGGGATGTCGATGTTCAGGCCGACGGCGTTGAAGTTGACGTCGTCGACGGTCTGCTTCTGGAACGTGAAGCCGCCCGACAGGCTGACGATGCCGGCCACGCTGGCACGCGCCTGGCCCACCGTAGCGCTGACGACGCGGTTGGCGGCGTTCAGCGTGATGGGGCTGCCGCCGGTGGCGATGGCGTGGCCGCCGCCGGCCGCGAAGTCGACGATGTACAGCGGGTTGCTGCTGGTGTTGACATCGACCAGCGCGTCGTTCAGCGAAAACTCGATGAACTGGTCGAAGCCGACGAAGGCTATCTGCGCGGCCGACGCCTTCAGCGCCGTGAACTTGGTGCCGGCGACGACGTTGGTCGCCGGGTTCAGCACATCGGGCAGCGCCTTGTACAGGCCCAGCGCGAAGTCGAAGTCGTTGATGACCAGGCCGATGGCGTTCGGGTCGGTGCCGTTGCCACCGCCCACGCCGACGAAGGCATGCACATCGCTGGCGCCGATCTCGATGGCGCGCATCTTCACGTCGGGGATGCTGACGCCCAGCGGGCCCTTGACGGTCAAGCGGGTGTCGTCGGCCTTGCGGAACGCGAAGTTGCCGTCGATGTGGACGAACTGGCTGATGGTCAGCCGCGCATCGGTCAGGCTGGCGGCGATGACGTTGCCGGACATGTCCAGCACGACCGGTGCGCCGCCGGTGGGCACGTTGAAGCCGGTGCTGCCGCCAGCGGTGAAATTGATCGGCCGCGCGACGCCGCTGGCCGTGTTGACCTCGATGTCCACGCCGCCCGCGGACAGCTCGAAGTCCTTGGCATCGAAGCCGTAGACGCCGATGGCATCGGCATGGGCCTTCAGCGCGGTGTACTTGATGCCGCCGGCGTTGGCCATCAGCAGGCCCAGGTCCACGCCCTGCACGCCCAGGCCGTAGAGCTGGCCGGCCTGGTCCTGGAAGCGCTTCGTGCGGTCCAGGCCGCCGTCGGCGTAGCCGACGAAGATGTCCACGTTGCTGGCGCCGACCGTGAAGCCGCGGGCGTTCAGGATGGGCAGGCCCAGCGTGTTGCGCAGGCCCGTGAAGCTGGCCTTCTGGAACGCGAAGCTGCCCTGGATGAGGACGAAGTCGGAGATCGCCAGCGTGGCCTGCGCGGCCGACAGCATCAGCCGCTCGCCGGAGAAGTTCAGCGTGACCGGGTCAGCGCCGGTGGGCAGGTCCAGCGCGCGGCTGCCGGCGAAGTTCAGCGGCGTGATGACGCCACCGGCGCCCGGCGTCGCGCTGTTGTATTCGATGTGGACGTCGCTGGCGCTCAGCGTGAAGTCGTTGGCGTCGATGCCGTAGACGGCCACGTTGCTCGCGTCGGCGCGCAGCGCGCGGTAGGTCTTGCCGGCCTGGTCGCGGACATTCAGGAAGCCGAAGCTCAGGCCCTGCACGCCGAAGCCGTACAGGCTGCCGGACTGGTCGGCGAAGGACTTGCTCGGGTCGATGCCGCCGTCCGCGTAGCCGACGAAGGCGTCGATGCCGCTGCCGGCGATGCTGAAGCCCTTGGCGCCCAGCACCGGCACGAGGCCGTTGCCGGCGCGCAGCGTGTTGCCGAAGTCCGCCTTCTGGAAGCCGATGGCGCCGCGGAAGTACAGGAAGTCCGAGACCTTGAGCACCGCCTCGCGGGCGAACACGCCGATGCGGTCGCCGCCACGGAAGTCCAGCGCGATGGCGCCCGTGGAACCCAGCGCCAGGCCGCCGGCGCCGAAGCTGCGCACGAAGTCGATGCTGCGGCCCTGCGCGTCGGCGCGGTTGATCTCCAGCTGCAGGTCGCTGGCGCTGAGCTCGAAGTCGTTGGGGTCGAAGCCGTACAGCGCCACGCGCGCCAGGTTGGCCTTGGCGGCCGTGTACGACTGGCCGCCTGCCTTGGCGATGAGGAGGCCGAAGTCGGCGCTGCTGACGCCGAAGCCGTAGAGGTTGCTGGCCTGCTGGTCGGGCGTCTTGCTGGTGTCGAAGCCGCCGTCCGCGTAGCCGACGAAGACGCTGACGCCCTGCCCCGTGATGGCCAGCATGGACGTGGCCGTGACCTGCTGCGGCACGCCCGTGGCGGTGGCCAGCGTGAGGGGCGCCGTCGGGCTGTACTTCTCGAAGCCGATGCGGCCCGACAGGTAGGCGAAGTCGAACAGCTGCAGCGTGATGTCGCCTTCGACGCGCACCAGCTCGCCGGCGGCGCCGTCGATGGCTATGTCCACCGTCTGGCCGGGACCGATCAGCACGGTCAGCGGCGCGGCGGAGAAGTCGATGACGCGGTCGTTGGCGCGGCTGGCCTGGTTCAGCTCGACGGTCAGGTTGCGGATCGTCGGCAGCAGGTCCGACAGGCCCACGAAGCCGGCCGACGTCGCGTTGGCCTGCAGCGCCGTCCACTTGCGGCCCGGCTCCGCCTGCGAGCTGACCAGCGCCAGCGCGAGGTCGATGCCGGCGATCTGCAGGCCGGCCGCATCGCCCGTGCCGCCGTTGACGCCGGCGAACACGGTGACGTTGTCCATGCCGAAGGTCAGCACGTCGACGGCCAGGCTCTGCGCCGGCAGCGTGCGCGTGGCGGCCAGCGTCACGGTGGTGCTGCGCTTCTCGACGGCGAAGCCGCCGCTGACCTGCACGAAGCCGAAGGCGTCCAGCGTCAGGTTGCCGGTGGCCGTCAGCATCGGGCCGTTGGCGCCCGGCATGTCGAACGTGATGCCGCTGGCCGGGCCGGTGGCGACGGTCATGGCCGTGGCGCCCGAAGCGTAGTCGATGACAGCCGGCTTGGCGCCGGCGGGCACGACCTGACCGGCGCGGTTGATCTGCACCTTGAGGTCGTTGGCCTGGATGGTCAGGCCGTCGGGCATGCCGACCAGCGCAACCTGCTGGGCCGTGGCTTCCAGCGACGTCCACTTGCGCGCCGCGCCGCCGACCTCGGTGACCAGCGCCACGCCGAAGTTGGCGCCCGTCATCTCCAGGCCGATCTGGTCGGCCGTGCCGCCGTTGACGCCGGCGAAGGCGCGCACGTTGCTGGCGCCGATGGTCAGCAGCCGCGCGTTGACGGTGGCGGGAGCGGCGGTCTGCACGCCCTGCGCGTTCGTGGCGGCGGACAGCGTGACGGCCTGGTCGCGCTGTTCGATGGCGAAGCCGCCGCTGACCTGGAAGAAGCCGAACGCGTCCAGCGTCAGCGTGCCGCTGGCCTTCAGCACCTTGCCTTCGCTGCCCGCCATGTCCAGCGTCAGCGTATTGCCGGGGCCGGTGGCGACGACGAGGTTCTGTGCCGCGTAATCGACGACCTTGTCGTTGAGGGTCTTGGCCTGGTTGATGCGCAGCACCAGGTCGTTGCCGGTCAGCGTGAAGCCGTCGATGCCCACCAGCGCGACGCTGCCGGCCGTGGCCTGCAGGCTGGTCCAGCTGCGCGCCGGCGTGGCCTTGCTGCTCTGCAGCGCCAGCGCGAATTCGAGGTTGGTCAGCTGCAGGCCCGTGCCACCCGACGCGCCGGCGAAGCCGTTGATGCCGGCGCCGCCGATGGTCATCAGCCGCGTCTGCACCGTGGAGCCGTCGGCCAGCACCACCGACGAGTCCTTGCTCTCGATGGCAAAGCCGCCGCTGACCTGCACGAAGCCGAACGCGTCGAGCTGCAGGTTGCCGCTGGCCTTCAGCACCTTGCCTTCGCTGCCGGCCAGCGTCAGCGTCAACGTGTCGCTGGTGCCGGTGGCGACGGTCAGGTTCTGCGCCGCGTAGTCGGCGACGCTGTCGTTGAGCTGCTTGGCCTGGTTGACCTGGATGGCCAGGTTGTTGCCCGCCAGCGTCAGACCGTCGATGCCCACCAGCGCCACGCTGCCGACGCTGGCCTGCAGCGTCGTCCAGCCCCGTGCGGGCGCGGCCTTGCTGGACTGCAGCGCCAGTGCGAACTCGGCACCGGTCAATTCCAGGCCCACGCGATCGGCCGAGGCGCCGTTGTTGCCGGCGAAGCCGGCGATGTTGCTGCCGCCCACCGTCAGCAGGCGGGTCTGCACGGTCGTGCCGTCCGCCAGCACGACGGACGAATCCTTGCTCTCGATGGCGAAGCTGCCCGACAGCTGCACGAAGCCGAACGCGTCCAGCGCCAGCGTGCCGCTGGCCTTGAGCATGCGGCCGTCGGCGCCGGCCATGTCCAGCGTCAGCGTGTCGGCCGGGCCGGTCGCCACGACGAGGTTCTGCGCCGCGTAGTCGGCCACCGGGTCGGCAAGCAGCGCGGCCTGGTTGAGCTTGATGGACAGGTTGCTGCCCGCCAGCGTCAGCCCGTCGATGCCCACCAGCGCAACGCTGGCGACGTTGGCCTGCAGGCTGGTCCAGCTCTTGGCCGGCGTGGCCTTGCTGCTCTGCATCGCCAGGCCGAACTCGGCGCCGGTCAGCGTCAGGCCCAGGCGGTCGGCAGAGTTGCCGTTGTTGCCGGCGAAGCCGTTGATGTTGCTGCCGCCCACCGTCAGCAGGCGGGTCTGCACCGTCGTGCCATCGGCCAGCACCAGCGACGAATCCTTGCTCTCGATGGCGAACCCGCCGGACAGCTGCACGAAGCCGAAGGCATCGAGTTGCAGGTTGCCGCTGGCCTTGAGGATCTTGCCGTCTGAGCCGGCCATGTCCAGCGTCAGCGTGTTGCCGGGGCCGGTCGTGACGACGAGGTTTTGGGCCGCGTAGTCCGCGACCGCGTCGTTGAGCTGCTTGGCCTGGTTGACCTGGATGCTGAGGTTGGTGCCGGCCAGCGTCAGGCCATTGATACCGACGAGTGCCACGCTGCCGACCGATGCCTGCAGGCTGGTCCAGCTGCGGGCCGGCGCGGCCTTGCTGGACTGCAGTGCGAGCGCGAACTCGGCGTTGGTCAGCTCCAGGCCGAGCCGGTCGGCCGAGTTGCCGTTGTTGCCCGCGAAGCCGTTGATGCCCGAGCCGCCAACGGTCAGCAAGCGCGTCTGCACGACCTCGCCGCCCGCCAGCGTGACCGAGGCGTCTTTGCTCTCGATGGCAAAGCCGCCCGACAGCTGCACGAAGCCGAAGGCGTCGAGCGCCAGGTTGCCGCTGGCCTTGAGGATCCTGCCCTCGCTGCCCGCCATGTCCAGCGTCAGCGTATTGCCAGGGCCCGTCGCGACGACAAGGTTCTGCGCCGCGTAGTCGGCGACGGCGTCGTTGAGCTGCTTGGCCTGGTTGACCTGAATACTCAGGTTCGTGCCCGCCAGCGTCAGCCCGTTGATGCCGACGAGTGCCACGCTGCCGACCGACGCCTGCAGGCTGGTCCAGCTGCGGGCCGGCGCGGCCTTGCTGGACTGCAGCGCGAGCGCGAACTCGGCGTTGGTCAGCTCCAGGCCCAGGCGGTCGGCCGAGTTGCCGTTGTTGCCGGCAAAGCCGTTGATGCCGGCGCCGCCCACGGTCAGCAGGCGGGTCTGAACAACCTCACCGCCGGCCAGCGTGACCGAGGCATCCTTGCTCTCGATGGCGAACGCGCCACTGAGCTGCACGAAGCCGAAGGCATCCAGCGCCAGGTTGCCACTGGCCTTGAGGATCTGGCCTTCGGCGCCGGACAGGTCCAGCGTACGGCTGCCGGACGGGCCGGTGGCGATGACGAGGTTCTGCGCCGCGTAGTCGACGACCTTGTCGCCCACCTGCCTGGCCTGGTTCAGCTGCAGGCTCAGGTTGGTGCCGGACAGCGTCAGGCCGCTGATGCCCACCAGGCCCACGCTGGCGACGTTGGCCTGCAGCGTCGTCCAGCTGCGCGCCGGCGTGGCGGTGGACGACTGCAGCGCCAGCGCGAAGTCGGCGCCGGTCAGTTCCAGGCCCAGGCGGTCGGCCGAGTTGCCGTTGTTGCCGGCGAAGCCATTGATGCCGCTGCCGCCGATGGCCAGCAGACGCGTCGTGACGGCGCTGCCGTCAGCCAGCACGACGGACGAATCCTTGCTCTCCAGCGCGAAGCTGCCGCCCAGCTGCACGAAGCCGAAGGCGTCCAGCGACAGCACACCGCTGGCCTTCAGCACGCGACCGTCGGCGCCGCTCATGTCCAGCGTCAGCGTGTTGCCGGGCGCCGTCGCGACGACGAGGTTCTGCGCCGCGTAGTCGGCCACGCGGTCGCCAGCCTGGCGGGCCTGGTTGAGCTTGAGCGCGAGGTTGCTGCCGGCCAGCGTCAAGCCGTTGATGCCCGCCAGCGCGACGCTGTCGACGCTGGCCTGCAGGCTGGTCCAGCTGCGCGCAGCGTTGGCCTTGTCGCTCTGCAACGCCAGCGCGAATTCGGCGCCGGTCAGCGTCAGGCCGACGCGATCGGCCGAGTTGCCGTTGTTGCCGGCAAAGCCGCTGATGCCGGCGCCGCCGACGGTCAGCAGCCGGGTGTTGACGGTGGAGCCGTCGGCCAGCTTGAGCGTGGCGTCCTGGCTCTCCAGCGTGAAGCCGCCGCCGAGCTGCACGAAGCCGAAGGCGTCCAGCGCCAGCGTGCCGCTGGCGCGCAACGTCTCGCCGGCGCTGCCGGCCAGGGCCAGCGTGCGCGACGTTCCGCTGCCGGTGGCAACGGCGAGGCTGCGGGCCGCATAGTCGACGACCTTGTCGCCCGCCTGGCTGGCCTGGTTGATGGCCACCGACAGGTTGCTGCCCGACAGCGTCAGCCCGCTGACGCCCACCAGCGCGACGCTGGCGACGTTGGCATCCAGGCTGGTCCAGCTGCGGGTCGGGCTGGCCTTGCTGCTCTGCAGCGCGAGGCCGAAGTCGAGGTTGGTGAGCGTCAAGCCGATGCGGTCGGCCGACGCGCCGTTGTTGCCGGCAAAGCCGCCGAGACCGGTGCCGCCGATGGCCAGCAGGCGCGTCGCCACGGTGCTGCCGTCGGCCAGTTGGACGCTGTCGTCGCGGCGCTCGATGGCCAGGCTGCCGCTGGCACTGAAGAAGTCGAACACGCCCAGCGACAGCGTGCCGCTGGCGCGCAGCAGCTCACCGGCGCTGCCCGGCATGTTGAGCGTGATGCTGGTGCTGCTGCCGGTGGCCACGGCCAGCGCGGTGGCGCCGTAGTCGACGACCTTGTCGCTGAGCACGGTGGCCTGGTTCAGACTGACGGCCAGGTTGCTGCCGGTCAGCGTCACGCCATCCACGCCGATGAGGCCCACCGAGCCAGCCGTGGCCTGAAGGCTGGTCCAGCTGCGCGCGGCGTTGTTACGGTCGGCGAACATCGCCAGCGCGACATCCAGGCCGGTCAGGTTCAGGCCCATCGCGCTGGCCTGGCCGGCGTTCATGCCGGCGAAGCCCGTGATGCCGGCGGCGCCCACGGTCAGCATGCGGGTCTGCACGACCTCGCCGCCATCCAGCGTGACGGTCTGGTCGCTGCGCGTGACGGCCAGGCTGCCGGTCAGCCGCACGAATTCGTAGAGGTCGAAGGTCAGCGTGCCGGCGGCCTGCATCAGGCGGCCACGCGCGCCGTCCATGTTCAGCGTGATCGGCGTGGCGCCGGTGGGCACGCTGAGCGCGGTGCGACCGGCGGCGTAGTCCACCACCGCATCGGCCGCGTTGCGGGCGGTGTTGATGCTGACCGACAGGTTGCTGCCGCTCAGCGTGACGCCGGGCAGGCCGTTCAGGCCGACTGACGTGGCGCTGGCCTGCAGGCTGGTCCAGCTGCGCGTGGCGTCGTTGCGCACGCTCATCAGTGCCAGTGCAAAGTCCACACCGACCAGCGCGAGGCCCGGGCCGCCGGGGATGCCGGCGTTGGCCGTCAACCCGTGGGCGCCCAGCAGCAGGCGGTCGACGGTGACGCCGGCAGTCGCCTCGTTGACGCCGGCAGTCGTCACGTTGTCGGCGGCCAGCAGCACGGTGGCGCTGCTGCGCTCGAAGGCCAGGTTGCCGGTGGCGTTGAAGAACTCGCCGATGGTCAGGTTCGCGCCGGTCAGGCTGACCTGCTGCAGGCCCGCGCCGAAGTCGCTGCCGAAGGTGTAGCTGGCGTTGCCCACCGACAGCGCGCGGCCGCTGGCGTCGGCGCCGCTGGCATTCCAGCGCAGCGCGACCGCACTGGCGCTGGCCGACACGTCGCTGCCCAGCTGCAGGAACGGCGACCCGCTGGACTCCACCAGCTCCACGCCGCCGCCTGCCGCGCTCATCGCGATGGCGACGTTGGCGCCGGTGACGCCGGCCTTGAAGCTGCCCGCCACCAGCTGCACGCTGGCATTGGCCGCAATGATGGCCATGCCGCCGGTGTTGGCGTCGCGGCCGAACGCGTAGTCGCCGCTGAGGCTGAAGGTGTCGGCGATGGTGGCGCTCAGGCCGCGGATGTCGACGGCCGGCGTGCTGCTGGTCGGCATCGTGCCGAAGGTGTGGCTGACGGCACCGGCCGTCAGCACGCGGCCGGTCTGGTCGGCGCCGGTCAGGTTCAGGCGCAGCAGCGCAGACGTGGCCGACACGTTGGCGAAGCCGCCCCCCGACAGATAGAAGCCGCCACTGGCTTCCAGCGCAAGGCCACTGCCGGCCGTCATGACGGCGCCGAAGCCGGCGTCGGTGACGCCGGCCGCGAAGCTGCCGGTCGTCAGCCGCGCCTCGATGTGCTCGCCCACGGCCGTCAGCGAGCCGGCCGACACGGCCAGCCCGACGGTGCCGCTCAGCGTCACGGGGCCGTAGCTGAACACGCCGCCGCCGCTCATGGACGCGAAGTCCCCGAGCGCGCCGTCGCCGTCGAACGTGAACGTGGTGCCGTCCACCAGCAGGCTCTGCGCCTGCGCGGACAGGTTGATGCCGGCGTGGTTGGCCTGGCCGTTCAGCTGACCCAGGCCCAGGCTGAATTCCAGCGACAGGCTGCTGGCCGCCAGCGTCAGGCCGCCCGCGCCCTGCAGCGCGATGTTGCCCGCCGTGCCCTCGGCCAGCAGCCAGCCGGCGGCGTTGGCACCCTGGCCGTCCAGGATGACGACGGCTGCGTCGATGGCGCCGAACGTCAGGCCGGGCTTGCTGGAGTCGTTGGCATCCAGGCCCAGGTAGCCGCCGCCGTTGGCCAGACCGATCTTCCAGACGTCGTAGGCGTGCGTGCCGCTGCCGTCGCTGAATGTCAGGCCCTGCGTGTAGCTGGCCGCCAGCGAGCCGGACAGCTTGACGCCCTGGCCCAGGTCCAGCGACGCATTGGCAATCGTGAAGCCGACGTTGCGCGCGAAATAACTCGCGTTGAACCACTCGCCTGCCTGGTCGGCCAGCGCCTGGCCCTGCGCGCCAGCGGCGCCGTACAGCAGGTTGACGGCGAAGGCGCTGGGCGCGTCCAGCCGGTGGGCCACGAGCTTGAGCTCGTGCGCCGCCGTGTCGTGCTGGATCTCGAAGAACAGCCCGTTGCCGACGCTGACCAGGCCCTCACCCTCGGCAAACCTGCCGGTCAGCGTCGTGCCGTAGGACAGGAAGGTGTAGATCTGACCGTCAGCGGGCGTGGCGCCATTGATGAGGCTGACCTTCAGCGTCCCGTCCAGCGACACGGCGCCGGACACGTTGAGGCGATCCGATCCCGTGCTGTCGATCTCGACCTCGAAGACGTCGCTGGACGCGAGCGTCAGGTCGCTGGCGGGTGTCGTCGTGACCGCCTGCGAGCCGCCCGGGGCGATGACGGCCAGCGCATGCATCGTCGGGCCGCTGCTGCTGACGCTGAACTCGGCCGGGTCGTTGGCGGCCTGGTCCAGCATGACCGTGCCGGCCATGAAGCCGCTGGCCGTCTGCGCATGCCCGATGTCGAAGGCGCGCGCATCGACGGCGAAGGTCTGATTGCCCTCAGGCGACGGTTCGGATGGAGGCGTCCACTGCTGCCAGCCGTCCGGCAGGCTGGCATGCGGCACCTGGCCCGGATGCTGGGCGAGCGCGTCGGCCGGGTCGTAGGCACCGTCGACGGACGTCGCGTAGGGGTCTGCCGGCTGCATGACGACGGCATGCGCTGCACCGAGCACCGGATCGGCCGACAGCAGCACGCGCGGCTCCAGCACCTCCAGCTTGTAGGCATCTCGCATCGCGCGCGCCAGGCGCGCCAGACCGCTCACGCCCGCACCTCAGCCACGCGGCCGGCCGAGGCGCGGGCGGGGTGGGCGACGAGGTAGGCAGACATGCGCGGCAGCATAACGTCCGGGTGTTGGCAATCCCATGAGAGTTTTCAGCTAAGCCATTCGTCGACCCGCGTTCGGGTGGGTCGGGCGAAGGCCGTCCTGTTCTAGACGCCGTTGCCCTGGCCGATGCGACAGCGGACGGCCTAGGACTTTCCTGTGTCCGCCCTTCGGCCCCATCGTCGATACTGAAAAGCGCCTGCGCGCAGGGCCGCTGCATGGCCCACCTCGCCTCGTTTGATACCCCGCCAGAAGGATTCGTGATGTTCGAGAAAGTCGTCCCCGTCAACCGTGAGCGCCACGCCCGCACCCGCATCAAGGAGATCACGGGTTTCGGTTTCGCGAAGGACTTTCACATCGCCTACCTGACGATGCACGAATTCGCCCGCGCCGCGGCCGTCTACCCCATCGTGTTCGTCGAGGACAAGGAGAAGGACGCGTTCCGCCCCGTGACGCTGCTGGGCCTGGACGCCGGCGAGAACCTGTTCGTGTCGGACGCCGGCAAGTGGGAGGCGAGCTACATCCCCGCCATCATCCGCCGCTACCCCTTCGCGCTGGCCGGCAGCAGCACCGAGGGTCACTTCACGATCTGCCTCGATGAAGGCAGCAGCCTGGTCAGCGTGGACGGCAAGGACGGCGAGGGCAGCCCGCTGTTCGACGACAAGGGCGAGCCCACGCAGGTCATCGAGAACGTCAAGCGCTACTTGGCCGAGCTGCAGCAAATGGACCAGATCACGCTGGAGTTCTCCAAGACGCTGGCCGAGCTGAACATGTTCACGCCGCTGCAGATGCGGGTGCGCGAAGGCGACCGCGAGAAGAACATCGCCGGTTGCTGGGTCGTCAACGAGGAGCGGCTGAACAACCTCTCCAACGACAAGTTCCTGGAGCTGCGCGCCAAGCGCTTCCTGCCGGCCATCTACGCGCAGCTGATGTCGCTGGCGCAGATCGAGCGGCTGATGCAGCTCAAGGACAAGCGCCTCGCGCCCGCAAAGGCAGCCTGATGCCTGCTCGCACCGCGGCCTGGCGCCATGCCCTCGGCGCGGCGGCCGCGGCGGCGGCCTGCACCGGCGCGGCGTTCGCGGGCGCTGACCGCAGCGACGCCCAGCAGACGGGCGAGTTCGGCCCCGCCCCCGTCCGCTACGAGCCCTATGTTCCGCCGCCCAAGCCGGCCGCGCAGCGCCCGGTGCGGCTGGACGCCAAGACGCTGGCCCAGCTCGCGCTGGAGCAGAACGCCGAGGTGCTGTACGCGCGGCTGCAGTCGCGCGTGTCCGAGCAGGCGGCCGAGGCCGAGACGGGCCTGTACATGCCCATCGCCTACGCCAACCTGCGCCGCGAGGGCCGCAACCGCCAGCGCACCGTCGAGGAACGCCTGACGGCCGCCCTGGGCGGCATCACGCGCCTCAACGAGCATGTGCTGGCCGGCGAGGCGGGCGTACGCGTGAAGGCGCCCAGCGGCGCCGAGGTGGCGCTGGCCTGGCGCAGCAACCAGCGCCGCAGCAACGTCATCGCGTCGGCCAGCTTCGCCACCGGCGACTCCGAGGCCACCGGCGCACTGGTGCTGTCGCTGCGCCAGCCGCTGCTGCGCGGCGCCGGGCGCGACGTCGTCGAGACCGACCTGCGCGTCGCCCGCTACGAGCGCGACATCGGCAGCTGGCAGTTCCGCCAGCAGGTGCTGCGCATCGGCAGCGAGGCGCTGTCGGCCTACTGGCAGCTGTGGCGCGCACGCTCGACGCAGGCGCTGCGCCGCGCCGCGCTGGACAACGCGCAGGAGACCGCCGAGGACGTGAAGAGCCGCGTGGACGGCGGCCGCCTGCCGCCCGCCGCGCTGGACGAGGCGACCGCCGTGCTGTCGGCCCGCCGCGCCGAGCTCGCGCGCGGCCAGCAGGCGCTGTTCGACGCCGAGGCCAAGGTGCGCGTGCTGCTGGACCTGCCGCCCGACGACGCCGGCTGGACGCTAGCTGACCCCGAGCTGGACGCACCAGCCCCGGCCCGCGAGCTGGCCGCACTGGCCGAGCGCCTGCCCGACGTCGAGGCCGCCTGGCCGCCGCTGCGCATGGCGCTGCTCAAGCGCGAGCAGGCCGATGCGCGCATGCGCCTGGCCTACAGCAAGAAGCTGCCGGCGCTGGACGTGCAGGCCAGCTACAGCAGCAACAGCCTCACCTACGGGCCGCTGGATGCCGCCATCAAGGCCACGCAGGGCCGCAACCCCGACTGGACCATCGGCGTCGCGATGGAAGTGCCCCTCGGCGGCGACCGCCGCGCGCAGGCCGAGTACCGCGCGCAGCAGCTGCGCGTGGAGCAGTCGGCGCTGGAGGTGCACTCGGTGCGCCAGGCGCTGGCCAGCGACTACTTCAACCGCGCCGCGCAGTTCGGCGAGCTGGGCCGCGAGCTGGCGCAGCTGCGCGAGGAACTGACCGCCCGCGAGCAGCTGGAAGCCGGCGTGCGCGACCAGTTCGCGCTGGGCGCCACGCCGCGCAACCGGCTGCTGCGACTGCAGGCCGACGTGCTGGACGCGCGGCTGCGCTACATCGACGGCGCCAGCCGCTGGGCGCTGGCCCGCGTGGCGCTGCAACTGGTGGACGGCAGCCTGCTGGCCGCCCACGACGTGCAACTCATCGAATGAAAGCCTCTGCCCTCTTCCTCCTCGCCGCTGCCGCAGGCCCCGCGCTGGCGGCCGACTATGTCGGCATCGTCCATGCCCGCCACAAGCTGGCGCTCAGCCTGCCGGTCACCGGCGTCGTCGCCAAGGTGGCGGTGGAGCCGGGCCAGAAGGTGGGCGCCGGCCAGGCGCTGATCCAGCTGGATGACCGCCCGCAGGCGCTGGAGGAGGCGCGCCGCCGCACGCAGGTGGAGGACCAGAGCGAGCTGCGCGCCACCGAAGAGCGCCTGAAGGTCGTGCAGCCGCTGGCCGAGGACGCGCGCAAGCTGGCCGCCAGCCGCGGCGCCCTGAGCCGCGAGGACGCGGCCCGCAACGAGCTGGACTTCATCGCCACGCGCGGCCGGCTGGCGCAGCTGCAGGTGCAGAAGGCGCGCGAGAAGCTGGAGCTGCAGCTGGCCGAGGCCGACCGCCAGCAACGCCGCCTGACCGCGCCGGTGGCCGGCGTCGTGACCAAGGTGGGCATCGATGTCGGCGAATGGGCCAAGCCCGGCGACACGCTGGTGGAGCTGGTGGACGCATCGGTGCTGCACCTGCGCGTCAACCTGCCCGCCGCCGTCGCGCGCAAGCTGAAGGACGGCCAGGCGCTGCCCGTCAGCATCGACGGTGGCGACACGGTGAACGGCAACGTCAGCCTGATCTCGCCGGTGACCGATGCGGCCAGCGGCCTCGTCGAGGTGCGCGTGCGCTTCACCAACACGGGCGGGCGCATCGCGGCGGGCAGCAAGGGCATCGTCAAGCTGGACGGAGGAGCCGCCAAGTGAGCGCCCCCGGTGTCGTGACCGCCCTGCCCGCCTACAGCGCCCGCGAGCTGGTGCTGGCGCTGCACGCGCTGCGCGGCGCCGCCGGCCAGGCCGACTACGCACCGCAGGTCATCGCCGCGCTCGCGCGGCTGATGCGCGCCCAGCAGGGCTGGTGGCTCGCCGAGGCCGCCGGCGCCTGGCGGCTGCTGGCCCAGGCGCACGACGATGCGGCCGCCAGCGACCCGTCGCCCGACCCGCTGCGAGTCGACTTCGGCACCGACCTGGCCGCGCTGGCCCAGCGCGCGCGCACGCAGGGCTTCGCCAGCCTGCCGCAGCGCTCGGCGCAGGGCGCCACGCAGTGGCTGGTGGCCGTGCAGCCCGAGCGCGCGGCCAGCGACCTGTGGCTGCTGTGCCTGCCCGACCGCGAACGGCCGCACCTGAACGAGCTGGTGCTGCGCGCGCAGCTGGTGGCCGACCTGCCCGCGCCGGGCGAAGCGCCCGCCGCGTCGGCCACGCCCGCGGCCGGCGACACGCCGCTGGTGACCTGGGCGCCGCTGCTGGACGCCGTGCTGTTCGCGCAGGCCCACGACGGTTTCGAGCCGGCCACGCTGGCGCTGGTCAACGCGCTGGCCAGCACGCTGGGCGCGCAGCAGGTGGCCTTGGGCTGGCGCGCCGAGGCCGGCGCGGCGCTGCGCCTGGTGGCGCTCAGCCACCGCGACAAGCTGGACCGCTTCGCCCATGCCGTCGTGCTGACCGAGGGCGCGCTGGACGAAGCGCTGGACCATGACGAAGGCCTGCGCGTCGACGCCGTGCAGACCACCGACACACCGGGCACCGAGCTGGCCGGCGTCGAGCGCACCGCGCCGCAGGCGCTGCCCGCGCACCGGCTGCTGCAGCAGTCGCTGGGCAACGTCAGCCTGGCCTCGCTGCCGCTGGCCAGCGGCCACAGCGCACCGCGCGCGGCCCTGCTGATGGTGTTCGACGGCGAACCGCTGCCGGCCGACCAGTTGGCGCGCCTGCGGCTGGCGCTGCGGGCGGCGCTGCCCTGGCTGGAAAGCCTCTACTTCCGCGAACGCGCGCTGACGCTGCGCGCCAGTGACGAGTTGCGCCGCCGCGCGCGGCTGTGGCTGGGGCCGCAGCACCTGGGCCTGAAGCTGGGCGCCGGCGTGGGCGCGCTGGCGCTGCTGGTGGCGCTGTTCGTGGACTGGGACTACCGCGTCGGCGCCAGCGCGCAGTTGGCCACCGACAGCACGCGCATCCTGTCGGCGCAGTTCGATGGCCGCGTGGAGGAAGCGCTGGTCAGCGCCGGCCAGGCCGTCAAGGAAGGCGAGCTGCTGGCGCAGCTGGACGTGCGCGACCTGCAGAACCAGGCCGCCGACGCCCGCGCCGAGGTGCAGCGCTACACCGCCGAGGCCGACAAGGCGCGCGCTTCAGGCGCGCTGGCCGAGGCCGAGGTGGGCAACGCCCGCACGGCGCAGGCGCAGGCCCGGCTGGCGCGCACGGTGGAGCTCATCGAGCTGGCCGCCAACCGCGCGCCGTTCGACGGCGTCGTCGTCGAGGGCGAGAAGCGCGAGCTGCAGGGCGCCCCGGTGCGCAAGGGCGACAAGCTCTACCGCCTGGCCCGCGTCGAGAAGCTGTACGCGACGCTGCAGGTGCCGGAGCGCGACGCCGCGCAGCTGAAGGCCGGCGCTTTAGGCGAGCTGAGCCTGATGACGCGGCCCGACGAGAAGATCCCGCTGCGCGTGGCGGCGGTCATCCCGGTCGCGCAGATCAAGGGCCAGGAAGGCAACCAGTTCATGGTGCGCGCCGAGCTGCTGTCCAAGCCGGCGGACTGGTGGCGGCCCGGCATGAGCGGCAACGCCCGCATCGAGGCCGGCCCGCGCCGCATCATCTGGGTGCTGACGCATCGGCTCGTCGACCAGCTGCGGCTGTGGCTGTGGTGGTGACGGCATGGCGACTCCACGCCCGTCCACTGCCCAGCGCGACCGCCGTTCGCAGCGAGGTATTGTTCTTCCCCCCTCTGAGCTCGCCGAGGAACGGAAGGTCTTGAGGGCGTGCGCGCAGCGCACTTCAAGAACTGACTCCGTGCGGCTGTCTGACCGGAGCGTAGCGGAGGGAGTTCCGCACGGGCCCTCAAGGCCTGAGTACCGCAGGGCACCCCGAGCAACGCGAGGGGCGGGCGGATCGGGGGCGCTTTCTTTGCCTACTTTCTTGTGCGCACAAGAAAGTAGGTCGCCCGCCGGGGCGAACTCCCGGCATGGGCCTTGCCACTCACCCGACGGCGGAGTTGCAGGATGACCCAGGGCACCCTCTCCGACAGCTGGTACCAGGTCGCCCAGTCGCGCGTCGCGCTGCTGCCCACCGTGGAAGCCCAGGCCCAGCGCTACCGCGGCCAGCCCTGGGTGCTGCTGGAAGACGGCTACTCACACCGCTTCTACCGCGTCACGCCGCAGGCCTACGAATTCCTGCGCGCCCTCGACGGGGACAGAACCGTCGACGAGGTCTGGCAGGACCTGGCCCGCCGCCACCCCGAGGGCACGCCCGGCCAGGAGGAGGTCGTGCGGCTGCTGTCGCAGCTGCACCTGTCCAGCCTGCTGTTCTTCCGCGAGCAGCCGCATGCCGACGCCATCTCCGAGCGGCTGCAGAAACAGCGCTCGCGCGAGTTCATCGGCAAGTTGCTGTCGTTCATGTTCTGGCGCTTCCCGCTGTTCGGGCTGGACAAATACCTGGACCGCATGCTGCCGTTCATCCGTGCCTGCACGGGCCGCGTCGCGGGGGCCGTCTGGCTGGCCGTCGTGGCCTGGGGCGCGGCGACGGCGTTCGAGCACACGGGTGCCATCGGCAACGGCAGCGAGGGGCTGCTGTCGCTGTCCAACCTGCCGTGGCTGTACCTCGCGACAACGATGGTCAAGGTGGTGCACGAACTGGCACACGCCTTCGTCTGCAAGCGCTACGGCGGGCAGGTGCCCACCTTCGGCGTCATGGTGCTGGTGCTGGCGCCGCTGCCCTACGTGGACGCGTCGGCGAGCTGGGGCCTGCGCAACAAATGGCAGCGCGCCTACGTGGGCGCGGCCGGCATGCTGGCCGAGCTGTTCCTGGCCGCCATCGCCTGCGTCGTGTGGGCGTCCACCGCTGACGGCACCGTGCACAGCATGGCCTTCAACGTGATGATCGTCGGCTCGCTGTCCAGCCTGATCTTCAACGGCAACCCGCTGCTGCGCTACGACGCGTACTACATCCTGTCCGACCTGGTGGAGATGCCCAACCTCTACCAGAAGGCCCAGGCGCAGTGGCTGCATTACGGCTCGAAGTACCTGTTCGGCCAGCGCGAGCACCCCGAGCCCGCGCAGGACCGCCACGAGCGCGTCTGGTTCACCGTCTACGGCGCGCTGGCGTTCGGCTACCGCTGGGTCGTCACGCTGGGCGTGCTGGCCTACGTGACGGACCAATGGTTCGGCGTCGGCGTCGTCATGGCCGTCACCACCGTCATCACCATGCTGCTGATGCCGGCCGCCAAGCTCTGGGCCTGGCTGCGCATGGCCTCGGGCACGCTGCGCACGCGTGCCTTCGCGGCCATGGGCGCGATGGTGCTGGGGCTGTGGCTGCTGCTGTTCGTGCTGCCGCTGCCGCATGCGCTGCGCCTGCCAGGCGTGCTGGAAGCGCGCCAGAGCAGCCCGCTGTACCTGCCCATCGCCGCGCGGCTGCAGGAGATGCCGGTGCGCCACGGCCAGCGCGTCAGCAAGGGCGAGCTGCTGGCCCGCTTCGACAGCCCCGAGCTGGCGCTGCAGCTGGACCTCATCCAGGGCCAGATCGCCGAGACCCGCGCCCAGCTGGGCCTGGCGCTCAGCGGCGTGCCGGCCGAGGTGGGCCCCATGCAGGCCCGGCTGGACGCGTTGAACGCCCGCCTCGTCGAGACCGAGAAGCTGCTCGCATCGCTGGTGCTGCGCGCGCCGCAGGACGGCGAGTGGGTGGCGCCGCAGCTGCACGAGCGCCTGGGCGCCTGGGTGGACCGCGCGCAGCCCGTCGGCGAGGTGGTGGACCGCAGCGCGCTGCGCTTTGCCGCCGTGCTGCCGCAGGCCGACGCCGCCGAGCTGAGCGCGCTGCCGCCGGCGGCGCAGTCCGAGCTGCGGCTGGCCGGCCGCCGCGGCGAGGCGCTGCACCTGGCCAGCCTGCGCATGGTGCCCTACCAGCGCCAGCGGCTGATGTCGCCGTCGCTGGGCTTCGGCGGTGGCGGCGACGTGGCCATCCGCCCCGACGACAGCACCGGCACGACGGCGGCCGAGGCCTTCTTCGAGATCCAGGCCGAGTTCGCGCCGCAGGGCTTGCCGGCCGACCTGGCGATGCACGGCATGAGCGGCGTGCTGCGCGTTCCGGTCACCGCCAAGCCACTGGGCAGCCGGCTGTGGGCCGGCTTCCAGCAACTGCTGCAGCACCGCTATGGCCTCTGACCTGACGCTGGCCCCGCCCTGGTGTCCGCCGCGGGAGCGGCAGCCGGCGCCGCGCGGCCTGGCGCCTCGGCCGGCCGAGCGCGCAGCCGAGGTGGCCGCGCTGCGCACCGCCGTGGACGCTGCGCTGCCCCACGTGTTCGACCCCGCCGCCAGCCTGCGCGATGCCGGCCACGCGCTGCGCCGCGCGCTGAACCGCGAGGACACCGCCGCCGAACACGCCGCGCTGGCCCAGGGCCTGGCCGCGGCGCAGGCCGCCTGGCAGCTGCCGCCCGCCCTCGTCGATGCCGCCTGCCACCTCGTGCTGCAAGGCGCCGTGCCACTGCCGCGCGCGGCGGAACGCCACCCGGCGCTGGCGCTGGCCGCCGCCGCCTGGGCCGCGTCGGGCCGCCCCTGCATGCTGGTGACGGCCGACGACGAGGCCGCCGCGCAGGCCAGCCGCGCGCTGCTGCCACGGTTCACCGCGCTGGGGCTGAACGCGGCGCCCGCCGGCTCCGACGCCAACGGCGCCGCGCTGCGCCGCGCCTACGCGACCGACGTCGTCATCGTGCCGGCGCGCCGCCTGGCCGCCGACCTGGCCCGCGACCGCCGCGAGCGCGGCAGCGGCGACGCGCAGCGCCTGGAGGCCCGGCTGCAGGGCGAGGCCGGCGCGGGCCTGCTCGTCACGCGCGGCGTGTTCGCCGTGCTCATCGACGAGCTGGACCGCGTGCTGTTCGACGACGCCGTGAACCCCGTGCTGCTGTCCGTGCCCGACGACAGCACCGCGCTGGGCGAGGCCCTACTGCAGGCGCGCCACGCCGTGGACGCGCTGCAGGCCGCACAGCACTACACGCTCAGCGCCGAACAAGGGCTGTGGTGGACGCCGGCCGGCGCCACGCTGGCCACCGAGCTCATCGCGCAGCTGCCGCCGCTGTGGCGCCAGACCGAGCGCGGCGAGTGGCTGCTGCGCCAGGCACTGGCGGTGCGCGACCTGCTGCAGCCCGGGCGCGACTACACCGTCGCCGGCCCGCAGGTGCACCTGGACGACAGCATCGGCCGCACGCTGCCCGACCGCACGCTGATGCCCCACCTCACGCAGGCCGTGCAGGCCCGTGCTGGCCTCGCGCTCAGCCCCGTCACGCGCGCCACCGATCGCACCAGCGTGTTGGGCCTGGCCGCCAGCGCCCACCGGCTGGGTGGCGCCGCCGTCGATCTCCAGGGCCTCGCAGCGCCGCTGTGGCGCCAGCACGGCCTGCTGGCTGCACCGGCCAAGGCCGAAGCGCCGTTGCGGACCCGTTCAGAGGCCTGCGCTGACGATGCCGCCTGGCAGGCCCGCATCCAGGCCGCCTTCGGTGCGCCGGCCGGCGTGCACCGGCTGTTCGTATTGCGCCAGCTCGCGTCGGCCGCGCGCTTTGCCGACCTGCCCGGCGCCAAGGCCGAGGCCTGGGTGCTGGCCGGGCTGGGCCCGCAGCGCGTGCTCGCGCAGCGGCGCGAGGCCGACGAGGCCGAAGGCCGGGCGCCGGCCACGCGGATCGAGGTGCTGTTCATCGAGCCGCTGGAAGGCCCGCGCGCGGAAGCCCAGTTCCTCGCCCGTGTGCGGGACGCCGCGCCCGACGCCGCCATCGACGCCTGTGTGCTGCTGCACCCTCAGGCCCGCTGGGTCGAGCAGGCGCTGGGCCCGCTGGCCGGCGCGCTGCGCGCGGCCTGCCGCGGGTGGCCCGCACGCGCGGCCCGGCTGCTGGATGTCACGCTGGCGCTGCTACGCTGGCAGACGACCCGGCAGCAGGCCCGATCCCTGCATGCCCAGGCGCAGCGCGAGCACCAGCTCAAGCTGCAGCTCTCCTTTGCCGGCGCCTCGGCCGCGCCGCCCCCACCGACGCCAGAACCCTCCAGGAGGACGCCATGACCCTGTCCCACCGCCCGGCCCCGCGCCCGCTCGCCGCCCCGCCCGCCCCCGCCGGCCGTGCAGCCCGAAGCCTGTCGCCCGTCGCCCTCGCCGGCCTGCTTGGCGCCGCCGCGCTGCTGGGCGGCTGCGGCGGCGGCGGTGGCGGTGGTGGCAGCACGCCGCCCCCGCCCCCGCCGCCCAAGGGCCCGCTGACGGTGACCGTGGACCCGGCACTGGCCGGCTCGCCGCTGAACCTCAAGATCACGCTGGCCGCCGGCGCCACCGGCCCGGCCGACGTCCTCTACTCCACCGCCGCCGTCACCGCCACCACCGGCGACGCCACCGGCGGCGACCGCTGCAACAGCGTCGGCGTGGACTACATCAGCGCCACCCGCGCCACCGCCACCGTGCCGGCCGGCGCCAGCAGCGTGACCGTGCCCATCACGACCTGCGCCAACACCACGTTCGAGCCCAACGAGCGGCTGGACATCACGACCGAGTTCGAAGGCCGCACGACGACCAACCGCGCGAGCATCGTCAACACCTTCGCCGGCGGCCTGAACGACACGGGCATCACGCAGTGCCTGAACAAGGCCAACGCGCTGGGCGCCTGCTCGGCCACCGACATCGCCGGCCAGGACGCCGCGACCGGCCGCGACGCCAGCACGCTGACCAACGACGGCGCCGACGGCCGCGTCGGCTTCTCGTTCACCGCCACCAGCGGCGGCGCCTGCGTGCAGGACCAGGTCACCGGCCTGCTGTGGGACGCCACCTCCGCCACCGCCAACACGCTGGCCGCCGCGCAGGTGCAGGCCGATGCCGCCAACGCCGCCAACCGCTGCGGCCGCACCGACTGGCGCCTGCCCACGCCAGCCGAACTGGCCAGCCTGGTGGACGCCGGCGTGACGACCGGCGCGCGCATCGATGCCAAGCTGGGCACCACGGCCGCCGTGCCGTCGTGGACCGGCACCGCCTACGCCGGCGACACGCGCGCCAACTGGGTGGTGGACTTCGGCTCCGGCGCCGTCGCGTTCGAGCCCGGCACCAACCCGCTGGGCAAGACCTTCGCGGCCCGCCTGGTGGCCGGCACCGCCGCGGCCGACGCCGACTGCGACAACACCACCACGCCGCGCTACACCGACCACGGCAACGGCACCGTCACCGACACCCGCACGGGGCTGATGTGGATGCAGTGCGTGGACGGCCTGTCCGGCGCCAGCTGCGGCACCGGCACGGCGACGACGCACGCCAGCTTCTCGGCCGCGCTGGCCCGCGCCACCGCCGTCAACGCCGACGCGGCCGGCGCCGGCAAGACCTACAACGACTGGCGCGTGCCCAACCGCAACGAGCTGGCCTCGCTGGTGAACTGGCGCTGCAGCAGCCCGGCCATCCAGCGCACGCGCTTCCCCGGCACGCCGAGCAGCAGCGTGTGGACGTCATCCGCCGCCACCGTGGCCGGCTTCGTCTGGTACGTGGACTTCACGGACGGCAACGTGGGCCTGTCCGGCAGCACGGGCAACCGCGTGTTGAGGCTGGTGCGCGCGGGCCAGTAACGCGGCCCTCCAGGCGCCGCCGCTGCGGCGGCGCTCAGTCCGTCGCGTCCAGCACCTGGCGCACGCGCGTGCCCAGCTCCTCCAGCGTGAACGGCTTGCCGATCAGGTGGACGCCGGGGTCGAGGACGCCGTTGTGCACCACGGCATTGCGCGTGTAGCCGGTCGTGAACAACACCTTCAGCGCGGGCCGGCGGCGGCGCGCCTCATCGCCCAGCTTGCGGCCGTTCAGGCCCGGCATGACGACGTCGGTGAACAGCAGCGCGATGTCCGGATGGCTGTCCAGCAGCTTCAGCGCGGCCTCGGCGCCGTCGGCCTCCAGCACGCCGTAGCCCAGTTCCTGCAGCGCCTCGACGGACATCTGCCGCACCACCGCCTCGTCCTCCACGACCAGCACCAGCTCGCGGCCATCGCCCTGCGGGATGACGGCCTCCGCCGCGCCGCCCGCGCGGTCGTCGTACGCGCCCAGCAACCGCGGCATGTACAGCTTGACCGTGGTGCCCTGGCCCAGCTCGGAGTAGATGCGCACGTGGCCGCCGGACTGCTTGACGAACCCGTAGACCTGGCTCAGCCCCAGCCCCGTGCCGCGGCCGACCTCCTTGGTCGTGAAGAAGGGATCGAACGCCTTGGCGACGACCTCCGGCGGCATGCCGGTGCCGGTGTCGGTCACGGCGATCATCACGTACTGGCCCGGCTGCAGCCCGGGGTGCTCGGCGACGTAGCGCTCGTCGAGGTGGCAGTTGGCGGTCTCGATGGTCAGCCGCGCATCCCCGGCCACGTCGTCCATCGCATCACGGCCGTTGACGGCCAGGTTGAGGATGGCGCTTTCGAGCTGGTTGGGATCGGCATGCGTGCGCCACAGGCCACCGGCCTGCACGGTCTCCAGCCGGATGGCGCCGCCCAGCGAGTGGCGCAGCAGGTCGGACATGCCGGCGACGAGCTGGTTGACGTCCAGCGGCTCGGGCTGCAGCGGCTGCTGGCGCGAGAAGGCCAGCAGCCGCTGCGTGAGCTGGGCGGCACGGCGAGCGCCGTTGCGGGCGGCGTCGACGTAGCGCATGGCCTGCGGATCGGCGCGCAGGAACTTGCGGTCCAGCAGGTCCAGCGAGCTGATGACGACGGCCAGCATGTTGTTGAAGTCGTGGGCGATGCCGCCGGTCAGCTGCCCGACGGCCTCCATCTTCTGCGACTGCCGCAGCGCCTCCTCCGCCTTCAAGCGGTCGGCCACCTCGGCCTGGACGCGGCGCTCCAGCGTGTCATTGAGCTCGCGCAGCGCGATCTCGGCGCGGTGCCGGGCGGTCACGTCCTGGAACAGCACGGCCACCTGCCGCTTGCTCGGCGGCTCGATGCGGAAGGCGGCCAGCTCCAGGTAGCGCCCCGTGGCCACCAGCTCGCGCTCGAAGCGCACCGGCTCGCCGGTCACCAGCACGCGGCGGTAGATCTCCACCCAGCCCTCGGCCTCGTTGGGCACCATCTCGCGCACCTTCTGGCCCACCACATCGGGAATGCCCGCATTGGCCAGGTAGGCCGGGTTGGCGGACACATGCACGTAGTCGCTCATGGGGCCGTGCGGGCCGTCCAGGAACTCGATGACGCAGAAGCCCTCGTCGATGCGCTCGAACAGCGCCTGGTACTGCTGCTCGCGCTCGCGCAGCGCTGCCTCGGCCGCCTTGCGCTCGGACAGGTCGAGCATCGCGCCGATCATGCGCACCGCCACGCCGCTGGCGTCGCGCAGCACGGAGCCGCGGTCAAAGATGTGGGCGTAGCTGCCGTCCGCGCGCAGGAAGCGGTACTCGCCGGTCCAGGCCGTCCCGGTGCCGTCGATGATGGCGTGGATGTCGGCGTCGACGCGCGCCCGGTCGTCAGGGTGGATGTGATCCAGCCACCACTGGGCTGTAGTCTGCAGCTGCGGGTGACCGAACAGCTCGGTCAGCGCCGGGCTCCAGACGACGTGGCCATCGGCCAGGCGCCAGTCCCAGATCGCGTCGTTGGTGGCCAGCATGGCCAGCCGGTAGCGGTCGGCGATCGACGCACTGCTGCCCTCGGGAACGTCGGTGTAGGGCATGCTCGATGAGCCTCAGCTGAGTTCCGGCCAGTATCACACGCGGCCTTCGCGATGGCCCGGCGATCAGGCGTCCTTGCGTTTCCTGACGCGCTCCAGCCCGGCCCGGGCCAGGTCCACCGACCGCTTGGCCACGTCCTGCACCTGGCCGGCGGCGACGGGCAGCGTCTGCTGCGCCCACGACACCGCCTTGCGGGCCGACTGCTCCACCTGGGCCGCGGCCTCGCCGGCCGCGGCCTGGAGTTCCTGCTGGGACGGCAGGCGCTCGCGCGTCCAGCCGGCGGCCTCGCGGGCCGTCTGCCCGAGCTGCCCGAGCTGTTCGGCGGCCTTGCCGGCGCCCGCCCGCGCGCTGTCCCAGGCCTTGGTCAACGCCGTGTCCGGCGTCTGCTGCAGCCGCCCGACGGCGGCCGCCAGCGCCTGCGCCTCGGCCTCGGTCAGCGGCCCGCCGGCCTCCAGCAAGCGGCGCAGGAACTCGCCCACATCGGCCGCGATGGCAGCCTGGTTGCAGTCCGGGTTGGCATGCAGGAAGGTGGCCAGTTCCGCCGCCATGTCCTCCACGCTGCCCTGCAACACGCCGGGCTCGATCTGCTCGATGGCGCGCGCCACGAAGGCAGCGTCCAGGCCCCACTCGTCGACCAGGTGGGACGTGAGCGCCGCCCGCTCGGCCGGCTCGACCTGGCCGTCCACCGCCGCCATCCGCAGCGCCAGCGGCGCGATGAGGTCGAACAGCGCCAGGCCCAGCGTGTCCAGCGGCGTGTTCAGGAACCGGGGGATCTCGATGACGCGCTCGCCCTTGGTGTTCCCCAGCCAGCGGTACAGGCCGTAGCAGGCGCCGCCCGAGGCCAGCGCGGCGATCGCCACCCAGCCCACCGGCGTGGCCGCCGCGCCGAGCCCCAGCGCCGCCGCCTTGGCCAGCGCCGCGCCACCGCCAGCGGCGCCCAGCACGTCCCAGATCTCGCGGGTGCGGTTGATCATGCGCAGCGACGCGTAGGCGTTCTCGCCGATGGCCAGCTTGGCCTTGAAGCGCAGCGGCTCGGCGACGACTTGCGTGACGCCTTCGAGCGCGGTCCCGGATTCGGTGGGGATCACTGACAGCTCCTTACTAGGGGTCGCCGAGCATAGTGCGGGGCCCGTGTCGATACGTCAGCAGCAAAGACAATCGGCCCCCCCACTCCAGCACACTACGCCATGAGCATCATTGCCTACTACGTCCATGTTGATGGAGCACAGCTTCAAGCGGTGCGTGAACAGCCGGCGCTGGTCTGGAACATCAACAGCGACCCGAAATTTGCCAAAGCCGCCCTTTTCGACATCGACAAGGATTACGACGTGCTGGCATGGCTTCTTTCTGAGAAGAAGAGGAAGGAGCAGGTTCGACAAGTCGCGAACTATCAAGCCATCCGGCGTGACATCGCATCCGGCAAGAGCTTGGACAAAGCTGAGTTTGATCGCGTCGAAGCGGAGGAACTTGAAAGGCTCGGGGCCAAGCCGGAAGACACCGATGCGCTCCCCACAGACGCCGCCCTTGAAGCCATCGAAGGGCGTGGTACGCCTTCGCAGCGCGATCCGAAGCTGAACCTCGGCATGGGCGCCGCACGTTTGTTCAAGCCAGAGGAGGTCAAGAAGCTTTCAGCGGCCTTGAACAGAGTTCGCGACGCCGACCTTCGCAGAACCTTCGACCGCAAAACGATGGCGAAGCTGGACGTCGGCGGCATCGGCTGGCTGCAGGAGCCTGACTCTGTGCTGGACGAGTTCCTCATCCCGGCATTCCATAGGCTTCGCGCGTTCTATGCCGACGCGGCCAAGCGGGGCCATTACGTTTTTGTCGTCTACCAATAGCCTCGGGAAGTTCACGTCACCGGCGCCGGATTGAACAGCACCAGCGCGTTGTGCAGCTTCCAGTGCTCGGCCCAGGTCTTCTTGCGGCCCGAGGCCACATCGAGCAGGAACTGGAACATGGCCCAGCCGGTCTCCTCGATGGTCGCCTCGCCGTCGGCGATGCGGCCGGCGTTGATGTCCATCAGGTCGTGCCAGCGACGTGCCAGGTCGGTGCGCGTGGCGACCTTCACCACCGGGCATTCGGCCAGGCCGTAGGGCGTGCCGCGGCCGGTGGTGAAGATGTGCAGGTTCATGCCGGCGGCCAGCTGCAGCGTGCCGCAGATGAAGTCACTGGCCGGCGTGGCGGCATAGACGAGGCCGCGCTGGTCGCGCCGCAGCTTGTCGCCCGGCGACAGCACATGGCTGATGGCCGAGCTGCCGCTCTTGATGATGGAGCCCATCGCCTTCTCGGCGATGTTGGACAGGCCGCCAGCCTTGTTGCCGGGCGTGGTGTTGGCGGCGCGGTCGACGCGGCCGCGGTCCAGGTAGCGGTCGTACCAGCCCAGCTCGCGGATGATGGCCTCGGCCACATCCGCGCTGGCGGCGCGGCCGGTGAGCTGCTCGACGGCGTCGCGCACCTCGGTGTTCTCGCTGAACATGATGGTGGCGCCGGCGCGCACCAGCAGGTCGGCGCAGAAACCCACGGCCGGGTTGGCCGTCACGCCGGAGAAGGCGTCGCTGCCGCCGCACTGCACGCCGACGACCAGCTCACTCGCGGGTACGGTCTCGCGGCGGCGAGCGTTCAGGCGCTCCAGATGCGGCTTCGCGGTCTGCAGGATGTCGTCCAGCATGGACATGAAGCCCACGTGCGCGTCGTCCTGCAGGCAGACCGTCTCGGGGCCGGCGTCGGCGCCGCGCTCGTCCACGATGGGGAAGCTACCGGGCGGCAGCAGGCGGCTGGGCTGCAGCTTCTCGCAGCCCAGGCTCACCACCATGACCTCACCGCCGAAGTTGGGGTTCAGCGAGATGTTCTTCAGCGTGCGGATGGGGATGACGGCGTCCGGCGCGTCGATGGCCACGCCGCAGCCGTAGCTGTGCTCCAGGCCGATGACGTCGTCGACGTGGGGGTACAGCGGCAGCAGCTCGGCCTTGATGCGCGCCACGGCCTGCGCGACGACGCCGGCCACGCATTGCACGGTGGTCGTGATGGCCAGGATGTTGCGCGTGCCCACCGAGCCGTCGGCATTGCGGTAGCCCTCGAAGGTGTAGCCGTCCAGCGGCGCGTGCACCGGCGGCTTCACGGTGGCGATGGGCAGGCCTTCCAGCGCGCGGGCCGACGGCATCTGCAGCAGCCGCTCATGCACCCAGCTGCCGGCGGGGATGGCTGTCAGCGCATAGCCGATGGGCACGCCGTAGCGCAGCACGGCGTCGCCCTCGGTCAGGTCGCTCAGCGCTAGCTTGTGTCCTTGCGGCACCTTGTCCCGCAACACCAGACCGGCGCCAGGCACGCCGGCCGGCAGCACGGTGCCCGCCGGCAACCCGCCGTCATTGGCGACGATGGCGACGTTGTCCACGTCACGCATGCGGATGGTCAGCGGGGAGCGTTGGGGGGAATGGGCATTCATGTCCGGCAGCGGAGTGGCTAAAGTGCGTGGCGCCGTACGTCTTCGAGTTGTCGTACAACTGCATCACTGTAGACGCCTTGCCTGCGTCAAAACCCCGGGAAAACCCGCAATTGCACGCTCCTATCCCTCGCCGCCGGCCGCGCACGCTGGCCCTCGAACTGGTCGAACGCTTCAGTGACCGCATCCGTGCCGGGGAACTGCAGGCCGGCGACAAGCTGCCTACCGAAGCGGCCATCATGGAGGAGTTCGAGGTCAGCCGCACCGTCGTGCGCGAGGCGATCTCCAAGCTGCAGGCGGCCGGGCTCGTCGAGACGCGCCACGGCATCGGCACCTTCGTGCTGGGCCCGGGCGACGGCCCGTCGTTCAAGATCACGCCGGAGCAGTTCAGCACGCTGCAGGACGTCATCGCGGTGCTGGAGCTGCGCATCGGCCTGGAGACCGAGGCCGCCGGCCTGGCCGCGTTGCGCCGCACGGATGCCAACCTGGCGTCGCTGCGCCGCGCGCTGGATGCGGTGATCGCCGCCGTTGAGGCCGGGCAGGACTCGGTGGCCGCGGACTTCCAGTTCCACCTGGAAATCGCCCGCGCGACGCAGAACACGCATTTCGCAGAGCTCATGGCGACACTGGGCGCCCAGATCATCCCGCGGGCCCGGCTGGAGCCGGCCGCCGAGATGAGCGCCGAACGCCAGGCCTACATGCGGCGCGTGAACCAGGAGCACGAAAACATCCTGGACGCCATCGCCGGCCAGGACGCCGAATCGGCCCGCGCCGCCATGCGCACCCACCTGAGCAACAGCCGCGAGCGCCGCCGCCGCGCGCAAACCGCGCTCGCGTAAGACACCGCAATCCGCGGGTTTCCACCAGGAAGCTCAGATTCCATTCAAGTTGTACGATGACCTACAACTGATGCGATGACACTCGCCGCGCCGATGCTGCGCCCCATCACCCCGACACCCACGGAGACCCGCCCATGTCACCCCAAGAGCTCAAAGCCGTTCTCGAAGCCGGCCTGCTGTCCTTCCCGCTGACCGACTTCGACAAGGATCTGAACTTCGCGCCCACCGCCTATGCCGATCGGCTGGAGTGGCTGCAGCCCTATGGTGCGTCGGCACTGTTCGCGGCCGGCGGCACGGGTGAGTTCTTCTCGCTGGAGCCGGGCGAGTACAGCGAGGTCATCAAGGTGGCGCTGGACACCTGCCGCGGCCGCACGCCCATCCTGGCCGGCGCCGGCGGCGGCACGCGCGTCGCCATCCAGTACGCGCAGGAGGCCGAGCGGCTGGGCGCGCAAGGCATCCTGCTGCTGCCGCACTACCTGACCGAAGCCAGCCAGCAAGGCCTCATCGCCCACGTCGAAGCCGTCTGCAAGAGCGTGAAGTTCGGCGTCGTTGTCTACAACCGCGGCGCCTGCAAGCTGACGCCGCAATCGCTGCAGATCCTGGCCGACCGCTGCCCCAACCTGATCGGCTTCAAGGACGGTCTGGGCGACATCGAGAAGTTCGTCTCCATCCGCCAGACGCTGGGCAACCGCTTCGCGTATCTCGGCGGCCTGCCCACGGCCGAGGTGTTCGCCGGTGCCTACAAGGCCATGGGCTGCCCGGTGTACTCGTCCGCCGTCTTCAACTTCATCCCGAAGACCGCGATGGCGTTCTACAACGCGCACGCGGCGGGCGACACGGACACGACCGACCGCCTGATCCGCGATTTCTTCCTGCCCTACATCGCCATCCGCAACAAAGCCGAGGGCTACGCCGTGTCCATCGTGAAGGCCGGTGCCACGCTGGTGGGCCACAGCGCCGGCCCGGTGCGCCCGCCGCTGTCGGACCTGCTGCCGGCCGAGGTCGACGCCCTCGGCGCGCTGATCGCCAAGCTGGGCCCGCAATAACTTCACGCCGTCCAGAACAACACCCCAGGAGACAAGACGATGAAGCGACTGCTGACCTCCGTGCTGCTGAGCCTCGCTGCCACCGGCGCCGTGCTGGCCCAGGCCTGGCCGGCCAAACCCGTGACGCTGCTGGTGCCCTTCCCGCCCGGCGGCTCCACCGATGCCATCGCCCGCACGCTGAGCGTGAAGCTGCAGGACAAGCTCGGCGGCAGCTTCGTCGTCGACAACCGCGGGGGTGCCGGCGGCACCATCGGCACCGTCGCGGTCAAGCGTGCGGCGCCGGACGGCTACACGGTGCTCGTCACGTCGCTGGGCCCGCTGGTCATCGGCCCGCACCTGATGAAGAACATCGGCTACGACCCGACCCGGGACCTGGACTACATCAGCGTCGCCGTGCAGGCGCCCAACGTGCTCGTCGTGCCGGCCGCGTCGCCGCACAGGACGATGGCCGACGTGCTGGCCTTCATGAAGGCCCACCCCGACAAGATGAGCTTCGGCACCTCGGGCAATGGCTCCAGCGACCACATCACCGCCGAACTCTTCTGGCAGCAGACCGGCACCTCGGGCCTGCACATTCCCTACAAGGGCGGCGGCCCCGTGATGACCGACCTGCTGGGCAACCAGGTGGACGCCAGCTTCATGAACATCAACACCGCGCTGCCGCAGATCAAGGCCGGCAAGCTGCGCGCGCTGGGCATCACCGCCGCCCGCCGCTCGCCGGTGCAGCCCGACGTGCCGACGCTGGACGAACTGGGCATCAAGGGCGTGCAGGTCTATTCCTGGCAGGCCGTGGCGGCGCCCAAGGGCATTCCCGCCGACATCAAGGCCAGGCTGCACGGCGCCGTCGTCGCCGCACTGAATGCGCCGGACGTGAAGCCGAAGCTGCTGGAGCAAGGCTTCGAGATCGTCGCCAACACGCCCGAGCAGTTCACCGCGTTCCAGGCCGCCGAGTTCGAGCGCTGGAAGAAGGTGATCACGGACCGCAAGATCACCGCAGACTGAATCTCTCCATGAGCAGTTCGACACCCATCATCAAATCGCTGCGTGTCATCCCGGTCGCCGGGCGTGACGGCATGCTGCTCAACCTCAGCGGCGCGCATGCGCCCTTCTTCACACGCAACTTGGCTGTCCTGACCGACAGCGCCGGCAACACCGGCGTCGGCGAGGTGCCCGGCGGCGAGAAGATCCGCCAGACGCTGGAAGACGCGCGCAGCCTGGTCGTGGGCCAGCCCATCGGCGCTCACCAGGGCCTGCTGCAGAAGATCCAGCAGACCTTCGCCGACCGCGACGCCGGCGGCCGCGGCCTGCAGACCTTCGACCTGCGCACCACCATCCACGCCGTCACGGCCATCGAGTCGGCCATGCTGGACCTGCTGGGCCAGCACCTGGGCGTGCCGGTGGCGGCGCTGCTCGGCGAAGGTCAGCAGCGCGAGTCGGTGGAGATGCTGGGCTATCTGTTCTTTGTTGCCGACCGCAGGAAAACCGACCTGCCCTACCACGCCGAGCCCGATGCGGACAACGCCTGGTTCCGCCTGCGCCACGAGCCCGCGCTGACGCCCGAGGCCGTCGTCAAGCTGGCCGAGGCCGCGCGCGAGCGCTACGGCTTCAACGACTTCAAGCTGAAGGGCGGCGTGCTGCGCGGTGACGAGGAGGTCGAGGCCGTGCGCGCGCTGCACGAGCGATTCCCCGACGCCCGCGTGACGCTGGACCCCAACGGCGGCTGGCTGCTGAAGGACGCGATCCGCCTGGGCCAGCAGATGCGCGGCGTCGTCGCCTACGCCGAAGACCCCTGCGGCGCCGAGGACGGCTTCTCGGGCCGCGAGGTCATGGCCGAGTTCCGCCGCGCCACCGGCCTGCCGACGGCCACCAACATGGTCGCCACCGACTGGCGCCAGCTGCAGCACGCGCTGTCGCTGCAGAGCGTGGACATTCCGCTGGCCGACCCGCATTTCTGGACCATGGCCGGCTCCGTGCGCGTCGCGCAGACCTGCCGCGACTGGGGCCTGACCTGGGGCAGCCACTCCAACAACCACTTCGACGTGTCGCTGGCCATGTTCACGCACGTCGGCGCCGCCGCGCCGGGCAAGGTCACGGCCATCGACACGCACTGGATCTGGCAGGACGGCCAGCGGCTGACGAAGGAGCCGCTGCAGATCGTCGATGGCCATGTGCAGGTGCCGACCAGGCCGGGCCTCGGGATTGAGCTCGACATGGTGGAAGTCGAGAAGGCCCACGCCCTGTACAGCCAACACGGCCTGGGCGCACGCGACGACGCCATCGCGATGCAATATCTCATTCCTGGCTGGACCTTCAACCCCAAGCGCCCTGCGCTTGACCGATGAGAGCAGTGCCCCAATGTTCAAGAACCTGATTGCTGGCGAATGGCTGGACGGCGCGTCCGGCTCGCGCAACATCAACCCGTCCGACACGCGTGACGTCGTCGGCGAGTACGCGCAGGCCGACGCCGCGCAGACGGACCTCGCCATCACCGCCGCCACGGCCGCCTTCCCGGCCTGGAGCCTGAGCACGCCGCAGCAGCGCTTCGACATCCTCGACGCCGTCGGCACCGAGATCCTGGCCCGCCGCGCCGAGCTGGGCGACCTGCTGGCGCGCGAGGAAGGCAAGACGCTGCCAGAAGCCATCGGCGAGGTCCAGCGCGCCGGCAACATCTTCAAGTTCTTCGCCGGCGAGGCGCTGCGCCCGGGTGGCGAGACCATGCCCTCGGTGCGCCCCGGCGTCGGCGTCGAGATCACGCGGGAAGCGGTCGGCGTCGTCGGCCTCATCACACCGTGGAACTTTCCCATCGCCATCCCGGCCTGGAAGATCGCGCCGGCCCTGGCCTGGGGCAACTGCGTCGTCTTCAAGCCGGCCGATCTCGTGCCGGGCTCGGCCTGGGCGCTGGCGGAGATCCTGTCGCGCGCGGGCTTGCCGGCGGGCGTGTTCAACCTCGTCATGGGCCGTGGCTCGGTGGTCGGCGAGCGCCTGCTGCACGACCCACGCGTGGCGGCCATCAGCTTCACCGGCTCGGTCGCCACCGGCCAGAAGGTCGCCGCCGCCTGCGTGTCCCGCATGGCCAAGTTCCAGCTGGAGATGGGTGGCAAGAACCCCATGATCGTGCTGGACGACGCCGACCTGGGCGTCGCGGTGAATGCCGCCGTCAACAGCGGCTTCTTCTCCACCGGCCAGCGCTGCACGGCGTCCAGCCGCCTCATCGTCACCGACGGCATCCACGACCGGTTCATCGCCGCGATGGTCGAGAAGATGAAGACGCTGAAGGTCGACGACGCCCGCAAGGCCGGCACCGACATCGGCCCCGTCGTCGATGCCAGCCAGCTGGGCCAGGACGTCGACTACATCGGCATCGCGAGGGGTGAAGGCGGCACGCTGGCGCAAGGCGGCGAGCGCATCGAGACGAACGCCGACGGCGCGCCGGGCTTCTACCTGACGCCGGCCCTCATCACCGACACGACGCCGGAGATGCGCATCAACCGCGAGGAAGTGTTCGGCCCGGTCGTCAGCGTGCTGCGCGCCCGCGACTACGAGCACGCGCTGCAGCTTGCCAACGACACGCCGTTCGGCCTGGCCGCCGGCATCGCGACGACATCGCTGAAGCACGCCACCCACTTCAAGCGCCACTCGCAGGCCGGCATGGTGATGGTCAACCTGCCGACGGCGGGGGTGGACTATCACGTGCCCTTCGGCGGCCGCAAAGGCAGCAGCTACGGCCCGCGCGAGCAGGGCCGCCATGCCGCCGAGTTCTACACGACCGTGAAGACGGCCTACACCCAGGCCTGATCGATGCGCCCCGGGGCCTGCTGCCCGGCAACGGGCCGGGCCGTCAGGGCGTCTTCACCCACTTCGCGGCCCAGGCGTCGTAGGCCGCCAGCGCCTTCGCCGGCCCCGTGCCCCACCAGTTGTAGCCGTTGCGGCGCTCCAGGCTGATGTCGTTGACGTCGTCATGCAGGCTCTTGTCGCGGTCGCCGAAGACGGGCCTGAGCGTCTTCATGTCGTAGTAGCGCGCCCACAGCGGACCGGCGCCGGGCCGCTCGACCAGGCGGCGGCCCTGGGCCTCGTCGACCTTGACCCAGGCCCGGTCCCGCACGGGCAGCGCCCTCAGCGTCGCAACGCCGCCCTGCACCGCCTCGACGACGGCCGGCGACGGCCCGGGCAGGCTCATCAGATAGATCAGCGCGCGGGCGCTCTCGCTGCTGCTCAGCGCCGGCGGCTCGTAGTTGCGGGCCGACGCCGGCAGCAGCGTCAGCGGGTCGTGCTGCTGGCCCCACAGCGTCGGCCTGCCTTCGATGCGGATCTGCATCGTCAGCAGCAGCTGCAGCGCCCTGGCCTCGGCCGCGCCGGCGGCGCTCCGCATCGACGCGGGCAGAAAACCCAGGTCCGCATCGCCGCGCGCCACCACGCCCATCAGCTCCATCACCTCGACGACGGCGTCGTCGTTCATCGTGATCGCGTCGTGATAGCCGCCCTGCAGCGGCCACACCTGCGGCCAGCCGCCGTTGGGGAACTGCGCCGCCAGCAGATAGGCCACGCCGCGCTGCGCGCCCTGGCGGTACGGCTCGCCGGCCTCGCCCGGCAGCTGCGCGGCGACGCGGGCCAGGAAGCGGATCTCCGTGATCGTCGCGTCGTTGTCGATGGTGCCGACATAGCTCCACAGCGGGTTCTGGGCGAGGTCGTAGTCGCCGGGCGTGGCGCGCTTGGAGTTGTTGTCGGCGACAAACGCCTGGCCACGCAGGCGCGGCGGCTGGTCGCGCGGCTGGTTCTTGCCCCAGCCACCGGCCGGGGTCTGGAAGCTCAGGATGTTGCCCGCCACCCGCAGCGCGGCGTCGCTGCCGTACCAGGCGGCGGGCTTGTCCAGCGGCATGCTCGCCTCGCCGTGACCGCCGGCAGGTGGCGGCGGCAGCGTGGCCAGCCCGTCACGCTCCGCGGCCAGCGCGGCGCGGTCGGCAGCGCGCTGGGCGTCGGAGCGGGCGACATAGTCCGCCCAGGCCGGGCGGCTGCCGGCGGGCAGCGCAGCCACGCGGGTGGCCGTCAGCGACTCCGCGGGCGGGATGGTGCCGATCTGGGCGGCGAACACCGACGAGGACAGGGCCAGGACGAGCGGGACGAGACGGCGGACGGCAGGCATGGCGGACGGCAAAGTTGGCATCGGCCGGCAATCTACCGGCGCCGCGGCGGCGCCAGGGCGCTAACCTTGCGCCGCTCACACAGTTGATCGACACATGATTCATCGCGCGCGTTTCACGCTGGCGGCATCGCTGCTGGCCATCGCCGGCTGCGCCGCACCGCCGCAGCCGCCTGCAGCGCCGCCCGTGCGTGCCGCGCAGCCCGTGGGTCTGCAGCAGGCCTGGGTGCAGGCGGTTGCGGGCCCCGGCTGGGCCGTGCGCGCGCTGACGGGCGAGACCTGCCCCACGCTGAGCTGGGCCGGCGGCAGCGCTCCGATGGCGCAGCGCAGCGCCCCCGGCGACGAGCCGCCACCACCCGGCAACAAGCAGCCGCAGGCCAAGCCCACGAGCTTCACGCTGCGCGCCTGCGAAGCGCCCTGGCCGGATGGCGCCGCCAGCGTGCAGGTGGGTGGCATCACGCTGCGTGCACCCGCAGCCGAGCTGCGCCGCATCGTCGTCATGGGCGACACCGGATGCCGGCTGAAGGCGTCCGCGCGCGACTTCCAGGCCTGCAACGACGCCGCCCGCTGGCCCTTCCCGCGCGTGCTGGCGCGGGCGCTGGCGCTGCAGCCCGACCTCGTCATCCACGTCGGCGACTACCACTACCGCGAAAGCCCCTGCCCGTCCGGCATGGCCGGCTGCGCCAACAGCCCCTGGGGCTATGGCGACGACGCCTGGCAGGCCGACTTCTTCGCGCCCGCGCAGGCGCTGCTGGCCGCGGCGCCCTGGGTGTTCGTGCGCGGCAACCACGAAGCCTGCGCGCGCGCCGGTCAGGGCTGGCTGCGCTATCTGGACGCCGAGCCCGGGCCGGCGCGCGCCTGCGAGGCCGACGCCGCCGGCACCGTCAACGCGGGGGACTTCACGGCGCCGTTCGCCGTGCCGCTGTCGCCGCGCAGCCAGCTCATCGTGTTCGATTCCGCCGAGGTCGGCAGCAGCGCACCACCGCCCGGCTCGCCCGCCTGGACGCGCTGGCGCCAGCAGCTGGACCGGGTCGCCGGCATCGCCACACAACGCGCGCAGAGCCTGTTCCTCAGCCACCACCCCAGCCTGGCCTTCAACCCCAGCCCGACGGGCCGCCCGGGCTTCGTGCGCTCCGGCCTCACGCCGCTGCTGCAGGACGCCTTCGGTCCGCGGCTGCTGCCACCGGGTGTGCAGGCCACGCTGCATGGCCATCTGCACATCCACCAGGCGATGGGCTTCATGTCCAACCAGCCGGCCAGCCTCGTCATCGGCAATGGCGGATCGGCCGCCTCCGGCCGCATCGACGCCGCCGCGGCGCTGGCGATGGAGCCGCTGCCGGGCGCGCGGCCGGAGACCTTCCACGCCCACACCGACTTCGGCCTCTCGCTGCTCAGCGCCACGCCACAGGGCTGGCGCCTGGAGGCCTATGACACGCTGGGGCAGCCGCTGTCCAGCTGCGCGCTCGCGGGCCAGAAGCTGCGCTGCTGGTGAGCCCGTGGCGCGCTGACTTTCGGCACCTTCGGATGCACTCGTAACGCCCGCGCAATCCGTCACTGCGACCTTGAATTGAAGGGTTTCTGTCGGGTAAATCGCCGATCGATTGCAACCCCCAGGGCTACACTCGGCCCCACCTGTCAAGCTGTTTCGACAGGATCACGTTGATAGAGGACTCGGCTTCATGAGCTCCAAATTGAAAGTCGCGGGTTGGGTTGCCCTCGGCGCCGTCGCAGGCGCCCTCACCACGATGCAGCTGCAGGCCAACGCGCGCAGCAGCCTGTCCCCGCTACCACTGGACGAAATGCAGCAGCTCGCGGCGGTCTTCGGCCTCGTGAAGGCGGAGTACGTCGAGCAGGTCGACGAGAAGAAGCTCATCAACGACGCCATCAGCGGCATGGTCGCCGGGCTGGACCCGCACTCCCAGTTCTTCGACAAGAAGAGCTTCAAGGAATTCCGCGAAGGCACGTCCGGCAAGTTCGTCGGCGTGGGCATCGAGATCGGCATGGAAGATGGCCTGGTCAAGATCGTCTCGCCCATCGAAGGCTCGCCCGCCTTCCGCGCCGGCCTGAAGAGCGGCGACCTGATCAGCCGCATCGACGACACCGCTGTGCGCGGCCTGGGCATCGACCAGGCCGTCAAGAAGATGCGCGGCGACCCGGCCACCAAGGTCAGCCTGACGATCTACCGCAAGTCCGAGAACCGCACCTTCCCGGTGACCATCGTCCGCGAGGAGATCAAGGTCCAGAGCGTGCGCGCCAAGGTCGTGGAGCCTGGCTATGCCTGGCTGCGTGTCAGCCAGTTCCAGGACCGCACCGTCGACGACTTCGCCAAGAAGCTCGAGGAGATCTACAAGCAGGAACCCAACCTCAAGGGCCTGGTGCTGGACCTGCGCAACGACCCCGGTGGCCTGCTGGACGGCGCCGTCGCCATCTCGGCGGCCTTCCTGCCCAAGGGCGTGGAAGTGGTGTCCACCAACGGCCAGATCCCTGAATCCAAGGCCACCTACAAGGCCGACCCCGAGGACTACCGCCGCCGCGGTGGCGACGACCCGATCAAGCGCCTGCCTGCCGCGCTGAAGAATGTGCCGCTGGTGGTGCTGGTGAACGAAGGTTCGGCCAGCGCCAGCGAGATCGTGGCTGGCGCGCTGCAGGATCACAAGCGCGCCACCATCATGGGTGCACAGACCTTCGGCAAGGGCTCGGTGCAGACCATCCGCCAGCTGAGCCCGGAGACGGCCCTCAAGATCACGACCGCCCGCTACTACACGCCCAGCGGCCGCTCCATCCAGGCCAAGGGCATCGTGCCGGACGTGCAACTGGACGAGACCGCCGAGGGCAACGTCTTCGCGGCGCTGCGCATGCGCGAGGCCGACCTGGAGAAGCACCTGAACAACGGCCCCGAGGACAACGAGGCGCGCCAGAAGGCCCGCGAGGAAGCCCGCCAGAAGCTGGAAGCCGAGTACGCCAAGCGCGCCGAGCCGCCCAAGCCACTGCCCGAGTTCGGCTCGGCCGAAGACTTCCCGCTGATGCAGGCGCTCAACAAGCTCAAGGGCCAGCCGGTCATCGCCTCCAAGGCACCGCTGGAGCGCAAGGCGGAAGCCAAGACGACCGAGTAAGCTTCGGCGACCCGCCGCAAAGACAACGGGCCTCTTCACGAGGCCCGTTTTTCTTTGGCAAGGCGCCCGGCCCTCAGCGCTGGCCCTCAGCGCTGGCCCTCAGCGCCGGCGCGCCACCGCCAGAGCGCCCAGCGCCGCCACCGCGCCCAGCAACGGCACGGCTCGCCACCCGAGCTGGGCCAGCAGCATCGCCGCGAGCGCCGCGCCGCCGGCCATGCCCAGGAACATCACGCTGACCAGCACCGCATTGAGCCGGCTGCGCGAGGCGGGGTCCAGCCCGTAGACCACGCTCTGGTGCGACACCAGCGCGGCCTGCACGCCCAGGTCGAACACCACGGCCACCGCCACCAGCAGCCACAGCGACGCCGGCGCCACGGCCTGCACCGCGAACGCAACGAACACCAGCAGCGCGCCCGCGCGGATGACGGCCTGCGGCCCGCGCCGGTCAGCCAGGCCGCCGGCCAGCGGCGCGGCCAGCGCGCCCGCCGCACCGGCCAGCCCGAATGCGCCGGCCACGGCGCTGCCCTGGCCGAACTCCGGACCGGCCAGCACGAGCGCCAGCGTCGACCAGAACGCGCTGAACGCGACCGACAGCAACCCCTGCGCCAGCGCCGCGCGCCGCAGCGGCGGGTACTTCGCCCACAGTCCGGCCATCGACGCGATCAGCGAGCCGTACCCCGCCTGCGTGGCCGGCACGAAGCGTGGCAGGCTGTGCCACAGCAGCGGGATCAGCAGCGCCACCGCCAGTGCCGCCGCGCCATAGACCGCGCGCCAGCCGGCCAGCGCCGCCACGGAGCCGGCCGCCACACGGGACAGCAGGATGCCCAGCAGCAGCCCCGTCATGACCTGCCCCACCCGCTTGCCGCGCTCCGCTTCGGGCGCGAGCGTCGCCGCGGCGGGCACCAGGTCCTGCGCCAGCGTGGCCATGAGCCCGATGGCGATGCTGGCAACGCACAGCGTCGCAAAGCCCGGCGCCGCGGCCGCGAAGCCCAGCGCCACCACCAGCCCCATGGCCTTGATGACGATGATGCGCCGCCGGTCGTAGCGGTCGCCCAGCGGCGACAGCAGCAGGATGGCGACGCCGTAGCCCAGCTGCGTCAACGTGGGCAACAGGCCGACGGCGGCGCTGCCCACGCCGAACTGGCCGGCCAGCAAGCCCAGCAACGGTTGGACGTAGTAGATGGAGGCGACCGCCAGGCCGGTGGCCGTGGCAAGCAGCAGCGTCAGCGCGGGGCTGAGCGGGGTGACGGTGGGAACGGACTTCATGGGCGGCAGTGTGGCGGCGGGCCAATGCCCCCGGTAGACGCAGAGCCCGACTGACTGCCATACGCTGTGCGCATGAGCAGCCCCTCCGACCGCCTGCAATTGATGCAGACCTTCATCCGTATCGTCGAGGCCGGCAGCCTGTCGGCCGCCGCCCGCCAGCTGGGCACCACGCAGCCCACCGTCAGCCGGCGCCTGCAGGCGCTGGAGCAGCAGTTCGGCCAGCCGCTGATCCAGCGCTCCACGCATGCACTGCGGCTCACCGACACCGGCGAGCGTGCGCTGGCGCGGGCCAAGTCGCTGGCGGCCGAGTGGGAGGACTTCGAGCACTCGCTGCGCGCCGAGCCGGCGCGGCCCGAGGGCCTGCTGCGCGTTCAGGTGCCGCATGCCTTCGGCCAGGAGCACCTCGTCGGCCCGCTGGTGCGCGCGCTGAAGGACGCGCCGGGCCTGCGCGTGGACTGGCTGCTGAACGACGCCGCCCCCAACTTCATCGAGCAGGGGCTGGACTGCGCGATTCGCGTCGGCGGCACGGCCGAGGGCGCCGTCGTCGCCATCCCGCTGGCGCGCGTGCCGCGCGTGCTGGTGGCCGCGCCGGAACTCGTGGCCGGCCGGCGCATCGACGAACCCGACGCGCTGGCCAGCCTGCCCTGGATCGCGATCTCCACGTTCTACCGCCACGAACTGCAGCTGGAGCGCGACGACGGCGTGCGCCAGCGCCTGGCCATCCGCCCCGTGCTGGCGACCGACAGCCTCTACGCCACGCGCGAGGCGGCACGGCAGGGGCTGGGCGCGGCGCTGCTGTCGGGCTGGTCGGTGCAGCAGGACATCGCCGAGGGCCGCCTCGTGCAGCTGCTGCCGCGCTGGCGTGGCACGCCGCTGCCGGTGCAGCTGCTCTATCCCAACCCGCCGTCGCCGCCCGCGCGGCTGCGCTATTTCATCGAGGCCATGCGCGCCAGCATGGCCGAGCCGCTGTGGCCCGACGCGGCTATCCTGCCCGCATGAACGACGACGACCTGCTGCGCTACTCGCGCCACCTGCTGCTCGACGAGATCGGCATCGAAGGCCAGCAGCGGCTGCTGGACGCCCGCGCGCTGGTCATCGGCGCCGGCGGGCTGGGCTCGCCGGCCGCGCTGTACCTCGCGTCGGCCGGCGTCGGCCGCATCACGCTGGTGGACCATGACACCGTGTCGCTGACCAACCTGCAGCGCCAGATCGCGCACGACATGGGCAGCCTGGACCGGCTCAAGGTCGAGTCCGCCGCGGCGCGCATGGCGGCGCTGAACCCGGCCGTGCAGGTGCGCGCGCTCAGCGCGAAGGCCGACGCCACGCTGCTGGACGCCGAAGTGCCCGGCGTGGACGTCGTCATCGACTGCACCGACAACTTCGCCACGCGCCACCTCGTCAACGCGGCCTGCGTGCGGCACGGCCGGCCGCTGGTCTCCGGCGCGGCCATCGGGTTCGACGGCCAGATCAGCGTCTACGACAGCCGCTGCGGCAAGCTGCCCTGCTACGCCTGCCTGTTCCCGCCCGAGTCCGGCTTCGAGGACATGGCCTGCTCGACGATGGGCGTGTTCGCGCCGCTGGTGGGCATCGTCGGCAGCATGCAGGCGGCCGAGGCGCTCAAGCTCCTGGCCGGCATCGGCGAGCCGCTGAGCGGGCGGCTCTTGATGCTGGACGGCCGGCGCATGCAGTGGAGCGAGATCGCGATGCAGCGCGACCCGCAGTGCTCCGTCTGCGGCGCCGGATGAAATCCCGCGGCAACGTCGTTTTGGGGCACAAAATCCAGCGCTGAGCTGCCCACAATCCTCACGCCCATGAAGCCCACCGACGTCCCGACGCGCAACTTCCCGACCGCCAGGGAAGAGTGCCGCACGCTGCAGCCCCACCCCGACTACGACGGCCCGGGCAGCGCCTATGAACTGGCCTTCAAGGACGACAGCTTCCTGCTGCGCCAGGACATGCGCGCCGTGCGCATGCAGCTGGAGCTGATGAAGCCCGAGCTGCTGCAGAACGAGCAGGGGGTGAAATCCACGGTCGTCATCTTCGGCAGCGCACGCATCCTGTCGGCCGACGCCGCACAGGCGCTGGTCAGCGTCGCCGAGGCCAGCGGCGACGAGGCGCAGCTGCGCATCGCCCGCAGCAAGCTGGCCATGAGCCGCTACTACGAAGAGGCGCGCCGCTTCGCGCAGATCGTGACGACCGAATGCGCCCGGCGCGGCCGGCCCGTCGTCGTGGCCACCGGCGGGGGACCCGGCATCATGGAAGCCGGCAACCGCGGCGCCTACGAGGTAGGCGGCAAGAGCGTTGGGCTGAACATCGTGCTGCCGCACGAGCAATACCCCAACCCGTACATCACGCCGGAGCTGTGCTTCCGCTTCCACTACTTTGGGCTGCGCAAGATGCACTTCCTGATGCGCTCCGTCGCGCTGGTGTGCTTCCCCGGCGGCTTCGGCACGCTGGACGAGCTGTTCGAGACGTTGACGCTGATCCAGACCGGCAAGAGCCGGCGCCGCCCCATTCTGCTGTTCGGGCGCGACTTCTGGAGCAAGCTGCTCAACATCGAGCTGCTGCTGGAGACCGGCATGATCAGCCCCGGCGACGAGAAGCTTTTCCACTACGTCGAGACGGCCGAGGAAGCCTGGAGCCTGCTCGAAACCGAACCCGAACTCTCCAGCATCAACTCTCCCTGAAGCCATGACCAAACTGCGCAACGTCTCCCTCATCGGCGCCCCCACCGACATCGGCGCCGGCGCGCGCGGCGCCAGCATGGGCCCCGAGGCCATGCGCGTGGCCGGCCTGGCCGAGGCGCTGCGCGCGCGCGGCGTGGACGTCGTCGACCGCGGCAACCTGACCGGCCCGTCCAACCCCTGGCAGCCGCCCGTCGCGGGCTACCGCCACCTCGACGAGGTCGTCGCCTGGAACACCGCCGTCCACGACGCGGTCTACAGCGAGCTCAAGACCGGCCGCATGCCCATCCTGCTGGGCGGCGACCACTGCCTGGGCCTGGGCTCCATCGCCGCCGTGGCGCACCACTGCCGCGACGTCGGCAAGAAGCTGCGCGTGCTGTGGCTGGACGCCCACGCCGACTTCAACACCAGCGCGCTGACGCCCAGCGGCAACATCCACGGCATGCCGGTGGCGTGCCTGTGCGGCTTCGGCCCGCAGCAGCTCATCGAGATCGGCGGCCACGTGCCGGCCATCAGCCCGAAATGGGTGCGCCAGATCGGCATCCGCAGCGTCGATGAAGGCGAGCGCCGCTTCGTGCACGAGCAGGACCTCGAAGTCTTCGACATGCGCTTCATCGACGAGATGGGCATGCGCCACACGATGGAGCTGGCGCTGGCGACGCTGGACGACAACACCCATCTGCACGTGAGCTTCGACGTCGACTTCCTCGACCCGGTCATGGCCCCGGGCGTGGGCACCACCGTGGGCGGTGGCCCGACCTACCGCGAGGCCCACCTGTGCATGGAGATGATCCATGACACCGGCCGGCTCGCATCGCTGGACCTGATGGAGCTGAACCCCGCGCTGGACGTGCGCAACCAGACCGCCGAAGTGGCGCTGGACCTCATCGAGTCGCTGTTCGGCAAGAGCACATTGATGAGGAAGTGAGCCCTGGCCGGGCCGGACGGGAAAATGCACATGATTGGCCCGCTAGAGTCCGGGCCATGGACGCGACGCCCTACCTGCTGGTCCAGCTCAGCGACACCCACATCACCCACCCCGGCCGGCTGATCTCCGGCCGCGTCGACACGGCTGCCGCGCTGCGCCATGCCGTGCAGCGCGTGCTGAAGATCCAGCCCCGGCCCGTGGCCGTGCTGATCAGCGGCGACCTCGTCGACGCCGGCCACCCGGCCGAGTACGCGCAGCTGCGCGAGCTGCTGCAGCCACTGATCGACGCCCGCCTGCCGCTGGCACTGGCACCCGGCAACCACGACGCACGCGCACCGCTGCAAGCCGCCTTCGCCGACGCGCCCGGGGTGCACTGCGGCGAACATGGCGCCGCCGCCCTCCAATACGCGCTGGACCTGCCGGGCCCGCTGCGCCTCGTCGTGCTGGACAGCCTGCAGGACGGCCGCCCCGACGGTGGCTTCGACGATGCCAAGCTGGCCCAGGCCGACGCGCTGCTGGCCGCCCGCGCCGACGTGCCCACGCTGGTCGCGCTGCACCACCCGCCGCACGCGACCGGCCTGGCCGTCATGGACACCATGTCGCTGCGCCAAGGCCTGAGCAGCTTCGAGGCGCTGATCGCCCGCCACCCGCAGGTGCAGCGCGTCGTCTGCGGCCACCTGCACCGGCTGACGCTGGGCCAGGTGGCGCACGTGGCGGCGCTGAGTGCGCCGTCAACGGCGCATCAGCTCGCGCTGGACCTGCGCACCGACGCGCCGCTGGCCATCACGCAGGAGCCGGCCGGCTGGCTCATCCATGCGTGGGGACCGGGGCTGCCGCTGGTGAGCCACCTGGCGCAGGCGGGTGAGCATGAGGTCATTCCTGACCTTTGAGCGCATGACGTCGCGGCCCTGGCGCCGCGCAGCGTCGCACGCATGGCGGGGCGCTGCCCTGGTGTCGTCAATGCTGCTGCTCTCACCCGTCGCCTCGGCCAGGGAAGACTGCGCCGCACTGGCCAAACGGATCGACGCCAACGTCATCGGCCTGCATCCACCGCTGGAGGGGCGATCTGCCAAGGACCGCAACACGCCACGGTACAGCGCACCCGCCGCGCATTGCCGTGTCACGCAGCGCCCCGTCCAGGCGGACGTCTACCTGACCATCCACGCCACGTACAACGGCTGGCTGCAGGTCGGCTTCGTGGACAGCGCGGGCGAAGATCACATCGTCTGGGTCAAGGAGGCCGATGTGCGCATCGGCCCGCCACTGGGGCCCAAGTAACGCGATCTTCAGAACCGGTATGTCGCCCCCACCGTCAGGTAGCGCCCCACGGCGCCTTCCTGATGCAGCGACGGGTTGTAGTGCGCGCCGCCCGACGACACGCCGCCGCCCGTGGAGCCCGACGCGAACGCGTCGATGGGCGCCGCGCGGTTGAACAGGTTGGTGACCGACGCGCGCAGGCTGAGGCCCGGCGTGACCTGCCAGCTGGCGTTCAGGTTGAACGTCGTGAACGACGGCACCCGGCACAGCGGCGAGCCGCCCACGGGCAGGCCGTTTGGGAACACCGTGGACAGCGCGGACGCGCAGTCCGGCAGGTTGTAGCTGCTGTCCTCCACCTTCATGCCGCTGATGTAGTTGACCGTGCCGGTCAGCTCCACCGGGCCGCGCGCCCAGGCCAGGCTCAGCGACGCGCGGTCCCTGGGCGTGCCGGTGTTGGTGGACACGAAGCTGGGCCCGTGCGTGCCGGCCATCTCGTAGACCTGGCCGGGGCCACGGTCGATGGTGTAGCGGATCATGTGCGACCACTGCAGCTGCGGCGTGAACAGGCCCCAGGCGCCGGCGTCGACGCGCAGGCGCCAGTCCAGGTCCACGCCGCTGGTGCGCGCGCTGCCCAGGTTGATGAACGGGTAGGTGCCGTACAGGATGGTGTCGTCGGCGCTCGTCGGCGCGGCGTTGGCCGTCGTCGGGCTGTTCACGCGGTAGAGCTTGGTGCCGTAGGCATCCGGGCTGTCGATCTGGCCCTGGCCGAACAGGCCCACCGACACGATCTGGTTGCGGATCTTGATGTCGTAGTAGTCCACCGACACGTTCATCGTCGGCAGCGGCTCGAACACGAAGCCCAGCGTCATGGAGCGCGACTTCTCGGGCTTCAGGTCCTTGCCCGGCAGCTGCAGCTGCGTGCCGCCGACACCGATGTCGCAGGCCTCGCCGGGCTTGACCAGCGCGCACAGCGCCGTGTCCACCAGCGGCGGCAGGTAGCCGGCGCTGGACCCGCTGGTGCCGATCTCCACCGGGTTGGGCGCACGGAAGCCGCCGGCATACGTGCCGCGCAGCGTCAGCTGCTTGAGAGGCACGTACTTCACGCCGACCTTGGGCGTGACGGACGAGCCGTAGGTGTCGTAGTGGTCGATGCGCGCCGCGGCGTCGATCTCCAGCTGCTTCGTGATCGGCGCGGCCAGCTCGACGTACGCGGCCGAAATGGTCTGCTTGCCGACGCCGAACGCGTAGATGTTGCTGGCCTGCGCGCCGCCGGAAAAACCGTCGGGGAAATGCTCGTCCAGCGAGCGCTTCGAGAACTCGACGCCGGTGCCCAGCGCGAGGTTGCCGCCGCCCAGCTTCATCAGGTCGCGGTTGGCGCGCAGCGACACGAAGTTCAGCGTGTTGGTGGACGTGGAGCGGCCCTCGGGCGTCAGGCTGGCCAGCGCGGCCGCCGTGTTGTTGCCGCCGATGACGTACTTGCCGCTGGTGAGCGCCGCCTGCAGCGCGGGCAGGCTGACGAAGTTCTTCAGCGTCAGCTGTGTGGCCACGCGCGTCAGGCCCAGCGTGGCCTGCAGGTCCCAGCCCGCAAAGCCGCCCTGCAGCTCGGCGACGACGCGCTGCGACTGCGTGGACGTGCGCGAGCGCTGCGCCGGCAGATCGGTGAACTCGTAGTCCACCGGGCTGCCGGTGGCGGGGTCGATGACGTTGGTGCCGTTCAGCGCCGTGGGCTGCGGCTGCGGGTGTGCGGGGCCGAAGTTGAAGGTGATGATGCCGCCGTCGGGCGACACCCAGTTCAGCAGCCCCACCTGAGTCGCGCGGCTGCCCAGCACGGAGGCCGAGACCGACAGCGTCCAGTCCTGCGGCAGCAGCGCCGTGACCTTGCCGAGCAGGCTGTAGGTGCGCGTCTCGGGCGCGATCTGCAGCTCGGGGTTGGCCACCAGCCCCAGGTCCTCGCCGCCGTAGCGCGTCCAGTCCGACCCGCCCAGCGCCGGGCGGTCGCTCAGCAGCACCGCGCCCTGGCGGCGGAATCCGGCCGCGAGATAACCCGCGACGCCGTCGCGGTCCAGGTCGCCAAAGCCGCGGATGCCCGAGACCTTGGCCATGCGGCCGCCACCCTTGGACGCGCCGCCCAGCTCGGCCTGCAGCGTCGTGCCCGCGTGGCTGCGCTTGAGGATGACGTTGACGACGCCGGCCATCGCATCCGACCCGTAGATGGCCGAGGCGCCGTCCTTCAGCACCTCGACGCGCTCCACCGCCTCGACCGGGATGGAGGCGATGTCGACGAAGTCGCGCTGGCCGTCGTCGGGCAGCGGGTAGGAGGCCATGCGGTGGCCGTCGATGAGCACCAGCGTGGCGCCCACGGTGAGGCCGCGCAGCGAGATGCCGCTGCCGCCGGCGCCGAACGCGCCGGGCGTGGACTGGCCCAGCGAGCCCATGTTGTTGGCCGACAGGTGCTGCAGCACCTCGCCCAGCGTGCTGTAGCCGGTGCGGGCGATGTCGGCGGCCGACAGCTTCTGCACCGGGCTGGGCGTCTCGGCGTCGGCCCGGCGGATGTTGGAGCCGGTGACCGTGACGCGCGCCAGCGCCGCCTTCCCCTCGCCCGCCGCGCCGTCGCCGGTGGCCGCCTGCGCCCACAACGCGGGCGCGAAACAGCACAGCAGGGCCGCGGCAAGCGGCAGCAGGGGCGAGCGGACGGGGGTGTTCACAGTGAGGTCACCTCGGAAGGGCTGGTTGAGAAAGGCGCGATTCTCGACGCAGCAAAAAGCGCGCCGCACGCCGGCGCTGCACGCGTCGCGACGGTGTCAGCATGGGACAACACCGCCCCCTGGCCGCGGTCACGGCGGCGATGATGCGGCGCCCGCCACCGCCGCGTCCCCCAAGGAGCCCTCATGCGACCTGCGCCCCACCGATGCCTGGCCTCCCTGCGACTGAGCCTGGGCGTGCTGCTGTGCCTGTGGGGCAGCCTGGCCTGGGCGGTGTCGTCCCAGGAGGTGTCGTACGACACCGAGCCCGGCGTGCGCATCGCCGCCACGCTGGAACTGCCGGAGGCGGGCGGCGCGGCGGCCGCGCGAGCACCGGTCGTCGTGCTCGCCGTCGGCGCCGGGCCGTGGGGACGGGGCGGCTACGGCGCGCTGCGCCAGCGGCTTCACGCGGCAGGCATCGCGACGCTGAGCTACGACAAGCGAGGCTTCGGAGCCTCCACCGGGGCCTTCGACGAGTCGCTGCCCGTCGTGTCGCGTGACATCGTGGCCGCGGTGGCCTACCTGAGGTCCCGCGCGGACATCGACGGCCAACGCATCGCGCTGCTGGGCCACAGCCAGGGCGGCGGGGCGCTGCCGCTGGCCGCTGCCACGTCCGGCGGCATCGCGGGTGTGGTCGTGCTCGCCGCGCCGATCGGGGCGCGCGGCGAAGTCTTTGGCGCCAGCATGCGCCAGCAACTGGTCAGCGCCGGCATGCCGGCCGAAACCGGGGGCCGCATCGTGGCGGCCACCTCGCGCTGGATGGACGGACGTGCCCGCCAGGTACCGGCTTCGGCACTCGCCACGCTGCGCGAGGCCGCCGTGGCGGCTTTCCGCGACGCGGGCTGGAGCGCGGAACAGGCGCAGGGCGCCGTCGCCGCGCTGGACAACCCGATGCTGCTGTCCATGTACGACGCGCCGCTGGACCAGGACCTGCTGCGCTCGGGCGCGCCGGTGCTGGCGGTCTACGGCGGGGCGGACACGATCGTGTCGCCGGACGTCTGCGTGCCCGCGGCCAACCGCGCGCTGGCCGGCCACCGCGATGCGCTCGTGCTGCTGGTGCCGGGCATGCCCCACGGCCTGGACCGCACCGGCCCGGTGCCGCCGCCCCGCGCCGGTGCGCCGGCCGAGGACGGCATGTCGCCCGTGCTGGTCAGCGCCGTCCAGCACTGGCTGGTGCAGCACCTGCGCTGAGCCGGCGCGTCACGCCCCGGCGATCCAGCCTTCCAGCGGGTCCACGCCCTCCGGCCAGCCGTAGCGCGGCTGCTCGGCGGCCCAGCCCGCCTGCAGCAGCGCCAGCACGGCGTCCAGGCTGTCGCCGCTGGCGTCGGCCACCAGTTCGTCGCGCTGCGCATGGCTGAGCTTCAGGCGCAGGCCCAGCCGGGTGCGGCCCTGCTCCAGCGCGTCGACGATGTCCTTGCGGGCGATCAGCCGCTCGGGCGTCTGCGCGGCCTTGGTATCGCTCTTGTACGAGCGCCGGCCGATGAGCTCACGGGCCAGCAGGCCGGGGTAGGCCTCCAGCGCCACGCGCGTCTCGTCACCGGCCAGATGGCCGGCTAGGGTCACGCCGGCTTCGATGAGCCGTGGCACGCCGGCATGCAGCATCCAGGCCACCGGCGGGTTCACCCACTTCATGCTGGGGCTGGCGCCGGCCGGGCCGTCGCAGGCGCGGTGCGCGAACTTGGCGCCCGCCGGCCGGGCGTCGCAGAAGGCGGCGAAGCGGTCGCGGATGGCGGCGCGGTCATGCGCCGCGTAATGAGCCATCAGCGCGGCGTAGTCGGTGGGCCAGCCGAGGTGTTCCACCAGTTCGCGCGGCAGGCCGAACGGCAGGTCGAAACCGGCCACCCACGGCCCCGGGCGGGCCAGCCAGGTGGAGAAGGCGTCCAGGCTGTCCAGCGCTGTCAGGCCGTCCAGCCGCATGACGGCGCCATGACGGCGGCCCGCGGCGACGCGGATGGGCTTGGCGCGGCGAGGCGCACTCGTGAAGTCGATCCCGAAAACGGTGCGGTCGTGCATGGCCGGCATTCTGGGGCTGGGCAGAATCGCCGCCGCACATGTCCGACCTGCTCGATCTTCCCTGCCTGCCCGCCGATGGCTTCGATGCCGCCGCCTTCGACGCCGCCGTGGCCGCCCAGCGCCAGCTGGGCTGCGCGGGCTGCTACCAGGCCTCCACCGATGCGCTGGAGCAGCTGCTGGCCACCTGCCCGCCCGCCGAGCAGCACCGCCGTGGTGCGGTGCTGACGCTGCTGGCCCAGCAGTACCCGCGCCTCGGTCAGCTGACCGCCAGCGCTCGCTGCGCCACGGAGGCGCTGGCGCTGGCCGAGCGCCTGGGCGACGACCGGCTGCGCGCCGATGCACTGACGACACAGGCCTTCGTCTACAGCCAGTTGCTGATGGGCCGCGAGGCGCTCTCCACCGGCATGAAGGCGCTGGCCGCCGCACGCCGCGCCGGCGACGCGGTGCGCGAGGCCTGGGCGCTGTGTCGTATCGGCATCGCCTACGCCAGCTTGGACAACCCGCAACAGGCCCAGGCGTCCGTCGGCCAGGCGCTGGAGATCGCCGAGGCCCAAGGCGCCGCCGAGGTGCGCTTCGCATGCCTGAACAACCTCGCCTACTTCTGGCTGCGCTGCGTGGAGGAGGCCCGCGTCGCCGGCGACGCCGCCACGCTGGCCGAGGCCGTGTGCCAGGCCCGCCGCACGGCCGAGCAGGCGACCGCGCTGGCGCGCGAGGCCTCCGGCAGCCCCTACCAGGTGGCGGTGGCCGCGTCCAACCTCATCAACGCGTTGCTGGCCGGCGGCCTGCTGGACGAGGCGCTGCCGCTGCTCAATGAGTTCGGGCACCTGGCGCACGACCATGGCTATCGCATGCTGGCCATCGAGGCCGACGCGCAGCGCGCCGTCTTCCTGGGCCTGAAAGGCGAGCCCGTGCAGGCCGCGCGCATGCTGGAGGCGCTGCTGAACGCGACCCCCGAGCCGCCGCCCAAGCTGCGCCGGCTGCTGGTGCGCTCGCTGTACGACACGCACAAGGCCAGCGGCCGGTACCGCGAGGCGCTCGCCTGGCTGGAGGCGCTGGTGAGCCTGGACCGGCAGATCACGCGCGACAACCTGGTGCTGCAGACCGAGGTCATCCTGATCCGCGAGCAGGTGGAACAGGCGCAGGCCCGCGCCGAAAGCGCCGCCGCCGATGCCCGCCGCGAGCGCGCTCGCGCCGCTCATCTCGAGAGCGAGCAGCAGCGCCTGCGCGAGCACGCCAACGCGCTGGACCGCGCCGCCCACGAGGACGTGCTGACCGGCCTGCACAACCGTCGCCATGCCGAGTTCGCACTGCCGCTGCTGGTGGAGGGCGCGCGCGTGGCGGGCCAGGTCATCAGCGTCGCGACGCTGGACGTGGACTGGTTCAAGCGCATCAACGACACGCATGGCCACGCCGTCGGCGACGCCGTGCTGCAGCAGCTCGCGCAGCTGCTGCGCCACCGGCTGCGCAGCGCCGACCTGATGGCACGCATCGGCGGCGAGGAGTTCCTGGCCGTGCTGGTGGGCATCTCGCCGCCGCAGGCCGCCGAGATCTGCGAGCGGCTGCGCCTGGCCGTCGCCGAGCACGACTGGGCCGCCACCGCGCCGGGGCTGGTGGTGCGCGTCAGCGTGGGCATCGCCGGCGGACTGCCGCCGCTGCAGGCCGACCAGCTGCTGCAGCGCGCCGACCAGGCGCTCTATGCCGCCAAGCGCGGTGGCCGCAACCGCGTGCACGTGGACTGAGCGTCGCCGCGGCGGCCCCGGCGGCCGACGCCCCCAACCATTCGCCCCCCCCCGCGTTCCGCCCGTTGACAGGGCGGCAGTGCGTCTCCGATACTGGATTGGAACCGGTTCCAATTCAACAACGGAGACAAGACGTGTTTCAACCAGGGTTCTTGAAAAACGCTGCCGGCCGCCTGGGCCGCGCAGCATCGGGCGCTTCGCTGGCCGGGCTCATCGGCGCCGCAGCGCTGGCGGGCTGCGGCGGTTCGGGCGGCGGCGACACGGGCACGACGCCCCCGCCCCCACCGCCGCCACCGGCAGGCCTCTCGCTGCTGAAGACCGCCGGCACGCAGTGGGTGGATGCCGACGGCAAGCAGGTGCTGCTGAAGGGCACCAACCTCGGCAACTGGCTGGTCCAGGAGTTCTGGATGATGGGCCAGGGCGGCAACGGCGTGACCGACCAGTGCACGCTGGAGGCCAAGCTGACCGAGCGCTTCGGCTACAGCGAGAAGGAACGCCTCATCCAGCTGTTCCGCGACAGCTGGATCACCGCCCGCGACTGGGACCAGCTCAAGGCCTTCGGCTTCAACGTCGTGCGCCTGCCCATCCTGTGGAGCGTCATCGAGGACGAGAAGAAGCCGCGCACGCTGCGGGCCGACGCGTGGAAATACCTGGACGCCAGCATCGCCGAGGCCAAGAAGCGCGGCATGTACGTGATCCTGGACCTGCACGGCGCGCACGGCGGCCAGACGCCCAACGACCACACCGGCTGCGCCGGCCATAACAAGTACTGGACCGACACCGACGCGCAGGACCGCACGCGCTGGGTGTGGCAGCAGATCGCCACCAAGTACAAGGACGAGCCGGCGGTGGCCGCTTATGACCCGCTGAACGAGCCCTGGGGCTCCACGCCCGAGGCGATGGTGACCCGCGTGGAGGACCTCTACAAGACCATCCGCGCCATCGACGCCAAGCACATCGTGCTGCTGCCCAGCCACTACGGCAGCATCGACGCCTACGGCAACCCGACGGCCAAGGGCATGACCAACGTGGCCTTCCAGATCCACCCCTACCCGGGCCTGTTCGGCGACCGCCCCGGCGACACGCCCTACGCGGTGCACCGCGACTGGCTGCGCTGCGGCCCCACGGGCACGACCGGCGTGTGCGCCTACAACAAGCAGATCAGCGAGCTGAAGGTGCCGCTGCTGGTCGGCGAATTCCAGCCTTGGCAGGGCGCGGGGCTGGACCTGGGCGGCCAGATCGGCCGTGCCACCTACGACACCTATGCCAAGTACGGCTGGGCGTCCACGTCGTGGGCCTACAAGATCGTCAGCCCCGCCGGCGGCTCGGGCAAGGGCACCTGGGGCCTGGTGACGAACGCGCCCAACACCAACATCGACACCGGTGTCGGCATGGTCGCCAAGGCCAGCACCTGGGACTGCGCCGGCTGGAACGCCAGCTTCGCCAACGCCTGCGCCGTGAAGGCGCCGACGATCAAGGTGGGCGGCACGGGCGCCAAGACCTACTACTTCGTCATCAAGACCGGTGCGGTCAGCGGCAGCAACCCGGACGTCACGTTCGACAAGATCAGCATCGTCGACACGGCCAGCAACACGGAGGTCATCGCCAACGGCGGCTTCGGCAGCAACACCGGCTGGACGACGCTGGCCATCAGCGGCACGCTGGCGCTGGACTTCAACGACACCACCGCCGGCAAGGCGCCCACGGGCGCTGACGGCGCCGTGCTGCGCGTGACGCGCCCGGCCGGCGTGACCGGCGAGATCAACGGCGGCGTCTACCAGGCCATCACGCTGCAGGGCGGCAGGAGCTACACGCTCAGCGGCCTGTTCAAGGACAACGGCAGCGCCAACACCTGGGCCGAGATGTACCTGCTGGACAAGCCGCCCGTGCCCGGCAAGGACGTCATCGACATGAACGGCAAGGTGGACTTCACGACCGCCACCGTCGCCGAGATCGAGGCCTTGTTCAAGAGCTACGCGACGCAGGCCAACGAGCCGCACTCGGGCCTGGCCCAGTGGCTGGTCAGCGCGACGGCGCCGGAGGTGTTCCAGCTGCCCGAGCGCCCCGCCGGCCTCAAGCTGACCGAGGCGGCCAACGGCAACACGCTGAGCTGGACGGCCAGCACCGACGCGAAGGTGACCGGCTACAACGTCTACCGCGCCAGCAGCGCGGCCGGCGACTACGCCAGGCTGGCCGACAAGGTGACCGCCGCGACGTACGCCGACACCAGCGCCGTCGCCGGAACGACGTACTACTACGTCGTCACGGCCGTGACCGCGGCCAACGAGAGCTACTACAGCGACGCCGCCAGCACCACGCTACAGGCCGTGGCCGTGCCGGCGACGATCCAGGCCGAGGCCTTCACCGCGATGAGCGGCGTGCAGCTGGAGAACTGCAGCGACACCGGCGGCGGCCAGGACGTGGGCCACTTCGACCCGGACGACTGGATCGAGTTCAAGATCAGCGTCGCCACGGCCGGCAACTTCACGATCGACTACCGCCTGGCCACCGCCAACGGCAGCACCGGCTTCGAGGTGTGGGTGGACGGCGTCAAGGCGGTCAACGTGATGGCCGTGCCCAACACCGGCGGCTGGCAGACCTGGATCACGCAGACCAGCGCGCCGTTTGCGATGACGGCCGGCAACCACACGCTGCGGCTGAAGTCCGTCGGCAAGGAGTGGAACCTGAACTGGCTGAAGGTGAACGCGCAGTAGCACCCGGGGGAAAGTGCGGCCGGCCTAGACTGGCCGCATGAACCCCGTCCTCATCGAAGTCCTGCGCGGCAGCGCCGTCGAGTCCTGCCACGCCGGCGCGCTGGCCATCGTCGACGCGTCCGGCGCCGTGCACACGGCGCTGGGCGATGTCGACCGCCCCGTCTTCCCGCGCTCGGCCGTCAAGCTGCTGCAGGCCCTGCCGCTGGTGGCCAGCGGCGCCGCCGACACCTTCCAGCTGACCGACGAGGAACTGTCGCTGGCCTGCGCGTCGCACAGCGGCGAGCCCGCCCACGTGGCCACCGCGGCCGGCGTGCTGGCCAGGCTGGGGCTGGACGCGAGCGCGCTGGAATGCGGCACGCAGTGGCCCGGCCGCGAGCCGGTGCTGCGCGCGATGGTGGCCCGCGGCGAGGTGGCCACGCCGCTGCACAACAACTGCTCGGGCAAGCACAGCGGCTTCGTCTGCGTGGCCTGTGCGATGGCGCGTAACGCCGGCGCGGAGCCTGCGGCGTTCGCACGCGGCTACGTCGCCGCCGACCACCCCGTCATGCGCGAGGTGTCGGCGGCGCTGTCGGCCACCACGGGCGTGGACGTCGAGCGCGCGCCGCGCGGCATCGACGGCTGCTCCATCCCCACGTTCGCGCTGCCGCTGCGCGCGCTGGCGCTGGCGTTCGCCCGCGCGGGCACGGGCCAGGGCCTGTCCGATGCGAATGCGCGCGCCGCGCGCCGGCTGCGCCAGGCCGCCGCCCGTGCGCCGTTCATGGTGGGCGGCACGGACCGCTTCGACACCCGCGTCATGCAGGCCTTCGGCGAGCGGCTGTTCTGCAAGATCGGCGCCGAGGGCGTCTACTGCGCCGCGCTGCCTGAACTGGGCCTAGGCGTGGCGCTGAAGATCGACGACGGCGCCGCCCGCGCGGCCGAAGCGGCGATGGCCGCCGTCGCGCAGGAGCTGCTGCGCGACGAGGGCGCGCTGCTGCGCGGCTACAGCCACCTCCCGCTGCGCAACTGGAACGGGCTGGACGTCGGCTCGCTGCGGCCGACGGCGGCACTGCAGGCGCTGGGCCACGCCCGCCCCTAGGAGCGCCGGCCCGCCCGCCGACAGGGCAGACGTGAATAAAAACGATACAAAACGAGACCAAGCAAGCGCTTGATTGGCTTTACAGTCGGCAACATGTCTGCTGCAAAGCCCCCCTCACCCGACGCCCAGCCGCCCCGCGAGCGGCTGCTGGCCGAAGCCATGCGCCTGTTCGGCGAGCGCGGCTTCGACGCGGTGACCACCCGCGAAATCTGCGCCGCCGCCGGCGTGAACCCCGGCGCCATCCACTACCACTTCGGCGACAAGGACGGCCTGTACCGCGAGGTGCTGCGGCTGCCGGTCACCGAGCTGACCCAGCTGCTGGAAGGCTTTGACGCGCGGGAGCTGAGCCTGCACGAGTCCATCCGCCGGTTCCTCCAGCCCTTCCTGTTCGACGACGGCGCCTGCAGCGCGCAGCTGTTCTTCCGCGAGATGCAGGCGCCCAGCCCCATCTTCATGGACACCGTGGCGCGCGACGTGGGCCCGCTGTTCGACCGCTTTGCCCGGCTGCTGGCGCGGCACGCCGGCATGGCCGAACCCAACGCCGCCATCCACCAGCTCGCCATGGGGCTGCAGGCCATGGCGCACGACTACGCCATGAGCCGCCCGATGCTGGACAGCTTCCATCCCGAGCTGCTGGCCGACGACCCGCTGCTGGAGCAGACCTGCCACCGCCTGGCCGACTGGGGCTGCGCCCTGGTGGCCTACGAAAGCAACCGCCACAAGCCCACATGACCCGACGCCCCCTCTTCCTCGCCGCGCCGCTGCTGGCGCTGCTGGCCGCCTGCACGGCGGTGCCGCCCGCCGCGCCGCCCGCCTCGGCCGCCATTCCCGCCACCTGGCGCTCGCCGCTGCCGCACGGCGGCAGCACCACGGCCCTGGCCGCCTGGTGGCAGGCCTTCAGCGACCCCGCGCTGGCCCGTCTCGTCGAGCGTGCGCAGGCACAGAGTCCCACGCTGGCCCAGGCCGCCGCGCGCCGCCGCCAGGCCGAGGCCGGCGCCGCCCAGGCGCGCGCGGCGCTGCTGCCGGCGCTGACGGCCAACGCGCAGGCCCAGCGCGGCCGCAACCTCAGCGGCATGGCCGGTACGGCCACGACGGCCAGCGGCACGCTGAACGCGAGCTGGGAGATCGACCTGTTCGGCGGCCAGCGTGCCGCCGCCGAGGCCGGCGCCGCGGAGGCCAATGCGGCAACGGCCGACTGGCATGCGGCGCGCGTCAGCCTCGCCGCCGACGTGGCGCAGGCCTATGTGCAGCTGCGGCTGGCGCAGGCGCGCGAGGAAAGCGCCGAGCTGGACACGCGCTTTGCCGAGCAGATCGCCGCCTGGGGCCGCGAACAGCAGAAGGCCGGGCTGATGAGCACCAGCGACGCCGCCATCCTGAACACCGAGCGCGCCGTCGCCGCGGCCAACCGCAGCCAGTGGCGTGCCGAGGCACAGATCGCGCTGCAGACGCTGGCGTTGCTGTGCGGCGAGCGCGCCGAGGCGCTGGCCGCCGAGCTGGCGCCGCCGGCGGTGGCCCCGCAGGGCTTCGACCTGCGCCGCAGCCAGCCGCGCGCGCCGGCCTTCGACGTGACCGCGCTGCCGGCGCAGCTGCTGGCCCAGCGCCCCGACCTGAGCGCCGCGCACCAGCGCTGGATCGCCGCGGTGCAGACGCAGCGCAGCGTGGAGGCGCAGCGCTGGCCGCAGCTCAGCCTGGCCGCGCTGGCCGGCGAGACGCGGCTGCGCGCCGGCGGTGCGACGAGCAACGCGTCGACCTGGTCGTTCGGCCCGAGCCTGAGCCTGCCGATCTTCGACGCCGGCCTGCGCAAGGCCCGCGCCGAGGGCGCCGAGGCCGCCGCCGACGAAGCCGCCGCCGGGCTGCAGGCCCGCTGGCAGCAGGCCGTGGCCGAGGTCGAGCAGCAGCTGCAGCGCGTGACCGCCGGCGCCGAGCGCGAGCGCGAGGTGGACGCCGTCAAGCGCGAGTGGGAAGGCATCGCACTGCGCACCGCCGCCCAGGCCCAGGCCGGGCTGCAGAGCGGCGCGCAACGCAACGCGACCTACCGCAACGCCCTGGCCGCCTACGACGCCGTGCTGGGCGTGCGCGCCGAGCAGGCACTCGCCTGGATCGGCCTGTACCGCAGCCTCGGCGGCGGCTGGAAGGAATGACGCCCCTCGCCCAGTCCGGCCGCGCTGAACGCAGGCCGGCCCGGTCGGTCCCCCGAAGGGACGGCGATGCAAGCGGCCTCGAGCCGCATGCACATCGCCTCAGGCGGGCCGGCTTGGGAGCGGCCCGGCGCTCGGCCCGCAAGAACGCATGACGTGAGCCCACAAATTGCCCTGGACAACTGACATGAAGACCCGCATCCCCACCCTCCTCACCGCCACCCTGACGCTCGCGCTGGCCGCGGCCTTCGTCATCGCGTTGTCCGGCCCCGCCGAGGCGCAGCAGGCCGCCGCCAGCGCGGCGCCCAAGCCGGCGCTGACCGTCAAGCGCGTGCTGGCGCAGTCGGCCACGTGGCCGCAGACACTGTCGGGCACCGGCTCCATCGCCGCGTGGCAGGACGTCGTCATCGGTGCCGAGATCGGCGGCCAGCGACTGGCCCAGCTCCACGTCGACGTCGGCGACCGCGTGAAGAAGGGCCAGTTGCTGGCCCGCCTGAGCCCCGGCACGCTGGAAGCCGACCTGGCCGCGTCGAAGGCCGCGCTGCTGGAGGCCGAGGCCTCGGCGCGCGACGCCCACCTGACCGCCGAGCGCGTGAAGACGCTGCAGGGCAGCGACGCGCTGTCACCGCAGGCCATCGACCAGGCGCTCGCCGCCGACGCCGCCGCGCAGGCCCGCGTCGCCGCCGCCAAGGCCCGGCTGCAGGCCGACCAGCTGCGCCTGTCGTACACGCAGATCACGGCGCCGGACGACGGCGTCATCAGCGCCCGCATCGCCACGCCCGGCGCGCTGGTGCAGCCGGGGCAGGAGCTGTTCCGCCTGCAGCGCCAGGGCCGCCTGGAGTGGCGCGCCGAGGTGCCGGGCGCCGAGATCGCACAACTGAAGATCGGTCAGAAGGTGCGCGTGCAGCCCAGCGGCGCGCCCGCGCTGGAAGGCCGGGTGCGCCGCGTCGCGCCGCAGGTGGACGCGCAGACGCGCAACGGCCTGGTCTACGTGGACCTGAAGGGCGGCGACGAACTGCGCGCCGGGCTGTTCGCCCGCGGCGACTTCGTGCTGGGCGAGAGCGCCGCGCTGACGCTGCCGCAGAGCGCCGTGCTGCTGCGCGACGGCTTCAGCTACGTTTTCCGCATCGACGGCACCAAGGTGCGCCAGCAGAAGGTGCAGATCGGCCGCCGCGAGGCCGACCGCGTCGAGGTGCGCTCGGGCCTGGCCGCGGGTGCCGCGGTCGTCGAGTCCGGCGTCGGCTTCCTGGCCGACGGCGACACGGTGCGCGTGGCGCAGTAAGGAGACATCGAGATGTTCAACGTCTCCCGCTGGAGCATCGCCAACCCGGTGCCCGCCATCATGCTGTTCATCATGCTGACGGTGGCCGGCCTGTACGGCTTCAAGCAGATGAAGGTGCAGCAGTTCCCCGACATCGAGCTGCCCACCATCGTCGTCAGCGCGTCGCTGCCGGGCGCCGCGCCCGCGCAGATGGAAACCGAGGTGGCCCGCAAGATCGAGAACTCGATCGCCACCGTGCAGGGCGTCAAGCACATCTACACCAAGGTGCAGGACGGCATGGCCACGGTCACCGTCGAATACCGCCTGGAAAAGCCATTGCAGGAGGCGCAGGACGACACGCGCAACGCGGTGTCGCAGATCCGCGCCGACCTGCCGGCCGACCTCCGCGACCCGGTCATCACGAAGATGAACCTGTCGGGCATGCCCATCCTGACCTACACGGTCTCGTCCAGCGCGATGGACGACGAGGCGCTGTCCTGGTTCGTCGACAACCAGGTCGCCAAGCGGCTGCTGGCGGTGCGCGGCGTGGGCTCGGTGTCGCGCGTGGGCGGCGTCAGCCGCGAGCTGCGTGTGGAGCTGGACCCGCCGCGCATGCTGGCGCTGGGCGTCACGGCGGCCGAGGTGTCGCGCCAGCTGAAGAACGTGCAGCAGGAAGCGCCCGGCGGCCGCGCCCAGCTGGGCGGCGCCGAGCAGTCGCTGCGCACCATCGCCACCGTGCAGAGCGCGGCCGAGCTGGCGGCGATGGACATCCCGCTGGCCGACGGCCGACGCGTGCGGCTGGACCAGGTGGCCGCCGTCAGCGACACGCTGGCCGAGCGCCGCTCAGGCGCCTTCCTGAACGGCAAGCCGGTGGTGGGCTTCGAGATCGTGCGCGCCAAGGGCGCCGGCGAGGTGGACGTGGCCGAGCGGCTGCGCGCCGCGCTGGAGGAGCTGAAGGCCGCGCACCCCGACATCACCGTCACCGAGGCCTTCAACTTCGTCGACCCCGTCATCGAGAACTACGACGGCAGCGTCTCGCTGCTGCTGGAGGGCGCCTTCCTGGCGGTGGTGGTGGTGTGGTTCTTCCTGCGCGACTGGCGCGCCACGCTGGTCAGCGCCGTCGCGCTGCCGCTGTCGGCGATTCCCACCTTCCTCGTCATGCACTGGATGGGCTTCACGCTCAACGTCATCACGCTGCTGTCGCTGTCGCTGGTCATCGGCGTGCTGGTGGACGATGCCATCGTCGAGATCGAGAACATCATGCGCCACCTGACGATGGGCAAGACGCCGCTGGAGGCGGCCCGCGAGGCGGCGGACGAGATCGGCATGGCCGTCATCGCGACGACCTTCACGCTGATCGCCGTGTTCCTTCCCACCGCGTTCATGAGCGGGGTGGTGGGCAAGTTCTTCGTCCAGTTCGGCTGGACGGCGGCCATCGCGGTGTTCTTCTCGCTGGTGGTGGCCCGCATGCTGACGCCCATGATGGCCGCCTACGTGCTCAAGGCGCCCAAGCGCCAGCACAAGGAGCCGTTCTGGATGCCCGCCTACCTGCGCGCCGCGCGCTGGGCGTTCACGCACAAGGGCAAGACGCTGGCGCTCACGGCCGCATTCAGCGTGGCGGCCTGCGCGCCGCTGTTCATGGGCAAGATTCCCGGCGCCTTCATCCCGCCGGATGACCTGAGCCAGACGCAGATCAGCATCGAGCTGCCGCCCGGCAGCACGTACGAGGAGACGCGCGCCGTGGCCGAGCAGGCCCGTGCCGCGGCGGCTGCACATGCGCATGTGAAGCTCATCTACACGGCCGTGGGCGGCGGCAACGCCGGCGGTGACCCGTTCGCCATGGGTGGCTCGGCGGAATCGCGCAAGGCCACGCTGACGGTGAACCTGACACCTCGCCACGAGCGCCGCGGCACCAGCAAGCAGCAGATCGAGCGCGAGCTGCGCGAGCGGCTGGAGCCCATCGCCGGCGCGCGCATCAAGGTCACCTTCGGCGGCTCCAACGAGAAGTACCAGCTCGTGCTGGCCGGCGAGGACGGCGACGCGCTCGCCGCGCACGCCGCCAAGGTGGAGCAGGAGCTGCGCGGCCTGCCCGGCATCGGCCAGGTGACCAGCAGCTCCAGCCTGCAGCGCCCCGAGCTCATCGTGCGGCCCGACACGGCCCGCGCGGCCGACCTGGGCGTCAGCACCGCGGCCATCGCCGACACGCTGCGCATCGCCACCGCGGGTGACTACGACCAGCTGCTGCCCAAGCTCAACCTCAGCCAGCGCCAGGTGCCCATCGTCGTGCGCCTGCCCGACTCGGCCCGCACCGACCTGGCCCTGCTGGGCGAGCTGACCGTGCCCGGCGCGCGCGGCCCGGTGCCGGTTCGCCAGGTGGCGGAGCTGCAGCTGACCAGCGGCCCGGCGCAGATCGACCGCTTCGACCGGCTGCGCAACGTCAACTTCGAGATCGAGCTGAACGGCCAGCCGCTGTCGGAGGTGCAGGCCGCCGCGAACGGGCTGCCCAGCATCGCCACGCTGCCGCCGGGCATCACGAAGGCCGAGGTGGGCGACGCCGAGGCCTTCGCCGAACTGGGCCAGGGCTTCGCGCTGGCCATGGGCACGGGCGTGGCGTGCATCTACATCGTGCTGGTGCTGCTGTTCCACGCATGGGTGCAGCCGGTCACCATCCTGGGGGCGCTGGTGCTGTCCATCCCGGGCGCCATCCTGGCGCTGTTCGTGACCGGCACCGACCTGTCCATGCCGGCCATGATCGGCATGATCATGCTGATGGGCATCGCGACGAAGAACTCCATCCTGCTGGTGGAGTACGCCATCGTCGCGCAGCGCGAGCAGGGCCTGTCGAGGCTGGACGCGCTGCTGGACGCCTGCCACAAGCGCGCGCGGCCCATCGTCATGACGACGCTGGCCATGGGCGCGGGCATGCTGCCCATCGCCTTGGGCTTCGGCACCGACCCGAGCTTCCGCGCGCCGATGGCCATCGTCGTCATCGGCGGGCTGATCACCAGCACCTTCCTGAGCCTGCTGGTGATCCCGGTGCTCTACGAGGTGGTGGACGACACGATCCAGCGCTTCACGCGCAGCAAGGCGAAGGCGCACGACGCAACGGCGTCCGCCTGACGCCCCCCCAGGCACCGCCGCCGGGGCCCGGGCCTTGAACTGCCGTCCTGCGCGACGGCAGTTCTGTTTGCGGACCGCGCGAACCCGCCGCTCAGCCGAGCCGGAACACCGCCACCGACCGCGTCAGCTCATCCGCCTGCTGCTGCAGGCTGGCCGCGGCCGCGGCGGATTCCTCCACCAGCGCGGCATTCTGCTGGGTCATCTGGTCCAGGCCCGCGATGGCCTGGCTGATCTGGCCGATGCCGGTGCTCTGCTCGCCGGTGGCATGGCTGATCTCGGACACGATGCTGCCCACGCGCGCGATGGCGTCGATGATCTCGTGCATCGTCTGCCCGGCGCGCGTGACGAGGGCGGCGCCGTTGTCGACGTTCTCGCCGCTCTGCGTGATGAGTGCCTTGATCTCGCGTGCCGCCTCGGCCGAGCGCTGCGCCAGCGTGCGCACCTCGCCGGCCACCACCGCGAAGCCGCGGCCCTGCTCACCCGCCCGCGCCGCCTCCACGGCCGCGTTCAGCGCCAGGATGTTGGTCTGGAAGGCGATGCCGTCGATGACCGAGATGATGTCGGCGATCTTGGCCGACGAGGCGCTGATGCGGCCCATGGTTTCGACCACCTCGTCCACGACGCTGCCGCCGCGGCGCGCCACGGCGGTCGCGTCGCTGGCCAGTTGCTGGGCCTGGCGCGCCGACTCGGCGTTGTGCGTGACGCTGGCCGTCAGCTGCTCCATCGCCGAAGCCGTCTCCTGCAGGTTGGACGCCGCCTGCTCGGTACGGTTGCTGAGGTCCTGGCTGCCGGTGGCCACCTCGCGCGACGCATTGGCGATGTTGTCGGTGCTCTGGCGTACGCCGTTGACGACCTCGGCGAGCGAGTCCTGCATGCCCTGCACGCCGCGCATCAACGCCGCCGTCTCGTCACTGCCGACGACGCGCACCGGCTGGCTCAGGTCGTGCCCGGCGATGCGTTCGGCCGTCTGCACGGCGGCCGCCAGCGGCGCGAGGATGGACTTGATGTTGACCGCCGTGTAGGCCGCCAGCAGCAGCACCGCCACGATGACCACCGCGATCAGGTTGCGCCGGATGCCGCGCTCATGCTCGTCCAGCCGCGCCACCTGGCTGGCCGAGTGCTTGTCGATGCGCTCGGTCATCTCGGCCAGCGTCTTGTCCATCGCCCGCACGGGCCCCTTGACGGGCTCCATGGCCTGGTTGGCCGCGGCCGTGTCGGCGAACTCGCCCTTGGCCACCCGCTCCAGGATGCTGCCAAAGCCGCTGCGGTAGTCCTGCAGGGACTTCTGCAACTCCCCGGGCATGCGCCGCACATCGTCCGGGACGTCCAGCTTGCCGATGCGCTCCAGGCTGGTCGAGACCTTGTCGAAGGTCTCGTTCCACTCCTTGCGGTAGCGCTCCACGGCCTTGGGATCGGCCAGGTTGATGAGCAGGTCCTTCTCGTAGCGCCGCAGGTTGCCGACGCCAGCGCGGATGCCGGCCAGCTGTGTCAGTGACTCGACGTCGTTGTCCACGTAGTGCACGAACTCCGCCTTGGACTGCGCGAGGCTGCGCAGTCCCTGCAGGCCGACGATCAGCAGGCCCAGCACCGCCAGCGCGGCGAGTGCGAGCAGCCTCGCCTTGATCGTGAAATCGCTCAGCTGCATCGCCACTCCCTCCGCAGAAGATCGTGGCGCGAGACTAGCCGCTGGACGCCTCCGCGCCAAGCCACAAATCCCGCATGGCTTGCTGGAAGGCGTCGCCGACGCGCTGCGGCGCCCGCCACGGCCGCGCCCGCCCGGCCACCCAGACGGACTGCCACGGCGAGCCGTTGCTGCCGAAGACGACGGCGTCGAGCAGGTGCTCGTCCGGCACGCCACACAGCCCATCGGCCTCGCGATTGAGCACCAGTGCGTCGGCGCGGGCGCCGGGCGTCAGACCCCAGGCGGTGAAGCCCGCCGCGCGGGCGCCCCCCTGCACGGCCGCCTCGAACAGCCGCGCCGCGCTGGACGGCTGGCTGCCCGGCAGCGCCGCGATGTTGCGCTGCCGGTACAGCAGCCGCTGGCCGTACTCCAGCCAGCGCAGTTCCTCCACCCAGCCACGCGTGACCTGGCTGTCCGACCCCACCGTCAATGCCACGTTGTGATGCAGCCAGCGAGGCAGGTCCGCGAAGCCGTCGCCCAGATTGGCCTCGGTGCCCGGGCAGATGACGATGCCCGCACCGCTTGCCGCCACGGCCTCGATCTCGGAGCCTTCCGCGTGCGTCGCATGCACCAGCTGCCAGCGCGGGTCCAGGCGGCCATGCTCGGCCAGCCACTGCAGCGGCCGCAGGCCGGTCGTCGTCACGCAGTCCACCACCTCGGCCGTCTGCTCGGCGACGTGGATGTGGATGGGCAGGTCGGCGCCGCCGACGAGGCTCAGCAGCCGCGAGATGTCGGCCGGCGATGCGCCGCGCAGCGAGTGCAGCGCCACGCCGGCGTTCACGCGCGGCAGGCCGGCGGCGTTGACACGCTGGCAGGCGCGCCAGGCCCAGTCGGCATCGGCGGCGAAACGATGCTGGTCGGGGCGCAGGCCCGCCGCGTCGAAGCCGCTGCGCGTGTAGACGACGGGCAGCAGCGTCAGGCCGATGCCGGTGTCCTCGGCCGCGGCGGCCAGCGCCCAGGCCATGTCCAGCTCGTCGTCGAAGTCCTGCCCCTGCGCCGGGTGGTGCAGGTAGTGGAACTCGCAGACCTGCGTGTAGCCGCCACGCAGCAGCTCGGCATAGAGCTGGCTGGCCACGGCGCGCAACTGGTGCGGCGAGATGCGCAGCGCCAGCGCGTACATGCGATCGCGCCAGCTCCAGAAGTCGTCCTCGCCGGCCTCGCGGCGCTCGGCCAGACCCACGAACGCGCGCTGGAAGGCATGGCTGTGCGCATTGACCAGGCTGGGGATGACCGGACCGGCCAGCGACTCGGCCTCCGGCGGCGCGGCGGTGTTAACGCTGATCTCGGACCAGTGCCCCGTCGCGTCCACCGTCAGCAGCACGTCGCGCTGCCAACCGCCATTCACCCAGGCGAGCGGGGCGTGCAGCTTCTTCAGGCCGGGCATGCCAGCATCTCCGTGAGCATCTGTTCGATCAGCGGCGCGACCCGGGCAGCGGCGGCCTCGTCATAGGCCTCCCGCGGGTCCCGCGCCTCGTCCATGTAGCAGCGCTGGCACATCTCCAGTTGCACGGCGTGCACGCCCTCGCCCGGCCGGCCGTAGTGGCGCGTGATGTAGCCGCCCTTGAAGCGGCCGTTGACGACATGGCTGTAACGAGCCTGGCTGGCCAGCAGCGCGCCGAGACGCTGGGTGATGGCCGGCGCGCACGACGCGCCGTCGGCCGTGCCGAGGTTGAGCGCCGGCAGCTGGCCGTCGAACAGCCAGGGCAGCTCGGAGCGGATGCTGTGGCCGTCGAACAGCAGCGCGCGGCCGTGCTCGGCGTGCAGGCGCTGCAGCTCGGCGGCCAGCGCGTCGTGGTACGGCCGCCAGCAGGCCTCGCGGCGCGCGGCGATCTCCAGCGCATCGGGCTCGGCGCCGTCGCGGTACAGCGGCTCGCTGGTGAAGAAATGCGTGGGCACCAGGCCGGTGCCTCCGGACGCGCCGGGGTACAGCGGTTGATCGTCGGGCGGGCGGTTCAGGTCGATGACGTAGCGGCTGTAGCGCGGCACGATGAGGCTGGCGCCCAGCGCCTCGGCAACGGGGCGGTAGAGCCGCTCCAGGTGCCAGTCGGTGTCCTCGCTGGCGAGCGCGCGCGGCACCAGGCGGCCGGCCAGCTCGGGCGGGATGTCGGTGCCCACGTGCGGCAGGCTGATCAGCAGCGGCACGCGGCCGCGCTGCAGATGGAAGACGCTCATGAAACTCCCTGGAACACCCGCTCTGTCAGCGGGTTATGCCCGAAGCATGCGGCCAGCTCGCGCGGGTGTCCAGCATCCCAGACGCAGAAGTCGGCACGCTGCCCGGCCACCAGCTGGCCGCGGTCACGCAGGCCCAGCGCGCGGGCACCGTTCACGGTGAGGCCACGCAGCGCCTCCTCGGGCGTCAGCCGGAACAGCACGCAGGCCATGTTCAGCATCAGCAGCGGCGACAGCGTCGGCGAGCTGCCGGGGTTGTGGTCGGTGGCGAGGGCGATGCGCACGCCGGCCTCGCGCAGCGCCGCGATGGGCGGCAGCTGCGTCTCGCGCAGCGCGTAGAACGCGCCGGGCAGCAGCACGGCCACCGTGCCGGCCTCGGCCATGGCCTGCACGCCGGCGGGGCTGACGAACTCGAGGTGATCGCAGCTCAGCGCGCGGTAGCCGGCGGCGAGCTGCGCACCGCCCTGGTCGCTCAACTGCTCGGCGTGCAGCTTGACGGGCAGACCCAGCGCCTTCGCCGCATCGAACACACGCCGCACCTGCGCCGGGCTGAAGGCGATGTGCTCGCAGAAGGCGTCCACCGCGTCCACCAGGCCTTGCGCGTGCAGCGCGGGCAGCCAGTCGCAGACGGCGGCGATGTAGGCGTCGGCATCGGCGAACTCGGGTGGCAGCGCGTGCGCGGCGAGGTAGGTGGTGCGCACGTCCACGCCGGTCAGCTGGCGCGCGACGCGCAGCATGCGCGCCTCGGTGGCCGCATCCAGCCCGTAACCGGACTTCACCTCCAGCGTCGTCACGCCCTCGCGCGCCAAGGCCAGCGCGCGCTTCGCGGCGCCGGTCAGCAGCTCGGCCTCGGTGGCGGCACGCGTGGCGGCCACCGTCGAGCGGATGCCGCCGCCGGCCTTGGCGATGTCGGCGTAGCTCGCGCCGTGCAGGCGCTGCTCGAACTCGTTCGCGCGGTTGCCGCCGTAGACGAGATGCGTGTGACAGTCCACCAGGCCCGGCGTGACGAGCGCGCCGTGCAGCTCGACAACCTCGTCGGCCGGCGGCGCCTCGGCACTGGGGCCGACCCAGCGCAGTTGGCCGCCGTCCACCAGCAGCGCGCCGTCGTCGATGAGGCCCCAGCCGCTATCGCCGGCCAGCGTGGCCAGCCGCCCCCCTCGCCACAACTTCATTCACCGCTCCAAGTCAGCCACCACGCATGGCTGCCCGTCGCGTCGGGCCCGGTGAACACGCAGCTCTGCGCGGCCGGCGCCTCGCACCAGGCCAGCGTCAGCGGCGCCAGCGGCATCGCGCGGTGGCCGTGCTCCAGCAGCCCCCCCTCCACGGTGAACAGGCCCACCCACGGCGTGCGCGGCAGCAGCACATGGCTGGCCGGCTCCACCTCCAGGTTGCCGCGGCGCTCCATGACGTTGAAGACGTCCGTCTCGCCGCGGATCAGCGCCGCCTCGGGCGCCAGGCCGCCGTCGAAACGCAACGGCTCGTCGCCGATGCTCTGCGGCCAGTCGAACAGCCGCAGCCCTGCGCCGCCAATGACCGCCAGCCAGCGATGCACGCCGGGGAAGGCGGAAAACGGCCCGTCACGGCTCACGCGGGCCACGCTGATGCGCAGCGCCCAGTCGTGCGCGTGCGGCCAGGCGAGCAGCTCGCGCGTCGTGCCGCCCTGGTTCTTCCAGGCCTGCGGCTGCACATCCGCCGCGCTGACCTTGCTCCAACTCATGTTCTCACCCTTGCAATGGGGCTGCGGTGCCACCACCGCCGCCCTTGGCCCTGCTCTGCAGGGAACTGCGCATTCTCCGCAGCTCCCGGCGGCAAAGCTCATGCCGAGAAGCTCCCTTGCAATTGGTAACGTGCCCCGGGGTGGGTCAGTTTCACGGAGGTTACCGCCACGCCGCGGCTGTAGGTGATGCGCTTGACGACCAGGCAGGGGTCGCGCCGGCCGATGCCCAGCAGCTTGGCCTCCACCTCGCCAGGCAGCGCCGCCTCGATCATGTAACGCGCCTCGGACAGCGGCGCCACGTCCAGCAGGTAGTGCGTGGGCGTGACGCGCGTGAAGTCCTGCTGCAGGTAGTCCGGCGCGCAGGCCGGGTTGACGGCGCGCTCCTCGCACTGAATGGGGTGGCCGTTCTCCAGGTGCACGATGAGGCTGAGGAACACCGGCGCGCCGCGCTTCAGGCCCAGCTCGGCGGCCTGCTGCGGCGAGGCCTTGCCGCGCAGCAGCGCGTGCACGCGCGCCTCGTGCTGGCCGCCGCGCTCCAGGATCTCCTCATGCACATCGCGCACGTTCAGCGTGCTGGAGATGCGGTGCAGCTGCGCGACGAAGCTGCCCACGCCCTGCACGCGCTCGATCAGCCCCTCCTGCACCAGCTCGCGCAGCGCGCGGTTCACGGTCATGCGGCTGACCTCGAACTGCGCCACCAGTGCGCCCTCGCTGGGCAGCAGGTCGCCGGCCACCCAGTGGCCGCTGGCGATGCCTTCGCGCAGATGGTTCTTGACCTTGAGGTACTGGGGTTCGGGGCTGGATGCGGTTCTGGGCATGGACCGCATGCTAGTTGACTTGACTTGTATAGACAACTAGAGTCCGCTCCGCTTTCAAGGAGTCCAGATGAACGCCCTGCCCCGCCCCGTCAAGGCCCCCACCGGCACGCAACTCAGCTGCAAGAGCTGGCTGACCGAGGCGGCCTACCGCATGCTGCAGAACAACCTCGACCCCGCCGTGGCCGAGAACCCGGACGCGCTGGTCGTCTACGGCGGCATCGGCAAGGCGGCGCGCAACTGGGACGCGTTCGACGCCATCCTCAAGTCGCTGCGCGAGCTGGGCGACGACGAGACGCTGCTCATCCAGTCCGGCAAGCCGGTCGGTGTGTTCCGCACGCATCCCGATGCGCCGCGCGTCCTGCTGGCGAACTCCAACCTGGTTCCGGCCTGGGCCACGTGGGAGCACTTCCACGAGCTGGACCGCAAGGGCCTGATGATGTACGGCCAGATGACGGCCGGCAGCTGGATCTACATCGGCAGCCAGGGCATCGTGCAGGGCACCTACGAGACCTTCGCGGAGGCCGCGCGCCAGCACTACGGCGGCGTGGCCAAGGGCCGCTGGATCCTGACGGCCGGCCTGGGCGGCATGGGTGGCGCGCAGCCGCTGGCCGCCACGTTCGCGGGCTTCTGCTCGCTGAACATCGAGTGCCAGCAGAGCCGCATCGACTTCCGCCTCAAGACCCGCTATGTCGACGAGCAGGCCACCGACCTGGACGACGCGCTGGCCCGCATCGCGAAGTACACGGCCGCCGGCGAGGCCAAGTCCATCGCGCTGCTGGGCAACGCGGCGGAGGTGCTGCCGGAGCTGGTGAAGCGTGGCGTGAAACCCGACCTGGTGACCGACCAGACCAGCGCCCACGACCTCATCCACGGCTACTGCCCGCCGGGCTGGAGCGTCGAGCAGTGGAAGGCCGCGGCCAGCGACCCGGCCCGCCACGCCGAACTGAAGGCCGCCGCCGCCGCCGGCTGCGCCACTCACGTGACGGCCATGCTGGCCTTCAAGGCGCAAGGCATCCCGACGGTGGACTACGGCAACAACATCCGCCAGGTCGCCAAGGACCAGGGCGTCACCAACGCGTTCGACTTCCCCGGTTTCGTGCCGGCCTATGTGCGGCCGCTGTTCTGCGAGGGCAAGGGGCCGTTCCGCTGGGTGGCGCTGTCGGGCGACCCCGAGGACATCCGCAAGACGGACGCCAAGCTGAAGGAACTGTTCCCCAAGGCGCCGCAGGGCCGCCCCCAAGGCGCCGGCACCCCCTCGGGGGGGCTGGCGCGAAGCGACAGCTCAGGGGGCACAAAGGACTACGCGGCGCTGCACCGCTGGCTGGACATGGCCGCCGAGCGCATCGCCTTCCAGGGCCTGCCGGCGCGCATCTGCTGGCTGGGCCTGGGTGAGCGCCACCTCGCCGGCCTGGCCTTCAACGAGATGGTCAGGACCGGCGAGCTGAAGGCGCCCATCGTCATCGGCCGCGACCACCTGGACAGCGGCTCCGTCGCCAGCCCCAACCGCGAGACCGAGGGCATGCAGGACGGCTCGGACGCCGTGTCCGACTGGCCGCTGCTGAACGCACTGCTGAACACCGCCGGCGGCGCGACGTGGGTGAGCCTGCACCACGGCGGCGGCGTGGGCATGGGCTACTCGCAGCACTCGGGCGTCGTCATCGTGGCCGACGGCAGCGACGCCGCCGCGCAGCGCCTGTCGCGCGTGCTGTGGAACGACCCGGCCACTGGCGTCATGCGCCATGCCGACGCCGGCTACCCGTCCGCCGCGGACTGCGCCCGCAAGAACGAACTGAACCTCCCTTCGCTATGAAACTCATCCCCGGACACCTGACCCTCGCCCAGCTCGCCGACATCGCCGCCGGCCGCGCCGAGCTGCAGCTCGACGACTGGACGGCCGTCGACCAGAGCGCCGCGCTCGTCGCCGCGGCGGCCGCGGGCGATGCGCCGGTCTACGGCGTCAACACGGGCTTCGGCAAGCTGGCCAGCACGCGCATCGCCAAGGACCAGCTCGCCGCGCTGCAGCTCAACCTCATCCGCAGTCACGCGGTCGGCGTCGGCGCGCCGATGAGCCCCGAGGTCGTGCGGCTGATGCTGGCCACCAAGGCCGGCAGCCTGGCGCGCGGCTTCTCGGGCGTGCGCCGCGTCGTCGTGCAGTCGCTGCTGGACGCGTTCAACGCCGGCTTCATCCCGTACGTGCCCGAGAAGGGCTCGGTCGGCGCCAGCGGCGACCTGGCCCCGCTGGCCCACCTGACGCTGGCACTGATGGGCGAAGGCGAGGCGCTGGTGAAGGGCCAGCGCGTGTCGGCCCGCGACGAGCTGGCCCGCCTGGGCCTCGCGCCGCTGACGCTGGCCGCCAAGGAAGGCCTGGCCCTCATCAACGGCACGCAGGCCAGCACCGCGCTGGCGCTGCATGCACTGATCCGTTTCGAGGACCTGTTCGCGACGGCGCTGGCCAGCGGCGCGATGACGCTGGACGCCGCCCGCGGCAGCGACGGCCCGTTCGACGCGCGCATCCACGCGGTGCGCGGCCAGCCCGGGCAGATGGAGGTTGCGGCGGTGTACCGCGCGCTGGCCGCCGGCAGCGCCATCCGCGCCAGCCACCGCGAGGGCGACGAGCGCGTGCAGGACCCGTACTGCCTGCGCTGCCAGCCGCAGGTCATGGGCGCCTGCCTGGACCAGGCCCGCCACGCGGCGCAGGTGCTGGTGCGCGAAGCCAATGCGGTGACCGACAACCCGCTGGTGTTCGACGACAGCATGATCAGCGGCGGCAACTTCCACGCCGAGCCGGTGGCCTTCGCGGCGGACAACCTGGCGCTGGCCATCGCCGAGGTGGGCGCCATCGCCGAGCGCCGCATCGCGATGCTGATCGACCCCGGCATCTCGCGCCTGCCGCCGTTCCTGACGGCCGACGCCGGCCTGCACAGCGGCTTCATGATCGCCCACGTGACGGCCGCGGCACTGGCCAGCGAGAACAAGAGCCTGGCCCACCCGGCCAGCGTCGACAGCCTGCCCACCAGCGCCAACCAGGAAGACCACGTCTCCATGGCCACGTTCGCCGCGCGCCGCCTGCACGCGATGCTGGACAACACGGCCCACATCGTCGCCATCGAGATGCTGGCGGCCGCGCAGGGCATCGACTTCCTGCGCCCGCTGCGCAGCTCGGCGCCAGTGGAGGCGCTGCACCAGCGCCTGCGCGCCGACTGCGCCAGCATGCCGGCCGACCATTACCTCGCGCCCGACATCGAGCGCGCGACGGCGCTGGTGCAGGCCGGCGCGCTGGCCGCCCCCGGCGCACCGGCATTCGGCGGCTGAGAGCGGCGGCCGGCCGGCCCATCGCCGGCCTCACCATCAGCGTGGCCGCCGGCGCGCGAGCTGCTGCGGCGCCGCGCGCCCGACGCAGGCGCGCTGGAGCCGCCAATGCCGCCAGGCACGCCGGCGCCGCCCCATGACGGATGGCAGGCCACGCCGCGTCGCCTACGCTCGCGCGATGCGCTCACTCGCCTCTGCCCTGCTCTTGGCCGCCCTCGGCAGCGGTGCCGTAGCCGACACCACGCTGGTGTTCGACGTGGACCTCCGCGACGAGATCGCCGCCGGCCGCTTCGACCCGGCCCGTGACCGCCTGGGCCTGCGTGGCGCCGCGGCGCCGCTGTCATGGGACCGGCCGCTGCTGGCCTCGCCGGGCCCGGTGCCGGGCCGCTACGCGCTGCGGCTGACGCTGCCGGACGACGCCACGGGTGGTCAGCCGCTGGCCTACAAGTTCCGCATCGAGCGCGGGCCCGGTCAGCCCAACGATGCCGGCTGGGAGCCGGGCCGCAACCACGCGCTGCTGCTGACCGGCGGCGAGCTGCGCGTGGCCCGCGCCTTCGGCGCCGCGCCGGCGGACGTGCCGCCATCGCGCACGGGCCGCATCGAGCGGCTGGGCGTCGTCGCCTCGGCCCACGTGCAGCCGCGCGACGTGCAGGTCTGGCTGCCGCCGGGCTATGAACGCGACACCAACACCCGCTACCCGGTGCTGTACCTGCATGACGGCCAGAACGTCTTCGACGCACAGGCCGCCGGCGCCGAGTGGCAGGTGGACGAAGCCGCACAGCGCGGCATCGGCGAGGGCCGGTTGCGGCCCTTCATCGTTGTCGCCGTGGCCAGCACCGCGTCGCGCACGCTGGACTACACACCATCGGCCATGCAGGTGCCCGCCGAGCGGCTGGGCCGCGCCGCGGGCGAGCGCCAGGGCGGCGGCCTGCCGGCCTACGCGCGCTTCCTCGTCGAGGAACTCAAGCCGGCCATCGACGCGCGTTTCCGCACCCGCCCCGGCGCGGTGGACACGGCCGTGGGCGGGTCGTCCTTCGGCGGGCTGGCGTCGCTGTGGCTGGCGCTGCACCATGCCGACACCTTCGGCGCCGCGCTGGTCGTCTCGCCATCCGTCTGGTGGGACGACCGCTTCGTGCTGCGCGACGCGGCGGCTGCCGCACCGCCCAGCCGGCCGCGGCTGTGGGTGGACATGGGCGGCCAGGAGGGCGAACAGGCCGTGGTGCTGGCGCGCGAGCTGGCGCAGCGCCTGCGCGAGCGCGGCTGGACGGGCGAGCGGCTGCGCTTCGTCGAAGACCCGCGCGGCAGCCACGACGAAGCCAGCTGGGCGAGGCGCGTGCCGGCGATGCTGGACTTCCTGTACGGCCGCCCTCAGTAGCGGCCGGCGGCGCCGGCGATGCGCAGGAAGACGTAGGCGAACCACACCACCACCGCGCGGTGCAGCATTGCCCGCAGGCCCTTGCCCGCGCGCTCGCCGACACGGCTGGACGCCTGCAGCGCCGCCTCGATCTCGCCCGACAGGCGCGCCGCGAAATCGCTGTCGAGCACCACGACGTTGGCCTCCAGGTTGACCAGCAGCGACAGCGGGTCGATGTTGGAGCTGCCCACCGTGGCCCAGTGCCCGTCGACGACGGCGACCTTGGCATGCAGGAAGGCCGGCGTGTACTCGTAGATCTCGACGCCGTGGCGCAGCAGGTCGGCGTACAGCGCCTCGGCGGCCCAGCCGGCCAGCTGGTAGTCCAGCTTGCCCTGCAGCAGCAGGCGCACGCGCACGCCGCGGTCCGCCGCGCTGCGCAGCGCCTGGCGGATGCGTTGGCCCGGGTAGAAGTAGGGGCAGACGATGTCCACGCTGCGTCGCGCGTTGCGGATCGCGTCGGCGTACGCGTGTTCGATGGTGCGGCGCCGGCGCAGGTTGTCACGCAGCACGAAGGCCGCACACACCGGCGCCAGCCGCGGCACGGCCTCGGGCAGGCGCTGCGGGCCGCGCCACAGCTGCGTCAGCCACAGGCCGAAGCGGCGGCGCAGCGGCACGTAGTCCAGCAGCGCGTCGTCGAAGTCGCGCCCCAGCCAAGCCCGCGACCAGATGGAGCGCACGCTCTGCGCCACCTCGTCCACCAGCCCGCCGCTCACGTGCACCGCGAAGTCCAGCCGCGGCAGGTCGGCGGCGCCATGGCGCAGGTCGATGCGGTCGTCGATGACATTGATGCCGCCGACGAAGGCATGCTCGTTGTCGACGACGCACAGCTTCTGGTGCAGCCGCCGCAGCTGGCCGCGCTGGAACCAGCGCCACCAGCGGTCCATGGGCCGGAACACGGCGAAGGCGACGCCGCTGCCGGCGAAGCGCTGGCGCAGCGAGGCCAGGCTGCCGTTGCTGCCGAAGCCGTCCACCACCAGCCGCACGCGCACGCCGCGGCGGTCGGCGGCCAGCAGCGTGTCGGCCAGCGCCATCGCCGTCGCGTCGTCGTGAAAGATGTAGGTGGCCAGCCAGACCTCGTTGCGCGCCTGGCGGATGGCGGCCTCCATGCGCGGGAACAGCTGGTCGCCGCCGCGCAGCAGCTCCACCTCGTTGCCACCGACGAAGCCGGTGTCGGCAGCCCGCTGCCGGCGCCGCCGCAGCGCGCCCAGCCCCATCATTCGGGGACCAGCTCGACCACCAGCGGCAGGTGGTCCGACATGCGGGCCCAGCTCGGGCCGCGCGGCACCTGCACGCCCGTGCAGCGCAGCCCGCGCGTGTAGACCCGGTCCAGCGCGAACACCGGCAGCCGGGACGGGAAGGTCGCCGCACGCGCGCGGCCCGTGGGCGTGGCCGCGCGGCGCAGGCCGTGCGCGCGCATGGCCGTGTCCAGCCGCTCGCCCCAGTCGTTGAAGTCGCCGGCCACCAGCACCGGCGCGCCTTCGGGCACATGGTCGCGCACGAACACGGCCAGCCGCTCGACCTGGCGCACGCGGCTGGCATGGATGAGCCCGAAGTGCGCGACGACGACGTGCACGACGCCGCCCTGCCAGTGCACCGGCACATGCAGCAGGCCGCGCTGCTCGAAGGCATGGTCGGACACGTCGTGATGCCCCACGTCGCCGATGGGCCAGCGCGACAGCAGCGCGTTGCCATGCTCGCCGTACTTCGTCGTCGCGTTGGTGCGGTAGGCCACCTCGTAGCCCTCGGGCGCCAGGAACTCGGCCTGGCCCTTCTCCGGCCAGCCGAACCAGGTGCGGTCGAAATAGGCCGCCTCGCGGTGGTGGAACAGCCGCACCTCCTGCAGGCAGACGAGGTCGGCGTCCAGCGCCTCCACGCCCATCTGCAGGTTGTGGATCTCCAGCCGCTTGGCGGGCCCCAGGCCGCGCACGCCCTTGTGGATGTTGTAGGTGGCGACGCGAAGCACGTCGCCCGGGGCATGCGGGGAGAGGCGGGTGGGACTCATGGCGTGGACAGGGCAGCAAAACGCGGGAGCTGCAGCACGGCCTCGGCGTTGGACGGCGAGAAGCAGCGGTCGGCCGCTTCGTGCCACGGCAGCCATTGCCAGGCGAGGTGCTCGCGCGGCGCCAGTGTCGGCGTCAGCGGCGCCGGCAGCTGTAGGCCGAAAACGTGTTCGGTATTGCGCGTGACGCCCGGCGCGTAGCGGTGCCGCCAGTGCGGGTAGATCTCGTAGACGTTGGCCAGCTGCCAGTCGCGCAGCTCGCCTCCCAGCGCGGCGATGTCGAAGCCCGTCTCTTCCATCACTTCGCGCCGCGCGGTCTCGGCCAGCGGTTCGTCGGGTGCGTCCTTGGAGCCGGTGACGCTCTGCCAGTAACCGGGGTGGTCGGCGCGCTCGATGAGCAGCACCTGCAGGTCCGGCGTGTGGATGACGACGAGGACCGATTCGGGAATCTTGAAAGGCTTGGCCGACTGCATGCTTCCAGCATAGCCGCGGCCCGCATCCCTCCGGGCCGAGCGCCGGGCCGCCCCAAGCCGGCCCGTCGGGCGATGTGCTTGCGGCTCGACGCCGCAAGCATCGCCGTCCCCACGGGGGACCGTCCAGGCCCGCCCGCGTTCAGCAGGGCGAGCCTGGACGAGGGGCCAGCTGGTTCAGCCGCCCTGCGCCTTGCGCTTGACCTCGGGCGGCAGCTCCTTGGCCTGCAGCGCACGCACCTGCACGACCAGCTGGTTGTGCGCGTCCAGGAAGGCGGCGGCGATGACCTTGCCCTCGTTGGAATTGCTCCAGCCCGCACCCGCGGCGCCGCCCAGCTTGCCCACCATCGCGCCGCCCACGCCCAGGTCGGCCACCTCCACCGAGCCGGTGGCCGCGGCGATCTGCTCGGTGGTCTCGTTGTCGGTCAGCAGCAGCGCGGCCTGCGCCTGCTTCATCTTGACGTGCTCGGCCGCGCCGACGAGCTTGTTCAGGTAGGGAATGGCCTGCAGGATGCTGCCGACCTGGCGACCGGCGTCCTGCTCGCTGAAGGTGAGGCTGGGCGTCAGGCTGTACTGCGCCTCGTAGCCCTTGCCCTTGGTCACCGTGTTGCCGTCCTTGCGCAGAATGCCGGCGTCCTTCAGCTCCTGCTCGCGCACGGTGGCCTTCAGGCCCGCCGCGCGGTCGACGACGCGGAAGCACCCGCTCTGCTGCGCCAGCAGCCGCACCAGCGGCACGGGGCTGGACGGCAGCTGGTAGCTGCTGGAATAGCTGTAGCCGTTGGGGTTCTCCACCAGCGCCATCGTCGCCACCGGCGCGTCGCACTTGATGAGTTCACGGGCCGCGTTGTGCGCGCCGGCCGCACCGGCCGAACCGGTGATGACCGAGCCGCCCTCGCCCAGCGACGTAGACGACTTGCCGCAGGCGGCCAGCAGCAGGGCGACGACAGGAAGGGCGAGCAGGGGGCGGACGTTCATGTGGCGGTACGTTGCAGGAAACGAGCGGCGAGTCTGCCTGCGTCGGCGCCCCCGCCCGCCCCTAGAACATGTGACGCGCGCCGGCGCCCTCCCCCGTCCGCGGGGCTGCTCACTTGGCGTACAGCACCATCTGCGTGCAGCGGAACAGCGCCATCGTCTTGCCGCTGTCCTTGTGGGTGACGGTGGCGTCCCAGACCTGCGTCGTGCGGCCCAGGTGCACGGCCCGGGCGACGCAGGCCACGGTGCCCTCGCGCGCGGTGCCGAGGTGGTTGGACTTGAGCTCCACGGTCGTGAAGCCCACGGCGCCTTCGGGCAGGTTGGCCAAGCAGCCATAGCCGGCGCAGGTGTCAGCCAGCGTGACGACGCTGCCGGCGTGCAGGAAGCCGTTGGGCGCCATCAGCTCGGTGCGCACCGGCAGCTCGGCGTGCACCTCGGCACCGTCGACGTGGGTGATGACGATGCCGAGATAGCCCGGCAGATGATGGGCGCCGGCCTGGTTGAACTGGGCGCTGTCGGGCATGGGGTCTCCTGTGATGCGCCGGGCATCGTAGTGACAACGAAAAAGGCCGGCATTGCGGCCGGCCTTGTCGGGTGCGGATGCCCGATCAGCTGCGCGTCAGCGTGGCCTTGAGCATGCTGTCCAGCAAGTCCAGCGACTCGGCGTAGTGCGCGCGCGTCTCGACCGACAGGCCCGGTTTGATCGACGCGCTGCGCAGGTCACGCGCCAGCTGCGTGGCGTGCCAGCGGGCCAGCGAGAACGCGTCCGCGTAGACCGTCGCGCCGTTGGTGGAGCGGTTCAGCTGCGCCTGCAGGCGGCGCAGGTATTCGCGCTGAAGGCTGCGGCGCATGCGGTCCACTTCGGCGCCGGTCTTCAGCTCGCTGAAGATGGCGCCCTGCAGCGTGCCGTACACCTCGCTGAGCGACACGGCGCCCTTGCGCTGCGCCTCGGGCAGCAGGCTGCCCTGCTCGATGAGGCGGCGCGCGGTGGCGGCCGACATCAGGCGGTCCAGCACGCGGCCCTGCAGCGCGGCCACGGCGTCGGGGATGGACAGCGGCTGGCCGCGCTCGGCCCACTCGTTGTAGTCCAGCGGCTGCGCGGCGATGAATTCCGGGCTGAACCTGAACGAGTTGCTGGACAGCAGGCCGGCCGAAATGAAGCGCAGCGCCTCGCGCTGCTGGGCGCTGTCCACCGGCTTGAACGCCGCCACCGGCGTGACGCCCGGGACCACGCGCTCGGCCTGCATGCCGCCCACGTACTTGCTGACGTTGTGCGCGGCCATGCCGAGCTGGCGGAAGGCCTCGGCCACCGAGCGGCGGGCGCGGAAGGGCTCTTCGCCGGCCTGCGGCTTGCGGGCCTGCACGCGGTCCCACAGCTCCTGGCTGAGCTTCAGGCGCTTCTTGGCGTAGGCCAGCGGGTCGTCGCCCAGGTCGCGCTGGTTGCTGCGCGGGTCGAAGCCGTCGAACAGGCCGCCGACGCCCTGGTCGAAGTCGTCGCCGTAGGCCAGCTGCGGCTCGGTCGAGCGCGCCGCGATGCGGGCCAGCTCGGCGGCCTCCTGCTCGGCCGGGATCTGCTTGTAGGCGTACTCGATGGCCCAGTAGTCGTAGGCGCCCAGCGTCGTGTTGGTGAGGCTGGCCTTGGGCTCGCCCTTGAGCGGCAGATTGTAGGCGTTGTAGTCCATCACCGAGTTGGAGATGCCGTTGGCCTCGGTGTAGGCCTTGTCCTTGAGCTGCGCCTGCGTGACCGTCGTGGACGAGCGGAAGTTGTGCTTCAGCCCGAGGGTGTGGCCCACCTCGTGCATGACGACGTCCTTCATGACGGCCTGCGCCAGCGCCTCGGCCTCGGGGCCGTCGAGGTCCATGCCGTCGCGCAGCGCCAGCAGGTCCAGCGCGAAGCCGAACTCGCTGGCCTGGTCGGCCATGTAGGTGCAGAACTGGTCGGCCAGCACCTGGCCGCCGCGCGGGCCGGTCCAGCCGGCGTGGTCATGCGCATGGCTGCCGGCGGGCACGTCGTCGGTCGCGAAGCGGCGCGAGCCGCGGCCGAACACGTCGCTCATGCCGATGTCGGCATCCAGGATCTCACCGGTGCGCGGGTCCTTGTGGCTGGGGCCGATGGCGAAGCCCACGTCGGAGCCGGTGAACCAGCGGATGGACGCGTGCGTGGCGTCCATGTTGTCCCAGTCGGCGTCATCAGGCTGCTGCCTGGCCTGAATGGCGTCCTTGAAGCCGATCTTTTCGAAGGCCTTGTTCCACTCCAGGATGCCGGCCTTGACCGCCTCGCGGTACTTGGCCGGGATGTTCTTGTCCATCCAGTAGACGATGGGCTGCACCGGCTCGGACAGCGCGGCCGCCGGGTCCTTCTTCTCCAGGCGCCAGCGGGTCACCATGTGTACGCGCGGGTTGGCCTTCAGGTCGTCGCCGAGGTTGCTGTAGCTCTCCATGAAGTGACCCAGTCGCGGGTCGGCATGGCGGATGGCGGCCGGCTGCTCGGGCAGTGCGCGCAGGTTGTAGACGAAGCTGAAGAACATCGAGCGCGGGTCCGGCGTGGCCTGCGGCGGCGTGGGCACGGCCACCGGTGCGGGCGTCAGCGGCGGTGCCGGGATGCGCGGCGTGGCGAAGTGCACGCGGCTGGTCAGCGTGGAGATCTGCGCGTCGGCGCGGGTGGCCTCGATGTGGGAGTTGGCGCGGTCCGGCGCGAACGGCAGGCGGTAGGCCATCTCCAGCCGCGTGGAGTAGCCGGGGATGTCGCCCAGGAACAGGCCGCTGGCATCCACCAGCACGGACTTGCGGTCGGGGTGCTCGGCGCTGGCCGCGGGGCCCGACGTGATGAGGCTGGGCGAGAACGCCTGCTCCAGTGCCAGCTGGGTGCCGCCCTTGTCGGCGCGGAACTTGGTGTTCAGCGCGATGAGCTGGACGTGGTTGCCGATGCGGCGCCACTCGGCAATCTCCTCGCCGATCATCTGGCTGGCGTACAGGCCGCGCTCGCCGACGGAGTTGGCGACATTGACGCTGAACAGGAAAGGCTTGTTGAAGGCTTCCTTCGGGATCTCGATCCAGACCTTCTCGTCCTTGCGCCAGATGGGGAACAGACCCGGCTGCTCCTTGGCGCCCTTGATGATTTCAGCGAAGGGCTTGGGCGCCGTGGGGTCGACGGGCGGCCGGGCGGGCGCGGCCGTCGCGGGGCCGGAGGCTGCGGTGGCCGCAGGGGCCGGCGGGGTCTGGGCCTGGGCCAGGGCGGCCAGCGCGAGTAGCGCGGCGCTGGCCAGGACGGAACGCGACATCGGGGTCATGAGTTGTGTCCGAAGGAAACGAAAAGCCGGTCACTTTAAGCCCGGCGACACTCGCGTCAATCCGATGCCGTCCCCGTCGCGGGGCTGCAAAAGTTCACGCAAAAACTTCCGTCATGACGCTCACGCATCTGCTTTATTTGCACGGCTTCCGCTCGTCGCCCGGCTCGGCGAAGGCGCTGCGCATGGCGCAGTGGGCCGCCACGCAGCCCGGGCTGACGTTCGCCTGCCCGCAGCTGCCGCCGTCGCCGCTGGCGGCGATGGACCTCGTCGCCCAACTCATCGCCGGCTGGCCCGCACAGGGAGCCGCCGTCATCGGCAGCTCGCTGGGCGGGTTCTATGCCACCTCGCTGGCTGAGCAGCGCGCGCACCGCGGCTGGCGCGTGGCCGTGCTGAACCCGGCCGTGAACCCGGCCCGCGACCTGGCCAAGTACATCGGCGAGCAGACCGCCTGGCACGACCCGACGCTGAAGTTCGATTTCACCGCGCAGCACGTGGCAGAGCTGGCGGCCCTCACGCCACCGGCCCGGCTCACCACGCCCAGCCGCTACTACGCGCTGCTGGCCAAGGGCGACGAGCTGCTGGACTGGCGCGAGATGCTGGCCCGCTACGCGGGCTGTGACGGCGAGGTGCTGGAGGGCAGCGACCACGGCCTGACCGACTTCGAGGCCCATCTGCCCGGTCTGCTGGAGCACCTCACCCGCTGAGGGAGAATCCGCCGCCTATGTTTGCGCTGTTTGATGACGCCGGGAAGTTCCTCGCCGGCCGGGTGATGTCGGAGGCCGATGCCTCGCTGCAGGTCGAGCTGGACTCGGGCAAGCGGGTCAAGGTCAAGTCCGCCAATGTGCTGCTCAAGTTCGACAAGCCGGCCCCCGCCGAGCTGCTGGCCGACGCGCGCGCGCTGGCCGACGACATCGACCTGGACCTGGCCTGGGAATTCGCGCCCGAAGGCGAGTTCGGCTTTGCCGATCTTGCGCGGGACTACTTCGACGCCAAGGCCGGCGTCGTGCAGCAGGCGGCCGCGCTGTTCCGCCTGTTCGAGGCGCCGCACTACTTCCGCCGCGCCGGCAAGGGCCAGTTCAAGAAAGCCCCCGAGGAGACGGTGAAGGCCGCGCTGCTGGGCATAGAGCGCAAGCGCCAGCAGGCGCTGCAGATCGAGGCCTGGGCGCAGGAACTGGTGGCCGGCACCTGCCCCGCACCCATCCAGGAGCAAATCTACAAGATCCTGTTCAAGCCCGACAAGAACGGCCCCGAGTACAAGGCCGTCGTCGAGGCCAGCAAGCTCGCGCACAAGGCGCCGCTGGACCTGCTGCAGGGCGCCGGCGCCATCACCAGCCCCTACCAGTTCCACTGGAAGCGCTTCCTGTTCGAGAACTTCCCCAAGGGCGTGGGTTTCCCGCAGCTCACGGCGCCGGAGATCAAGGACGAGCTGGCGCTGTCGCCCGCACGCGCCTTCTCCATCGACGACTCGCAGACGACGGAGATCGACGATGCGCTGTCGGTGCAGGGCCTGGGCACGGGCACCGTCACGTTCGGCGTGCACATCGCCGCACCCGGCCTGGCCATCACGCCGGACTCGGCCGTCGACAAAGTCGCCCGCGAGCGCCTGTCCACCGTCTACATGCCGGGCTGGAAGATCACGATGCTGCCCGACGACGTCGTGCAGGCCTACACGCTGATCGAGGGCCGCGACTGCCCGGCCGTGTCCATCTACTTCACGATGGACGAGGCGAGCTTCGAGATCAAGAGCCGCGAGACCAAGCTGGAGCGCGTGCACATCGCGTCCAACCTGCGACATGACAAGCTGGACGGCATCGTCACCGACGCCTCGCTGTCGGGCGACGCGCCCGCCGACTACGCCTTCGCGCCCGAGCTGGCCTTCTGCTGGCGCCTGGCCAAGCACCTGAAGGCGCAGCGCGAGGCGGTGCGCGGCAAGCCGGAGAACTTCAACCGGCCGGACTACAACTTCCGCCTGGCCGGCGAGCGCATGGAGCCGCCCAACGGCAGCGAGTCGGTGGAGATCAGCGTGCGCGCCCGCGGCAGCTCGCTGGACCTGATCGTGGCCGAGGCCATGATCCTGGCCAACTCCGCCTGGGGCGGCTGGCTGGCCGAGCTGGGGCTGCCCGGCATCTACCGCAGCCAGGCCAGCCTGGCGCCCGGCATCAAGGTGCGCATGGGCGTGAAGGCACTGCCGCATGCCGGCATGGGCGTCGCGCAGTACACCTGGGCCACGTCGCCGCTGCGCCGCTACGTGGACCTGGTCAACCAGTGGCAGATCATTGCCTGCGCGCGGCACGGCCGCACGGCCGCACTGGCCGCGCCGTTCAAGCCCAAGGATGCGCAGCTGTTCTCCATCATCTCGGGGTTCGAGTCGGCCTACGCCGCCTACAACGGCTTCCAGAACGGCATCGAGCGCTTCTGGACGCTGCGCTGGCTGCAGCAGAACGGCACCACGGAGCTGACCGCCACCGTCATGAAGGAAGGCCTGGTGCGCGCCGACGACCTGCCGCTGGTGTTCAAGGCGCTGGGCTGCGAGCCGCTGCCGCGGGGCAGCCACGTGAAGGTGCGCATCACCGGGCTGGACGAGATGACGCTGGACGTGCATGCCACGCTGGTCGAGCGGCTGGATGAACAGCAGGCCGCCGCCGACGACGCGGAAGGCGAGGATGACGACCTCGAAGCCGCCGCTGCTCCCATCGCGCTGGCCATCGACCTGAACGACGGCGGCGGCGAGGCCGAGCCGGCGGCCCAAGCCTGATGCGCCGGTTCAGCACGCTGCAGATCGCACTGGCCGCGTCGCTCGGCGTGCACGGCGTGCTGCTGGCCTGGCGCGTGGGCTCGCCGGACTCCTTCAACCGCGTGTTCCAGGACACGCCGCTGGAGGTGGTGCTGGTCAACACGCGCTCCAACGAACTGCCCACCAAGGCCGCCGTGCTGGCCCAGGCCAACCTCGCGGGGGGCGGCAATGCGGAGACGGGCCGCGCCACGTCGCCGCTGCCGCCAGCGCGCCACAGCGAGGTGGGCGACGCGGCCGAGGCCCAGAGCTCGCAGATCGCGCAGCTGCAGCAACAGCAGCAGCAACTGCTGACGCAGGTGCGCCGCGAGCTGGCGCTGCTGCCACCGCCCGACCCGCGGCGCGAGAAGACCGATGCGGCCGAGCGCGCCCAGGCCGAAAAGCGCCGCCAGTTGGTGGAGCTGCTCGCCGAAATCGAGAAGCGCGTCAACGTGGAAAGCGCGCGGCCGCGCAAGCGCTACGTGAGCCCGGCCGCCCGCGAGGTGGTCTACGCGCAGTACTACGACGGCCTGCGCCGTCGCATCGAGGAGCGCGGCACCCGCGACTTCCCCGTGTACCGCGGCAGGAAGCTCTACGGCGAGCTCATCATGAACATCCATGTGGACTTCAAGGGCCGCGTCATCGAGACCGAGATCGTCTCGCCCAGTGGCAACGCGACGCTGGACCGCCGCGCCGTCGCCATCGTGCAGGCGGCCTCGCCCTTCGGCAACTTCAGCCAGGAGATGCGCAAGGGCGCCGAGGTGCTGGTCATCACGTCACGCTTCAAGTTCACGCGCGATGCGGAACTGGAGACTTCTTTGGCAGGGCAGCAATGAGCTCCGCACGGCTGCCCGAGGGCGCTCAACTCCCGCTTGGCGGGAGTCAGCCCGGACTTGAAATGCCTGGGCATTTCAAGCCGGGCGGACGCCTTGCCGATCCGTCGGCAAGGCAAGCGCGAAGCGCGAAGGACGCAATATGAAAGACAGGTATGCGGTGGTCGGCAACCCGGTCGAGCACAGCCGCTCGCCCGCCATCCACGCGATGTTCGCGCAGCAGACGGGCCAGTCGCTCGTCTATGAACGCCTGCTGGCGCCACTGGACGGCTTCGAAGCCACGCTGCGCACCTTTGTCGCCGCCGGCGCCAAGGGTTGCAACATCACCGTGCCGTTCAAGTTCGACGCGTTCGCGCTGGCGGCGACGCGCACCGAGCGCGCGCAACTGGGCGGCGCCGTCAACACGCTGCGTTTCGACGCCGACGGCTGGGTGGGCGACAACACCGACGGCGCCGGCCTCGTCAACGACCTGCAGAAGAACGCCGGCCGACCGCTTGCCGGCCTGCAGGTGCTGCTGGTGGGCGCCGGCGGTGCCAGCGCCGGCGCGCTGGGCGCGCTGATCCATGCCGGGCCAGCGCGCATCACCGTCGTCAACCGCACGCTGGACAAGGCCGAGGCGCTGGTGGCCGGCCATGCCCACCTTGGCCAGGCCTTGCATGTGGGGCTTGCCGCCGCCACGCTGGCCGACGCGCCGGCCGCGCAGGACATCGTCATCAACGCCACCAGCACCAGCCTGGCGGGTGCAGCCTCGCCGGTGGACGCCCGCGTGCTCAAGCCCGGCAGCCTGGCGCTGGACATGATGTACGGCCCCAAGGCGCAGGGCTTCCTGGACTGGGCGGCCGCGCATGGCGCCGAGCCGCGCGACGGCCTGGGCATGCTGGTGGAGCAGGCGGCCGAGGCCTTCCTCTTCTGGCGCGGCGTGCGGCCCGACACGGCGCCGGTGCTGAAGGCCGTCCGCCAGGCCATCGAGGCCGCGCCGTGATGCGCCACCTCGGCCGGCTGCTCGCCGTGCTGGCGCTGGGCGTGCTGTGCCTGCAGCTGTGGTTTGCAGGCCGCATCGCGCTGATGAACGTCATCGCGCCGCAGTCCACCAGCTTCCAGCGCAGCGAGGCGCTGCGGTTGCTGAAGGACAAGCAGCAGGTGCCGTGGGCGCAGTCGTGGGTGGACGATGCCCAACTGCCCCGCACGCTCAAGCGCGCCGTCATCGCCAGCGAGGACGACAGTTTCGCGCAGCACGGCGGCGTCGACTGGGATGCGCTGAAAGGCGCCTGGAAGAAGAACGAGAAGGCCCAGGCCCGCGTGGAAGCCCGCGGCAAGGGGGTGGCCAAGGTCATCGGCGGCTCGACGATCACGCAGCAGTTGGCCAAGAACCTGTTTCTCTCTGGCGAGCGCACGCTGCTGCGCAAGGGCCAGGAGCTGGTGCTGACGCTGATGCTGGAAGCGCTGCTGAGCAAGCAGCGCATCCTGGAGATCTACCTGAACAGCGTCGAATGGGGCGAAGGCCTGTTCGGCGCGCAGGCCGCGGCGTGGCACTACTTCCGCATGGACGTGTCGCGGCTCGGCGCCTTCGAGGCCGCGCGGCTGGCCGTCATGCTGCCGGCGCCCAAGCGCTTCGAGCGCCAGCCGGGCTCGGCGTACGTCATCAACCGGGCCGGCCTCATCGTCGGCCGCATGAACAGCGCGCAATTGCCATGAGCGAGGACTTCTCCGCCGAGATTGCCGCTGCGGCCGCCCGCCTCATCGTCGACGAGGGCATGGACTGGGGCCCGGCCAAGCAGCGCGCGGCCCGTGACCTCGGCGCACCGCGCGCCGCGCTGCCCGGCAACGACGTGGTTGAAGACGCCGTGCGCGAGCACATCGCCATCTTCCACGCCGAGACCCAGCCCGGCGAGCTGCGTGCGCTGCGCGAGCTGGCCGCCGTCTGGATGGCGCGGCTGGCCGACTTCCGCCCGCACCTGACCGGCGCCGTGTGGCGCGGCACCGCGACGAGGCTGTCCAACATTCACCTGCAGCTGTACTGCGACGACAGCAAGGCCGCCGAGATCGCGCTGCTGAACCGCGGCGTGGACTTCGACGTGGCCGAGACGACGGCCAACCGGCGTCAGGTGGACATGCTCGTCCTCGACACCCCCTGCCCCGCGCTGAACGAACGGGTGACCTTGTGCCTGACGGTGCTGGATTTCGATGACCTGCGCGGTGCGCTCAAGCCCGACGCCCGCGGGCTGACCGAGCGCGGCGACCTGGCCGCGCTGCAAAAACTGCTGGAAGAGGACCCCTCATGAGCCCCCTCACCCGCCGGCTGGTGCTGGCCGGCGCCGGCGTCGGCGCTGCGGCGCTGGGCGCCGGCTTCGCCTGGCGCAAGCTGAACCCGCCCGTTGCATCACCCGTCGCCCAGGCCTTCTGGGCACGCCGCTTCGCCGGGCTGGACGGCGCCGAGCTGCCCGTCGCCGGCTGGCGCGGCAGGCCGCTGCTGCTGAACTTCTGGGCCACCTGGTGCCCGCCCTGCGTCAAGGAACTGCCAGAGATCAACCAGTTCTACGGCGAGGCCCGGGCCAAGGGCTGGCAGGTGCTGGGCCTGGCCATCGACCAGGCCGAGCCGGTCAAGGCCTTCCTGAAGAAGACGCCGCTGGACTTCCCCATCGCGCTGGGCGGGCCGGACGGCCTGTCGCTGGTGCGCGAACTCGGCAACCCGGCGGGCGGCCTGCCCTTCTCCGTCGTCTTCGACGAGGCCGGCGAGATCCGCTGGCGCCGCCTGGGCGTCACCACGCTGCAGGATCTGCGCGCGCTGGCCGCATCCTGAGAAAAACCCCTATCCCACGCGGAAACCGGCCCCAAAACGCGTAAAGTTCGCCCTTCCTCAATTTAGTGGCGGCTCTCTAGACCCTCGGGGCCCGGGCGACGCCACGTGTTTGATGCAAATTCTTGTCCTGCATGGGCCCAACCTCAACCTGCTCGGCACCCGCGAGCCCGAGGTCTACGGCTCGCAGACCCTGCCCCAGATCGACGCTGAACTGAGCGCGATCGCCGCCGATGCCGGCGCCAGCCTGACGAGCTTCCAGAGCAACCATGAAGGTGCGCTGGTGGACCGCATCCAGGCCGCGCGCAGCGACGGCACGCGCTTCATCGTCATCAACCCGGCCGCCTACACGCACACCAGCGTCGCCATCCGCGACGCGCTGGCCGGCGTGGCGCTGCCCTTCATCGAAGTCCACCTGTCGAACATCCACCGCCGCGAGCCCTTCCGCCATCACAGCTATCTGAGCGACCTGGCGGTGGGCGTCATCTGCGGCCTGGGTGCCAACGGCTACCGCCTGGCCGTGCGCCACGCCCTTCAATCGTTGGGAGCCGCCGGCGCCTGATCCCGGGCACCGGCTCTCCTTGTCATCCCCCAAAACAACAACATCGCCTGGAGCCATGATGGACCTGCGCAAGCTCAAAACCCTGATCGACCTGGTCTCGGAATCGAACATCTCCGAACTGGAAATCACCGAGGCCGACGGCAAGGTCCGCATCGTCAAGACCGACCCGGCCGCCGCCGTGCCCGTGCAGCCGGTCTACGCTGCGGCACCCGTCGCTGCGCCGGTCGTCACAGCAGCCGCCGCGCCCGCAGCCCCCGTGGCCGCCGCCGCACCGGCCGCAGCCCCGGTCGAGACGGGCCACGTCGTCAAGTCGCCCATGGTCGGCACGTTCTACCGCGCGTCCAGCCCGAACGCCAAGCCGTTCGCCGATGTCGGCCAGACGGTCAAGGAAGGCGAGGCCATCTGCATCATCGAAGCGATGAAGATCATGAACGAGATCGAGGCCGACAAGAGCGGCACGATCACCAAGGTCCTGTGTGAGAACGGCCAGGCGGTCGAGTTCGGACAGCCGCTGTTCGTGATCGAGTGACAAGGACTTCCTGATGTTTAAGAAGGTCCTGATTGCGAATCGGGGGGAAATCGCCCTCCGCATTCAACGAGCGTGCCGTGAACTGGGCATCAAGTCCGTCGTCGTCTACTCCGAGGCCGACCGCGACGCCAAGTACGTGCGCCTGGCCGACGAGGCGGTCTGCATCGGCCCGGCACCGTCGGCCCAGAGCTACCTCAGCATGCCGGCCATCATCGCGACGGCCGAAGTCACCGACGCCGAGGCCATCCACCCCGGCTACGGCTTCCTGTCCGAGAACGCCGACTTCGCCGAGCGCGTCGAGCGCAGCGGCTTCACCTTCATCGGCCCGACGCCCGAGTCCATCCGCCTGATGGGCGACAAGGTCTCGGCCAAACAGGCCATGATCCGCGCCGGCGTGCCGTGCGTGCCGGGCTCGGAGGGCGCACTGCCCGAAGACCCGAAAGAGATCATCCGCATCGCCCGCTCGGTGGGATACCCGGTCATCATCAAGGCGGCCGGCGGCGGTGGCGGGCGCGGCATGCGCGTCGTCCACACCGAGGCGGCGCTGGTGCACGCCGTGCAGACCACGCGCGCCGAGGCTGGCGCGGCCTTCGGCAACCCCGAGGTCTACATGGAGAAGTTCCTGGAGAACCCACGCCATGTGGAGATCCAGGTGCTGGCCGACACGTTCAAGAACGCCGTCTGGCTGGGCGAGCGCGACTGCTCCATGCAGCGCCGCCACCAGAAGATCATCGAGGAAGCGCCGGCACCCGGCATTCCCCGCCGCATCATCGAGAAGGTGGGTGACCGCTGCGCCGCCGCCTGCAAGAAGATGGGCTACCGCGGTGCGGGCACCTTCGAGTTCCTGTACGAGAACGGCGAGTTCTACTTCATCGAGATGAACACGCGCGTGCAGGTGGAGCACCCGGTGACGGAACTGGTCACCGGCATCGACATCGTGCAGCAGCAGATCAGGATCGCCGCCGGCGAGAAGCTGCCGTTCACGCAGCGCCAGATCGAGATGCGCGGCCACGCCATCGAGTGCCGCATCAACGCGGAAGACCCGATCAAGTTCACGCCCTCGCCCGGCCGCATCACGATGTGGCACGCCCCCGGCGGCCCCGGCGTGCGTGTGGACTCGCATGCGTACACGAACTACTTCGTGCCGCCGAACTACGACAGCATGATCGGCAAGATCATCGTCCACGGCGACACCCGCGAGCAGGCCCTGGCCCGCATGCGCATCGCGCTGAGCGAGACGGTGGTGGAAGGCATCCAGACCAACATCCCGCTGCACCGCGAGCTGATGGCGGACGCGAAGTTCATCGAAGGCGGCACCAGCATCCACTACCTCGAAGGCTGGATGGCGGCGCACAAGCGCTGACGGCGACGCCAGCACGCCGAGCCGCATGCTGAACCTCCGCGACGACCAGATGCAACGCCTCGGCGAGGCGGGGTTCAGCCGTCGGCTGGCCGAGTCGCTGGCCCGGCATGACACCGACTTCGCGGCCATGGCGGCCGACGCTCAGCAGGCGTTCGTCGCCGCGGCCATCGCGCAGGCGAGGCAGGTGGGCTTTCGCACCGAACAGGGCATCGCCGGCTATGCGCTCGGCGCGCTGTGGCTGGGTGTGGGCTTTGAGCAGGCCCAGCCGCTGCTGTTGCGGGTGCTGCAAGGGCCCCTGCCCGAGGTGCGGCGCGTGCACGCGCTGGGCGAGTGGGTGCATGACCAGTTGGGCCCGGCGGCCACCCCGGCGTCGGGCGAGGCCGCGCTGCGGCGCAGCTTCGAGCTGACGCAGCCCTGGGGCCTGCAAGGCGGCCAGCGATGACGGACATCATTGCCGGGCTGACCGCCGGCTGGCTGGCCAAACGACAGGCGAAGTCGCTGTCCGAAGCCCGCGCCAAGCAGCTCGCCGCGAACCCGGAGCTGCCGCAGAAGGAGTACCAGCAGGCCCGCGAGGCCATGCTGGGCAAGGACTTCGGCACCCAGCCCGCCGGCGAGGCCTGCCAGCCCTGCATGGCCGCCGACAAGGCAGCCCGCCGTGCGCAACGGCTGGAACTGGTCGACAAGGGCGTGAACGCCTGCCCCGAGCACGCGCCCGCCGCCGCGCGGCTGCGCGAGGACATGGACCAAGTGGAGCACGCGCGAGTAGCCAAGGCGGTCTACCTGAAGTACGACGCCGATGCGCCGGCGGACCTGAAGCGACCACCGCCGGGGTTTCTGGATCCATCAAAGGACGAGCTAGATGCCCTCCTGGGCCCTAGTAGCCAAGATCAAGAGCTCGGACATCACCTGCTAGCACCCAAGGGGACCGAGTTCAGGGCGGCGCTCTACAAAAAGGACCCGCTGGTCTGGGGTGAGAACCCGCAGCCGCCCTATGACCTTGTGTTCCGAGGATCGACGCTCGCCAAGGAAGACTGGGACAACAACTTCGCACAGAACGCGAACAAGGAGTCGAGCTACTACGAAAGGGCGGTGCGCCTGGGCAACCGTCTGGCCGACCGCGGACAGACGAGCAATGTGCACGTCGTCGGCCACTCGCTGGGCGGCGGCATGGCGGCCGCAGCACAGGGCGGCTCAGGCGCTACCGCCACCACGTTCAATGCCGCCGGCCTCAATCCCAAGACCGTGGCCCGCTATTCGCAGACCGGCCTGGACCGCCTTGCCGCCGACGCCGACAAGATCGCGGCCTACCGGGTCGAGGGCGAAGTGTTGACTAAGACGCAGGAGAGCGGAATCACGCAGTTCTTCTCTCACGCGGCGCCCGGCCAGCGCCAGAACGTGCCTGTCGCCGATGAGAGCACCAGCGCCGATGACCGCCATGGCATGAACGAGATGATCGCCGCCATCGAGAAGCGCAAGGAGGCAGACGAGGCCGCCCTGAAAGCATGTCTCGCAGACAAGGGATAGCGCATGCCGGATACGGCCTCCTATCACCACCACTATCGGCCCACACGCAGACATGCGTTGGCCAGCGCACTAGGAGCAGTGACCATGGGTCTCTTCGAGCTGTTCGGCATGGGCGCCGCAGGCGCCAGCCTCCCGGATGCGCGCGCCCCCCAGTTGGCGCCGCCGGAAGCCTTCTTCCAGGGCGCGGCCCTGGATCTTCTGCGCGCGGCACTGGCCTCGAACGAAGCCAGCATGAAGCAGGCCATTGCGCAGGGCGCCGACCCCAGCGCGCACGGCCCCGCCGCTAAGTCGCGCAACGTTCCGCAGTTGACGCTGCTGCACTACGCCATCGGCGTTCGCAATGCCAAAGCAGCGGCGCTGCTGCTGGCGTGCGGCGCCGATCCGCTGCAGGAGCCCCGGAAGGAGGATGGTGACGCCTTTCTGTTTGCGGTCATTCGGCGTGACGCCGAGATGCTCACGGCCTTGCTGCGCCACTTCCCGCTCGACCGCATGCCAGCCGCTCGTAAAGCGGCGCTGGCGTTTCAGAGCCTGGATTTCAAGGCGCGCGAGTGCCTCCAAGTGCTGTTCGACCACGGCATGCCTGTCGGCATCCTGGACTCGGCGGGGCACAACCTCTTCATGTACGCGCTGGAGGGAGAAGACTTCGACACCGCCGAATGGCTGCTCGCCGAGGTCAAGGTTCCGATTTCAGGGGTGATGGACAACGCAGGCATCACGCCCGCCAACATGGTGCAGCGCGCGCTCGCCGAGGTCTTCAAGCCTGGCTCGTCGACCTATCGTCGCTACGAGAAGTTCAAGCGCATCATGGAAGAGCGCGGCATCGTCTTCCCCGTCGAGTCTTCCGCCGAATGGCGAGCCCGCATGAAGGCGCAGCCTCCCGCGGGTCCGGCTCGTTGAGCATCAGGCCAAGCAGGCATAAGGCGGGGCGAGCGGTGAAGCGCCGATCAACAAGTGCGACATGCGCACGCAGGCGCAACCTGGTGGGCGCACTAGGAGTTCTGAGCATGGGCCTCTTTGAGCTTTTCGGCATGGGTGCGGCGAACGCCGACACCCCGGACGCGCGCGCGCCAAAGCTGGCGCGCCCCGAAGCCTTTTTCCAGGGCCCCGCACTGGACCTGTTGCGCGCCGCGCTGGCCGACGACGAGGCCGGTGCCCGCCGCGCCGTGGCGCAGGGCGCCAACCCGAATGCGCAAGGCCCGGCGGCAACGTCCAAGAGCGTGCCGCAGCTCACGCTGATCCACTACGCCGCGGGCGTGCGCAACCCACGCGCGATGGCCATCCTGCTTGCGGCGGGCGCAGACCCGTTGTTCAAACCCCGCGATGACGACGGTGACGCCTTCCTCTTCGCGGTGGTGCGCCACGATGCGCAGATGCTCGATGCCCTGCTGCAGCTGTACCCGCTGGCCCGCATCCCGCCCAAGCGCCAGTCGCAGCTGGCGTTCTATTGCCTCAGCTTCAACGCACGGAACTGCCTGCAGATCCTGTTCGACCACGGCCTGCCACTCGACGTCAGGGACTCGGCCGGGTACAGCCTGTTCATGCGCGCCTTGAATCAAGAAGATCTTGACACCGCGGAATGGCTGCTTGCGGAGAAGCAGGTGCCCGTCCAGGACGTCATGTCCAGCGGCGGTGGCTTCACCGTTACCCCGGCCAACATGGTCCAGCGCGCGCTCACCGAAGTCTTCAAGCCGGGCTCGCCGCCTTATCGTCGCTACGAGAAGTTCAAGCGAATCATGGAGCAGCGCGGCATCGTCTTTCCCGTCGAGTCTGCCGCCGAATGGCGCGCCCGCATGAAGGCGCAAGCGGCCAGTGGGCCGGCAAAGTAAGAAGCACACCCGCATGCTGCGCAGCCTGGCTGCACAGAGCTGACCGATGCCCGCCGTCCTTCATCACCATCGCGCTGGGCGCAGGCTCGCACTGGCCCGCGCACTGGGAGCTGTGAGCATGGGCCTCTTCGAGTTTCTTGGCATGGGCGCGGCAATAGCCGACACGCCAGACGCGCGCGCGCCAAAGCTGGCGCGCCCCGAAGCCTTCTTTCAGGGCACCGCACTCGACCTGCTGCGCGCCGCGCTGGCCGGCGACGAGGCCGGTGCCCGCCGCGCCGTGGCGCAGGGCGCCAACCCGAACGCGCATGGCCCGGCGGCATCGTCCAAGAACGTGCCGCAGCTCACGCTGATCCGCTACGCCACGGGCGTGCGCAATCCACGCGCGATGGCCATCCTGCTCGCGGTGGGCGCAGACCCGTTGTTCAAACCTCGCGATGGCGACGGCGATGCCTTCCTCTTCGCCGTGGTGCGCCACGATGCGCAGATGCTCGATGCCTTGCTGCAGTTGTACCCGCTGGCCCGCATCCCGCCCAAGAGCCAGTCGGAACTAGCGTTCGATGCACTCAGCTTCAAGGCACGGGACTGTCTGCAGATCCTGTTCGACCACGGCCTGCCACTCGACGTCAGGGACCCGAACGGGTATAGCCTGTTCATGCGCGCCTTGAATCAAGAAGATCTTGACACCGCGGAATGGCTGCTCGCGGAGAAGCAGGTGCCCATCCAGGACGTCATGTCCCGCAGCGGCGGCGTCACCCCGGCCAACATGGTGCAACGCGGCCTCACCGAGTCGTTCAAACCCGGCTCGCCGGCCTACCAGCGCTACGACAAGCTCCAGCGAATCATGGAGCAGCGCGGCATCGTCTTCCCCGTCGAGTCTTCCGCGGCATGGCGCGCCCGCATGAAGGCCAGCGCAGCCAGCGGGCCGGCCGGCGGAGGCCTGAGTTGCCATGAAGACACGCAGACGCGTCGGGCGCGGCTGCGTCGACAATGTGCCCCATGAATGCCATGAGTCATCTGTTTGAACTTGCACTGGTCTGCCGCGAGGCGGATGTCGAGATCGTCAGCGACGCGCTGATGGAGATCGACGCGCTGGCGGTCTCCGTCGAAGACGCCGACGCGGACACCGACGCCGAGCAGGCCCTGTTCGGCGAACCCGGCATGCCGGCCCCCAAGGCCGGCTGGGAGCGCTCGGTCGTGAAGGCCTTGTTCCCCACCGAGCCCGAGGCCACGGAGGCGGCGACGCTGCTGCTGGCCCAGGATTGGGCCAGCGAGGTCCACGTGCAGGCCATCCAGGCCGTGCCCGAGCAGGACTGGGTGCGCATCACGCAAAGCCAGTTCGCGCCGGTCGAGATCACGCCCGAGTTCTGGATCGTGCCGAGCTGGCACGAGGCCCCGCCGCAGGCGCGCCGCGTCATGCGGCTGGACCCGGGCCTGGCCTTCGGCACCGGCACGCACCCGACCACCCGCATGTGCCTGCGCTGGATCGCGACACAAGCCCAGCCGTGGCCCCGCGTACTGGACTACGGCTGCGGCTCGGGCATCCTCGCCATCGGCGCGGCGCTGCACGGCGCCCAGGCCATCGACGCGGTGGACATCGACCCGGCCGCGGTCACGTCGTCGCGCGACAACGCCGCCGCCAACGGCGTCACGCTGAACGTCGGCCTGCCGGAGCTCGCCTCCGGCGAGTACCCGCTGGTCATCGCCAACATCCTGGCCATGCCGCTGAAACTGCTGGCCCCGCTGCTGTGCGCGCATGTCGCGCCGGGCGGCCACCTCATCCTCGCCGGCATCCTGAGCCGGCAGGCCGAGGAACTAAAGGCCGCCTACGCGCCCTGGCTGGCACTCAGCGTCACTGACGAGCAAGAGGGCTGGATCCTGATGACGGCCAGCCGACCGGCATGAGCCTCGCGACGCGTTGCACCGCCTGCGGCACGATCTTCAGGATCGTGGAAGACCAGCTGCGCGTGTCCGATGGCTGGGTGCGTTGCGGCCGCTGCGCCGAGATCTTCGACGCACGGGAGCTGCTGTTCGACATCGAGCAGGAGGCGCCCCCGCCCTGGCCTGCGGCTTTCACGCCGGCGCCGGTCATGGAGCCCCCTCCTCCACCGCCGCCGCCACCACCACCGCCCCCTCCTCCCCCCCCGCCGCCCGAGCCGGTCTGGATGCCGCCGCCGGAGCCGGAGCCCCCGGCGGACGCGCTGCCCACCGGCTGGCCCAGCGATGCCGGGCGGCAGGAGCCGCGCTGGGTGGAAGCCAGCACGCCGCCTGCCGAGCCGCCGCTTCCGCCACCCACCTTCGAGCCGCCGCCGATGACGGCCGAGCCGACGGCACCGCCCGCCGTCGTGCCCGAGTTCATGCGCCGTGCGGAAAGCAGCGCGCGCTGGAACCGGCCCGCCGTGCGTATCGCGCTGACGCTGGTGTCTGCCCTGCTGGCCGCGTTGCTGGCCCTGCAGGTGACGCTGCACTTCCGCGATGCGCTCGCCGCCGTGCACCCGCCGCTGCGCGCGGGACTGCTCGGGCTCTGCAGCGTGTTCGGTTGCGAGGTGAAGCCATGGCGGCGCATCGACGCACTCAGCATCGAATCGACGTCGCTGAATCCGGTCGGCAGTGGCGGCTACAAGCTCAACATGTCGCTGCGCAACAAGACAGGCGTGGACGTCGCACCACCGTGGCTGGAGCTCAGCCTCACCGACGCCAACGGCGCCCCCTTCGCACGCCGCGTCATCGCCCCCGACGCGCTGACGCCGCAGTTGGTCCGGGTGGGCGCGGAGTCGGAGCAGGCGCTGTCTTTCAGCTTCAGCACCGGCAGCCAGCGCGTCAGCGGCTACAGCGTCATCGCGTTCTATCCCTAGCGTGTCGCCCGCACGGGCGGCGGGGCAACCCGCCCGCCACGGATGGCAGGAGCAATAAAAAACCCGGCACCGCGTGAGCGGGCCGGGTTTTGCGTGAGAAGGAACAGGCCGTCAGACGGCCCGTTCAACCCAACGCTCAGGGCTTGTTGCCGGTGGGGAAAGGCCACGCGGCTTGCGGGCTCAGCGCCGTCTTGGCGGCGGGAGCGGGCGCAGCAGCGGCAGGCTTGGCCGCAGGGGCAGGCTTGGCGGCAGCCTTCTTCGGAGCAGCAGCCTTCTTGGCAGCGGGCTTCGCAGCAGGCTTGGCGGCCGGCTTGGCAGCAGCCTTCTTGGGGGCGGCGACCTTCTTGGCCGGCGTGGCAGCAGCCTTCTTGGCGGGCGCAGCCTTCTTGGCCGGCGTTGCAGCGGCCTTCTTGGCGGGCGCGGCCTTCTTGGCCGGAGCGGCCTTCTTGGCGGGTGCTGCCTTCTTGGCCGGAGCGGCCTTCTTGGCGGGCGCTGCCTTCTTGGCCGGAGCGGCCTTCTTGGCGGGCGCTGCCTTCTTGGCCGGAGCGGCCTTCTTGGCGGGCGCTGCCTTCTTGGCCGGAGCGGCCTTCTTCGCCGGGGTCGCGGCGGCCTTCTTGGCCGGAGCAGCCTTCTTCGCCGGGGTCGCGGCGGCCTTCTTGGCCGGAGCAGCCTTCTTCGCCGGGGTCGCGGCGGCCTTCTTCGCCGGGGCGGCCTTCTTGGCCGGAGCGGCCTTCTTTGCAGTTGCCATGGTTTTCTCCTTGATCAAGTGGAAAAGTCACCGTTCTGTGCGGACCGGTCCGTCCAGATACGGCTATTCACCGTCCGAGAGTCGCTCAGGAGGAACGCCTCGGTACGGTGAATGGGATCGCCATGCAGCCCCGCCACCTCAAGGGTGCTGATGCGGGTTTCGCTCGGTGACTGCATTGGCCAGGTCTTGATCGGGTTGCGGCTGGGGTCAGTCCCAGCTCAGGGCCCCGCCCGATTGGTACTCGATGACGCGGGTCTCGAAGAAGTTGCGTTCCTTCTTCAAGTCGATCATCTCGGACATCCACGGGAAGGGGTTCTCTTCGTTCGGGAACAGGGCTTCGAGGCCGATCTGCACCGCACGACGATTCGCGATGAAGCGCAGATAGCCCTTGAACATCGACGCATTGAGGCCCAGCACGCCGCGCGGCATGGTGTCCTCGGCGTAGCGGTACTCCAGCTCGACGGCCTTCAGGAACAGCGCCTTGATCTCGGCCTTGAACTCGGCCGTCCACAGATGCGGGTTCTCGAGCTTGATCTGGTTGATCAGGTCGATGCCGAAGTTGCAGTGCATGGACTCGTCGCGCAGGATGTACTGGTACTGCTCGGCGGCACCCGTCATCTTGTTCTGGCGGCCCATCGCCAGGATCTGCGTGAAGCCGACGTAGAAGAACATGCCTTCCATCAGGCAGGCGAAGACGATCAGCGACTTCAGCAGCGTCTGGTCAGCCTCGGGCGTGCCGGTGTGGAAGTCCGGCTTCATGATCGCCTCGATGAAGGGGATCAGGAACTCGTCCTTGTCACGGATCGACTTCACCTCGTTGTAGGCGTTGAAGATCTCGCTCTCGTCCAGGCCCAGCGACTCGACGATGTACTGGTAGGCGTGCGTGTGGATCGCTTCTTCAAACGCCTGGCGCAGCAGGAACTGACGAGCCTCGGGCGCCGTGATGTGGCGGTAGGTGCCCAGCACGATGTTGTTGGCGGCCAGCGAGTCGGCGGTGACGAAGAAGCCGAGGTTGCGCTTGATGATGCGGCGCTCGTCTTCGGTCAGGCCGTTGGGATCCTTCCAGAGCGCGATGTCGCGGCTCATGTTCACTTCCTGCGGCATCCAGTGGTTGGCGCAGGTGGCGAGGTATTTCTCCCACGCCCACTTGTACTTGAACGGCACCAGCTGATTGACGTCGGTCTGGCCGTTGATGATGCGCTTGTCGGCGGCCTTCACGCGACGCGCAGTCGTGGACTCACCGGACAGCTGGGGGGCGGGGATGGAGACGCTGGCAGCTCCGTTTGCAGACGCCGATGCAGGCGTCGCCGAAGCGTTGGCCGCGAGGGGCTTCGCGGTGGGGGTATCAGTGGACTTCAGGTCTTCGTCCCAATCCAGCATGGTGTCTTTCCTATCACTTCGAATTATCGGCAGTGCTGGTGCAAATCAACAAGGACCGGCAACTGCTATTTGCATCAATCACGCAAACTTTGTTGCGCGTGGGCATCGAAAACAGGCGGCCTGAACTTGTCTATACAAGTTCAGGCCGCTGCTCCAATTACTGACAGGCCTCGCAGCCGACGTCGTCGATGGCCGTGAACTGCACGTTGGTGGCAGGCAGTTCAGGCTCGACGGCGGCGACCGGGGCCGCCGGCGCCGCCACCACAGCCGCCGCACCTGACGAGACGGCATTGAGCTGGCCCGAGCGCGTGACCGTGCTCTTCTCGGCCTGCGTTGCGCTGATGGTGCGCAGGTAGTAGGTCGTCTTCAAGCCGCGCTGCCAAGCGAGCTTGTAGGTCTCGTCCAGCTTCTTGCCCGAGGCGCCGGCCATGTAGATGTTCAGACTCTGCGCCTGGTCGATCCACTTCTGGCGGCGTGCGCCGGCTTCGATCAGCCACGAGGTGTCGACCTCGAAGGCCGTCGCGTACAGCGCCTTGATGTCCTCGGGCACGCGGTCGATGCGGCGCAGTGAGCCGTCGAAGTGCTTGAGGTCCATGACCATCACGTCGTCCCACAGGCCCAGCGCCTTCAGGTCACGCACGAGCGACTCATTGATGACGGTGAACTCGCCCGACAGGTTGGACTTGACCGACAGGTTGCCGAAGCAGGGCTCGATGGACGCGTCGACGCCGATGATGTTGGAGATGGTGGCCGTCGGTGCGATGGCAACGCAGTTGCTGTTGCGCATGCCGTGGGCGGCGATGCGGCCGCGCAGCGCATCCCAGTCCAGCGTCGTCGAGCGGTCAACGTCCACATAGCCGCCGCGGGCCTCGGCCAGCAGGTCCAGCGAGTCGATGGGCAGGATGCCGCGGTCCCACAGCGAGCCCTTGTACGAGGAATAGCGGCCGCGCTCCTCGGCCAGCTCGGTGGACGCCCAGTAGGCGTGGTAGCAGACAGCTTCCATCGAACGATCAGCGAACTCGACCGCGGCGTCGGACGCGTACGGCGTGCGCAGCGCGTACAGCGCATCCTGGAAGCCCATGATGCCCAGGCCCACCGGACGGTGGCGCAGGTTGGAGTCGCGGGCCTTCTTGACGGCGTAGTAGTTGATGTCGATGACGTTGTCGAGCATGCGCATCGCCGTGCGCACGGTCTTCTTCAGCTTGGCCTGGTCGATGGCGCCGTCCTTCAGGTGCTGCGCCAGGTTCACGGAGCCGAGGTTGCAGACGGCGATCTCGCTGTCGTTGGTGTTCAGCGTGATCTCGGTGCACAGGTTGGACGAGTGCACGACGCCGACGTGCTGCTGCGGGCTGCGCACGTTGCAGGCGTCCTTGAACGTGATCCAGGGGTGGCCCGTCTCGAACAGCATCGACAGCATCTTGCGCCACAGGTCCTTGGCCGGCATGCGCTTGAACAGCTTGAGCTCGCCGCTGTCGGCCTTGCGCTCGTAGCCCACGTAGGCCTCCTCGAAGGCCTTGCCGAACTTGTCGTGCAGGTCCGGGCAGGTGGAGGGGCTGAACAGCGTCCAGTCACCGCCTTCGATGACGCGCTTCATGAACAGGTCGGGAATCCAGTTCGCCGTGTTCATGTCGTGGGTGCGGCGGCGGTCGTCGCCGGTGTTCTTGCGCAGGTCCAGAAACTCTTCGATGTCCAGGTGCCACGTTTCCAGGTAGGCGCAGACGGCGCCCTTGCGCTTGCCCCCCTGGTTCACGGCAACGGCCGTGTCGTTGACCACCTTCAGGAACGGCACGACGCCTTGCGACTTGCCGTTGGTGCCCTTGATGTGCGAGCCGAGCGCGCGCACCGGCGTCCAGTCATTGCCCAGGCCGCCGGCGAACTTGCTCAGCAGTGCGTTCTCCTTCAGCGCCTCGTAGATGCCGTCGAGGTCGTCGGAAACAGTCGTCAGGTAGCAGCTCGACAGCTGCGAGCGGCGCGTGCCGCTGTTGAACAGCGTCGGCGTGCTGGACATGAAGTCGAAGCTGGAAAGCACTTCATAGAACTCGATGGCACGGGCCTCGCGATCGATCTCGTTCAGCGCCAGGCCCATGGCCACGCGCATGAAGAAAGCCTGCGGCATCTCGATGCGCACGTCGTCCACGTGCAGGAAGTAGCGGTCGTACAGCGTCTGCAGGCCCAGGTAGTCGAACTGCAGGTCGCGCTCGGCCTTCAGGGCCGCGCCCAGACGGGCCAGGTCGTACTGCCCCAGCTTCTCGTCCAGCAGCTCGGCAGCGATGCCCTTCTTGATATAGCCGGGAAAATACTCGGCGTAGCGAGCCTGCATCTGGGCCTGCGTCACTTCGCCGCCGACGATCTCGCGGCGGATCGTGTGCAGCAGCAGGCGGGCGGTGGCACGGCTGTAGCCGGGGTCCTTCTCGATCAGCGTGCGGGCGGCCAGGATGGCGGCCTTGTAGACCTCGTCGATGGCGACGCCGTCGTACAGGTTGCGCTGCGTCTCGGCGAGCACCGGCTCGGGCTTGACGTCCGCGCCCAGGTTCTCGCAGGCCGACGTGATCAGCGACTTCAGCGCGGCCAGGTCCAGCGGGCGACGCTCGCCGCCGTCCACCACCATCAGCGCCGGCTCGGCGGCGCGGGCGGCTTCACCCTGGGCCGCACGCTCCTGGGCGCGGCGCTCGCGATACAGCACGTACGCGCGGGCCACGTCGTGCTGGCCGCTGCGCATCAGGCCCAGCTCGACCTGGTCCTGCACGTCCTCGATGTGGAAGGTGCCGCCACTCGGGCGGGAACGCAGCAGCGCGCGCACGACGTTCTGGGTCAGCTGTTCCACCGTCTCGCGCACGCTGGCCGAGGCCGCACCGCTGGTGCCGTGGACGGCCAGGAAGGCCTTCATCAGCGCGACGGCGATCTTGCTCGGCTCAAAGGAGACCACGGCGCCGTTGCGACGAATGATCTGGTAAGCCTGGTAGCTGGACAGCACGGGAGCGCTGGGGGCTTGCGCGTCGGACCCAAACGCACCCGGTGAACCCGAGGAAAGCGTGGCAGCGGGGGCGGCCTGGCCCGAGGCGGCTTCATGCAGCATGAGGAGATCCTTTTATCGAGAAATGACAGGCAAAAGCGCGGCACAGACCCGGTGCAGGGTCGACGCATCGCGCGTTGCTGGAGTGGTGGTGTTTCGGCCCCGCCGGTCCATTGCCAGACCGGCGTTCCGGCTGGTTCCTCGGGTGGGTTGCCGCGATGGCGAGGCCACTGCAGACAGCAATTCCGAGGTGATGGTCATGGGGTCGACTGGGTCAGCAGGATATCACGAAGGAACACTATATCTATGGCCCCGGGACCCCTCAAGCACTACCCCTAGTGTCAAACCCGGGTCGCAATCCCCACCCCAAAAACCCACGACACGCGCCGTTGCCCGATCAGATCGGGCCTCGCGAGGCGAGACCCGCATCGGCATTGGGCTGGCGGCCCGAAGCGGCCCGCAAAGCCGCGCCGTTGCTGGGTTTGCCGCTGGGCCGTCACGCGCGGCGCGCGCCATGCGGCGGATTCAAGCAGGGCAAATCCCGACAGGCGATTCGCTCAGTTGTCATCGGCCGAGATGGCCAGCCGCGCCATGCGGTAACGAATCTGGCGCAAGGACAGGCCCAGGCTGGCGGCTGCGGCGGTGCGGTTGAAGCGGTGCTGCTCCAGCGCCCGCAGCAGGATGGCGCGCTCCACCTCGTCGAGGTAGATGGCCAGATCGCTCGGCAGTTGCTCCGGCAGCAGCAACCCCTCGGCCATCGGCTCCGCCGCGCGAGCCGTCTCCAGCGCAGCGAACTGCGACTCGCTGCGGCCCTCGTCCAGCAGCGTGTCGGGCAACCCCAGATCGACGCTGTCTATCCACTCACCGCCCGCCAGCGCGAGCGCGCGGTGCAGCAGGTTCTCCAGCTCGCGCACATTGCCGGGAAAGGCGTAGCGCGACAGCGTCTGCAACGCACCGCTCGTGAGACGCGGCGTGGGTGACACGCCGGCGTCCTGTGCGATGCGCGCCAGCACGCGGCTGCTGATGAGGCCCAGATCCTCCAGCCGCTCGCGCAGGGGGGGCACGCGGATCTGGATGACGTTGAGCCGGTAGAACAAATCCTGCCGGAAGCGGCCCGCCGCCACCTCGGCGGACAGGTCCTTGTGCGTCGCGCTGAGGATGCGCACGTTGACCGGCGACTCCACCGTCGCCCCCACGGGCCGCACCGAGCGCTCCTGGATGACCCGCAGCAGTTTGCTCTGCATCGCCAGCGGCAGGTCGCCGATCTCGTCCAGGAACAGCGTGCCGCCGTCGGCCGCCTGGAAGAAGCCTTCGCGGTCTTCGTTGGCACCGGTGAAAGCGCCCTTGCGGTAGCCGAAGAACTCGGCCTCCAGCAGGTTCTCGGGGATGGCGCCGCAGTTGACGGCCACGAAGCGCTGGTCCGCGCGCGTGCCGTGGTCATGGATGGCGCGCGCCACCAGCTCCTTGCCGGTGCCGGACTCGCCCTGCACCAGCACCGGCGCCATGCTGCGCCCCACCTTGTCGATGAGCGCACGCACGGCGCGGATGGCGGGCGACTCGCCCACCAGCCGCAGCGCCGTCGCCGGCCCCGCGGACTCCGACGCCGCCACGGGCTCGGTGGCCTTCGCGGCGGCCGGCTGGCGTCCCAGCGCCGAGCCCACGACGAGGCGGAACTGGCGCAGGTCCACCGGCTTGGTCAGGTAGTCGAACGCTCCGGCCTTCAGCGCCTCGACGGCGTTCTCGGCGGACCCGAAGGCCGTGATGACGATGGCCTTCTCCGGCCGGCCGGCCTGCTCCAGCCAGCGCAGCACCGCCAGGCCCGAGCCGTCGGGCAGCCGCATGTCGGTGATGACGGCGCTGTAGGTGGCGGCCTGCAGGTGGGCCAGCGCGTCGGCCACGGAACCCGCACTGTCGATCTCGTAGCCCTCGCGCAGCAGCGTCAGCTCGTAGAGCGTGCGCAGGTCGGGCTCGTCGTCGACGACGAGCAGGCGCGCGGTGGGGGCGTTGGTCATGCGGAAGGTGTGCGCAGGCGCACGCTGAATTCGTTGGCCGCGGCGTCGGCGGCGCGGCGGAAGTCGATGCGACCGCCATGGCGCTCGCACAGCTCGCGACAAATATAGAGGCCCAGGCCGGAGCCGCGGCTGCGTGTCGAGAAGAAGGGCTCGAACAGATGCCGCTCCACCTCGGGCGGCACCGGCGCACCGGCGCTGCGCACCACCAGCTCCAGGCCGTCGTCGTCGGCGCTGAGCAGAACGCGGATGCTGCCAGGCCCGTCATCGGCGTGGCGCAACGCGTTGTCCAGCAGGTTCACCAGTACGCGGCGCAGGTGTTCAGCGTCGAACAGCCCCACCAGGCCGGGCGCCTCGATCTGCAGCTGGAAGCGGCCCACCACGTCGGCGGCGCCTGCGTCCAGCCCGTTGACGACCACCCAGTCCACGCAGGTCTCATGCACCAGCTCGCTGATGTCCAGCGCCTGCGTATCGGGCTGCACGCCGGGCGCCACCTCGGTCACGTCGTCCACCAGCCGCTTGAGACGCTGCACGTTGGACGCCACCATGCGCGTCAGCGGCTCGGCGCGCATGCCGGCCACGTCCTCGGCGATCAGCGCATTGGCCTGGGCGATGGCCGCCAGCGGGTTGCGGATCTCGTGTGCGATGCCGGCCGACACGCGGCCCATCGCGGCCAGCTTCTCCTGGCGCGTGCGGGCCAGCAGCTCGCGGTTGTCCTCGACGAACAGCACGCACAATTCCTCGCTGCCCTCACGCTGGCGCGTGAAGCGCAGCCGCAGGCGCAGGCTGCGCATCACGCCGCTGTCCAGCGGCAGCGCCACGTCCAGCTCGGCGCCGCGGCCGGCGGCGTGCGCCTGTTCCAGCGCCTGCACCAGCGGCAGCCAGTCAGGCCGGCCGCGCAGCTGCCAGCTCAGCTCGCCGCTGGCCGCGCCCAGCAGCGTGCGCGCCGCCGGGTTCATCGCGCGCACGCGGCCGCGCCGGTCCACCACCAGCACGCCTTCCTGCATCTCGTCGATAACCAGGCGGTTCAGCAGCTCCTGCTGACGGGCCAGCGCCAGGCTGCCGCGCGCGGCCCGTTCCTCGCGCGCCAGCCGCGCGCTCAGTTCGCCAGCCAGCAGGCTGACGGCGAACAGGCCGCCCCCCACCAGACCGGCCTGCGTCGTCTTCAGGCCCACGTCCACGCCCAGCAGCATGGACCAGCCCGCCGCGGCCAGCAGCCCCAGCGCCGCCATCGCGGCCGTGGCCAGCGCAAGCCGGCGCGGGCACAACACGGCGGCCATCAGCACGGGCAGCACAAACAGCGCGCCGTAGTTCACGCCGCTGGGGTCCAGCGCATGCAGCACGCCGAACAGCACCAGGTCCAGCCCGATGCCGGCCCACCAATGCGGGCTGCTGATACGGGCCAGGCTGCGCGCGCTGGCGCCATGGCGCAACTGCGGCACCAGCCACAGCAGCAACGCCGCGGTGGCATAGGCGGCGCTCAACGCGAGCGTGGACGACGCGGGGGGTGTGAACAGCGCGGCGGCGATCAGCTGGGCCACGATGAGCGCCAGGCCCAACGCGGCCCGCGCCGACAGGAAGGCGCGGTACAGCCGGTCGAAGGACGCACTGCCCTCGGCCGGCTCGACCGGCGGCGACTCGACGAACCAGCTGCCGTCCGCCACGGGCTCAGCGGGCCTCGAAGCTCGATCGGTGCGCCGCGCTGCAGAACACGCCGCCCTTGCCGGGCAGCGCCTCGTCGGCGGGCAGGTGCATGCCGCATTCGGCGCAACGCAGCATCGCGCGGGGTCGGGCGGGCGGAGCGGGACGATCATCGCGGGCCTCGGGCTCACGCGGGCGGCCGCGCCGGGCGCCCAACATGAAGAACGCGAGCGCCAGCAACAACAGCAGCAGCAGGTACTTCAAGCCACGCCTCCGCCACGCTGCAGGATGACCTCCAGCACGAATCGCGACCCGGCATAGGACAGCAGCAGCAGCGCAGCGCCGGCATACAGCCAGCGCGTGGCGCGCCGGCCTCGCCAGCCGTAGACGCGCCGCCCCACCAGCAGGCCCGTCAGCACCAGCCAGCCCAGCACGGCCAGCAGGTTCTTGTGGTCCCACTTCCAGGCGGGCGTGAACCACCAACCCAGCACGATGGCCAGCGACAGCACACCCACGCCGGCAGCGACGAAGTTGAAGGTCAGCCGTTCCAGCTGCAGCAGCGGCAGGCCGCCGGGCGTGGGCTGCTTGTGGCGCAGGCGGGCCTCGGCGCGGTTCATCAGCGCGGCATGCAGCACGGCAACGCCGAACAGGCCGTAGGACACCAGCCCCAGCACCCAGTGCAGCGGCGCCCAGGGTGACGCGGCCAGCGGGCGGCTCTCGCCGGGAAAGGCCCAGGCCAGCAGCACGGCCGCCGCCGCCAGCCAGGCCAGCACACGGCGCACGCTGTGCAGCGGCAGGAAGCGACTCTCCACCAGATAGACCGTCAGCACCAGCCAGGTCGTCATGGACAGCGCGGGCGCAAAGCCGAAGCGCGCCCCCGGCGTCTGCAGGCCGAAGCCGCTGATATCGATGAACAACGCGACGAACTGGGCCGTCCAGGCCAGCGCCATGGGCGGCACCGAGCGGCGCGGCGGGCTCAGCGCAGCGTCCGCGTCGGCCGGCCCCAGGCGCAGCAGGCCCACCCAGGCATAGCCCAGCAGCGCCAGCCCGCTGGCGATGGCCAGCGCGACGCCTGGCCCGATGGCGGCGTCTCCCAGGGGAGCGGGCGATAAACTCATGGCCGCAGTGTACTTTTGGGCTGCAGCCGTTCTGGCCATCCCAGCCCCTCCCTCCCCACCATGGCATCCACCCTCACCGACCGCCTGAGTCGCCTCGTCAAGACGATGCGCGGCCAGGCCCGCATCACCGAAAGCAACGTGCAGGACATGCTGCGCGAGGTGCGCATGGCGCTGCTGGAGGCCGACGTGGCCCTGCCGGTGGTGCGTGACTTCATCGCCCGCGTGAAGGAGAAGGCGCTGGGCCAGGAGGTCGTCGGCTCGCTGAACCCCGGCCAGGTGCTGGTGTCCGTCGTCCACAAGGAACTCGCCGCGACGATGGGCGAAGGCGTGGCGGACATCAACCTCGCCGCCCAGCCGCCCGCCGTCATCCTGATGGCCGGCCTGCAGGGCGCCGGCAAGACGACGACCACCGCCAAGCTCACCAAGCACCTGATCGAGAAGCGCAAGAAGAAGGTGTTGACGGTCTCCGCCGACGTCTACCGCCCTGCCGCCATCGAGCAGCTGAAGACGGTGACCAAGCAGGCTGGCGGCGAATGGTTCCCGTCCGCGCCGGACCAGAAGCCGCGCGACATCGCGCTGGCCGCGCTGGACCACGCCAAGCGCCACTACTTCGACGTGCTGCTGGTGGACACCGCCGGCCGCCTGGCCATCGACGAAGCCTTGATGGCCGAGATCAAGGACTTGCACGCGACGGTCAACCCGGTGGAGACGCTGTTCGTCGTCGACGCCATGCAGGGCCAGGACGCGGTCAACACCGCCAAGGCGTTCAAGGACGCGCTGCCGCTGACCGGCGTCATCCTGACCAAGCTGGACGGCGACTCGCGCGGCGGCGCGGCGCTGTCGGTGCGGCAGATCACCGGTGCGCCGATCAAGTTCGCCGGCGTGTCCGAGAAGATCGACGGGCTGGAGGTCTTCGACGCCGACCGCCACGCCGGCCGCGTGCTGGGCATGGGCGACATCGTGGCGCTGGTGGAGCAGGTCACGCAGAGTGTGGACCTCGCCTCGGCCCAGGCCATGGCCGAGAAACTCAAGAGCGGCAGCGGCTTCGACCTGAACGACTTCCTGCAGCAGATCGCGCAGATGAAGAAGATGGGCGGCCTGGGCGGCCTGATGGACAAGCTGCCGCAGAACATGATGGGCAACAAGCAGCCCGGCCAGGCCGACATGGACCGCGCCGAGCGCGACATGAAGCGCATGGAAGGCATCCTGCGCGCGATGACCGCCAAGGAACGCGCCCAGCCCGCGCTGCTGATGGACGGCAAGAGCAAGGCCAGCCGCAAGCGCCGCATCGCCACGGGCGCCGGCGTGCAGATCCAGGATGTCAACCGCCTGCTGAACCAGTTCGACCAGATGCAGCAGATGATGAAGAAGATGAAGGGCGGCGGCCTGATGAAGATGATGAAGAAGATGGGCGGCATGAAAGGCCTGCCCGGCATGGGCGGCTGATCCGCCAAGCCACCACGAGAAAAGGCCCCGCGGGGCCTTTTCGTTTTTCAGCTCGCGACGACTTACTTCTTCTCGGCCGCGGCCTTCAGACCAGGCAGGAAGTCGGCGCCGTGCGCAATCTGCGCCGTCGACTGCCGCACCGTCTCGCCCAGCGGCTCGACACGGCCACCCAGGCAGTTGCCCAGGAAGTTCTCGGCAATCGCGTTGAAGCCGATGCGGTTGTTGGGCTTGGCGAAGCCGTGGCCCTCGTCCGGGTACAGCACGTAGGTGACCGGGATGTTCTTGGCCTGCATGGCCTGGACGATCTGGTCGCTCTCGGCCTGCTTGACGCGCGGGTCGTTGGCGCCCTGGCCGATCAGCAGCGGCTTCACGATCTGGTCGGCCTTGTATAGCGGCGACGCGGCACGCAGGATGGCCTTGCCCTCGTCGGTCGTCGGGTCGCCCATGCGGCTGTACATCTGCTTCTTGCCGGCTTCCCAGTACGGCGGGATGGTGCCCAGCAGAGTCTCCAGGTTGGAGGGGCCCACGATGTCCACCGCGCAGGCGAACGTCGTCGGCGTGAACGTCAGCCCGGCCAGCGCCGCGTAGCCGCCGTAGCTGCCACCCATGATGGCCACCTTGTCGGCACTGGTGACGCCCTGCTTGACGGCCCAGTTCACGGCGTCGATCAGGTCGTCGTGCATGGCCAGGCCCCACTGCTTGTTGCCGGCGTTCAGGAACTTCTTGCCGAAGCCGGTGGAGGCGCGGTAGTTGACCGACAGCACCGCGTAGCCGCGGTTGGCCAGCCACTGGTGAGTGCCGTTGTAGCCGTGGCCGTCGCGCGCCCACGGGCCGCCGTGCACCAGCAGCACCATCGGCACGGCCTGCTCGGGCTTGCCGTCGCCGTTCTTGTCGGCACCCTGCGGCAGCGTCAGGTAGCTGGGCAGCGTCAGGCCGTCGCGAGCCTTGATCTCGACCGGGTGCATGGGCACCAGCGGCGCGTTCTGCAGCTCGGGCCGGGCCACGTACAGCGGCGACAGCTTCCTGGCCTTGCGGTCGTACAGATAGGTGGCAGCCACCTTGGAGACAGGGTCGATGCCGACGATCCACTTGTCGTCCGCCCGGGTGCGGCTGCTGACATACACCTCGCCCTTGCCGAGCTGCTTCTGCAGCCAGTCGAAGTCGGCCTTCAGGCCCTTGTCGATGAACTGCCACTCGGTGGTCAGGTACTCCACCGCATAGGCCTGCACCTCGCCGGTGACCGTGTTGCGCAGCGTGGCGCCGAGGTCCGCGCGGGCGTCCTGCGCGATCAGCTTGCGTTCGCCGGTGGCGACGTCCTCGGCGAACACGGCCGTGGTGTCGCGGTCACGCGAGTCGCGCCAGTACAGCGTCTTGCCGTCGGCGGTGTAGCCGATGGGGCCGGTGGCGTTGTCTTCCAGGCTGGTGCTGAGGAAGGGCTTGTCCGCCACCACGGCGTCCTTGACCTGGAAGTAATCCATGCCGCCCGCCGCGTTGGGGCGGGCGCCCAGGCGCACGTTCAGGTCGTCGTCGGTCTCGACGCCGGCCAGGCCATCGCCCTTCATGACCAGCTTCAGCTCGCCGGTCTTCAGATTCAGCAGGTAGGCGTCGTGCCAGCGCGGGTCGCGGTTGTTGATGCCCACCAGCACCTCGTCCAGCCGCTTGCGCGAACCGCCCAGCATGCGAACGCGCACCTTGTCGAAGGGGGTGTAGTCACGCTGCGCGCCGGTCTTCACGTCGACGCCGTAGAGGCGGAAATTCTCGTCGCCGGCGTTGTCCTTCACGAACAGCAGCTGCTCGCTGTTGCCAGACCAGAAATGGCCGGGGATGGGGCGGTCCGTGGAGTTGGTGACGGCCCTGGCGGCCTCGGGCTTGTCTGCCGGCGCCACCCACACGTTCATGACGCCATTGACCGGCGCCATCCACGACAGCCACTGGCCGTCGGGGCTGAGCTGCGCGCCGGACTTGACCGGGTTGCCGAACAGCGCCGCGCGCGGGATCAACGGCGTGTCGCCCACCGTGAGGGTGGCCTTGCGGGCGTCGGCGGCGTGCGCGCCCAGCGGCAGCGCGGCGGCGAGCGCCAGGGTCAGCGGAAGCAGGAGCGGGGAACGGGACATGCGGGCCTCGGTCGAATGGGAAAGACCGGGAGCATAGGCAGTCCGACGGCCCATGCCATCGGTCAGGATCAGACCGCCCCGCGGCCAGCCCTTAAGGGTTGCTGCTGAGAGCGACACAAGCGCACACACTTGCCCCCAAGTTCAAGGGACAAGTGCCCGTGGTCAAGACCCGGCGCCGTCGCTAGCGTGCAGCCATGCTCAACATCCACCTCCCCCGCGCCATGGGCGCGCTGCTCAACCGGCTCACCGGCCAGGACGGCAGCGTCATCAGCAACGACATCAGCGACACCGTCATGCGCTGGCCGCCCACGCCGGCCCGGGTGCTGGGCAGCGCGGAGCGGCATGCGCACAAGTGCATCGCGCGGGTGCTGGCGCTGGAGCATCCCAAGGGTTTCCTGCTGGCGCAGGTGCCACTGCACAAGCTGGTGCGCGTGCCCAAGCAGAACTCCTACCGCGAATGGCTGTCGCGCACGGGGCTGCTGACCGTGGACTTCGCGCTGTGCGACGAGCATGGCGTGGTGCGCTCGGTCGTGCTGATGCCGCTGCCCGATGAGCAACTGCGGCCGCTGCGCAAGCGCGAGCGGCTGCTGCGTGTGCTGCAGGCGACCGACCTGGCGGTGGCCGAGTGGGACCGCGAGTGGCAGACCGAGGACGACGCCCAGCGGCTGCGCGGCAAGCTGTTCCCGCAGATGCGCGGCGCCGGCTACTACGCCGACACCCCGCACGCACACTGAAGCCCCTCGTCCAAGGAGTCCCTTGGACGGTCCCCCGAGGGGACGGCGATGCGAGCGGCATTGAGCCGCCCGCACATCGCCAGACGCGGGCCGGCTTGGGGGTGGAGTCGGACACAAGCAGTCCCTGCGGACTGCTTGTGCCTACGGAACGCCCTGGGTCTCTGGCCCAAGGCAGGCCCGGCGCTCGGCCCGCTGGAATTACTCCAGCAGCGCCCGCGCAAACTCGCGCGCGCTGAAGGTCTCGAGGTCTTCCAGCTTCTCGCCCACGCCGATGAAATAGACCGGCACCGGCCGCTCGCGCGCGATGGCGGCCAGCACGCCGCCCTTGGCGGTGCCGTCCAGCTTGGTGACCACCAGGCCCGTCAGCCCCAAAGCCTCGTCGAAGGCCTTGACCTGGTTCAACGCGTTCTGGCCGGTGTTGCCGTCCACCACCAGCAGCACCTCGTGCGGCGCGTCGGCCTGGGCCTTGGTGATGACGCGCTTGATCTTCTTCAGCTCCTCCATCAGGTGCAGCTGCGTGGGCAGTCTGCCGGCGGTATCGGCGATGACGACATCGGCGCCGCGGGCGCGGCCGGCGTTGACGGCATCGAACGACACGGCCGCCGGGTCACCGCCCTCCTGGCTGATGATCTCCACCTGGGCCCGGTCGGCCCACACGCCCAGCTGCTCACGCGCCGCGGCGCGGAAGGTATCGGCCGCGGCCAGCAGCACCTTCTGGTTGGAGTCGGCGAGGTGGCGGGTCAGCTTGCCGATGCTGGTGGTCTTGCCGGCGCCGTTGACGCCGACGACCATCATGACGGTGGGCGTGTAGCGCCCAACTTCCAGGCCCTTCTCCAGCGGCTTCAGCAGCTCGGCCAGCGCGTCGACCAGCAGGCCGCGCACGGCCTGCGGGTCGGTAGCACGGGCCTCCTTCACGCGGCGCTTCAGGTCGTCCAGCAGGAACTGCGTGGCCTTGACGCCGGCATCCGCCAGCAGCAGCGCCTCCTCCAGTTCCTCGTAGAGCTGCTCGTCGATCTTGGTGCCGGTGAAGACGCCGGCAATGCTGCCGCCCGTCTTGCGCAGGCCGGCGCGCAGTCGCTCCATCCAGCTCTGGCGCGGGGCGGCGGCGGGTTCGGGTGCCGGCACGGGTGGCGGCGGGGCGACGACCTTCGGCGCTGGCGCCACCACCGGGGGCAGCACCACCGGCCGGGATGCGGCAGGCTGCGATGCGGCTGGCGGGTTCACGGGCGCGGCGACTGGCACCGGCGCCGGCGAAGCCACCGGCACTGGCGCAGGCAGCACCACGGGTGCAGCAGCAACAGCCGGCGCGACCTCGGGTGCGGCGGGCGGCTCGGCCGGCGTGCTGGCCTTCTTGGTGACCCAGCCCTCGGGCAGCAGCGTGGGCGCTTCGGCGGGCGCAGGGGCTGGCGCCGACTTCTTGAAGAAACTGAACATATGACCGGCATTTTCGCCTGTCGCCGTGACGGCGGCCTTGCGGCCGCTTCTCGCATGCGCTTGATTTTTTGCCGCCAGGGAACCGGGTGACACTGGCCGAGGCTCCCCGCACTCCCGGTCCGCTCATGCCCGCTGCCTTCGCTAGTTCGCCCCGCTATGCCCTCCGGCTGGTCTCGCTGGCCTCGCTGTTGATGTGCGCCGCCGCGCAGGCGCAGGACCTGCCGGGCCAGCAGCCGCCCACGACAGTCACCGCGCAGGCCGGCGCGCTGGCCGCCGTGAAGAAGAGCGAGCGCACCTTCCTGATGTCCGCCTTCATGGCGACGTCGCAGAACAAGCTGAGCCTGTTCACCTCCGCCGACGGCATCAACTTCACGTCGCTGGGCTCGGAGGTCTACACGCCGCCCAAGGGGCTGCTGCGCGACCCGTCCATCCTCCGCGCGGCCGACGGTCTCTACTACGTCGCCTACACGACCGACTGGAACGGCTCGACCTTCGGCATCGCCAAGTCCGCCGACCTGAGGACGTGGACGCATGTGGCCGACGTGCCGGTCAGGCTGCCAGGCAGTGATCAAAAAATTAGCAACGTCTGGGCGCCCGAATGGTTCCGCGACAGCGACGGCAGCCTGCGACTCATCGTCAGCCTGTCCAAGAGCGGCACGCAGGGCCCGTTCGCGGCCTACTCGGTGAAGGCGCTGGACGCGGGCTTCACGACCTTCGGCGATCCGGTGCCGATGAAGGGGCTGGAGAACAACTTCATCGACACCTTCGTCATCCAGCACGAAGGCCAGTACGTCGCGTTCACGAAGAACGAGACGACCAAGTTCATCGAGCGGGCCACCGCACCATCGCTGGACGGCCCGTGGACGCTGGACAGGACCGGCGACTGGGCCGGCTGGGGCGGCTGGACGGAAGGCCCGGCGCTGGCGCCCATCAAGAACGCCGACGGCAAGCCCGGCTGGCGCATCTACTTCGACGACTACACGACCAAGCGCTACTGGTATTCCGACAGCTTCGACGGCCTGCAGACGTGGACGGCCAGGAAGGAACTGGGCGGCGTCTCGGGCACGGTGCGGCACTTCACCGTGATCTCGGAAGAGACCGCGCAGCTGGAGCGCGCGACCGCCCCCAAGGACAAGCCGAAGAAGATCACCTGGGACCGCCACTCGCTCATCATCGACGGCAAGCGCGAGATGATCTTCGCCGGCGAGATGCACCCCTTCCGCCTGCCCTCGCCCAGCCTGTGGCGCGACGTGCTGCAGAAGATGAAGGCCTCGGGCCTGAACGCGGTGTCGTTCTATTTCGCCTGGGGCTACCACTCGGCCAAGCCGGGACACTACGACTTCACCGGCATCCGCAACGTCGAGCGCGTCATCGAGATGGCCAAGGAGGAGGGCCTCTATGTCATCGCGCGCATGGGGCCCTACGTGAACGGCGAGCTGACCGCCGGCGGCTTCCCCGGCTGGCTGCTGCGCCAGCGCGCCGAGGCGCGCACCGATGCGGCCGAGTACCAGGCCGCGGCGGACGAGTGGATGACGCAGATCAACGCCATCATCGCCCGCCACCAGCTCACCAACGGCGGCGGCACCGTCATCGCCTACCAGCTGGAGAACGAGCTGTTCTCGGTGCAGCCCAAGAACATCCGCCACATGCAGCGCCTGGCGGACAAGGCGCGGGCCGACGGCATCACCGTGCCACTGTTCCACAATGCCGCGTCGCGCCTGCCGGACTGGACGCCGAAGAACTCCACCGCGCCGTTCGCCAACCCCGGCCCGACCGACATCTACGCCTTCGATGGCTACCCGGGCGGCGTCTGCAGCGTGGACGCACAACCCGGCACGCCCGCGCCGGCGCCGGACTGGGGCATCTACGGCAAGAACTTCCCCAAGGTCGGGTCGCTGGCCTCGCCCAACACGCCGGGCTTCGTCGCCGAGATCGGCGCCGGATGGTTCGACTACTGGGGCTCCAACGGCACCTACGAGTGCACGGCCAAACGCCAGGGGCCGGGCTACCAGCGCGTGTTCTACGGCAGCAGCCTCATCAACTCGCTGACCATCCATTCCATCTACATGGCCTTCGGCGGCACCAGCTGGGGCTGGCTGCCGGGGCCCATCGTCTACACCAGCTACGACTACGGCGCCCCCATCAGCGAGGCCCGCGTGATGCGCGACAAGGCGCTGGTGCTCAAGCAGATGGGCGGCTTCGCGCAGGCCGCCACGCCCGTGCTCGCGCAGATGGACAAGGGCGAGCCGCTGGACAGCGGCAACGCCAAGGTGCGGCTGTATCACAACGTCAACCCGGCGCTGGGCAGCCACGTGCTGCTGGCGCAGCACAACCACCTGGACGGCACGGCGGCCTTCGGCTTCAAGCTGCAGACCAAGGACGGCAGCTACCAGGTGCCGCAGGCCGGCAAGCTCACGCTGACCGGGCAGGACGCCAAGCTGCTGCTGGCCAGCTACGCGCTGGAGCGCCAGCACCTCGTCTACAGCACCAGCGAGCTGCAGGCGCAACTGCAGCAGGGCGCGCGCGACGTGGCGCTGCTCTACGGCCGCGCCGGCGACGACGGCGAGACCGTGCTGCGCTTCGCGGCCAAGCCCAGCGTGAAGTTCCTGAGCGGCCAGGGCCAGGTGAGCTGGGACGCGAAGCGCGGCGACCTGCGGTTGAACTACGCCCACACCGGCCTCATCGAAGTGCTGATCAGCGGCGGTGGCCGCGCGCCCCTGCTGCTGCTGATTGCCGACGAAAAGACCGGCCAGCAGTTCTGGCGCCTGCAGGCCGGCGGCCAGGCGGTGCTGGTGCGCAGCCCGGCGCTCGTGCGCACCGCGGCGCTCAGCGGCCGAGCACTGCAACTGAGCGGCGACACGACCGCCGCGAGCACGCTGCGCGCCTGGGTGCCCGACGGCATCACGTCGCTGAGCTTCAACGGCCAGCCCGTCGCGGCGAGCGCGCAGGACTTCAGCCTCACCGCCCGCAGCGCCCTGCCCGGCCCCGAGGCTGTTCGGCTCCCCGACCTGACCACGCTCGCCTGGACGCGCCGCTTCGACTCCCTCGAAGCCGACCCCAAGTTCGACGACAGCGCCTGGCGCAACACCGATGCGCCCGTGTCGGCCGCCAACGTCTACACCGCCGCCGACAAGGGCCAGCCGGTGCTGGCGATGAGCGACTACGGCTTCCACCACGGCGACGTCTGGTACCGAGGCCGCTTCAAGACCAGCGACGCCAAGCCGCTGCAGCTGGAGCTCTTCTTCGGCGGCGGCGGCGCCGGCCTGATCCAGGTCTGGGTGGACGGCAAGTTCATCGGCCAGCAGGAGCACGACACCGGCCGGCCCTTCCCCGAGACCACCGACACCTTCCGCCAGACGCTGCAAGGCCTGCCCGCCGGCGAGCACGTCATCGCCGTCGTCGTGCGCAACAACTCGCACAACTGGGACCTGTTCGCCGACGACGCGCACAAGGAGGCGCGCGGCCTGATCTCGGCGTCGCTGACGCCGCGCGGCGGCCCGCGCTTCGGCGTGCCCATCGCCTGGAAGATCCAGGGCAACAAGGGCGGCGAGGACATTGCCGACCTGGTGCGGGGCCCGCTGAACAACGGCGGCCTGTTCGGTGAGCGCATGGGCTGGCACCTGCCCGTGGACCCGGCCAAGCCTCAGCCCGGCTGGGACGCGACGACGCCGCAGGCCGCACCACCCGCACCGGGCACCTACTGGATGCGCACGACCTTCAAGCTCGACCTGCCGGCCGGCCACGACGTGCAGCTGGGCCTGGCCTTCGGCGACACGACGAAGCCACGCTCCGAGGTCGAGAACCGCGCGCTGATCTTCGTCAACGGCTGGAACCTGGGCCAGTTCATCGCCCACATCGGCCCGCAGCGCACCTTCGTGCTGCCGCCCGGCATCCTCAACCCCAACGGCGACAACACGCTGACGCTGGCTGTCACCACCGACGGCCAGCCGGACAACGCGCTGGAAGCCGTGCGCCTAGTGCCGCTGGCCGTCGCGCGCGGCGGCGTGCCGCTGGAACCCGTGCCCCAACCCCGCAACCTGCAGCGATGAACCTCCCCGTGACCCGATTGACCCTGCTCGCCGCCGGCATCGCGCTGGCGCTCGTGGCGGGCACCGTGCTGGCACAACGCCAGGTGCAGACGCTGGACAGCGGCTGGCGCTTCCAGAAGAGCGATGCCGGCGCGGCCATGCAGCCGGCCTTCGACGACAGCGGCTGGCAGGCCGTGCGCGTGCCGCACGACTGGAGCCAGCACGAGCCCTTCCGCGCCGAGTACGGCAGCGGCAACGGCTATGCGGCCGGCGGCGTCGCCTGGTATCGCCGCAGCTTCACCGTGGGGCCGGAGCAGAAGGGCCGCGTCGCCCGCATCACGTTCGACGGCGTCTACGACCACGCACAGGTGTGGATCAACGGCCACTACGTCGGCGGCCGGCCCTACGGCTACAGCAGCTTCGAGTTCGAGCTGACGCGCCACCTGAAGACCGATGGCAGCCCCAACGTGCTGGCCGTGCGCGTGGACCATTCGCGGCAGATGGACTCGCGCTACTTCACCGGCTCCGGCATCTACCGCGACGCGCGGCTGAGCTTCACCGACGCGCTGCACATCGCGCCCTGGGGCAGCTATGTGACGACGCCCACCGTCAGCGCGACCAAGGCCGCCGTGAAGGCGCAGGCCGAGCTGATCAACGCGGCGACGAGCCCGCGCGCCTTCACGCTGCGCACCGAGCTGCTGGCGCCGGACGGCCGCGTCGTCGCCACGCGCGACACGCAGGCCCGGCTCGCCGCCGGCGAGCGCCGCACGCTGACGCAGGCGCTCGCCGTGAACCAGCCGCAGCGCTGGTCGCTGGACACGCCGCATCTCTACACGCTGCGCCAGACCGTGCGGGTCGACGGCAAGCTGGTCGACCAGACCGACACGCCGTTCGGCATCCGCACGTTCCGCTTCGACGCCGACACCGGCTTCACGCTGAACGGCCAGTCGCTCAAGCTCAAGGGCGTGTGCCTGCACCACGACGCGGGCAACCTCGGCGCGGCCGTGCCCGTCTCGGTGCTGGAGCGGCGGCTGCAGCAGCTGAAGGACATCGGCGTCAACGCCATCCGCACCAGCCACAACCCGCCGGCGCCCGAGCTGCTGGACCTGGCCGACCGCATGGGCTTCCTCGTGCAGGCCGAGGCCTTCGACGAGTTCACGCCGACGAAGAACAAGTGGATCGCCGGCTGGAACGTCGGCGTGCCGGGCCGCCAGGGCTACGGCGAGGAATTCGTGCAGTGGGGCGTGCGCGATGTGGAGGACATGGTGCGGCGCGACCGCAACCATCCGAGCATCGTCATGTGGAGCGTGGGCAACGAGGTGGACTACCCCAACGACCCGTTCTCACACCCGGTGCTGGGCGCCAAGTACCGCCCCACCGCGCCGCCGGCCAGCGACCTGGTGCGTTGGGGCCGGCCGTTGGTGGAGGCCGTGCGCCGCATGGACCCGACGCGGCCCGTCACCGCCGCGATGGCGTCCGTCGAGATGAGTGACGCCGTCGGCTTCGGCAACCTGTTCGACGTGGCCGGCTACAACTACCAGGAAGCCCGCTACGCGGCCGACCACGCGAAGTTCACCAAGCGCGTCATCTACGGCAGCGAGAACCGCCACGACTACCGTGCCTGGGCCATCGTGCGCGACACGCCCTACATCTCGGCGCAGTTCCTGTGGACCGGCTTCGACTACCTCGGTGAAGCCCACCAATGGCCGCAGCGCGGCGCGGACTTCGGCCTCTTTGACCTGGCCGGCTTCATGAAGCCGCGCGGCGCCTTCCGCGCAAGCCTCTGGAGCGACAAGCCCGTCGTCTACCTCGCAGCAGCCACCGCATCGGCCACGCAGATCGCGTCGCAATCGGGCCAGGGCACGCCGCTGCTGGACCAGCAGAAGCGCGCCAAGGTGGCCGAGCACTGGAACTGGCCGGCGGGCGAGTCCATCGTCGTGTCGGCCTACGCCAACACGCCCGAGGTGCAGCTGTGGCTGAACGGCAAGCTCGTCGGCACGCAGAAGGCCGCCGACGCGGTGGAAGGCATCCTGAGCTGGACGCTGCCCTACCAGCCCGGCGAGCTGAAGGCCGTGGGCCTGAAGGACGGCCAGCCGGTCGCCGAGTTCGCGCTGCACACGGCCGGTGCCGCCGCGCGCATCGAGCTGCAGCGCGTGGCCTTGGGCAAGGATGGCGTCGAGCAGGTGGCCTTCTTCGTCGTCGATGCGCAGGGCCACCGCGTGCCCGGCGCGGCGAACAGGCTGCGCTTCGACGCGCAAGGCCTGGAGATCCTCGGTATCGGCAACGGCAACCTGGCCGACGTGGACGATCCGCGCGATGCCGAGCACGCCGTCCACGAGGGCCGCGGCCTGGCCATCCTGCGCCGCACCGACTCCAATCAACCACCCGCGCGCCTGCGCGTCACCGCTCCCGGCCTCGCCGCCGCCGAGCTGTCTTTCTGAGCAGTACCCGAGACAAGACCATGTCCAACCAGATCCTCAAGCCCGTCGACTCCTCCAAGATCCACCCGCTGCTGGCCCACCACACGGCCCACCTCGGCGCGGACCGCGACGACATCCGCGGCGCCATCGACCGCCTGATCCACAACCTGATCAACATCGAGGACAAGGACGGCAAGTTCCTGCTGCGCCTGGACGACGGCCGCGTGCTGGACACCAAGGGCTGGAACGGCTTCGAGTGGACGCACGGCGTGGGCCTGTACGGCGTCTACAAGGTCTGGGAGCTGACCGGCGACCCCAAGGCCTGGGACATCATGACGAGCTGGTTCGAGGCGCGCTTCAAGGAAGGCATGCCCAGCCGCAACATCAACACGGTGGCGCCCTTCCTGACGCTGGCCTACCTGTTCGACCGCACGGGTGACCGCCGCTTCCTGCCCTACATCGACCGCTGGGCCGAGTGGGTCTACAACGAGCTGCCCCGCACCGAGGAAGGCGGCTTCCAGCACATCGTCTACAACAGCGTCAACCACCAGCAGCTGTGGGACGACACGCTGATGATGTCGGTGCTGCCGCTGGCCAAGTTCGGGCTCTTGTTGGGCCGCCCGCACTACGTCGAGGAAGCCAAGCGCCAGTTCCTCGTCCACATCAAGTACCTGTCGGATCGCAAAACCGGCCTGTGGTTCCACGGCTGGACGTTCGACGGCCGCCACAACTTTGCCAACGCGCTGTGGGCGCGCGGCAACTCGTGGGTCACCATCGTCATCCCCGAGTTCCTGGAGCTGCTGAACCTGCCGGAAGGCGACGCCTTCCGACAGCACCTGGTGTCCACGCTGGAGGCGCAGGTCAAGGCGTTGGCGCAATTCCAGTCGCCGTCGGGCTTGTGGCCAACTTTGTTGGATGACCCGACTTCGTATGACGAGGCTGCAGCTTCGGCGGGGTTTGCCTACGGCATCCTGAAGGCCGTTCGCAAGGGCTACATCTCCAAGGACTACGAGGCCTTCGGCGTGAAGGCTGCGCTGGCGGTGAGGCGGCACATCAACGACGCGGGCGAGCTGACGCAGGTGAGCTTCGGCACGCCGGTGTTCAACACGCTGCAGGAATACAAGGACATCCCGCTGACGTCGATGCCGTTCGGGCAGGCGATGGCGCTGCTGGCGATGGGCGAGTTGCTGGTTCGCTTCATCTGAGGTTGTCTGTGCGTTGCTTCGGGGTGGTGGCCAGGCCCGTGCCGGGAGTTCGCCCCGGCGGGCGACCTACTTTCTTGTGCGGACAAGAAAGTAGGCAAAGAAACCGCCCCTGCAAAACCGGCCCTGCGGGCTGCCTTGCGATGCTCGGAACCCAGGGCCGCGGCGA
>NZ_JBIGHX010000047.1:0-246 GCF_043555885.1 Pelomonas lactea | reverse complement strand
TGAGATCGTCCGTCTTCAGGCTCTGCAGCTGGGTGGAGGTCAGCGCATTGAGCTGCGTGGAGCTCAGCGCCTGCAGCTGGTCGCTGGTCAGCGCATCCAGCTGGGCGCTGGACAGCGCACGCAGCGCGACCGTCGTGATCGACTTGATGTCGCCGGATTCGATGGCCGGCAGCTGGTCGGTCGTCAGCGCCTTGAGCTGGTCGGACGTCAGCGAGGCGATCTGGCTGCTGGACAGCGCAGCCATGT
>NZ_JBIGHX010000046.1:0-248 GCF_043555885.1 Pelomonas lactea | reverse complement strand
GGCGCGGCACTGTTCGCCAAGGTCGGTGAAGTGCTGCAGGGCAAGGGCCTGAAGGTGGGAACCGGCACCATCGTGGACGCCACGATCATCTCGGCGCCGAGTTCGACCAAGAACGACAAGGGGGGGGGGCGCGACCCCGAGATGCACCAGACCCGCAAAGGCCAGCAGTGGCACTTCGGGATGAAGCTGCACATCGGCGTGGACAGTGCGACGGGGCTGGCGCACAGCGCCGTGGTGACGGCGGCCAA
>NZ_JBIGHX010000045.1:0-255 GCF_043555885.1 Pelomonas lactea | reverse complement strand
GCGCCTTGGCGCGCTCTTCCAGCTCCTTGAGCCAGGCATCGCTGAGCGCGCGGGCGCGGTCGGCCTCGTCCTGGGCGATCTCGGCGGCGGTGCGCGGCAGCGGGGCCGGCGTGGCGCCGGCGTCCAGCCGGCCGCGGTCGTCGGCCAGCAGTGCCAGCGCGGCGGCCGACGCGTCGGCCACGGCGGAGCTGCCGGCCTGGCGCTGGGTGGCCTGCGCCTGCGTCGCCGTGATGACGAAGGGGTTGACCCCCACCG
>NZ_JBIGHX010000044.1:0-255 GCF_043555885.1 Pelomonas lactea | reverse complement strand
GCGAATCCAACGGCAAGAAGAAGGGCGAAGGCAACGCCAAGTGCGGCAACAAGCACCTGGCCTGGGCCTTCATCGAGGCGGCGCACTTCGCGGTGCGCTACGACGAAACGATCCGGCGCTGGTTCCAGAAGAAATGCGCCAAGACCTTGCAGGTTGTGGCCATCAAGGCCGTGGCACACAAGCTGGCGCGGGCCTGCTTTCATGTGATGAAGACGGGCACGCCGTTTGACGTGACGCGGGCCTTCAGCTGACAAG
>NZ_JBIGHX010000043.1:0-255 GCF_043555885.1 Pelomonas lactea | reverse complement strand
GCGAATCCAACGGCAAGAAGAAGGGCGAAGGCAACGCCAAGTGCGGCAACAAGCACCTGGCCTGGGCCTTCATCGAGGCGGCGCACTTCGCGGTGCGCTACGACGAAACGATCCGGCGCTGGTTCCAAAAGAAATGCGCCAAGACCTTGCAGGTTGTGGCCATCAAGGCCGTGGCACACAAGCTGGCGCGGGCCTGCTTTCATGTGATGAAGACGGGCACGCCGTTTGACGTGACGCGGGCCTTCAGCTGACAAG
>NZ_JBIGHX010000042.1:0-278 GCF_043555885.1 Pelomonas lactea | reverse complement strand
GTCATCCGCGCGTTCAGCTATTTCTCGCACCTGGCCAACATTGCCGAGGATCGCCACCACATCCGCCGCCGCGACGTGCACGAGCGCGCCGGCAGCCTGCAGCCCGACTCGCTGGCCTACTGCCTGGAGCATCTGCACGAGGCCGGCATCCGCCCGACCGAGATCGCCGAGGTGCTGCAGCGCGGCTTCATCTCGCCGGTGCTGACGGCCCACCCGACCGAAGTACAGCGCAAGAGCATCCTGGACGCCGAGCGTGCCGTCGCCGGCCTGCTGGAGCA
>NZ_JBIGHX010000041.1:0-280 GCF_043555885.1 Pelomonas lactea | reverse complement strand
TGCTCGAACCGCTGGTGGCCGTGTTGGCCGCCGCGACCGTGATGACCTGCGTCTTCACCGCCTGAGCGCCGGCGCTGTCGGTGAGCGTCAGCTGCACGGTGACCGTGCCCGCCGCGCTGGTGGCCAGCGTCGCCGTGGTGCCCGCCGTGGCGCCGCTGAACGATGCGATGCCGCTGCCACTGGTGATGCTCCAGGCATGGCCCGTCAACGTTCGCCCCGCTGGCGCGCTGGAGTCGGCGCTGTCCAGCAGCACGTTGTTGCCGGCCGTCACCGTCGTGGC
>NZ_JBIGHX010000040.1:0-280 GCF_043555885.1 Pelomonas lactea | reverse complement strand
CCCGCTGGACCTGGCCGACATCCGCACCGAGATCGTTGGCCTGCACAGCGACGACCCGCTCGCCAGCCTGCTGCACCACGCCGGCGAGGCGCTGGGCCAGACGCTGGCCAGCCACATCACCGTGCAGACCTACCAGCTCGCCCGCGCGCTGGTGGAGGCCGGCGTGGGCATGACGCTGGTGGACCCGTTCACCGCCGCGAGCGCCGACACCACCAAGGTCCGCGTGCGCGCGCTGGCGCCACAGGTCAGCGTCCACCTCTACCTGCTCAGCGCCGCCAGC